>JAWXAY010000065.1:0-53024 GCA_034439715.1 Pseudomonadota bacterium
CTCAAAAACCTCAATACGGGCCAGCGGTTACCGGGAGATTGGCCACACAGAGCTCATCCAAATGGTTGCTAAAACACGTGCGCCTTTTATGACTTTTTTAGGAGAGAAATTTAATGTACTTTTAGTCACGGGCCATGTTTCGCTAAGCAAGGTTAGACTGACGAGAGTCCGCCTTTATCGTGCGGGGCTTGCTGCCATTGAACTGCGAAAACTTTTGACCCCTAAGTGTCGCAAGCTCCCTCTGGCTATTGTGGGCCTAAATCCCCATGCAGGAGAAAATAACATCATTGGGCGAGAGGAATCAGAGATTTTTAGACCAGTGATTAAGCGGCTTTCAAAAATAGTTGCCTTGGCGGGTCCCTTAGTACCAGACGCTGCTTTTCTGCCTCAAAACTGGCAGAAATATTCAGTTTATATTTGCCCTTACCATGATCAGGGATTAATTCCATTTAAAGCATTAAATGGCACTGCTGGCGTGCATCTTACTCTTGGGATTCCTTTTGTGCGCACCAGCGTCGACCACGGTACTGCAAAAGACCTCTACGCCAAAGACAAAGCAGATGCAACTTCGATGAAAAGTGCGATAGAGTTGGCGATTAAATTAATACGAAAAAAAGGATAAAACTATGGCTCTTATAATGAATCCGAGTATTTTTAGAGAATATGATATTCGCGGAGTTTATGAAAAGGATTTTAACACTGAGTTTGCAGAACATCTTGGTCGTGCCCATGTTAGTTTTATCAAGAAGCACACTGGCAATCACCGGCCAAAAATTACCGTCGGCTATGATGCTCGTGTTTCTAGCCCCGCTATCGCTGACGCTCTTGTAAAAGGAATGTTGGCATCAGGTGCTGACGTGGTACGCCTTGGTCTCATCGCCACTCCAATTTCTTATTTTTCGACTTGGACCATGGAAGGCGTATCGGGCGCCATTATGGTAACTGGAAGTCACAATCCGCCAGAGTATAATGGCTTTAAAATATCTGTCGGCAATCAAACAATATATGGCGAAAAAATTCAGGAACTTTTAAAAATTATTTCAATAAAGGCCTACCTTCAGGGAAGCGGCAAAGAAACCCAACACGACATATTAACTCCCTATGTAGAATATTATAAACCGCAATTTAAGTTTTCGGATAACTTTAACGTCGTAGTTGATAGCGCCAATGGCGCTGCCGGTTGTGTCTTGCGAAGGCTTTACGAATCTTGCGGCTTAAAGCCCACCATTCTTTTTGAACAGCCCGACGGAATGTTTCCAAATCATCACCCCGACCCTACGGTCGAAGAAAACATGCGCGACCTACAACTGAAAGTAAAAGAGCTTGGTGCACGCCTTGGAATTGGCTTTGATGGAGACTCAGATCGCATTGGTCTGGTAGATCACGAGGGCCGCATGATTTATGGTGACGAGATCATGGCTATTATATGTCGAGATATTTTAGTCACGCACAAGGGTGCGACTATCATTGGTGATGTAAAATGCTCTGACCGACTTTATGCCGATATTCGCCGAAGAGGCGGCAAAGGGATAATGTGGAAAACCGGACACAGCTTAATTAAATCTAAAATCAAAGAAGAAAAGTCGCCATTTGGCGGAGAATTCAGCGGTCATATCTTTTTTTCTGATAGAAATTTTGGATACGACGACGCGATGTACGCGGGCCTTCGCATTATTGAAATTATGGACAAAACAGGAAAAACTATCCCGCAATTACTTGAAGGTTTTGGCGAAGCCTACAATACTCCAGAAATTCGAGTCGACACTTCTGATGATAAAAAAATATATGTAGTAAAACAAATGATTCGACTTTTCTCGTCGACTTCACCAGATTATAAGGTCAACCTCACTGACGGCTTACGACTGAGTTTTAGCGATGGGTGGGCATTAGTGCGCCCCTCAAACACTCAGCCAGTCATTGTCTTACGGTTTGAAGCAAATACGAAATCAAGTTTAGATAGAATTCGTGGAGACATAGAGGGAAAGGTTTACAAGTTATTGAATGCCTGAGCAAGTCTACGATGGAATTCGAATTCGCGGTGCCCGCGAGCACAACTTAAAGAATGTAAATCTCGACATTCCGAGGAATCAAATTACGGTTTTAACCGGTCTCAGCGGCAGTGGGAAATCAAGTCTCGCTTTTGATACCGTGTACGCTGAGGGCCAACGCCGTTACGTAGAAAGTCTTTCTTCTTATGCAAAGAATTTTTTGCAGCAATTAAAGAAACCAGAGGTAGACTCAATTGTAGGACTTTCTCCTGCCGTAGCGATCGACCAAAAGACAATTTCCTATAATCCCCGCTCCACAGTTGGAACAGTTACAGAAATTTATGACTATCTGAGACTTTTATTTGCCAAAGTAGCTGTGCCTCATTGTCCAAACTGCAAAACGCCAGTCTCTAGTCAGACTCCAAAACAAATTTTTGAGGACATAATAGGATTGCCAAAAGACACAAAGTTTTTTCTTTTGGCACCAGTCGCTCAAGGAAAAAAAGGAGAGTTCCTAAAAGAATTCCGCAAGTGGGTCTCGCTGGGGTTTACCAAGGCAAAGGTGGATGGTGAAATTGTAGACCTCGCTTCTAGTGACCGCCTGGCTAAGAAAAAAGCCCACGATATAGATCTTATTGTTGATCGATTGATATTAAAGCCTGAGCTCTTCGATCGCCTTAAAGAAAGTCTAAATACGGCGCTGTCTTTGTCGGGTGGCTACTGTTCTATTGATGTGGTTGGTGGAGCAAAAAAATCTTACTCGCTCCACAAAGCTTGTCACAGTTGTGGATTCAGCTTTCCCGAAATCGACCAAAGATTTTTTAGTTTCAATAATCCCCGTGGCGCCTGTCCCGATTGCAATGGTCTCGGATATTACGAAGAAGAGATTTCAGCTGACGATATGAATTTGGATGACGACTCAACGGAGGCAGAACTCCGCACTACCGCCTGCGCTCTCTGTGGGGGCACACGGTTAAAAAAAGAGGCGCTGAGTTTTATTTTAAATGATAAAAACATTCATCAGTTGGGTGATTTGGATTGTGAATCCTTGGCGGATTTTCTTTATTCTATTCCGAGCAGTGGAAGAGAAAAACTAATTTCAGAAAAAATTGTTAATGAGCTTCGCTCGCGTTTAAGTTATCTCGCTCGCGTCGGAGTCGGCTACCTTAGTATGAACAGAATGACCAAAACTCTTTCTGGTGGTGAGGCGCAAAGAATTCGACTAGCTTCCCAGCTTGGCTCTGCACTAGTTGGAATATTGTATGTTCTTGATGAACCCAGCATTGGGTTGCATGCAAAAGATCATGACTCCTTGCTTGGCATAATTCGCGATATTCGCGACCGCGGAAACACGATCCTGATGGTGGAACACGATAGAGCGTCAATCGAACAAGCGGATTTGGTCGTGGATCTTGGTCCCCGCGCGGGTGTGCTTGGTGGTGAGATTATCGCCAAAGGCACACCGAAAGAGTTAAGCCTTTCAAAAAAAAGCGTAACGGGTAAGTACTTGTTTAATAGCAATCCAATTTTTTCTAAAAAGTCTTCCCGAAAAATTTCTAGTCAAAAATTGACCATTACAGGTGCTTCCGGAAACAATTTAAAAAATATTACTGTCGATATACCTTTGGGCGCTTTTATCTCTGTCACTGGCGTTTCTGGAAGCGGAAAAAGTACTCTCATCATCGATACACTTTACCGCGCGCTAGCCAATCATTTTAACAAATCCAATAACACCGTCGCTCCCTACAAAAATCTCATAGGAGTTGAAAACCTGGACAAAGTGGTGGAAATCAATCAACGGCCTATTGGTCGAACGCCTAGATCAAATCCCGCTACCTATATTGGTGCCCTTCCCCTTATCAGAGATTTATTCTCGGTCCACCCCGAGGCGAAAATTCGCGGTTATGCTCCCGGCCGCTTTAGTTTTAATGTTAAGGGCGGCCGCTGCGAGGAATGCCAGGGAGCGGGCATGGTTCGTGTTGAGATGCACTTTTTAGCGGATGTTTTCGTGCAGTGTGACCGCTGTATGGGATCAAGGTATAATCGTGAAACGTTAAATATTAAATATCGAGAAAAATCTATCGCCGATGTTTTGAACATGAGTGTTGAAGAAGCTGTGGGTTTCTTTAAAAACCATTCCCATATTCACAGAAAATTGGAAACGCTTCACCGCGTAGGCCTTGATTACCTAACTCTGGGTCAGAGCTCGACTACCTTGTCGGGCGGAGAAGCACAGCGAGTAAAATTAAGTCGGGAGCTATCTAAGAGAAGCACGGGCCGCACCCTCTACATTCTTGACGAACCAACGACCGGCCTTCACTTTCAAGATATTACAAACTTATTAGAATTGCTGCATGAGCTTGTCGATCAAGGTAATACAGTAATCGTTATTGAACATCAGACTGACGTAATAAATTCCTCTGACTATATTATCGATTTAGGTCCGGGCGGAGGCAAAAGCGGTGGATATATTATAGCGAGTGGGGGAGTCTCTGATATTATTAAAAACGAAAAAAGTGTTACCGGAAAATTTCTTTAAGGAATTTTTTTTATCATACAAGAGGCCCTCGCGAACCACCCCATCTATTCATTCTATTAATGACCGGGGCCAGACGCGAGGTCTGACCCAATTTGCTGCTACAGTTTGTAGATCGTAAAGGCAATGATTAGTGCCAGCAACACTAGCGACTCTATAAGCGCTAAACCCAAAACCAAGTTGTTCTTAATTTTGGATTCCGCAGAAGGATTTCGCGAAATTCCCTCAAGAGCCGCCGCAACTGCTTTGCCTTGTCCCAAAGCACCGCCTAGAGCTGCAATTGCAATCGCCAAGCCAGCAGCTAAGGATCCAAACTTAACCCCACTTGAAACAGCTTCTTCGGCCAATGCCGGTGAGGCTGCGAAAATAGCCGTTAAAGCACAAAAGTATCTAAAGTTTATCATGAGAAATATCCCCCTATAAAATTAATGTTCTTCATGTTCGGTAGCCATAGAAACGTAAATCATCGACAATAAAACAAAGACATAGGCTTGAATCAAACAAACAAATAAGCCAAACCCATAAAAAATAACAGATACTGGAATATATCCCGTCATCTCTAAAAAAGTAGACACAACTTTGTGGTCACCAATCATGTTTGCACCCAACCGAATACCTAAGGTAAGTGGTCTAAAAAGATGTGACAGTAGTTCGATCACCACCATTAATGGAGCTAGCCACCAAATCGGTCCTAAAAAATGTTTTAAGTAGGACAGTCCGTTCGCCTTGAGACCCAAAAAATTATAAAGACAAAATGAAAAAATGCCTAAGGCGATAGTCGTATTAAAGTTATCAGTTGCGGGAGTCATTCCTGGAAGAAGGCCCACCATATTATTTATGACGATAAAAACAAAAACTGCGCCGTATAGTGGGACAAGAGTGCGGCCCTTTTTACCCAGAATAGCATCCGCCTGATCAACTATAAATTCTGTTATTAGCTCACACATTCCCTTTAGTGAGAATCGCCCCGCCGGCTCAATCGATTTTTCGCCGTTTCCAAGGGTTATTCGAGCTGCGACAGACAGCAATATTATAAAAATGGATACACACACTAGCGTTGCCACATGGATATACTCATGACTAACGCCAGGAATCAATTGTGTCCAATTAAAGTGTTCCATTAGGCCCTTTGGAAAAATAGTTGAGAAATCAATATATTACTGGTTGTTTTTCTGTCCATGAAATTATTTGAAAACCTCTATATTTTTTATTGCTGGCTATTGGCGTCACTGTTGTCTCTACCAGTGTCTTCTTCTGTGCCGCTTGTTTTTTTAAGAATTTGCATCAGGTGGAAAAACCAAATTATAAAGCCCGCAACTATTCCTAATAATCGAAATACATTGTCAGTGCCTAGCTTTTCATCAGCCAAGCCGCCCAAGTACATCATGAGTAAAATAATGGCGACCAACTCAAAACCGATCCCCATAAACTGTGCATACGAATTTTTCAAATGTACCGCTTTACTTTTTTAAGCCATGGGAGCCGGGCTGTTGCGCCCGACGATCCCTCAGACGTTTAATTCTCAGCTCTATGAATTCGGGATGACTATACGCTTTTTTCATTCCTTCAAGGACCTCAATCGACTTCGAATAGTTCCCCTGATCCTCATAACAAACCGCCAAACTAAGCGCCATGTCGTCCTTTTTGGCCTCTTGAGGAAAAGCAACTAGAAGGTCCTGATATGTTTCAACTGCCTTATCTAATTCTTTAGCCGACAAGTAGATGTCAGCCTTTAGTTTTTTTAGTTCATATTTTTTGTTTTTGTCTTTAAGTGATTCAAGTAGCGTATCTATTTCTGTTTGCGCCTGAAAAAAATTATTGAGTCGGTAATAAGACTTAGCGAGGCTAAGCCTCATTTCAAATTTTTCCTCTTCCGATAGAGATAAGGACAAGAGTTTCGAAAACTCATTTATGGCTTTCTCATAATCCGGAATGGGCAAATAAGAAAAATAAATGTTCGCGAGATTTTTTTGGGCCTCTACCCGCTCTTCTTGCTTGGAGGACTTCAGCACGACGAGTCGGAAAAAACCAATGGCCTGAGCAAAATCTTTGGCCTTCACTAGAGCAATTTGCCCGGCGGCTTTCGCATAATCGACAACTAACTGATTGTTTTTGGTGCGCTGAATTAGCTCTTGATAGTTTTTAAGTGCCTTTTGATAGTCGCCCCCTTGCTCATTAACCAGAGCCTCTTCCTTAATGGATTTTTCTGAACCCTTGGTGCAGCCGACCAAAAATAGCGCGCCTATTAATAGGGTCTTTGCGATACTAGTGAATTTCGCTTGAGCCATTTTGTTGGTCATCGGCTTTTTCAAGTTTAATGACGGCAAATCCGGTAACAATCTCGCCGTCTGGAACATCAAGCACGCGAACACCTTGGGTGTTTCTGCCAATAATTGAAATCTGCCGGCCTTCCATTCGAATGGCCTGTCCTTTGTTTGTGGTGATGATTATCTCGTTATCTTCTTCAACGAGAGAAGCACTTACCACCGACCCCACCTTATCCGTTACTTTTTGGGTAATGATTCCTACGCCGGCGCGGCTTTGGCAACGATACTCTTCGGCGAGGGTGCGCTTCCCAAAGCCTTTCTCCGTGACCATTAATATAGTTGCTTTAAAGTCTGGAGAAATAACTTCTGATGCTACAACTTCGTCGTCTTTACCTAAGGCTATAGCTTTTACACCGCGCGCAGCGCGGCCCATCGCCCTAACATCATTCTCAGAAAATCGAATGGACATCCCTTCTTTTGTGGCGATAAAGATGTCTGATTTTCCGTCACTGAGCTTCACATCAATTACTCGATCATTGAGATCTGTAGTCAGCGCAATAAGCCCCGACGGCCTTGGATTCGAAAATGCTTCTAGTGGCGTCTTCTTAATGATTCCTGCCTTAGTTACCATGACGACATATTTGTCAGGCGAAAACTCTTGGACAGGCAAAATAGCTCTCACTTTCTCGGTGGCAGATATATTTACCAAGTTAACAATTGCTTTGCCCTTGGCCGTGCGGCTTCCTTCGGGGACCTTATATACCTTCAGCCAATATAATTTACCCTTGTCGGTAAAAACCAATAAGGTAGTTTTCGTATTTGCTACGAAAATATTTGCCACAAAATCGTTTTCACGAGTTTCTGCACCCTTGAGGCCGCGACCTCCGCGATTTTGGGTGCGATATTCATTCATAGCTATTCGTTTGATGTAGCCTGTGTCTGTAACTGTGACTACTACGTCTTCGCTCACAATTAAATCTTCGTCTTCCATCACGCTGCCCATGCCTTCGCTCTGGGTGCGGCGCTTGTCGGCGTGTTTTGCTTTAACATCTAATAGTTCGTCTCGAATAATCTTATAGATTTGACTAGCGTCGCCGAGAACCATTTCGAGCCATTTTATTTCTTTTAAAAGTTCTTCGATTTCATCTTTTATTTTCTGACGCTCTAGCCCGGTTAAACGCTGTAGACGCATTTCCAGAATTGCCTGGGCCTGTTTTTCTGAAAAACTAAATTTTTCACAAAGGGCCTCGCGCGCAATTGAAGCCTCTTTACTAGCGCGAATTGTTGCAATCACAGCATCAATTTGATCCAGAGCTTTTTGTAAGCCATCTAAAATATGAAGCCGGGCCTGAGCCTTCTTTAAATCAAAAATACATCGCTTTGTGACAATATCTTTTCGGTGATCAAGAAAAGCATGAAGCATGTTTTTAAGATTGAATGTCACGGGTTGATTTCGAGAGTCTAGCGCAAGCATGATAATACCAAAGCTCACTTGCATCTGGGTAAACTTGTAGAGACGATTTAAAATTACGCTCGCATTTTCATTACGCTTAATATTGATAACAATGCGCATGCCCTCTTTAGAGGACTCGTCACGAATATCTGAAATTCCTTCAACTTTTTTATCCCTAACTAGGTCTGCTATGCTCTCAATAAGTTTAGCTTTGTTAACCATGTACGGAATTTCAGAAATTATTATTTCTTCACGGTCTTTAACTGTCACAATTTCGGAAACTGCCTTAATCGAAATAATTCCCCGCCCCTTTTTATAGGCCTCGATAATGCCTTGGGTTCCCGCTATCACGCCCGCTGTTGGAAAGTCAGGGCCAGGAATAATTTTAATAAGTTCATCTAGGCCTGTTTCCGGTGAATCAATAAGTTTTATACAACCATCAATAACTTCGCCTAAATTGTGCGGAGGAATGTTAGTAGCCATTCCAACCGCTATTCCGCTGCTGCCATTAACTAATAAGTTTGGAAATTTTGCGGGCATCACAAGAGGCACCAGCAATGAGTCATCGTAGTTCGGACCGAAAGGAATCGTCTCTTTATCAATATCCGACAAAATTTCTTCGGCGAGTTTTGTCATCCTGACTTCGGTATATCGTTGGGCGGCCGGACTATCTCCATCTATTGATCCAAAATTGCCCTGACCGTCGATAAGTGGGTACCGCAAAGAAAAGTCTTGGGCCATTCTCACCATGGTGTCATAAACTGCTACATCGCCATGTGGGTGATATTTACCAATTACGTCTCCGACGACTCGAGCCGATTTTTTATATGGTTTATCGTGGGTGTTTCCTAAGTCTTTCATCGCATATAAAATACGACGATGAACTGGCTTTAACCCATCGCGAACATCCGGAAGCGCGCGACCAACAATGACGCTCATCGAGTATTGTAAATACGACTCGCGCATTTCGTGGTTAATATCTACGTTGGTGACGCCCTTTTCGTTGGTTTCCATAACTCCCTATTTATACATCTAACTCTTTAACAGAAAGAGCGTTGTCCTCGATAAATTTTCTTCGTGGCTCGACTTCTTCTCCCATGAGCACGCTAAAGGTATCGTCTGCTGCTATGGCGTCTTCGATCGTTACTCTAAGTAAATGGCGGTTCTCAGGGTTAAGAGTAGTTTCCCACAATTGATCGGGGTTCATTTCGCCCAAGCCTTTATAGCGCTGAAGATAAATGCCCGCTTTAGATTTTTCTAAAAAGGCCGCGTAAAAATCTCGGACATCTTCAAAAACGGATTCCTCATCAGAACTAAATTTTAATTTTATAGGTAACTCAAAGGTTTTTGAAATTTCTGACCATAACTTTACTAGTTCTTTCCACTCCATGGACTGCGCTAAATTAAAGTCAATTTGAGTTAAAAGTTCGTGGGCAAAGCGCACGACAGAAGTCTCTACAGAATTCGAATTGTGTTCGTCATCTTTTTTAATAGTATATTTTAAGGCTGAAATTCCTTTAAGCGGGTTTTTTTTACACCAAGATAAAAACTCGCTAAGGGTTTTTTTAATCTGTTCTTCAGATTTCAAAGTGTTTATTAAATCTACCTGGCTACTCACCAAATAATATAATATTTCTTGATCGTAACGGGCACCCATAGTTCGAATTAATTTGACGAGACGCTCTATTTTTAAAATAACGTCACGTACCTCGACTTCACTCAGGCTATTCCTCATGGATTTAAAAGTGATTTCGGAAAGTTTTGCCGTAATCAAATACTCTGTAAGTGTTTTTTCATCTTTAATAAATTTTTCAAATTTACCTTTTTTGACTCTGTAGAGCGGGGGTTGCGCAATATAAACATGACCCTTTTCGACAATCTGAGGCATCTGCCTGTAGAAAAAAGTCAAAAGTAGTGTGCGAATATGAGAGCCATCCACGTCGGCGTCGGTCATTATGACTATTTTGTGATAGCGAAGCTTACCAAGATTCATGTCTTCTTTGCCTACGCCCGTGCCCAAGGCTGAAATTATCATTCGAATCTCTTCATTTGAGATCATTTTATCAAATCTCGCTTTTTCAACGTTCAAGATTTTTCCACGCAGCGGAAGGATGGCTTGAACCTTTCGATTGCGCGCCTGTTTGGCCGAGCCACCAGCAGAATCTCCCTCTACCAGATACAGCTCACAAAGCGCGGGATCTGATTCTTGGCAGTCAGCCATCTTGCCGGGTAGCGAGTTTCCATCGAGCGCTGTTTTCCGGCGAGTTAGGTCCCTTGCTTTTCGGGCGGCAATTCGTGCGCGAGCAGCCTCGACACATTTACCAATGATTGTTTTTGCCACCGCAGGGTTTCTATCAAAATAGTCTCCAAGGAAATCATTGACCATGGACTCAACAATTCCCTTAACTTCTGTATTGCCTAGCTTGGTTTTAGTTTGACCCTCAAACTGAGGCTCACGAACTTTAATGCTGATAACTGCTGCTAAGCCTTCACGAATATCGTCGCCCTCAAGTCCTTCTTTAAGATCCTTCAATAGGTTTTGTTTTGTAGCATAGCTGTTTGCCGTTCTAGTTAACGCGCCCTTAAAGCCTACCAAATGGGTTCCACCCTCAATTGTGTTAATATTATTACAATAGGTATAAATGGATTCCGAGTAAGACTCATTCCACTGCATAGCTATTTCAACATCAACAGTCTCTTTGGTGTCTTTAAAAAATATCACTTCTTTGTGGTGGATTTTCTTCGCGTCATTTAGATACGAAATGAAATCTCTAAGGCCGTTAGCAAACTGAAATAATTGTTTTTTATCTGTACGTTCATCAGTCAATGATATTTTCAAGCCAGCATTGAGAAATGCCAATTCACGGAATCTTGTGGCCAGTGTATCAAAGTTATATTTTAGCGTCTCGTCTTTAAAAATAGTCCGATCAGGTTTAAAGGTTGTGCGGTTGCCAGTTTTTTGTGTCTCCCCTATTTTTTCAATATCACCCTGTGGCTTTCCCTGCTCATACGATTGGGTCCAAACATGGCCGTCACGTTTCACTTCGACACGGCAAAGGCTTGAAAGCGCATTGACGACAGATGCCCCTACTCCGTGAAGACCTCCAGATACTTTGTAAGATTGTCCGTCAAACTTTCCGCCGGCGTGGAGAACAGTCATAACTACTTCTAGAGCTGACTTTCCCTGTTTGTGGCTATCCACGGGGATTCCTCGGCCGTTGTCTTCGACCGTAATACTTTCATCGGCATGAATGTTTACCGTAATTGAATTACAAAAACCGGCAAGGGCTTCGTCAACTGAGTTATCAACAATTTCATAAACCAAATGATGATAACCACGAGCCGATGTATCGCCAATATACATTCCGGGTCGTTTTCTAACTGCTTCGAGACCTTCAAGAACTTGAATTGAGTCGGCGGTATATTGTTTTGTAGTAAGTCCTTCTGACACCCGTTCCTCTTCTAACACTGGCTTTTTATTTCGCCATCAGTAAGTTCAAAAATTTGGCCACCGCTAATCTTTTCGAGATCGCTCAAATCGGTGGTTGTCACAAATATCTGAGATTTAAAGTTATTAATAAATTCAATTAATTTCAATCTCTTATCTTTGTCCAACTCAGACATTACATCGTCTAGCAGCAAAACGGGATAGCGCCCATAAACCGCGTGATGATACATAATCTGGGAAATCTTTAGAGTTAATATAAGGGTTCTTTGCTGGCCTTGCGAACAATAATAACGTGCGTCTTTGTTATTAAAAATAATCTGAATGTCGTGCTTATGTGGTCCGACTAGACTGACGCCAGTACTGATTTCTGCCTTCTTAATTTGCATAAATCGGTCCTGCATTTTATTTTGGATTTCAATAAGGCCTTTTGTATTGGCATTTTCCCCTGATATTAAATAGTTAACACTGCATAACATCTCTTTATTTGAGAAAATATATCGCGTTGCCTCTCTAAAATCTCTTTCTAACGCCGCGATAGCTTCTATTCTGGCCAAAGTTAATTCTGATCCGAGCCTAAAATACGAATCGTTTAGGCTAATAAAAAGGTCCTCAAATGTAGGCTTATCTAAAAGACCTTTGGTAAAGGCTTTAAGCAGTCGGTTTCGAGACAAAAGTGCGCGCCGAAATTCTGATACGAGTTTTATGCGTAGAGGTTGGTGAAGCATTACCATTTCATCAAAAAAATCCCGCCGCACCTGTTGGCTTGATTTTATGACCGAAAGACTTTCTGGGCTAAATAACACTGTTGGAAATACTTTATAAAGCCCGGAGCCCAGTGTTTTTTTTGAGTTCACTGAAAAAGATTTTCGCTCAGAAAACTCTATTTTAATTTCAGATGTTTTGTTTTGCGAAATAACTTCGGCATTAATTCGAGCTCGGCCGTTTTTAACTTGATCGTTTACGACTGAGCGGCTCTCACTAGGACGAAAAGTGCTTCCATGACTACAAAAATAAGCAGCCTCTATGAGGCTTGTCTTCCCTTGGCCGTTGGCGCCTAGAAAAATATTGAGACGCTCTTTGGGCTCCAAAGAAATACTATTAAAGTTACGAAAGTTCTTGAGACCAAGCCGTTTAATATACATCAAATACGCATGGGCATAACAACACAGGTATAACTGTTGTCATTATGTGGTCTAACTAATCCTGGCGAAAGTTGATCGTTTAAACTTATGTCGACACTTTCTTTGTCACAGGCGTTGAGCACGTCAAGAATATATTTAGCATTAAAAGAAATCTTCATTCCTACGCCGTCGTAATCGACATCTAACTCTTCTTTTGCATTTCCTAGCTCGGGATCATTTGAGGCTATTTCCATTTTACCTTTAGAGATAGACAATACTACTCCTCGAGATTTCTGGTTAGCTAATAAAGAGACTCGCTTTAATGAAGTAATTAATGACTCTCGCTTAATAGAAATTTTCTTGGGTAGTTTTTCTGGAATTAGCTGTTGGTAATTGGGATACTTACCTTCTACAAGTCTAACCATCAAAACAGTATTTTTATTTTTTAGTATAAACTGGGCGCCTTCTATAGCTATTTCAAAATTACCGTCTATCGCCTCTAAAAGTTTTCGGATTTCATTAACACCTTTTCGGGGGATGATCACCCCGTGATCTACCTTAAATGAACCTATGCCTGTTGCTTCTCTATCTACCAAACTCATACGATGACCATCAGTAGCGACCATTCTAAAAGCAGGTATTTTTTGTTTATTTTTTGCTTCAAAAAAAACGCCATTTAAGTGGTATCTTGTTAGATCATTAGAAACACTATAAACAGTCTTATCGATCATATCTAAGAAGAGTTTACGTTCTATCGCAATAAAATCATTGGTGGCGTACGTAGGAAACACGGGGTATTCTTCAGAAGCAACCCCGAGTAGATTAAACTCAGACCTCTTTTGTGAAATGATCAGGCTGTTATTTTCTTTTTTAGATATAAGCATGGCTCCGCTATCAAGCTCTTTAATTATATCAAAAAGATTCTTGGCACTTACCGCCAATCCGCCGTCGGTTTTACCCCCCACTTGAATCTCATCGACTA
This sequence comes from Pseudomonadota bacterium, assembly GCA_034439715.1. Lineage (GTDB taxonomy): Bacteria > Bdellovibrionota > Bdellovibrionia > Bdellovibrionales > SG-bin7 > JAWXAY01. Next base: position 13,796 of record JAWXAY010000065.1, read on the forward strand.
AACTCACTTCTAAGTCGGTAGCAAAGATCTTAAGCGTATTTTTATCGACTTTTAGTAGAATGTTTTGAAGTATGGGCATTGTGCTTCGTTTTTCGACAATGCTTTGAACTCTAGACAAAGCTGCTAATAAATCTTCTTGTTGTGTCTTAAACTCCATGAATGATCCCTTTCTATAACTCTTTTTGTATATAAATAAATCTAGTAGTAGTAGTAGTAGTCAGTAAAATCGCCAAACACACATAACCCATCGTTTTATCGTAGATTTCTCCGTGGATAACTTTCTTTAAAAAAACCACGATTTTTATTAATAATCGGGACAAATAAATCTCCACAAAATTGTACACATCTTTCCACATAATAATGCACATATCTAATTCACACCCCGGTGATATTCTGGATAATTCTTTCTAACTCTTCGATATCATTTCTTAATTCTGGATTAGTTTGTTGTTGATCTTCGATCCTCTGCAAGGCGTGTATGACGGTGGTATGGTCTTTGCCGCCAAAAACTCTTCCAATTTCGGTCAGAGACTTATTTAAATACTTTTTTATTAAGTACATGCAAACATGTCTGGCAGTTACAATTGGTCGGGCGCGGGACTTCGACTTGAGATCAACTAAGCGAATTCTAAAGTGTTCTGCAGTTAATCTCTGAATCTCGTCAGTAGTTAAATCTGTGCGCTCCTCGTTAGGCCCCAAAACCTCTTTAGCTAGAGCAGGATTTATTTCGAGACCACGAAGTTCGGCATACATCTTTACTCGCGTTAGGTTTCCTTCGAGCTCCCTGATGGAACGCTTTGAAACCCGAGATATATAAGAAATAACATCTTCAGGAACCTTTATCGATCTTCTCTCGGCCTTATATCTAAGAATAGCAACGCGGGTTTCTAGGTCAGGCATCTGTATGTCGGCAATTAATCCCCACTCTAGGCGTGTGCGAATACGATCCTCAAGGCCTTTAATTTCCCGAGGCATTTTATCACTGGCCACAATAACTTGACGCTTTCTTTCAAAAAGGTCATTGAGTGTGTGAAAAAACTCTTCTTGAACAGCCTCAGTTTTTCCTAAGATATGGATATCGTCGACAAGGAGAATGTCGCACCGATCTCTATATTTGAGACGGAATTTATCCATTTCATTTCGACGAATACTTGAAATACATTCGTTTAAAAATCGCTCTGCGGATACATAGCATATTCTGAGGTTAGGAAAAGTACCCCGAATATGATTTCCGACAGCATTGAGTAGGTGAGTTTTCCCCATGCCAGTGGGACCACATATAAATAGAGGATTGTAGCCATCTGTTCCCGGATTTTGCGCTATATTAAATGAAGAAGCGTGGGCAAACTCGCTATTTCTACCAACTACAAAAGTTGAAAATGTATAATCGCGATTTAATGAATCAGTAAAACTAGAGTTATTGCTGATCAAGGGCTTTTTAGCCAAAGCCTCTTGGGTGTCGGGCATTTCCTTAAAGGCAAGCTCCAGCTGCGCGGACTCGCTGTCGGAAGAGGTTTTTCCGGTAATAACAAACTCTATGTAAAATGGATTTTTATGCTGCGCCGATATTTCTGAACAAAGGCGATCAAAAAAATTCTCTGTAATCCAGTACTTATGAAGGTCTGAGGGCACCCCAAGACGAAACTTGCTGCCCTTGTCTGTGGGCTCTATGGATAGAAGCTCCATGGGATCAAACCATGTTTGAATTAATTTATTGCCAGAGTTTTTGGCTTTTAGGTTACCCTTGACACTTTCCCACAGAGAACTATTCAAGCTCAAAACCCCCAAGAAACTATATAGTATTTTCGAAAGATGGGGTTGTGTACCACCCCTGTGGAAAACTTTCAACACCTTGACACAATATAGATTAATGTGGTCATATGCCGATTCGTTTTTAAAGCCGATTTGTCATCCTATTTTCCAACTGTTAACGCATTTTGGAATTAAAAATCTGAAGGGGGATCCTAAGTGAAACGCACCTACCAACCAAGCAAGAAGCGAAGAAAAAAAACGCATGGTTTTCGAGCACGTATGGCTACTAGCGGAGGCCGAAAAGCATTAGCTCGCCGTCGGGCTAAAGGTCGCAAAAGACTTGTTGTTGCCAGCAGTGGAAAATAACAGGCTGTTAGCATTAAAAAAAAATCTGATTTTGAAAAACTTAAGCGCTTTGGCAAAAGAATTTTTTTAACTCCCTGGCTCATTCTCAATGTGGCGAAAAACTCTGAAAAATCTATGCGAGTGGGATACACAATATCTGGAAAAGTCGGCGGGGCAGTTATCAGAAACAAACTTAAGCGATGGAGCCGCGAAATCATTAGGCAATGGGCTAAAGAAAACGCCCTAGGAGTAGATGTAAATGTTGTGTTTAAACCAAAAGAAGTCGGTTTTTATAAAAAGCTTCAATTCTCGGAAGTGCTCGGAGCCTGGTCTAACAATTGGCAAAAAATTAGCACAATTGGCTAATTATTTTTTGTTTTTATTGGTTGGTGCATATCGGACTATTGGCACCACTTATTTGGGAGGCTCTTGCAAATTTCATCCAAGCTGCTCACAGTTAGCGCTAGACGCCATAGAGCTTAAAAATCCAACCCAGGCTGTCGGAATAATTTTTAAGAGGCTTTTAAAGTGCCATCCATTTTCAAACTCGTCTGGCTTTGACCCAATTTCTAAGTATTTAAAGGTGGCTAATGCAAAATAATCAAGAGCGACATACTTTTTTCGACGGCAAAACCCTTATCGCTATAGTGCTGGTGGGCTTTTTTTGGTTTGCGTGGGAGCGCCACTTACAGCAAAAATATCCTGAGGCCTATCAGCCCATCGTTCCACCTTCACAAGAATTAGCCGAGCCACCTAAAACTGCAGCCAATGCTTTAGATGCCGATAAGGAAAAACCGAAACCCCCGCCCGCGCAGGTTTTGAATTTGGCCCGCGAAGAGTTTACCCACTTTGAAGACGCAAATCTAAAATTTGATTTTACGTCAATTGGAATGGGCCTGAAAAACATAGTCGTCAAATCCTATGTCCAGCGCGATGGCTCTGAAGTAAAGCTAGGTCTTGAAGGGGGGCCGGGTATTTTTGAAACTTCATTGGTAGGAGTCGATGAGCCGCTTTATTTTAAAGTGGAAAAAAAGTCTGAGTATTCTTATTTGGGTTTAGCTAACCACAACAACATGATTCTGCGTAAAGAAATGACGATTAATCCCAACGATTATTCGGTAAAAGTCGATATTAAGATAGAGGGCATCGCGAACGATCTTCGTGGGGTTAAAACCCTGATTTCTGACTTGGTGAGGTCGGTAGAGAGTCATGGATTTTGGTCATCAATGACTAACCCAAACTATGACTATCAGCACTTTTATGCCGCTTACGAAAACACCTCTACAGATGCGTATTTAATGTCTGGTTTTGAATTTAAGACCCAGACTCTTAATGCCCTGAGAATTCTGTCGTTCGGTTCACAGTATTTTGCAATGGCGATAGTGGATAAGTCAGGAGTTATGCCAAAGGGTGAAATATCATGGAAGGATAGTTCAAAATTTTACGGAACTGTAACACATGAAATGGTTAACAAAGAATCAGCCTTTGAGATTTCTTATTTGGGATATTTAGGTCCAAAAGATTTGGATGTCGTGTCTCGAGTGGAGCCCAGTTTGACAGCCATAATTGATTTCGGAATGTTTTCAATAATAGGCCGCCCCCTTTTAATGATAATGAAGTTCTTCTATGGCTTGTTTCATAACTATGGCCTAGCAATTATACTGCTGACGCTATTTGTCCGGCTCTTGATTTTACCGCTGAATATGATGGGCTTTAAATCCATGAAAAAAATGCAGATCATACAGCCACAGCTAAAAAGCATTAATGAAAAATTTAAAGATAATGCTCAGGCAAAAAACCTGGCTACAATGGCGCTTTTTAAAGAGCATAAGGTTAATCCCATGGGTGGCTGTTTGCCTATGCTCCTGCAGTTGCCGATATTTTTTGCGCTTTATCAAGTTTTCGCCCAAAGCATTGAGTTATACAGAGCGCCCTTTGGACTTTGGATCCATGACTTAAGTTTTAAGGATCCCTATTATGTCTTGCCGGTAGCAATGGCAGTGGTGATGTTTTTTCAGCAATGGGTTACTCCAACCACCATGGATCCCCAACAGAAAAAAGTAATGATGTTTATGCCGCTCATGTTTTCTGTTTTCATGTTAAATCTGCCCAGTGGGCTAAGTTTATATATGTTTGTCAGCGGACTATTTGGTGTGTTGCAACAGCTTTATTTTATGAGAGATACCTCGGCAGTAACCGTTACAAAACTTGAAATCGTATAATATTTTTTATGAATACTAGGAGGAATTAAATGGCAGGCTTTTTAAGTAGACTTTTCGGAGGCAAAAAAACAAATGGCTCAGGTCAAGCTGAGGATGTTGTTAAAGAAACGCTGGACGGAATAATAGCGCGGGCGGACCTTGAGCTCAGCTATGAAGTTTCTTCTGATGATGAAAAAAACATTCACGTAGAGCTTAGCGGCGCCGACGAAGGATTGGTACTTGAGCGAAACGCCCAGATGATGGATGCGCTTCAACTCCTTTTGCTTCGGGTGCTTCAGCACCGCTTTCAAGAAGAAAGAGTCGATGTCACCATGGATTGCGGCAACTTTCAAAAACAAGCGAATGATGCACTTATTGAAATGGCAGAAAAGCTAAGAGACAAGGCCCTCAATAGCAACAAGACAGTTTATTTTCGCGCGCTTCCGCCGAAAGAGCGAAAAATTGTTCACCAATTTTTAGCGAGTGACGGACGAGTGAAAAGTCGCTCAGTTGGTGATGGCATGTTTAAAAGGATAAAAGTTTTTCCGATTAAAACCGCGGAGGCGGACAACCAATAATGTATGTCGTATATTCTAGGGGACAAAGAAACTATTTGTGCACTATCAACCCCTGAGGGTCAGGGCGGGATAGCCGTGATTCGCGTTAGTGGAAGTCAGGCGCTAAGTATTACCCAAAAGCTTTGTCCAGCTTTACCCAAGACCGCCGAAAGTCATCGGGCATATTTTGCAAAATTCATATCACTTAAGAGCCAGCAAATAATAGACGAAGTCCTGGTTACTTATTTTGAAGATGGGCGCTCATTTACCGGCGAAGAGACGATAGAAATCTCTTGTCATGGAAGCCAGTACCTGGTGCTCGCTATCACCTCTGAACTAGTGGGCGCCGGATGTCGAGTGGCCGATCGTGGCGAATTTACCTTTAGGGCCTTTATGAATGGACGCCTGGACTTGGCACAGGCCGAGGGAATATTGGGCTTAATAAAAAGCCACAATAAAGCTGCCGCAGGAGTAGCGCTTAATCAAATGCGCGGATCCCTTTCAAAAACATATCGAGAAATTGAAAATAAAATAGTATTAGTTTTGAGCCATCTTGAAGCAAGCATCGATTTTACTCATGAAGACATTGATCCAATGGAAAACAAGTCTCTAAATAATGAATTGAAAACCATCGAGGCAGCCTGCGAAAAGCTTTTAATGAGTTATACTCAGGGGCGCATTCTGAGCGAAGGTTGCCGAGTGGCCATTGTCGGGGCTCCAAACGTAGGTAAATCCAGCCTGTTAAATCAAATGGTTCAAGAAGAAAAATCAATTGTTACCCCCTTGCCGGGAACTACTCGAGACTTGATAGAAGGCTGTTTTGTGGGCGACGGCTTCAAAATACAACTTGTTGATTCAGCGGGAATTCGTGAGAGTGAAGACGCCATAGAACGTCTAGGCGTGAAAAAAGCGCTTGAAAGCTTAAGCGAGAGCACGCACGTTTTAATAGTGCTTGATGGCACCGAGGATTTGCAGCGACAGATGGAGCTCTTCCGGGGCAGGCTTGACGGAAAAATCACAGCCGTCGTCGTGAACAAAATCGATCTGATTGGTAAAGATAATCTGATGGAATATAAAGTAAGTCAGATAAATCAAAACTGGATTTTTGTAAGCGCATTGACAGGTGAAGGGCTAGCCCTTGTGGGGGATGTGCTTGCCAAGTGGTCCCGCGAGGTCTCAGATTTTTCTTCGGCCATAATTACTCAATCGCGCCACTTTGAGCTGCTTGGAAAAACCAAAAAAGGCGTGGCCAAGGCCCATGAGCTTTTAAATGACTGTACATCACCAGAAATTATAGTTTTTGAGTTGCAAGAGGCCGTGCGCGGAATTCATGAAATTTTAGGAAAAGAATATTCTGATCAAGTGCTGGACCGGGTATTCAAAGAATTTTGTATTGGAAAATAAAAAAGGTGTTGATGACAAAGCAAGGAAGTCATTTTGATGTAATTGTAGTTGGAGCGGGGCACGCAGGAATCGAAGCTTGTCTTGCAACCTCACGCTCAGGGCTAAAAACTCTTATGGTTACTTCGAATTTAAATCGAATTGGCTTTATGAGCTGCAATCCCTCTATTGGGGGATTAGCTAAGGGCCACATGGTGCGAGAACTTGATGTTTTGGGTGGAGAAATGGGCGCTGCTGCTGATGCCACTTGTATCCAATTTAAAAGGCTAAACGCAGGAAAAGGCCCGGCGGTGAGGGGCTCACGAGCCCAGTGTGATAAAGATCTTTATAGTTCGCACATGACTGACAGACTGAAGACGCAAGAAAATTTAGAAGTTTTTGGTGGCGAGGTTAAAAGTCTTATTTTAGAAAAAGATAATTGTGTCGGAATTATTTTAGGCGACAAAAGCGAAATTCGAGCGAAGGCAGTAATAATAACAACCGGCACATTTATGAATGGAATCATGCATGTTGGCCAGCAAAGTGTCGCTGGCGGTAGAGTTGGTGATTCGGCGACGAGCGGACTTTCTGATCAGCTTGCGAGTTTTGGCTTTACGGTCCATCGTCTAAAGACAGGGACGCCCCCCCGGTTAGCAGCCGGAAGTATCGATTGGTCAAAAACCGCGCCCCAATGCGGAGATAAAGTATTTTGGCCGTTTTCGTTAAGAAGCGAGAGGAATTTAAGGCTACCCCAGGTCACCTGCTATTTGGGCTATACAAATGCGAAAACACACGAAATTATTCAAAAAAATCTTAATCTTTCCCCCATGTATAGTGGATTAATAGAGGGCGTTGGTCCCCGATATTGTCCAAGTATCGAGGACAAAGTTACAAGATTTGCTGATCGCGATCGCCATCAAACTTTTTTGGAGCCCGAGGGGCTTTTAACAGATTCGATTTATCTTCAGGGAATTTCCACCAGCCTACCCACTAGCGTACAAGACGAGTTTCTAAAAACAATTGATGGACTTGAGAATGTAAAAGTAATTCGCTACGGGTATGCAGTTGAATATGATTTTATTGAGCCCACTCAAATATGGCACAGCCTTGAAACCCGTGGAATAAAAAATCTCTTTTTAGCGGGACAAATAAATGGCACAAGTGGGTATGAAGAGGCGGCTGTTCAAGGATTTATAGCAGGCATAAATGCAGTTAAGAAAATTCGGGCCGAAGAGCCACTGATATTGGGCCGCGATCAGGCATACATTGGTGTTTTGATAGACGACCTGGTGACGAAGGGAACTCGAGAGCCCTACAGGATGTTCACCTCGCGCGCCGAACACCGACTCATGCTTCGTGAGGACAATACGGTCGAGAGGCTCTTTGACCTGGGCCGACGTCTGCACATATCAGACGATAAAAATCTTTTACGAGTCGACAGACTAAAGAATGAACGCGAAGAACTTTGGGACATGCTGAAGACCAAGAAGGTTGTCCCAAACGCCGAAACTCAGGAGAAATTGAAAAAAATTGATTCGCCTGTTTTGACAAAGCCCCTTACTTTAGAGTGCTTACTGCGTCGCAGCGAACTGTCGTTTTTGGACCTCAGTGAGTTTACAGATATTAGTAAGTTTAAAGATCCTGAGATTCATGAGGCTGTTGAAATTCAAGTTAAATATTCAGGCTATATTTTTAGGCAACAAGAGTTAATAGTCCAAGCGCGTCGATTGGAGGGTCTCAGACTCGAGCCAGATATTAAATATGAGGAAATTCGTGGACTTTCGACGGAAGAAGTTGAAAAGCTTAAAGATCGCAAGCCAATAAGCATCGGTCATGCACAGAGAATTAGTGGTGTTAATCCATCCGCTATACAGGCGATTTTGGTTTATATAAAGGGTCGCAAAAAATTTAAGGAGTTGACGGTTGATTAACGAATGGTTTGAGTGGCTAGATTCAGAAAAACTTGGAAAGATTAATCAGTTTCGCGAAATACTAATTAAGTTTAATGACTCTATAAACTTGATTTCTCCAAATACCGTTAAGGTGATTGATAATGTACACTTGGCCGACTGTATTCTTGCCTCGAAATATATTCTGGAAAATTTGAATTCAGATACTCTTTTTGACTTAGGCAGCGGCAATGGCATGCCCGGCATAGTCTTGGCAGTTCTTAGCCTTGATCGGAAGATCGTACTAATAGATCGTGATCAAAAAAAGCTGGAGTTCCTAAAGCATGTGATTAGTGAGCTAAAGCTTACCAATGTCTCCTGCGCGACTGTAAACCTTGGGCAAGACAAGAGTTTAGCCATTGGCCAATCGGTTACTCGGGCGATGGCTCCCCTTGGAAGGTTTTTGAGCTCAATGAAGGATCAATTTATTAGCGGTGGAAAGTGTTATTTAATGAAAACTCCCAAGTGGGAGTCCGAGCTTGCTCCTGATCATGGTTATCTTTTAAGAACTTGGTCGTGGCGTGTGGTTAACGAGTATGTTTTGCCATTGGACAGCCAGAAGCGAGTTATTATAGAGCTCATTCGAAAGTAGACACGAGTGTTCCACGTGGAACACTCTAGTGCCCAGCCCCTGCCGCAGCTTCCGCCTTCTTGTCTTCAGAGTCAGACGCTTTAGATTGCTTTTTTAATCGCTGATTCCATTTTGGGACGCGAGAGTCCCAGGTTCTGCTGCTGTTTTTCAGTCGATTTTCAGCCAGAAAGCTTTGATACTCATCCGGCGGTGGCCAGGGCTGGTCTTTATTAAATGCTATGAGGTAGGCTTTTCGTGCCTCCTGCTTTCGCGTGTTGGCTCTAAGTTTATAGAATTTCGAAGTTTGAAGGGCCTTTTCTGCTTCTTCTTCTGTGGCGAAGTACCGGGCCTTCGCTGTTTTTTTTCTTCCCGAAAGCGCTTCAGAGGACTGCCAATCCTTTTTTATCACCTCTAACTCTGAAAGTTTCGTTTTATAGACAGCATAATGGTCTTTCTCAAACTTCAAAAGATCTGTATAAATAGGATCTAAATTTTCTGGATTTGAGAGCGGTTTCTTGCATCCTAGAAGAAACAAAACAAAAGTAGCCATGACTATTCTTAAAGTGACTATACCCATACGCATTAATAATATCGGCATTTTTTTGTGGATTCTTAATGTTCCACGTGGAACAATACTCTCAAAGTTTGGAGGAATTAGATGGGGAAAATTATTTGCGTAGCCAATCAGAAGGGTGGGGTAGGCAAAACAACCACTTCGGTTAACCTCTCGTCCTCCCTGGCTAATCGAAATCGCAGGGTTCTTATATTAGACATGGACCCACAGGGCAACGCGTCAAGTGGTCTTGGCATAAAGCGTCATAGCATTGTAGAAAATAATATCTATCACGCTCTTATCGGAAAGAAGGAACTTAAAGAAATTATCATTGAGACTACAAATCCTTATCTGTCTATCGCTCCTGCTACTCCAGATTTAGTGGGCGCAGAAATAGAATTAGTCGATTTCGAAAGGCGCGAGTACCAACTTCAAGAAGCAATCGCACCAGTTAAAGAAAGCTACGACTATATTATTATAGATTGCCCACCATCGCTGGGACTTTTAACTCTAAATTCATTAACTGCAGCAAATTCATTTTTAGTTCCCTTGCAGTGCGAGTACTACGCGCTAGAGGGACTAAGTCAGTTGTTAAACACGGCCGGGTTGATCAAAAATAGTTTTAACCCCCAGCTGGTTATTGAAGGAATTGTATTAACGATGTTTGATACCAGAAACAATTTGAGTCACCAGGTTGTCCAAGAAATTCGTAGTCACTTTGGTGAAAAGGTATTTCAGGCTGTAATACCGAGAAACGTTCGATTGAGCGAAGCTCCTAGTCATGGAAAAACAATCATAGATTATGATCCGAAATCAATTGGTGCTCAGAGATATGTAGAATTAGCAGCGGAAATCGATACAAAAAACTACCGAGCATCGGTAATGGCGATTAACAAGCCCGCTCCACAAGGAGAGATCCATGTCTAATGTTTTGTTTGAGGGTGTTGATAAGAAAAGGGGCTTGGGTCGGGGCCTTGGAAGTTTATTCGGCGACACCGAAGCGCCTCGTCCAGTCGGTGCCGCAACAAAAGAAAAAAACTCGCCGTACCAAATGATAGCACTCGATAAAATATTTCCTAATCCCCAACAACCGAGAAAACATTTTGCGGAAGAAAAACTTGCTGAACTCTCGTTGTCTATTAGATCACACGGCATTATTCAGCCGATCGTTGTGGCTCCCGAAAAGGAGGGCAGGTTTCAAATTATCGCCGGCGAACGGCGCTGGCGAGCCAGTCAACTTGCTGGCTTAAAACAGATACCAGTAATTATTAAAGAGGTTAACGAAAGCAAAACACTTGAGCTCGCCATAATCGAAAATATTCAACGCCAAGATTTGAATCCCATCGAAGAAGCTAAGGCTTACCTTTATCTCATTAAGAAATTTGGTCATACTCAAAATGAAGTGGCAGAAAAAGTAGGAAAAGATCGTGCTACAATAGCGAACACGCTTAGAATTTTGACACTAGATGCGGAAATTATTGAGCTAGTCACAACGGGAAAGTTGTCCATGGGACACGCCAAAGCACTGCTTAGTGTCGAAAATAAAATGAGACAACGAGCGCTCGCAAGACAAGCCGTCGAAGAGGCACTTTCAGTTAGAGCCCTTGAGCGACTGACTAGCCACCCCTTGGTTGGCGAGGATATTCAGACTACTCAGGTGGCGCCAGTAAAAAGTAAAGAACAGTTACATTGTGGCGTCCTTGCCGGAGAGCTAGAAAAAAGACTGGGTACAAAAATCAAAATAGACTACCATAATGGAAAGGGCACCATCATGATTAGTTTTTATTCAAAAGACCAACTCAATGAAATCGCAGAAAGACTAAAAAGCCTATGAATATGAGCTCAGATTTACTGCCGACCCTAGATTCGAACAAAAACGAAATTCCATCGGGTCAGATTACCGCACTTCTTGATAAAGGAGCCTGTTTTGAGGGCCGCCTCACGTTTGAAGGCACCGTTCGCATTGGCGGAGTTTTTAAGGGAGAAATTTTCACTCGTGATACGCTTGTGATCGATCCCGGAGCCAGCGTTGAAGCACAGGTAGAGGCCGACTCAGTGATTATATGTGGCTCCGTAAAAGGAAATATTTTTGCGAGACAAAGCGTAGTTATGCATCCCCCCGCCCGCTTTACAGGCACGGTTACTACCCCCAGTTTGAGGATTGATGAGGGTGTGGTTTTCGAGGGCGCTTCTTACATGCCGAAAAACTAAAATCGCTTGACCCTTTAAGTTTCAGAATGCTAACTAAAAATCCAATTAAATCAAAGGCTTCAATTTAATGGATATTCTTTTAGGTGTTTTGGATCAATTAAAAATTAACAATACTATTTGGATCCAATTAATTTGTTTTTTGGTCACATATTTTTTTATTAGTAATCTTTTTATTAAGCCGTACTATCGAGCCTATATAAGCCGACAAGACCGCACAGTCGGAAATCAAGCACAAGCCATTAAGACCTCTGAAGACGCCGAGGCCCAATATTTAAAATATCAAGATCAGGCCCGCGCTATTAATCTAGAAATAAAAAACATTTTTGATAAATCCCGCAAAGACGCAATTCGCGAACAAGACCACCTAATAGCAGGCGCCCGCGCGGAAGGACAAAAAAAAATCGAGTTGGGAAGAACTCAAATTGCGACCGAATCTACCCGGGCCCTACAAGAGGCTCAAAAAGAAGTCTCCGATATTAGCCATATAATTCGTGCTAAAATGCTGGGAAAGGAAACGACAAATTGACTGGAAAAGCAGGCTTTTTTTTAATTGCGCTAACTAGTGTTGCGTTAGCTAGCGAGGGAGAGCACGGAACAGCGCCGACACTTACTTTGGGTGAAATTATAAAACACCTGGGCCCAGCCATCTTCAACTTTTCTTTATTTATTGGTTTGTTGATTTACGCTCTCAGAAAGCCGATTTCTAACCTTTTCGCGGAACGGATTAATAATTATCGTGGGGCTCTGAAGTCTGCCGATGCGGCTTTGGCAGAGGCTCAAGCCAAAAGGAATGAGATCATTAAAAATATAAAGACTCTTGAAAGCACGCGTGCCGAGACGGTTTCTAAGGCCCAGAGGGATGCAGAGACTATTGGATTGGCAATTATTAAGGAAGCTAAAACCAGTGCGAGTAAATTTAACGAAGAGGCCGAGCGCACTATTAAAGTAGAAGTAGAAAAAGCAAAAATAGATATTAGAAATCATCTGCTGCAGCAGGCGAGTTCCTCGGCCGAAAAAAGCCTGAGAGAACAGTTAGATGCCAGCGAGCAAAAACGTTTACAAAAAGAATTTGCCTCGAAAATATAGGTGAGATGTGAAGCGAGCGAATATAGCAAGAAGATATGTTAAAGCAATGTTCGAGCTGGTGACGGACGGCCGACAGCTCGAATTAACATTAAACGAACTTCGACAAATTTTGGTGGTTTTTGAGGACAAAGAAATCTCAAGATTTATTGTTTCTCCTGTGGTAGCTGCCACGCAAAAGCTCGAGGCGATTTCGGCGGCGCTTGAGGCCAAGGGGCTAACTGAACTGACCAAAAACCTCCTTTTGCTTCTTGCTAAGAGAAATAGACTTATGCTTCTTTCTAAAGTTGTAGAGGCGTTTCAGGCAGAGCTCGACAGATCCAACGGAGTGGTTCGAGGCAGTGTTAAATCAACAGTAAATCTTGATCCTGAGGAACGAAAGCAAATAGAAAACAAGGTGGGCGCTTTTTTCAAAAAGGATGTTATTTTGAAATTCTCTACTGAACCAAAGCTTGTTGGCGGCCTAGTCGCTACTGTCGGCAGCTTTACTTTTGATGACAGCATTAGCTCTTACTTAAAAAGGTTAAACGATAATCTTAACAGAGGTACAAACTAAAATGGAAATGGGAATTAAAGTAGACGAAATCAGCCGTGTATTAAAAGATCAGATCAAAAATTTCAAAAAGAATATTGAGGTCACGGAGACTGGTACGGTTCTCCAGGTGGGTGACGGAGTAGCCAGAATATATGGGATGGAAAGTGTTCAGGCAGGAGAACTTGTTGAGTTTAACGGCGGAATCAAGGGCATGGTTTTAAACCTCGAGGCCGACTCAGTGGGCGTAGTAATTTTTGGCGAAGATAAAGAAATCAAAGAAGGCGATACAGTAAAAAGAACAAAAAAAATTGTGGAAGTACCAGTAGGCGAAGCACTTCTAGGTCGCGTCGTAGACGCCCTAGGGAATGCGATTGATGGTCACGGCGCAATTAAAAGCGAGCACACTCGTCGCGTAGAAATTAAAGCGCCAGGTATCGTAACAAGAAAGACAGTACACGAGCCACTTCAAACGGGCATTAAGGCCATCGACTCTTTGATACCAATTGGCCGTGGTCAGCGGGAGCTTATCATTGGTGATCGGCAAACGGGAAAAACAGCGATAGCGATTGATGCGATCATTAATCAAAAGGGCCAAAACGTTTATTGTTTTTATGTAGCTATCGGGCAAAAAAGATCGACGGTGGCTCAGGTTGTTGAAAAATTGAAGGCTGCCGGCGCTATGGAATATACGACCGTTATCGCAGCGACAGCCTCAGACCCCGCGCCCCTTCAGTTCTTATCGGCCTATTCAGGTTGTACCATGGCAGAATATTTTAGAGATTCTGGTCGGCATGCACTCATCGTTTATGACGATTTAACAAAACAGGCGCAAGCTTATCGCCAGATGTCGCTTCTTCTTCGACGCCCACCAGGTCGCGAAGCTTTTCCTGGCGATGTTTTTTATCTACACTCGCGACTTCTTGAGCGTGCCGCTAAATTAAATGAAAAATTTGGTAGCGGATCTCTGACCGCCCTCCCCATTATTGAAACTCAGGCGGGTGATATAGCGGCTTATATTCCGACCAACGTTATTTCGATTACTGACGGACAAATATTTTTGGAGGCCGACTTATTTTACAGAGGCATACGGCCGGCAATTGATGTGGGAAAATCAGTTTCGCGCGTGGGCGGAGCGGCACAAATTAAAGCCATGAAACAGGTGGCGGGCTCTCTGAAACTAGAGTTGGCGCAGTTCCGGGAGCTAGAAGCCTTTTCGGCCTTTGGTTCAGACTTAGACAAGGCCACAATGGCTCAACTTCAGCGCGGCCGCCGTTTGGTCGAAGTTTTAAAACAAGCACAATTTAGTCCTTATACAGTAACAGATCAGGTTTTGGCAATTTTTGCGGCCACTCAAGGTTACTTGGATGACGTTAAAGAAACCGAAGTAAGGCGCTTCGAAACAGAGCTCTTACAATTTATGAAACAAAAACATTCGGGCATAATTGCTAAAATTGCTGAACATAAACAAATTAAAGATGAGGTCAGGCCCGAGTTAGTGTCGGCCGTAAAAGAGTTTAAAGCGGTCTTTCAGCCAGCTTAAGGAAAAGGAATGGCAAGTTCAAAAAGTATTCGGGGACGAATACAAAGCATTAAGAACACGCGGCAAATCACTAAAGCCATGAAAATGGTTTCAGCAGTTAAGCTTCGCAAGGCACAGCTAAATGTGGTTAACTCTCGTCCGTATGCCCGTCGTATTTTGTCAGTCATTTCAAATATTGCTGTGACCCAAAGGGTTGAGCACCCGCTTTTGAGTCGTAACGAGAGTCCTAAATCAGTATTGATCGTGGTTTTAACCAGCGATCGCGGACTTTGCGGAAGTTTTAATTCTAGCATTCAGCGCTTTTCTGAAAAATACTATTTTGAGAACAAAAACAAATACGAAAAAATGGACTTTTTGTTTATCGGTCGTAAGGCGGCTGAATATTTTAAAAAACATAAGGTTCAGCCGGTACAGGTCATCTTAAATATGGCCAAAGAAATCTCATACACTTACGCGACAAAAATCGCAGACCTTTTAATTGAAAAATATTTAGTGGGACATTACGACGAGATTCGTATGGTTTATAATGAATTCAAATCAGCCATTGCGCAAAACGTGGTTTGCGAAACGCTTTTACCTATAGATCTTTCTCGTGCGACCTTAAAAGAGGAAGATGGAGTTTCAAAGGACTTTATTTTCGAGCCGCAACCTGGCGCCATTATAGAGCAGCTGTTAAAAAAACATTTTTCAGTGCAGGTTTATAGATGTATGTCTGAAAGCGTTGCCGCCGAACATGGCTCTCGGATGACAGCAATGGAAAACGCCACTAATAATGCGAACGAAGTTATTCGCAAGACGACAATAATTTACAATAACCTGCGGCAAGCCGCCGTTACTACGCAATTAATTGAGATTACAAGCGGTGCTGAGGCACTAAAAGGCTAAAGAGCAGAGGAGATTTTTTATGGAAATGGGACTTATTAAACAAATATTGGGACCGGTGGTGGATGTTGAGTTCCCCGGAGGCAAATTACCGCCAATTTATGGCGCCCTTCGAGTAACAAATCAAGCCAACAGCAAAGATGAATGGAATTTAGTTCTAGAGGTTGCTCAGCACCTTGGTGATAAAACGGTGCGGACGATAGCAATGGATGCCACAGAAGGCTTGGTTCGTGGTGCCGCGGTCAAAGACACCGAAAATATGATTATGGCGCCAGTGGGTGACGAAGCGCTTGGCCGAATTATTAACGTAATTGGTGAGCCCGTGGATGATGCGGGTCCAATTGGTGCGAAAGAGCACTGGGGAATTCACCGATCTGCGCCCCTTTTTGATCAGCAGTCTACAAAAAAAGAAGTTCTTGTAACAGGCATTAAAGTAATTGACCTGTTGGCCCCGTATTTAAAAGGGGGAAAGATAGGACTTTTTGGCGGCGCGGGCGTGGGCAAAACAGTTTTGATTATGGAGCTAATTAGAAACATTGCTACCGAGCACGGCGGTTACTCAGTGTTCGCTGGCGTGGGAGAGCGAACACGCGAAGGAAACGACTTGTGGATGGAAATGAAAGAGTCAGGCGTTATAAAAAAAACAGCCCTGGTATATGGGCAAATGAATGAGCCCCCTGGCGCTCGAGCCCGAGTAGGCTTAACGGGACTAACAGTAGCTGAATATTTTCGGGACGTAAAAAAGCAGGACGTGCTTTTCTTTGTGGATAACGTGTTCAGATTTACCCAAGCGGGAGCCGAAGTTTCTGCACTGCTGGGGCGTATTCCATCTGCCGTGGGTTACCAACCAACGCTTGGCGCTGAAATGGGCTCGATGCAAGAGCGAATTACCTCTACAAAAGAAGGTTCTATTACCTCGGTCCAAGCAGTTTATGTACCGGCAGATGATTACACTGATCCAGCTCCTGCAACTACATTTACACACTTAGATGCAACGACAAACCTTGATCGTGATATTGCGGCCCTTGGAATATATCCGGCGGTTCACCCGCTCAACTCAACCTCGCGGATGTTAGATCCCGATGTTGTAGGACAAGAACACTATAACACGGCCCGCGATACACAAAAACTATTACAGCGCTATAAAGAGCTGCAAGACATTATTGCGATACTTGGAATGGACGAGCTTTCTGAGGAAGACAAGTTAGTGGTGGCTCGCGCTCGTCGCGTTCAACGATTTTTAAGTCAGCCGTTCTTTGTGGCCGAAGCATTTACGGGAATGTCAGGAAAATACGTAGACGTAAAAGACACGGTTCGAGGCTTTAAAGAAATCTTAGAAGGCAAACACGACAAGCTTCCGGAGCAAGCGTTTTACATGGTCGGAACAATTGAAGAAGCTATCGAAAAAGCTAAAGGGTTAATGTAAAAAATGAATACATTGATGCTAACACTTGTTACACCAGTTAAAAAATTTTTAGAGGACGTTGAAGTCAGTGAGGTTTTAATTCCCGGCTATGTGGGAGAGCTAAACATACTCCCAGGTCACGCGCCACTTATGACCACGCTTAATCCCGGAATTTTAAAATACAAGCCAAGCAACAGTAGCGAATATAAATCCGTTTCTATTAGTTGGGGCTACTGTGAAGTGGGCCCCAAAGGCGTTACAATTTTGGCTGAAACGGCTGAACTGCCCGAAGAAATAAATATTAAACGTGCCGAAGATACCAAAGTAAAATCAGAGCGCGCACTTTTGACTCATGAAATCAGCCTTGACGACATTTATAAACATCAAATGAAAATCCGCAGGTCCTTGGTGCGCATGGAAGTCGCTAAATCAAAAGTGACTGACTAATGTCAATGAAAACTACGCACCAGCCAATCAGTGCGGTTTTGGTCGGAGTTCAACTTCCCGAAATGAAAGTCGAAGAGCTTGAGGATTCTCTAAGAGAACTTTCTCGTTTGGTTCATACGTTAGGTTACAAGGTCGTTGGTCAGATGAGCCAAAAAAGAGAATCACAAAGAGCCGGAAATGTTTTGGGCGAGGGTAAGCTTGTAGAGTTGGCTGGCTGGACCGGAGGCACGGGTAAAGTTGCTTCAGCGGTGAGGCATAAAAAAAGTAAGGCGGCGGTAAAAAGAGAGACTGAAGCTACAGGCGAAGAAACTCCTGAATCGGAAATTGAGCCAGAACCTGAGACAGAAAAAATCAAGGCGCAAGTCATTATATTTGACTGTGACCTTACTCCTTCACAACTTAGAAATGTTGAAAGCGCAACGGGCGCGAGCGTGCTCGATCGCACGGGTGTGATCATAGAAATTTTTAGTCGTCATGCACGTACAAAAGCTGCGAAGCTTCAGGTCGAAATTGCAAAACTAAATTATGTGGCTCCCCGCCTCAGAGAAACGGGCGGCAGCGAAATTCAAGAGGGCGGCGGTGGCAAGGGCAGTGGAGAAAAATCTATTGAACTTGATAAACGAAGAATTCGTGATCGTCTTAAAGAACTAAGAGATGAACTTGTTACGATAGGTAGCGAACACGATGTCAGGCGGGCGCGGCGGCACAAAGAAAATAAAGTGGCACTTGTGGGTTACACCAACGCCGGAAAGTCGTCACTAATGCGTGCCTTAACAGGCAGTGAAGTTTTGATCGCAGATAAACTTTTCGCTACGCTGGATACTACGGTGCGGCCTATGCACCCGGAGACTCAACCCAAAATACTTGTATCAGACACGGTTGGTTTTATTAAAAAGCTTCCGCATGATTTGGTCGCATCATTTAAGTCGACCCTCGATGAGGCTGCGGACGCAGCACTTTTGCTGTTTGTGGTTGATTCCTCAGACGCGTCCTTTCGCTCGCAGTTGGAAGTTACGCAGAAGGTACTGTCAGAAGTAGGGGCCGATGATGTGCCCCGACTTATGGTCTTTAATAAAAGAGACCTTTTGTCTGAGAGTGACCTAGAAGCACTAAAAATTGAATTTCCAGAAGGTGTTTTTATTTCAACGAGAGCGGTCGAAGATATTAAAAATATCAGAAATAGAGTCCTGGGGCACTTTGAAAAAGACATGGTAGAAGAAGACCTATTTATTGACTATGCAGTTAAGGGTGCTATTGGTGAAATTCGTTCGCGCATGCGGGTATTGACTGAGTCCTTTAATGAGAGGGGCGTCGTATTGCGGGTTAAAGGGACGCCTCAAGAAATCGCTGACCTAAAAAGAAGAGTTTTGCCGTGAGCGAGGAGGCGGTCTCCTCACAAGAAATTTTAAAATGTATAGAAGTGATGGAGCGCATGGTAAAAGACGGCGCTCGCTTGGCAGAATTAACAAATGAGCAACGTGTGGCGCTACTTTCTGCCGCCGGAAGGCTATCCCGACCTGCGAGAGATGAAATTCGAGTTAGAAATAAAACAATAAAAAAAGCGCGCCGCAAAGAAATTGTAAAAAATGATCGAGGAGCTCGGGCCCTAGCTGGAATTCGTACGGCCAGACTTAGTTCGACCTATGTGGCGCCCGAAGAGATTACTTCGACCTCTAATGAGGAGCGTGTTTTAAAATCACCTCGCAACTGTTATGTGTGCAAGGCTGAATATATGCGGCTCCATTTTTTTTATGATTCGATGTGTGCGAGTTGCGCAGAGCTTAATTATAAAAAAAGATTTCAATCAGTTAGACTTGATGGTCAGGTAGCACTAATTACTGGCGCGCGCCTTAAAATTGGTTATCATGCGGCCCTCATGATGTTGCGGGCTGGCGCGAAGGTAATTGTCACAACCCGTTTTCCGGTTGATGCGGCAACTCGTTTTTCGAAAGAAGAAGACTTCGCTCTCTGGGGTTCTCGTCTAGAAGTTTTTGGTCTCGATTTACGCCACACTCCGAGCGTGGAGCTTTTTACTCAGTTTATTTCACAAAATGCCAAGAGACTGGATATTTTAATTAATAATGCGGCACAAACCGTTCGCCGCCCACCAGGGTTTTATTCACATTTAATGCAAAATGAATTGAAGCCTATTGGGGAAACGACCAAAGAGATTCAAGGAATTTTAAAATCCTTTGATGCCTGTAAATTAAGACTTAGTGAATTTAGTGGTTCAGCGACGGACGCTCCTGGAATCGGACTTCGCAAGTCAGCAGAATTGTCTTTGGTGCCCTACGCCTATGACAGCTCATTGACATCGGAAGAGATTTTCCCAAAGGGTCAATTAGATGCGGACCTTCAACAAGTGGATTTAAGAAAAACTAATAGCTGGCGAATGCGTCTCGCAGATGTGCCTACACCGGAAATGTTAGAGGTTCAGTTAGTAAATTCGGTAGCGCCGTTTGTGCTGTGCAGTCGGTTGGCGCCGTTAATGAGAAAAGATCAAACCTTTCAAAAACACATTGTGAATGTCACAGCAATGGAAGGAAAGTTCTATCGATTTACCAAGACCGATCGTCATCCGCATACCAACATGGCCAAGGCAGCGCTTAACATGTTAACTCATACTTCAGCCGGCGATTTGGCTAAAGATGGAATATATATGAACGCGGTAGATACTGGTTGGGTTACAGACGAAGACCCGGTGGCATTGGCGCAGTTAAAACAAGAGATTCATGATTTTCAGCCGCCACTTGATATTGTTGATGGAGCAGCTAGAGTTTGTGATCCGTTTTTTGATGGAATCCTTACAGGAAAACATTGGTCTGGAAAGTTT
The DNA here is from genome assembly GCA_034439715.1 of Pseudomonadota bacterium. GTDB lineage: Bacteria > Bdellovibrionota > Bdellovibrionia > Bdellovibrionales > SG-bin7 > JAWXAY01. The sequence goes on from JAWXAY010000065.1 coordinate 34,040, forward strand.
TTAAAAGATTATTTTCCAACAGACTGGTAATTTCGTAAATGGCGGCTTGAATTAAATTGCCTCTGACACAGCAACTGTTTTTCTACCATTTGATCAAAAACGTGAATAAGCCCGTCATGTTTGCGCGATTTAATGTCGAAGCCTTGCGATTCGCCGAGCAGTTCAATCACCTCATGTATCGCCTCAATAGTCGAATAACAATTAGCTTTAGGCTGTTTGCGTACGCGAAAGTTAGAAGCTTTCGGCGGAGTAAAACAAATTTGGGGAAGAGCCATGAGGTTATCACTCCGGCGCACCATTTTACTGGCGGTAGACCAGGTGCCATCGATCACAAAAACCACCAATTTTTTAGCTTGTTTTTTATCTGAAGGAAATAAATGGTTTTTTGCCTCACAATCGATAGAACTTATATTAATCGACCCAGAGCCTGGGTAAAGAACGACAGAATAATTTAGGGGATCACTCAGAATTTTATTCACAGGCTTGCTTTCAGAATAGGAGTAGCCCTGAATAAGCCGTGAGTTTTCTAAACAGAGATGGGACATTCTGCCAGTAGCGATCCGTCGCCGCCACTCGAGCGGATGAATTAAAATCACAAAGTTAATTTTAGAATCAAATTTTTTTATGTGCCGACAATAGCAACTAAAGACAGGCTGGAGGCAAGATACACACAGAGTGCGCACCGAAGGTTCATTTTGAGTTCTTATATTTCGGCGCTGAATAAAGTCATCTAAGGTCACCTAGATATCTTACCGGCCCTAACAATTGTATAAAAGTGGAGGGGCGCCTATTTCTTCTGATCTGGAGTTAAGTCTAGTGATGCCACCCACGGCTGTAGCGTTGCTTGGGGATTTTTTTTGATCTGCGGAAAATAAAAAAGCGCAAGCATTGCGAATGCAACCAACAAGAGTGACACAATAGAAAAAACTTTCTCTCTTACAGCGACCATATTTCCCCCCAATATAGGCGATTGATATCAAGTTTTGTGCCAGGGAATTTTCCTAAAAATTAACCGCGGGAAAGAGATAAAAAGACTTAGCGAATAACGCGAAATGTTAAGTGGACAAAGAATGTCTGTCGAATTGTAATTTCGTTACAGGATTAATTTTAAGAGCAGGCGTTTGTGCAGCTACTCTAACTGAGCAGCAGGTAAGCGAAACTCCAGTGGTTTAGTCTGCAGCTTATTGGATAGCCACTCTGCCAATACAAATCCGATGCGGGCGTCAGAAGTATAAATATTGTGAACTGACATAAAACTATTAGGCTGATTGAGTACTCCAGGACCAAAACCATTAATAACCATAAGGCGTTTTTTTGTCGCAGGAGAGAGCACATTTACAACATTCGCAAGCTGCTGACTGGCGATATAAACCACGCCGAAAGATTTATGGTGAATCTTAAACTGCCGGTCTATGTTCTGCCGAGACATTTCGGAAAGACCAAAGTGCAGAGTCCGATGAGAGTACTTTTGCTTAAAATAATTATGAAATGCATTTCTAGAAGAAAAAAGTAGGTAGGGATAACTACCAGCGCCAGAAATATCATGGCTAAAGGACTCAGTGGACTGTGTAAAAACATCTTTAATAATTTTATAAGAAAGATCAGAAACAGAACGACTTAAAATCAACGAGCGATAAGTTTTGAGCTTAGGTACTTGAATATCTTCAAGCAGCCCCAACTCGTTTTTTGCTAAAAGAATTCGTTCTAGAGACTGATTTAGGCGGGACTCTGAAATATCCCCAGAATTTACAGCTTTTATCATGGTCTTTACAGCGCTTTTTTGTGCCGACCGATTCCAGGCGATCATAATCATGTCCGCCCCAGCCAAAAAAGATTGAACGGCGCGTTCCCCAAGTGGCGAAGAGTCGTTAGCGCCCCTCATTTCGATGTCATCGGTTATGATTATTCCCTCAAAACCTAATTTATCCCGCAAAATATCTTTTAGTAAGACAGAGGAAAATGTTGCAGGCAACCGCGACGAATCAACACTCGGGAAAGAAATATGTGCGGCCATTATGGCGACGGGATTGTATTGATTGATATTTCGATAGGGAGCCCAGTCGTTTTTATCGAGCTGCTCTATAGAATCCATTCGTACAGGCATTGCAAGATGGGAGTCAGTGTAGCCGCCCCCGTGCCCAGGAAAATGTTTAAAAGTCGGAACAATCTTGGCCATTGTTAAACCATGAGCAAACGCGTGGGCCATTTGTGCGGTTTGAGCAGCGCCGAAGCCAAAGGCGCGATTGCCAATAAAAGATTTTTCATCATTATGAATTGTGTCCAACACCGGAGCCAAATTCATGTTGAATCCCAGTGAACTGAGCAACAACCCAGTGTAATATCCCATGCGGTCCACGAGGTCGGTATCATTGGATAAGGCAATGCTGAGGGCGCTTGGCAGCGGCGGATTCAAGCGGATGCGACTGACAAAGCCACCCTCTTGATCGACAGCCACAAACATGGGGACTCTCGCCTGAGTCTGAGCATAAACCTGAGATCTAAAAATGAGCTTGGACGTCTGTCGGGCTGACTTTATATTTCGACTAAAAAACAAAATCCCGCCGGGCTTTACATCACGAATAATAGATCTTAGGCCATCTTCGGGGGTGAGCCCAGAGAAGCCCACAAGAAAAAGTTGACCCACCCTTTGTTCGATTGTCATTTCTTGTATTAACTTCTTTACCCGCAAAACTTTCGTCGAGGTATCATCTTGGCCGAAGGCACTGAAGTTTATTAAATTCACAATTATAATGCTCCCAACAAAGAGCAAGACGAAAGACAAAAATTTTTTCATAGAGGAACTAAATAAATAATATCACAGCCGTTGAAATAATTATCTAGTATACTGGTTGTTGATGATAAAAATGAAACTAAGGTCCCGTTTTGTAGCGCTAGCACTGTTAGCATTCCTACCGGAATTGGCATTCGGAGAAGAGCTAGAAGAAAAATCGGTAGAACCAAATAGCGGCTATGTCGCCGAAGAATTTATCAATTACAAAATTGCAGAAAACCCACTGGATAGGATTCCACCTTATCGTGACAGAAGAGAAAGCTCGGGCGCAATGCTGTCGGTGGGATACGGGCAGTTTCAGCCAACCGAATACCAGCCACAATTCGTGGTCGAGAGTTATGATGAAGTATATTCAACCGATGAGACTGGTCTCTATGATATATCGCTGGCCTATAAGCTCAATTTTTTTCTTGGCTCGCTTTCGCTCGGTATAGGAGTGGGAGTGGCTTCTTCGCTATCCGCAGATATAGCACTGTTTGGAGATAGCGAAGTGAAATTCATTCCCTATCGCATTGAGGTTACCTTTGCTCTGGATACGCTTTTTCCGCAGCCAATACTAGTTCCTTATGGAATGCTGGGCGCATATGCGGTTTACTACTCTGAGACAGAAGGATCAAAATCGGCAAGTGGTACAACGGAAGCCGCGTTATTTTTTGCTGGTGGCGCGAGTTTACAAATGGACTGGTTGTTTCCTGAGGAAGCGCTTGCGGCCTATAAAGAAAACGGACAAGAAAGCACCTTTCTTTATGTCGAAGGTCGAAAATATCTGGCTTCGTCGCAAACGCCTTCGGACCCTGATTTTGAAACAGATATTATGTGGAATGTCGGGGTCAAGCTAGAGTTTTAAGTGTCGGACAAAGCTTTGTTAAATAGGTAAGTTCTTCAAAAATATTTGGCCAGGTGATTTCGTTCATGCGGATATTAAGGCGATTATCTTTTGTTAGCGAAAACTTTTTATTTGGAAGGCTCGCGAGGCGAACGATTTCATTGCTGGGCATAGGAGTTTTGTCGGTAAAGGCCAAGGAGATTGATTTCAATCCAGAGCTCAAGTCGCGTAGGCGTAGAACTTTTGCAATGCTTCGAACCAACATTAATCCCATGAGATTGGCAGTCACCTCTGGGACAGCGCCAAACTGATCGCGCAGTTCGTCTTCAAGATGATCAATGTCTTCGTGGGTTTTAATTCGACTGAGTGATTTATAATAGGCCAAGCGGATACGTATATCCGAAATGTAGGTATCCGGAATGAGGGCAGGAATTTTAATATTAATGTCTGGCTCTGGCGCTAAGTCTATTGGCGGCTCGCCGCGTGCTGTGTGGAGAGCCTCCTCTAGGAGTTCATAATAGAGCTCGAAACCAACTGAAGAAATATGGCCGGACTGATCTTCTCCTAATATATTACCTGCGCCACGGAGTTCTAGATCGTAATGAGCAACTTTAAATCCGCTGCCCAGAGCAGTATTTTCTTGAATTACTTTTAAACGCTCTTGGGCTTCCTTTTCAAGGCGTCCGGAGTCGGGAAGCAAGAGATAACAGTAGGCGCGCTTTTTTGAACGACCAATTCGTCCGCGAAGTTGGTAAAGCTGACTCAACCCAAAAGTTTCAGCGCGATCAATGAACATAGTGTTTGCATTTGGAATGTCCATTCCTGACTCGATAATTGTTGTGCACAAAAGGATATCGATTTCTTTTTTAAAAAATGCCACAATAATATCTTCGAGTTGCTTGGCCTCCATTTGACCGTGAGCTACAGAAATTTTAACGTCTGGCAAAAACTCCTTAAGCCGATCATGAACGCCAAAAATGCTCTCGATGCGATTGTGAACAAAAAATATTTGGCCGCCGCGAGCGAGTTCAGCACGCACGGCTTTCTTGACGGTTTCTTCGTCAAACTTACAAATAAAGGTTCTCACCGGAAGGCGATCAACTGGAGCAGTGGATATAAGGCTGATGTCTCGAATACCTACGAGGCTCATATTTAAAGTCCTGGGTATTGGTGTCGCCGACATTGCAAGGGTATCAATGTGCGAACACATCTGGCGAATTTTCTCTTTGTGAATGACGCCAAACTTATGTTCTTCATCAACGACCATTAGTCCTAAATTAGAAAGGCTGACGTCTTTACTGAGGACACGGTGAGTACCAATTAAAATATCTACTTTTCCCGCGGCCAGCTCCTTTAGAGTTTTATTAACATCCGTGCGTGAAACAAAGCGATTTAGTAGACGGATTTCAACAGGCCATCCTGCGAATCGTCGCTTAAAAGTCTCAAAGTGTTGATAGGTAAGAACAGTGGTAGGCGCTAAATTAACAGCGAGTTTTTTATTTTGCACACAGACAAAGGCAGCGCGCATGGCAACCTCTGTTTTTCCAAAACCAACGTCGCCACAAATAAGACGATCCATTGGCGTTTTTTTCGAGAAATCTTTCAAGATATCGCGAATGGTTTTTTCTTGATCGGCAGTTTCGTCGTAGGGAAAGGCAGCTTCAAACTGAAAGTATTCCTGCTCAATGGGCACCATAGGAGGGCGCCCAATCAGCTGGCGGGCGGCATAGAGCTTTAAAAGATCAGCGGCTACATCTCGCAGCTTACTTCTGACTTTAATTTTTGTTTGCTCAAAGCTACCGCTGCCGAGCCGGTCTATTAAAAATTGTGAAGAGGGGCCTGAGAATTTTTGAATTTGTTCAATGCGATAAACGGGGAGGTAAAGCTTATCATTATCCTTATAGCGGAGAGCGATGAACTCGGAATCAACGCCCTGAATGCTCAATTTCTTAAGGCCATCAAAAAAACCGATGCCGTGCTCTATGTGGACAATGAGGTCGCCCACTTTTAAATCAGCAAAGCTGAGTGAGCGGACTTTATCAAGTGCTGACTGGCTCTTACTTTCTTTGGATCGGGACTTTTTAGTTCCGAGCAAAAAGGACTCATCAAGAATAACGATTTTTTCTTCTTGAAAGTGATAGTTCTGCGAAATAGGTCTTGGTAAAACATGAACGAGACCTAATTTTTCCGTTTGCTCTTGTCCCCAAAGTTGCCATTGAAAGTCAGAGTCTTCTAGCAAGCGCAAATTAATGTCTGAGTCTTGAAACAGGCTCTTTAGGCGCTGCCTTTTTACGGGACTCGGTGCCGAAATATAAACCTGGTAACCCTGAGTCTTCCAATCATGGATCATTTGCGTGACTACCTTGGCATTATTTTGTTCCGAGCCCTTGGGGCCAGGAAGTACCGGCTGACTTTTATAAACTACATTAGCTAAGGCATCCTCCTCTTCGTCAATCCCCGCGGCCAGCGAAACTTTAATTTTAGATAGCCGTATTAAAGTATGTCCCTCAAGCGTGGACATATGCGGGGCGTAGAGCTCCGAGGGCTCAGGAAAAATGGGCTCCGAAAAGGCGAGTTTGGCTTCGGATTTCAATTTGGTCTGGAAGTCATCAGTTGCCCGCATCAAACCCATTGAATCCAAAAGCCACACGCACAATGGGCGTTCAAAATAGGAAATGGGCAAAGCCAGCGATTCGTAAAATCCCGAAAGTAAATAATCGACACCATTGAAAAACTCGCCTCGAGCTAATTGTTGCAGGGCGCTCTCGTATTGCTTTTTGGGAACTCCGCGAAGCTCGCAATTTTTCTTCATAGCAGTAGCTGCGCGTTGGCGTGTGTCGCTGTTAAAAATAATTTCCCGCGCAGGAATAATATCGACAGCCTCGCAGGGGCCAATAGTGCGCTGGGTTTCGGGATCAAAAAATCTCAATGAGTCGACCACGTCACCAAAGAGTTCTATGCGAACGGGCCGTTCATGAGCAGGCGAGAAGACGTCTAAAATACCCCCCCGAATCGAAAAATGGCCCACATCTTCGACTAGAGGGGTAGAGAAATAACCAATGTTACCTAGCGCCTCAGTCAGACTAGGTGGAAGAGCAACGCCCACAGTAATTTTTAAAATATTTTTTAAGAAAACGTTTTTGGGCAGAGTTTTTTGAAAAAGGGAATCAATGGGCGAAACAAAAACAGATCCAGCGGTAGATTTTAAGGCGGCGTTGAGCCAAGAAAGTCTTTCTGATATCGTCCGACTATTGGGGAAAAGTCCTGAGTAGGGAGAAACATCAAATGTTGGCAAAATCGGGCAGGCAACATCGGGAGCAAAAAAAGAAATATCTTCTTTAAATTTTTGCGCAGTCTCATTGTCTGCGACAACAACCAAATGAGAAAAATAATCCTCTTGAGAAAGATGGATGCTTGCCAAAAAGGCAGCAAGTCCTGTCACATCCGAAGTACCAACAATCTCCAAATTTTTTCTTCTGCCCTCCACGGCCCGACGAAAAAGAGATTCAATACCTGAATGAAAAGGATCTACCGAGTTCATGAGCTCCCGCGCCGCCTCGCGCCAATTGCCGAAACTATATTTGGATTTATCATTATTCCCTCGGTATAACTAAAGGAAACTTATTGTGTAGTCATCCTGTTTTATCATCTTGTTTTATCATCTTAGAGGCATATGAGTGTAGTGTTGCCGGTTTTGATTTTGGGTGCCCTCGTAATTTTGTTCGGCGGCGGTCTCATATTTCTTGTTTCTTTTCTTGGTCCCAGCAAACCCTCAGCAGAAAAAAGCATGCCCTATGAGTGCGGACTTGTGGGGGTCGAAAAGCGGGACACAAAGGTATCTGTTAAATATTATCTTGTGGCAATTTTATTTATTCTATTTGATATCGAAGTTATTTTTATGTACCCGTGGGCCATAATATATAAGTCCAACCTCGCCGAAGCGGGAACCTTTCTATTTATTGAGATGATGTTTTTTATGGCCATATTAATATTTGGGCTTTTCTATATTTGGAAGGCCGGCGCACTTGATTGGGAATAGCTGATGGGCGGCGATGCTTTTGAAGTCACAGTCAATCTAGTTAAAATGGCAGTCATTTTTTTGATGATGGTACAGATGGTGCCAATCCTTGTGTGGGCCGAAAGACGTGGCTCTGCTTTTATTCAAAATCGTTTCGGACCTAACCGTGTTGGACCACTTGGTCTGACCCAGCTACTTGCCGATGCCGTAAAATTTATAATGAAAGAAGAATTTGTTCCTGGAAAAGCTACAGCACTTCTTTTTTATGCGGCACCGGTGGTGGCGCTAATTCCCGCGGCGTTATCCTTGGCGGCAATCCCCTACTCAGTTCCAGTTCACGTTGAGGCTTTTGGCGAATATGGTCCCTATGTATTTAACATTCAGGGATATGAGGCCGGACTTGGCATTTTATTTATTCTTTCAGTATCTTCTTTGGGCGCCTATTCAATTCTCATGGCGGGTTACGGATCGGCCAATAAATATTCTTTGATGGGAGCACTTCGAGCAAGCGCCCAGATGGTATCCTACGAGCTAGCATTGTCTCTGTCTGTCATCGGTGTAGTCTTGATATATGGCACGCTAAATCTTTCCGAAATAATAAAATTGCAAGAGGGCGTAAAGTTTGGACTGCCAAACTGGGGTATTCTTTATCAGCCCCTAGGGTTTGTTTTATTTTTTTCTTGTGCCTTTGCTGAATGTAATAGGCTTCCGTTTGATCTTTCAGAGGCCGAAGGGGAATTAGTCGCTGGATTTCACACCGAGTACGGCGGTTTTAAAATGCTTTTATTTTTTATGGGAGAATATGGTCACATGATGGTGGCCTCATGTCTTGCAACCATTTTCTATTTTGGCGGATATAATATTCCCTACTGCACTCCCACTGAAGTCCTGCAGATTTTGGAAACTAAATTTGCCTCGAGTACAGTGGCTAGCCTCCTTACTTCGTTGGTTTTCTTGATATCTTTTTTAATAAAGGTAGGTTTTTTTCTTTGGCTATTTATTTGGGTTCGCTGGACGCTCCCGCGATTTCGCTACGACCAATTAATGAATTTGGGATGGAAGAAAATGTTGCCCTGGTCGCTCTTCAATCTTATTTTGACTGCGGCAGCAATGTTGATTTTGAAGGGATGATAAATGTTTAGCTCTTATGACATAGTATTTTATTTGTTAGCGCTCTTCGCGCTTTTTTCGGCTTTTGGTGTAGTGACATCGGCCAGCCCTATTTATTCAGCCTTCTTTCTTGTTTTGGCGATGATGGATATAGCTTGCCTATTTGTAATGTTGGGAGCTTTTTTTATTGCAGGAGTTCAGCTCATTGTTTATGCGGGAGCAGTCGTTGTTTTATTTGTAATGGTACTTATGCTGTTTAATCTCCATCAAGAGACCGAAGCCTTTAGCCGCGGAACCATTTCAGGGATGGCAAAACTAGGAGTGACCGGGCTCCTTTGCGGAATATTAGCTACTACGCTTTTTCATTTTGCTTCGACAGCAAAGACTATTGCCGCTGAAATTGGACCAGAAGAATCTACCGAAAAACTAGCGAAGCTATTATTTTCAGATTATCTTTTTGGTTTTGAAGCCATTAGTATTTTAATTTTAGTGGTCGCGGTCGGCGCCGTGGCGCTGTCTCAGTTAAAGGGAGGCACGCATGCCAAATCTTAGTGTGATTGCAAACGTGGGCCTAGGCCACTACTTGGTCTTGGCAGCGATTATTTTTTGCATCGGAATCATTGGAGTACTTCTCAGAAAAAATATTATAGTGATGATGATGTCAATTGAGCTCATGCTAAACGCTGTTAATTTGACCTTTGTATCATTGAGCCATTTTATGGGGTCGGCGGCAGGTCAGATCGCAGTGTTTTTTATTATGACCATTGCTGCAGCAGAGGCAGCCGTAGGCTTGGCTTTAGTGGTATTGATTTTTAAAAAATATGGTGAAGTTAATATAAAAATTTTCGAGCGTTTAAAAGGCTAAGGGGGAGATAGGGTGGATTTAAACGTTCTTGTCTGTACACTGGTTGCTGCGCCTCTTTTGGGGTTTCTCATAAATGGTTTTCGCTTTAGAAGCGAAAACGGAATCATTGCTGGTGTAATTGGTACCGCAAGCGTTATTACTTCATTTGTATGTTCTGTTTTAGTTTGGCTATCTTTAGCTCAGCGGCCTGAGGCAGCGCGCTTTTTGCGTCTTCACCTGTTTAAGTGGGTTGAGGCCGGCGACTTTGTCGCCAATATCGGTTTTATCATTGATCCACTCAGTGTAATTATGCTTTTGGTTATCACCGGTGTGGGTTCACTGATTCATTTATTCAGCATAGGTTATATGTCTCACGATCATCGGCCGGCCAAATATTTTGCCTACTTAAATCTTTTTATCTTCAATATGTTGTTGTTGGTGCTGGGAGATAATTTGTTGTTGATGTTTGTGGGCTGGGAGGGCGTGGGCTTGTGTTCATACCTGCTGATTGGCTTTTGGTTTACTGATCAGGAGAAGGCGGCAGCCGGAATGAAGGCCTTCATAACAAATAGAATTGGAGACGCCGGATTCCTATTGGGAATTTTCATGCTTTTTATCGCCTCAGGTTCTGTAGATTTTTTTGAATTATGGCAATGGGCACCTTCGGTTACCGAAAGTGCTTGGCTCAGCCCCGTTACTCTAGCTTGTATATTTTTATTTATTGGCGCCATCGGAAAGTCGGCACAAATCCCGCTATATGTTTGGTTACCAGACGCGATGGCTGGTCCAACTCCCGTTTCGGCACTTATCCATGCGGCTACAATGGTTACCGCTGGAGTTTATATGATCGTCAGATTAAACCCCGTTTTTATAGTGGCTCCCAATGCCATGCTAATAGTAGCTTGGGTGGGCGCACTTACTGCATTTTTTGCAGCTACAATAGCCCTTACTCAAAATGATATTAAAAAAGTTTTGGCGTATTCTACGGTTTCTCAGCTGGGCTATATGTTTTTAGGCGCAGGAGTCGGCGCCTTTGGCGCAGCGATGTTTCATTTAGTAACGCATGCGTTTTTTAAGGCCCTAATGTTTTTAGGTGCGGGTAGCGTTATTCATGCCATGGCCGGCGAACAGGATATTCGTAAGATGGGGGGACTAAAGAAAAAAATGCCGATCACCCATCTCACATTTTTTCTGGGTTGGCTCGCGATTATCGGCGTACCACCATTTGCCGGATTTTTTAGTAAAGATGAAATTTTGTGGTTGACCCTACAATCTCCGCTGGGAAGCAAAATGCTATGGTTAATTGGTGGCGCGACTGCAGGTCTCACTGCTTTTTATATGACTCGACTTATGCTATTAACTTTTTGGGGCAAGAGTCGCGTACCTAAAGAAGTTCATCCCCATGAATCTCCAATGGTTATGACTTTTCCACTTATGATTTTAGGACTCCTATCCGTAATTGGTGGATGGATAGGCGTGCCCCATGTGTTTGCAGAGTTGCCCGGCATTGGCGGACTATTTCACCACATTCCAAATATTTTAGAACATTGGCTCGATAAAAGTTTGTCTCCTATACCTGGTATAGCAGAGGCCTCCGCCGCCCTTGAGTTTTCTGCAATGGCAAGTACGCTGCTTGTTGTGGGCGCGTCAGTTATAGCGGCGGTACTTTGCTACTCGCCCAAAAACAATCTGAGCGAGAGAATATCGCTAAAATTTTCGGGCCTTCATCGTTTGCTGTTGAATAAATATTGGGTGGATGAGTTTTATTTTTCTCGCATAATTAATCCATTAATAGAATGCTCTCGCGGCCTGTGGCTTTATATTGACGTAAACTTTATAGATAGAATGACGTTTGTAGCCGGAGACATAGCACGAGGTGCTGGAAGTTTCATGCGGGGTCTACAAAATGGAAACGTACAGTATTACGCGTTTTACATAGTAGCTGGTGTCGTGGGCGTAATTATGATGTGCAGTCAGTGGTGAGGTTGTAATGTTATTGAGTTTAGTTGTTTTCCTTCCTATGGTTTTTGCGCTGCTATTAGCATTTGCCCGCGGAAAAGCAACCATCCGTATGGCAGCATTAGTACTATCGATCGTTGAATTTTTAGTGAGTCTCCTTATTCTAAAACATTTCGATATTCGCTCTGCCGAGCTGCAGTTGGTCGAAAATGTACCTTGGGTATCCCGCTTTGGAATTAATTACTTCTTAGGAATAGACGGCATTTCTTTGTGGCTGGTAATTCTTACGACCTTTTTGTTGCCCATCACTGTTCTTGCCAGCTGGAAGTCCATCGACGAAAAAGTGGGTGGCTTTCATATTTGTCTCTTTGCTCTTCAAACTGCAATGCTTGGTACTTTTTTGTCTATGGATTCCATTTTATTTTATGTATTTTGGGAGCTTTCTCTTATCCCCATGTACTTCATCATCGGAATTTGGGGCGGCCCTCGCCGCATTTACGCTACCGTAAAATTTTTCTTATATACAATGCTCGGCTCTGTTTTAATGTTAATAGGAATCATTTATATGATTCATCTCACCGGAAAAGTTAATGGTGTATTTAGTGCGAGTTTTTTGGATTTTTATAAGCTTGAGATCCCCTTCGTTGGCGGCTCACTTTTAAGCCCACAGGCGTTGCTATTTTTTGCATTTGCCTTGGCCTTTGCCATTAAAGTTCCGCTATTTCCTTTTCACACTTGGTTGCCCGACGCGCACGTCGAAGCTCCTACTCCAGGCTCAGTTATTTTAGCGGGAGTCATGCTCAAAATGGGTACCTATGGTTTCATGCGGCTGGCGATTCCTCTTTTTCCTGAGGCATCTGTATATTGGAGTTGGCTATTTTGTCTCCTGGCAGTTGCGGGGATCATCTACGGTGCATTGGTGGCCATGGTTCAAACGGACATTAAAAAACTTGTGGCGTATTCATCAGTTTCGCACATGGGCTATGTCATTTTAGGACTTTTTGCTTTGAATTCCTATGGTGCCACCGGCGCGCTATATCAAATGCTAAGTCACGGCATTAGCACGGGCGCGCTATTCTTGTTGGTCGGAATGATTTATGAAAGAACTCACTCCCGAGAAATTTCAAAATATGGTGGCTTAGCAATCGCGCTGCCGATTTACTCGATCGTCTTTTTTATCGTTACCTTGTCGAGTATTGCCGTGCCAATCACTAACGGATTTATTGGAGAGTTTTTTATTCTACTAGGGGCCTTTGCAAAAGACAAAACCTTTGCAATACCAGCGACACTAGGAGTGGTGCTCGGTGCTACTTATATGCTTTGGATGTTTAAAAAGGTATTTTTTGGTGTCGAAGGAGAAATCGTTAGGCAAATGGACAAACAACCGCACCGTGATCTTTCAAAAAGAGAGCTGGGCCTTATGCTCCCACTTTTAATAGTTATATTTTGGATGGGAATATTTCCGGATCACTTTTTAAGATGGTCAAAATCGAGCCTAGATCACTATGTAAATAACTTTTCGAACTATGAGTTAACGATTACCCCCGGGGCGAAATAATGTTCAAAATTTCTGATTTAGATTTAGCGATTTCTTCTCCATTTCTAATCCTTTTTCTCTTTAGTTTAATTCCAATCACACAGCGAGTTTTTAGAAAATCTGGCGAACAAAGCATGAACCTATCCGTAGGCTACGGAATCCTGGGGTTTTTATCGGCAATGGGCGCAGTCTTGGCAAATAAGGGAATTTACTCTTACGCCTTTAAGCGGGCGGGCCTACAAGAGGGTTCTCTGATTCATGATGGCATTTATAATGTGGCAGCGATGCTGGTATTAATTTTGGGAATAGCCACGTTACTTTTTCTACGCGAAAACATAGCAACTGCGACAGAGCGATTTGCAGAAAAAGTTTTTCTGGTAATGAACGCAGCAGTTGGAATGTTAATAGTTCTTTCTGCCAATGACCTCATAGTTATGTTTATTGGTATAGAGACCATGTCACTCGCAATCTATATTTTGATCGCCCTTAGCCGGGAGGAGTTTCTGGCCAAAGAGGCAGCCTTTAAATATTTTATCTTGGGTAGCTTTGCGACTGCGATTTTTCTTTTAGGTGTCGCCTATGTTTTCGGCGCCGCCAAAACGACGATGCTTTCACAAATTATGGAGGTCAGCTCCGAACTTTTTAAGACGAACGGCCTCTTTTTTATCGGCGTTATTCTCGTTATTCTTGGTCTTTGTTTTAAGATTTCTGTGTTTCCGTTTCACGCCTGGACACCGGATGTATATCAAGGAGCTCCAACACCGATCACAACTTTTATGGCTGCGGGTGTAAAGCTAGTTGGGTTTGTTGCGCTGCTTCGCTTTATACTTTGTCTCACGGGCATTGAGAAAGTGCCGCAGCTGTTAAATCTACTTCAGTGGCTTGCTGTATTTACTATGTTGGCTGGCAATGTGGCAGCCATTGTCCAAGACAATTTGAAAAGAATGTTGGCTTATTCGAGCGTGGCCCATACCGGTTACCTACTGATTGGAATAGTCGCGATAGCTATGGGCCGCTTTCCCATAGACAGCACTACAGGATTTTTGTTTTACCTGTACTCTTATTTCTTTATGACAATTGGATCTTTTGCGATCATTGGTATATTTGAAAGTCACGAGGGAAAGTCCGTCACAATCGAGGACCTTAAGGGCTTGGCGACACGTCATCCGTACACCTCACTAATATTTTCGGTGTTTTTACTCAGCCTTGCCGGGATACCGCCCCTTCTAGGGTTTTTCGGTAAATTTTATTTATTAAGTGTCGCGGTTCAAAGCGACCTTTATTGGTTGGCTTTTTGGGGAGTGATTAGCTCTGTGATTGGAGCCTACTACTATTTGCGACCAATAGTTTATATGTACATGGTTGACGGAAACTCGATTGTTTTGCCGAAACAATATATGACCAAACTGATTCTTTGGCTTAGCGCTTTTTCAATTGCCTTACTGGGACTTACTTCGGCGCCATTGTATAGAGGCGTCGAACGGTCGATCAAGAAAATATTTTCTGAACAATCTCTCAATTAAATATTGTGTTTTCTCAGAGTGCTGATAGCAGCCTTAAACCCTGAGCGCACAATCATAGCAAGCGTCTTCGCGTTAAGACTAAAGTGGTCAGCAAAAAACATCTGATGGTCACTTTCTTTTGGATGAATATATATATAGTCAACGTTCGGTTTAAAGCTGGTTTTATCTAGAATAATTTGGATCAGTCTTTCTCGATGTTCATCGGCAATTCCCACCTCTTTGCAGTAGCCGTCAATGGTCTTAAGCACCGCGCTCATGCTCTGCTTGTGGGCGATCGCGGACTGAATTTTTTGCTCTACCACTTGATACAGAGCCTGATTGATAATTATAGGAATTCCATATTGGTGAAGGCTGCCGATTTCAGGAGTAAAATGGTAGGGCTGAATAGAATAACTGGCGATGACAAGATCTGCATCATGGTCAGAAGCCACGTGGGTTGAGAGTGTATCGCGTATCTCCCCATCAAAATAGTAGAGTGTCGTACCCTTTTGATCTTTGATACCGTAAGGAGCAAAAACGGGCGGCAATGCCGCAGAGGCAGCAATGGCTTCGCTAATAGTTGCATAGTTGGCATATTTAATTGCCCTCACCTTTTTGGTTTCTTTAAAGTTTCCAAAAACCACCTTACGACTGTGATTCAGTTGAGTTGCAACAATATAAAGATTTGGACCCAATGACTCGAAGCGGTTTTCGGTCAAAACGTACTTTCGAAAATAGCGCTCGAGACCACCGGTGGTAAATAGACCATTAATCTTGAAGCCATTTTTTATCAGAGCCTCGAGGCCACCCGTGATAAGCGGCTTCATTTTAAAAATTCCAGGTAGAAATCCGAGTATGTTTCCGCCGTTTAGAGAAAAAAGATGAAAGTAACTTAACGGCTTTAATGCGCCAGGTTGTGAATGTGTTTTTTTGGCATCCTGAAAGCCCGCGCCCAGCTGGAAAGATTCAAGAACGTCATTAATAGAGTAGCCGGCCGCAAGAAAAGTAGATATCACGGCGCCCGCACTTGATCCCACGTAAGTTTTAAAAGTCATTTCATCTTTAGGGTACTTCTGAGCCATCTCTTGAGGAGAGCCACCAGCAAAATTAAAACCTTTTTCTTTTAAAGCTAAACAAACCCCAACGTGAAAGGCTGCGGCTTTAATGCCGCCACCGCTCAACACTAGGGCCAACCTCTTTTTTTCGCTAATTCGCATATTTATCTATTCTAAAGACACATAATCAGTTTAAAAAGCCTAATCGCAGTCTGCAAATGCTGTTGCGCAACGTATAAAACTATATCAATACAGCACAAAGTTTAGTTAAAATGGGATTTGGATTAGGGGGATGAATATGCAAGAAGCGAACTGGATATCCTTAATGGATTACTCAAATAAATACCATGTAAGCATGTCAACGCTAAGGCGCAGGATAAAAAATCGCGAGCTTAAATATCATTTAAAAACCGGTAAATATTATTTGTCTGATGAACCCATGACTAATCAGCAAGAAGAAGACCTGGATAACCAAGTTGTTTTTGAAAAAACACCAGACAATTCAGATGTTTACCTTCAGGAGCTTAAAAAAGCCTACACTATGATTCTTCATGAGAAAGAAGAACAAATTCAAATATTGAAAGAAGAAATTGCCGATCTCAAAACACTAGTTAGTGTTCTTGAAAGTGAAAATCAACGCGTGAATAGTCAATTGCGGTAAAACTGAGTATTTAGGGCCCTGGGCTGACTCGGGCAAACCGCACTGTTAATGCGGTTCTCTCACTATACATTGAAATTCTATTAGGGTGCCGTTTGGACGAGTGAGCCAGGAGGTGCCGCCATTATCACGAAAACTTATTTCATATCCCTTAATCTCCGCTAGTGCACGAGTTCCCGACTTCGAACAGCTGTCCCACTCAGTTTTGGTTGTTAAGAAGGCCTTTCCCTTGCGGTAGACCTGAAACCTTCCCGTTCCTCGCTCGCACCAGCTGTTCGCTGGTTCAGAAGTCAGTTTAGAGAAATTTAATTCATAACCATTGGTTGAGATACTTTTACAATGCGCATAGGTCACGCCTTCCGCGGCATTTAAAGATAGATTTTCTATCTGTAAACTCAAATCTAATTCACTATTAATGTTTTGATCTGCCTGTGCGTTCAGTGCAAAAAACAAATTAACACTCATTAAACTCATAATTATTTGTTTCATACTTGGGTCCTTCTAAAATGGTTTTAAAAGCAATTGTGTATTGGTGCGCAACACTTGGGGCGCTGATCATCCTTGGCGCATTGAAAACTAAGAGTACCTAGCTCTTCAAAATAAATTATTTTAAATTTTTCTTTAGTAATAGTGATATTTGGAATCACGACATGTCGAGCCCCTTGAGTATTCTCATATAAAATATCACCACTAATTGAACTAGCTGTAGCAATCTCATTAATGTCCATAGAATCAAGCAGAAAGATGAAGAGTTCTGCAGGGTGCCTGGCCTTGAGTTTACGATATTCCGCACGTGTGTCGTCATCTAAGTTAAGCTCCAAAATCACTTGGTAATTATGAGGTTTTTTATAAACAATATGAGAGGCAAAAACTGGCCCCTCTCCTAAAAGAATCATATTGTGTTTTGGATGTTGATGAGGCTCTCCATGGGCTATTGTTTCCGTGCAACTCAAACATAAAGTACACATTATTTTTAAAATTAGTTTCATACCCTTAATCCTCTCGTCACATTCCAAAAGGGAATGTGCCATAACCACTAAAACTTGTAAAATTCATAATATTGATGTATCCATCAAAATAAATGAGTTTACTAAGCGCCAACCTACAAGCCTTTTTAGCTGTTTACGAAAAATCTACCGTTAGTGGTGCGACCGAGAAGCTTGGCATCGGGCAAACAGCTGTTACACAAAGAATTAGATCTCTAGAAAATGAACTGGGAGTGACGCTTTTTACTCGAAGTCGCAAAGGCATGATATTAACTTCCGAAGGAAAGTCCCTATTAAAATACTGTTTACGCGCTAGAGAACTCGAGGGAGAGACTATTGGAGACCTAAAAGAAGGCGGACGCAAAAGTGACATTGAAATAAGATTTGCGGGCCCTACGAGCTTTCTTTCAGGACGAGCCGCCGGTCAATGTAAAGAGATTTTCAAAAAATGGCCGCGACTGAATCTTCACTTTATAATCGACGACAGTGAAAATAGACTCGATCTTATAAAGCAAGGCTTAGCAGATATCGTCGTGTTACACCCACATCAAGTACCGCTTGAGCTCGACAGCAAAATTATCAAGCCAGATGAGTACTTATTAGTAGGACATCCCGAGTGGAAGGGTAGGGATTTAAAAGACATTCTGGAGAACGAAAGACTTTTCGCATTTCATTCTGAAGATCAGACGAGTATAAACTATCTTAAGGTATACGATTTTTTGAAATATTTAAAAAGACCACGTTTATTTGTGAACGAAAATTTAGCGCTGTTAACATTTCTTCAGCAGGGAGTTGGCTTTGGCCTCTTGTCTCGGGAAATTGCCAGACCCTTTCTCGAAGATAAGACCTTAATAAAACTTAATCAAGGTCGCACTATGAAAGATCCTTTGGCACTGGCCTGGTATCCGAGATCAGAAATGCCAAATTACTTCTCTGAAATAATCCAGTCTATAAAGTAAGGTCAATTTAATCCGATTATTCGCCGCGCAGAAATTTTATTACGCGTTGTTTTTGACCCTTAGCATTGCTTTCATTCTCGCGATGCTCACCCATAATATGCCGAACGCAGCTTACATCGCCAGCGCATGCCAATGGGTTCATTGTCAAAAGTATTTGTTTTCCGATATTACTGTTATCTTTCATCTTGTAGTCGTCACTAAAAGTGTTGTTTGACCGATCGTATTTTACTTCTCCAAGCCAAAACGTCTTTTCGCATTCGACCGTTGCCAATTTTCCATATTGTTCGCCAAACAAACCCTTCATAGCGGCAACATCAAGCGCGCTAAGATGCTCATCATCTTTAGAAGTCAAATAAATTGCGGTTAGAAAATAGGTTATAGGGGATTTGTCACAGCCAAAGTTGTGTTCTACGCCAAATGATCTTCCTTTAAGATTAAGGCCAATAACCTTGTTCTCAGAAAACAAGAAATCATTTAGAAAAACAGGCAAGGTGGAATTATAAATAGCGGCTAATTCTTTCATACCATCCCTTTGAATCCAGGCATAGCTAGCAAGCGCACGGAAGTACTCCTTACAAGTTGTCATTTCTGCCGTGTTTTTGGTAGCATCAACATACGTTGTATACATTCCTTCTACATGGGCTGTGCATTCAGGAGCAAAGGCTCCCTCGGCCACTTGCGCAGCAATATCGGATCGCAGAAATTTATCGAGAAGACCCATTAGACTCGAGGTTTCGGAA
>JAWXAY010000066.1:0-10685 GCA_034439715.1 Pseudomonadota bacterium
CTGATGCGCTAATCCGTGGGAAAGCGTACCAAAAAGAAACATAAAGAGGACAAAATCCCTGAAGAATTAAAGGCGGACAGAATCGCTGGAGAGTTACAATACAACACTGAGCCACCACTTCGTGTATTTTTTAGACAGCTCACTAACAATTTACCATGTCTCAATTTTGTAGACACTTATAATCCAGTGGTATTTCATCAGTTTATCAATATAAGACCCCTTTAAAACTAGGCATTAACTTTGCTCTTTAAGGTTCTAAACGAGTGAGGTTTAAATGTCTCAATTTAGGAAGCAAAAAATACTGGTGGCAACGCTGTTTGGTCTGTTCTCTGTGACCGCCATAAGTAACTGGTATTTTGGGAGTCAAACAACTCAAGAAGAAGTTAGCTTCATCGAAGATATCAGCGGCGCTAACGACGAGTCCAATAGCGATTCCAGTGACGAAGTTAGCAATGAACCAAAGGAGTACGCCGATATCTCTAGTTCTGGTTCCAAACAAACTCGTACCACAGAACTTGGTAAAATCGAACCCTCAAAAAGCGCTCTTAAAAAAGAAGTCGAAGTTATTTTAGCTGACCCTAAAATGTCAGAGCACTGGGGCATCAAAAAAACATCTTCTCACAAAGCCTGGAACATTACGATGGGCAACCGTGAAATTATTGTCGCAATCATTGATACTGGAATTGATTCTGGACACAAAGATTTGCAAAATAATCTTTGGGTTAATAAAGGTGAGGTTGGATTTGATATTAATGGCAAAGATAAAGCCACTAACGGTGTTGATGATGATGGCAATGGATTTACAGATGACATCCACGGTTGGAATTTTGCCGGCAACAATAACTCTCTGTTCGACAACCATGGCCACGGCACTCATATTGCCGGCATTGTCGGCGCCGAGGGCGGGAATGGATTTGGCATTAGTGGAATCGCGCCCAAGGTCAGTCTTATGGTTTTAAAGTATTATGATCCAAAAGGTCCTGGCACCAACAATTTATTAAATACTGTTCGTGCGATCAAATACGCCACGCGTATGGGTGCCAAAGTCATCAATTATTCCGGTGGAGGATCAGAGTATAGCGCTGAAGAATATCAGGCCGTCAAAGAGGCCAATGAAAAAGGTGTTCTATTTGTGGCTGCCGCGGGCAACGAATCCAATAACTCCGACAAGCAACACTACTATCCAGCCGACTACCCGCTTTCAAATATTATTTCAGTTACTGCTGCCAACGAGTCCGATACTATTCTACCAACGAGCAACTTCGGCCAACAGACTGTCGACATTCAGGCTCCCGGTAGTAACATTTACTCCACACTTCCCAACAATGGATTTGGAAATATGACTGGAACTTCACAAGCCACTGCTTTTGTTTCTGGCGTGGCTGTACTTGTGATGGCCACCAATCGTGAATATAGTGCCGAGCAGGTTAAAAAGTATATTTTAAAGACCGGCGACGATGTTCCCGTAAGTATGAGAAAAAAAACTAGATATGCAAAACAGCTTAACTCCTACAAAGCTCTAGTAACTTTGGATCGAGACGTGGCCGCATCGGGAGTGATGGCCGGCAATACCGCCCAAATGAAATCAAACGCTTTTTCTATGCCTGAAGAAAATAAATCTTTGAAAATCAATAGGAATGGCGGCGTCGAGTTTGGAGGAGAAAGTGATTTTACCGACTCCACTTCGCAAGTTTCAGCATTCGGACAGGACCTCAAAAAACTTTTACCAAGCCTATTAAATAAAGCTACGGCGGCCGAAACTACCCATGGCGAATAAAAAACGCTCTCGTCATTAATAAAACAGCGAGGCACAAAGCACCAAAGCCAGCCAAATTGCTTAAGTCTCTAAAAAAAAGTCCTAACACAATTATGGAAAGGCTAGCTGCCAAAGCACCTACCCAAATAATTTTCTGAGTTGACGGAATATATTTTTGAACATTAGCAATGGGACTAGGACTTGCGAGTGTAATAACTTTATTGCGCATGATTTTAGCAATTTCATCGTTTGGATTTACCGATAAGATTTTTCCGTAATTCATCGAGGCGAAAGGAAGTGTCCCCTTGCTTCGACAAAGATTTACAAACAGCTCGTGAAGCCGTAAATCCTCAAAGTCACTCATTATGTTTTTCCAGAGTTCATGAAGTTCAGGCGTACTGGCTAGTGGTTTTTCGTTTTGAGTAAGCGCTATTGCGCCATGAACTTTTGCAAAAATAACTCCACACCGACCACACTCACTTTTGGTGCTGAGATTTTGGGCTCCACATTTAGGACAATCTTGATTTCTATTGGCCTCAAATGGTTCGATCAACATACTCTTGACGGATATGGCATTTGCCCCAAAATTACTAAACTCTTTCTTATCAAAGCCAAACCAAAACTGTCTTTCGCATTGAAGACACTTGAACTGCGGACTTTCGTTCACAATATCTCTACCTGCAATATTGTAAAGCTTAGAGCAAGAAGGACATTGCGTAAGGATGGTTTCCACTGGCGCCTCCATGGGTTTGATGTTAAAAAAGGGAGGTGAACAAAAAATTTAAGCGCTTCCTTCCCATTCTAACAGGCATTTTAATTGGCACAAGTTTTATTCCATTTTATCCCTGGGCAATTTTCTTTGCTTGGATCCCCCTCTGGACCTATTGGCTTGAAAATCCAACGCCCAAAAAAGTATTTTTTTCGGGATGGGTTTGTCAGTTTGTGCTTACTCTTATCGGCTTTCATTGGATTACCCGCGTGGCCTCCGAGTTTGGCGACCTCCCTTGGATTTTGGCGTTGTTGGCTCTGTTGGCCTTTGCTGCTTTTTCTAATTTGCAAGTGGCAGTTTCTGGCTGGATTTGGAGTAAGTTGCACAATAAATATTCGTTCTCTAAGCCGCAATCCATAGTTGTAATAGCGTTTCTCCTGATAATTTTAGAGTATGTCTTTCCGATGATTTTTCCTTGGAACATGGGATACACTTGGTTCTATGCAAATTGGCCGGCCTACCAATGGGCAGATGTTTTTGGTTTTCAAGGGTTAAGTGCTTTAAGTATACTATTTAATGCCTGCGTGGCTCTATCATTGGAGCGGCGAAAGCTAAAAATATCAAACTGGTGGGTGCCAGTAGGTGTCGCTGCTCTAATTTTTGTTGGCCTAAATTTGACCGGGAATACTCATGCCAGCCCCTGGCGCCTGACCGACGAGAAAACCAATGTCCTTCAAATCCAAGCAAACATCGGAAACTTTCAAAAGATTGCCGCTGAAAAACAAGGAATGTTTAAATACGACATTCTTAACGAATACATGAGAATCTCTAAATTGGGTCTTGAACAACACCCCGATACCAACATGGTAATCTGGCCGGAAACAGCAATTCCTGAATATTTAGATGACCACAATTTGAGTGCACCTTACGCGACCTTAGTCCGTAATCAGATTCGGGAACTAGCGAGACCACTCGCCACCGGCGCCTACTCTATTGATTTCGGCAAAAACGATTCGGGTGTCTATAATGGGCTGTTTTATTTTAACGAGCAGGCCGAACTCGTGGCGCCCCCTTATCGAAAACATGTCCTTTTGGCGTTTGGCGAATATTTTCCGGGGGCAGAAATGTTTCCATTTCTGAAAGATCTCATACCTGCAGTTTCTGATTTCAGACGAGGTCCAGGGCCGCAAGTGACACACTTTTTAAATACCGAGGTGGGTTCTCAAGTTTGCTACGAGGGACTCTTTCCAGAAATAACTCGTGGCCTGGTAGATCTCGGCGCACGTCTCATTGTCAATGTCACCAATGATTCTTGGTATGATTTCTTTTCTGAGCCTCGGCAACACATGTACATGACTTTGGGGCGAGCTGTCGAATTTCGTAGGCCGTTAATAAGAACAACTAACACGGGCATTTCAACAGGGGTTCTAGCCGACGGCAGTATTCTTGCATTCTCAAAACTAAATGAACCCATATTTCAATATCTCGAAGTCTCCTATCAAAAAAATCCTGAAAAAACTTTTTTTGCGCGTTTTGGTCAGTATTATCCTCTGGTCTTAATCTTAGCTTTTGTTATTTTGCTGATAACCATTAGAACCAAAACAGGAAGGCTGATTTCTATTGTATAATTACTCTTCGATAGATTGGAATTTTATAACTTCGAAATTGGCCACGTTTTCAACGAGCGAAATTGGCCGCTCCCTTTTGTTACAGACGGCACCCCTCAAAAACGCCGAACAGGCCACCGACAGCATGCGCGAAATTCAAGAAGGCATTGATCTCAATAAAGGGGGTTTTAGGCCTTCGATGCAGAGTTTAGATCTTTTTGAAACATGGTTTTTGCGGTTAACAAAAGGTGGCGTGCTCAAGCCTCTCGAACTTCGTGACGTCCGCCACTTGTGCCACGAAATGATCGCCCTACGATCACTTTGCGGGACAGTGGAATCCCATTGGGCAAAAAAAATATATGGACAACTAATGGATGCTGAAAGCGCCCTGTCGGCCATAGACCATTTATTATCTCCTGACGGTGAAGTCAGAACCGATGCGAGCGAAACTTTATATGGGCTTTATCAAGAAAAGCTTCAGAAGTCTCAGCAGATTCAAAAGGAACTTGATCAAATTGTACAAAAACATCAAATGGAAAATCTCCTCCAGGATAAATATGTGACCAATCGTGAGGGACGGTGGGTATTGCCAATAAAAAGCGGTATGCAACATAGTTTTTCAGGAATAATTCATGCTACCAGCCAGACTAAACAAACAGTTTTTATGGAACCCAGTGAAATTATTCCCATCAATAATCGCATACGCGAAATTGAGGCACTCATTGAAAAAGAAATTGATACTCTTTTGCGGCAATTGTCGGAGTATCTTGTTACATTTTCTGATGAATGGCTTAAAGCCAAAGGAACTTTGATTGAAGCCGACCTTAATTTTTCAAAAGCCCAGCTTTGTGTCGAGCTAAACGCTGAACCTTGTCAGTTCACTGAGAGCCACTTGGAGTTATTGGACTTAAGGCACCCGGTTTTAGTTTCGAAAAAAGAAAAAGTCGTGGCTAATACCGTATCGCTATCATCGACTGATGGGATTCTCTTGTTATCGGGCCCCAATGCCGGCGGAAAAACTGTCCTGTTAAAATCTATCGGGCTTGCCGCCCACATGGCTAGGTGTGGTTTGTTAATTTGCGCTCGTGGTACCTCCAAGTTACCCTTTTTAAAAAATATTTTTATCACGGTTGGTGATGCGCAAAATGTGGACCTCCATTTAAGCACCTTTGCCGCTCACTTAAAATCGCTAAACGAAGCTTGTACTGCCAAGGGTTCTGACAGTTTATTGTTGATAGATGAAATTTGTGGCTCAACGGACCCTGAAGAGGGCTCTGCCCTAGCGCGAAGTTTTATTGAACAGTTTGCTAAAAATCAAACGTTTGCCATTATTACTAGTCACCTGGGCCCTTTAAAACTAGGTTGGGATGCTGGCTCTGGTGTAGTTAACGGAAGTCTCGAAAGTGATTTGGAGTCTGGCACACCTACCTATCGCTTTATCCCAGGCGTAGCTGGTCAATCGCTCGCAATTCAAACGGCGAAGCGGGTGGGGGTGGGTAAAAATATAATCGTGCGGGCCATCGCACTTTTAAGTCCTCTGGCCCAGTGGCAACAAAAAACTCAAGAAGAAGTCACTCAACTAAAAGATGGTTTGAAGGCGGCTCGGCAGAATTACGAAAAAGAACTGAAAGAAGTTAATGCAACGAAGAATCAATACAGCAAACTTATTGAGAAGTTTAAAAAAGAACGAAATGTCTGGTTAGAAAAATCTATTAAAAAAACTGAAAAAGTTATTGACGAAATGCTGTCTCAAGCGAAAGTTGTGCAAATTTTTGATCGCCACGAAAAATTGCAGAACCTAAAAAAAGACCTACCCCAAATAATTGGCTATAATGATCCCAAGAGTGCGGATGTAATAAACTCAACCGAAGAATTTGCGAAAAAATGCCCCCCAGGCACCAATGTGTTTATTCCTTCGCTCAATCGCTCAGGTATTATTCAGAGTCCACCCAATAATAGTGGCGAGGTCTTCGTCTTGTCGCAATCCATGCGTGTCAGTGTGGCCTGGCAACAACTCCAAACCTCAAAAGCTGAGACACCACCGCCACACCGGGGTTTTGTGTTTCAACAAACTCTTGATAGCGATACGATCATTGATTTAAGGGGAAAGCGAGTCGATGAGGCCATTCAAGAATTAGAGATAGCGCTCGATTCAGCTGTCACTAAGCAAGAACAAAGGATTAAAGTCATACACGGCCATGGCACTGAAACTTTAAAACGTACTGTAAGATCATACCTCTCACGTAACCCCAGCGTAAAGGGCTGGAAGGCTGGCGGTAGCGAAGCTGGCGGTGACGGCGTTACCTGGGTTGAGTTTATTTAGATTTACGAGGCTGTACCATTGACCTAATCACCGAACATTTTTGAGCACTGCTGTCTCAAGTTTTGACATTTTTTTGCCCTTAAACCGAATGATTCTCGTTCCTTATGGCATACCCATTGCAATTTCACTTCGCCACAGGAGATTTAATGCGGGCAGTATTTATTCACTTGATAATGACACTTTTTTTTAGCGCTCAAGGCTTTGCCTGTGATTCTGACGAAGTTAGCTTGATTATAGGAGGTGACCAAACCACCCTCTGCGGTGGCGCAAGAGCAGATATCGAAAGCTCACAAATAATTTCACCCGACGGCTTCAAAATCACCACCTTTCTCTCGGGGTCCGCCGCAATTGCAAGAGCCGAATCCGAGCAACGCAATCGACTTCAGGCCATAAAGAACGAGGTAAAGCATCTCGTTTTTTCGATAATCGGTGCTAGCGGAAAAGAATATGGCACGGCTTTTACTTATAAAAATTATTTAATCACATCTTTACACGTAATTCTTTTAGCTAATGAGGATAAACTCTTTGTCTTCAATGCCACGACTAACCAAACAATTCCCATTGTCGGCTACATTCCTCTAGCCAAACCTTCTCCTGAAAAAACGATTTCTATTAACGAAGACCTAGTGATCATTGATACAGGTCTCAAAACTAACACTACCATTGAGACCAATAGATTAAACGAACTCGATATCAATCAATATTTTGAATTGAGTTTTCCGATAATTGATCGAAAACTGTTTGATCCCGGCCTCAGCGTTGGTACTATATTTAGAACTACTAGTGAGGGGCTGTTTTATCTCAATCGCAGTGGTCAAGATCGTGGTTCAAGTGGCGGTCCGATTTTTGACTTTAGAACAAAAGAAATTTTTGCAGTCAGCATTTGTATACTTTCAGAAAGAAATCTCGTTGTTGGGATAAATTTGTACGATGCCGTAAGCAATTACGAAAAAAATCGCGAAAGTTTTTCTTACTTCACCAATCCACCGCGTGATTTATTTAAGATAGATTATCCAGGTTGTCCTGTCATCGGCGGACGCGGCGGCGGCCCCTGATGCTTTCAGTAGAACTTTTAACTCTCATTCACTCTGGCCAACATCTCAAAGCCGAAACATTTATCAATGAGTATTTAAGAAACTATGAGTCCGACAAAACCAATTACGCCATCGGACTATTTTATCGATCTTGGCTGCAACGTGGACAAGGCCTCCAACTCACCGCCGAGGCGTTAACCACCACTCAACAACTTACCACTATTGCATTAGAGCTCGATAACCCCTACATTTTGGCGTTAAGCCTGTTTCGCCGCGGTGACGTGGCCTTTTGTAAGGGACAAATTACTCAAGCCAAAACCCAATGGGAACAAGCCGAAAATTTATTCGAACATGATTCTTACGAATTAGTTTGGCTAAAGTATCATTTGGCTCTCGCCTACCGAGATCTTTTTGGCTACCAAATTGCCATTCCTAAATTTCAAGATGTCTTAAGCTTAAAAAGCAGCAGTGATTCCCTTAAATACAAAGTCATTCGGGAATTATTTTTTTGTTACTGTTATCTCAAAGAATATCGCCAAGCTTACGAATGCTTTGAAAAACTCCAAACTATCTACCCACACAGTGGCTTAGAAATCGACATTAAACTGTTTAAGTCTCACCTTAATATTTTAAAACGAAATTTCAGGGGCGCACGAACTCTATTACTAGAGGCAGTCCTCCTCGCGCGAAAATCAAATATTGGCCGTAATCGTCACGATTTTACTTTTCATTTGGCCTATCTCTATTCGCAACAAAAAGATTATCATAAGATGTTTCGATTTATTTCAAAAAAAACTGACCCGATTTATAAACTACAACTCTTTTCTATTGCTCTAGAGCGCGGAGATTTTTCGTTTCTTAGCGAATATGAAGAGCTGGCCTACAGTTTAGATCTTACCCAATACATCGATAAAGCTAGTCGCTATAAAAAACAACGTCCTCTCAATTTTAAACAAATTATTAAAATTGATGTCGCCAACAATTCTGCACTTTTAAAAGATACTAGAATTGAAGAGTTTGATAAAAAGGAGATTAGTTTCTTAGCACTACTGGCTGAATCTCAAAAACTTCCGAAATATAGAATAGCTCAGGAAGTTTTACTGGATAGTTTTTACGAGCCCAATTATCATGACCCCAAAATTTATAAGTTAGTCAGCAAAATCAATTCCGTATTGGGGGCTGGCCGGATTTTAGTCAACCAGGATGGTTGCTATTTTCCAAATCCGACCATTGTTATTTCGATTCATAACTCTGAAAACTCAAAAATTAAACTCGCTGCTAGCAAAATAATAGACTCGCTATAGATTTATTGACACATTCTACGTGCGATCGAGGCTCTTATTTGTTCACACATAGCGATGGTTTTTTGGCCCCAGTCAGAAGCAAGAACATTATAGGTAGAAACAACACCAGTAGCGAGTAGGCTAGTTATGCCCATCGTGGCGTAGCCAAGTATACCAGTATCTACAACGACGATTTCTTCAAGTGAGTATGCCACCCTTATTTTTTGCGATTGAAGGGTGCCATCTTTACTTTGTACGTCAAATGTTGCTTCGTAGGCTAAGTCCTCATCTCCATTCTCATGCGCCTGTTCACAACTCAGCGTCATGTATTTTACGCAGTTATCTGCATTATCCAGCGAAAGACGAGGTTTGTCCGAATTGATTTTGTAGATTGCCGACGTCCATTTTTCTGTCTCGTAAGCGTACGCGCTCATTGTAAAAATAAAACTTAGACCTATAAAAAACATTTTCATAAATATCTCCTTAGTTGATACAACTCCAGACGTTAATATAATTCAATGAGACCATCTATGGTTATACCCAAAACGGATTTCTAAGTTGCTAGTATTTCAAAATAATAATGGTTGATGGATGGAAAGTGACAATTATTGGGCTCAATTTCTGTGGCGGTAGCGAAGCTGCGGTGACGGCGTTACCCACCCTGGTTAATCTGATACTCCCGCAGCAAGTATAACCAACGCTCTTTTCGTTTTTGAAGTGGTACGGCAACTCGATCAAATAGTTGCTCGTCGGAAGGATAAGGGTCCTTAAATTCAGCCAGAGGCGTAAGTTCTGTTTTCCAGCTTTCAAATTCTTTTTCTAAATTCTTGGCCTCTAGTAAATCAAAAAAACTTTTCACGATTTCTTTCGAAAAGTTTTTCTCTAATAATCTCCTTGGGCTCTCGGCATTTATCATTAAGTGCACAACACGTATTAGTCTGTTTCTCGGTGACTCAGTTCCATATTCATCAGAGGTCCACTTTCGACCAGGCTCCGACAGAGCTAGCGCCTCTGAAAAGTTAGCTGTATTGCCATCAATTGTTATCCGAGAGATATCAGAGTAAATTTGTTCAAGGGTACTTTGTATTTTAATTTTTTTATCCTCTTTTATATTTTGTGTTTTTACAAAGTCATCAAAAGCTACAATATGCGAAACGCGAATCCTGAGTCCCCTGGCCCATTCTTCGAGAAAAACGGACAGAGTATGATACGAAATATCGTGAAGAAATGTGATGCCAGTTTTAAATATCGGAAGCTTCCCCTCCTTAGCAAATCTTCGCACGTAATCATGACTGGGAATTTCACTCGTCACCGCATAAAAGCCGATTGAAATCTGATCTCGGGGTTCTTGGGCTACAGATCTATTCCAAAGATCAATTCTATTTTGCAAAGCTTCTGGCGTCGGGATTATCATTGAGGTTTCATCGATCCTTTCGAATCCAAAAAATAGACCTAACTCTTCGCCCAGAGCTTTAATAAAATAGCGTGGGTCACCCTGGTTTGCTAGTCTGAATACCTCTACTTCAGAATACCACTTATCATCGATGCCCCTTTTTTTAATCAACAAGCCGAGTATTCCATTTGTGGTTTTTGCTTCGCCAACAATATTTAGATATTTGAGATTTGTTTTATTAGTTCTTGATATCATTGGCTGGGGATTAAAGTTCCGATCGAACTCAAAAGCGCTTGGGCAGCTACTCATTGTTTCGGAAGCTACCGTGGGAAGGACTCCTGTAAGGGTAACAAATAAGAAAGACTTGAAAAGACATCGTATAAACATACGAATGTTAAAGCAAATTCTGCGCCAACAACTGGCACCTTTACCTGTCGAAGAAATTGACGGCTGCTGAGCCCTATTGAGCGCCTCAGCCAAGATCTTTAACTGGGTTCTAACTCGATTACTCGCATGCATCCGGCTCGCGCCATCCGGCCTTCGTGTTTTTGTTTTCCTTGCTTTGAATTTACCCCCTCGC
>JAWXAY010000067.1:0-61388 GCA_034439715.1 Pseudomonadota bacterium
AGGAGAATTTAAAATTGGAAGGTTTCACTTATTTTTTCGACGCGTTAGTGAAAAAATTAAACAAAGTTAGAAACTTATTTTGTGAAAATGGCCCTTAAACCTCACCCGGTATACCCAACAAAGGGTATCAGTTTAATTAGCTATTTGAATGTCCCATCCACATAACTTTCAACGGTGTGTTCTTAATATTTAAATTACACCAGCTCATGGATGCCAACTGATGAGCTATGTCTTCAGGAGTCAGAATATGGTCGACATGATCAATCTCAATAGCATTAATGGGCATAGACTTAGATTTCGCTGAGGCGGGCTCTTGTGCCATCGTTACACCACCAGCTTTTTCTTTTAAAACTTTAATTCCCTCCGATCCGTCAGAACCTTCTCCTGATAGAATAATCCCAATGGATCCCAGAGCGCGGTCTTCTGCCAAAGAAAAAAGAAAATGGTCGATTGAATTATTGCCTCCTGTTTCGGGGCGCGGCACCAAATAAAGGTGTCCCTCTCGAATTTCCATAAGTTTATTTGGAGGTAAAACGTATACGTGATTGGCAAGTAGTCCTATGCCATCGGTAACCTGAATGACCTGCATTTTTGTGGAACGGCTCAGAATTTCCGGAAGAAAGCTTTTTGAATCGCGTAAAATATGAGATAGCAAAACAAAGGCCATTCCTGTATTAGTTGGCAGGTTTTCGACAAGCTTTTGAAAGGCAGCAAGGCCTCCCTTCGAAGCTCCGATAGCCACCACTCTTATGTTTTTTGCTTTTTCCATAAATTAGTTTTGCCCTCTGTAACCTTTAAAATCGCTATTCCCAATTCATTGGCTTCAACTGGTTTTGCGACATGGGCTTGAAATCCCGCCAAAAGTGCCTTTTTAGAATCCTCAGCAGTGGCGTAAGCACTTAAGGCCAAGGCAGGAATATTGCACCAGGGTTTATCATTTAAACTTCGAATCTTACCTATCAATGCATAACCATCCTCACCGGGCATGGCGATGTCACTAATCAGTATATCAGGTTTAAAATCTGGCAATTTTGCCAGTGCGTCTCCGGCTGACTCCACTGTCATCACATCAGCGCCAAAGGATTTCAGATATATACTTATCGCCTCGCGCGTGCTTTGGTCGTCATCGACAAAAAGTATTCGCATTTTATCAAGCTTCGGCTGGCCTTTGATATCGTTACTAACAAGTTGCCTTACTTCAGGTCTTTTTACAGATCCATTGAGAGCCTGAGTGCGGACTATAGCAGACTTATCGCTGACAATAAGCGGGAAAACAACAGTGAATATCGCCCCCTCCCCTACACTAGCATTTTCAACTTTAATAGTTCCATTGTGGAGCTCAACCAAACTATGAACGATGGAAAGTCCAAGCCCAAGCCCGCCGTGCACTCTAGTCGATTCACTGTCCACTTGGCTGAATCGATTAAATATATGCGGAATCGATTTCTCGGGAATTCCTTTTCCTTGGTCAGCTACAATAATTTGGGCCAATCGTTTGGTTTGGTCCCCGACAAATTCTAAGCGTACTTGAATGATGCCGCTCTGAGGAGAAAATTTGATGGCATTAGTCAAGAGGTTCCAAATAATCTGTTGAATGCGAATGGGATCGGCGTAAACCACCGCTGACTCAGAACTTAATAAGGTTTCAATTTGAATAGATTTTTTCTCAGCTAAGGCACGAACCGAATCAAGAGCCGCGCGAATTACCGAATTAAGGTCGACTTCTTTTATCTCAAGTGCCAGTTTACCCAAGATGATACGCGAAACATCAAGCAGGTCATCAATGAGTTGATTTTGAGTTTTGGCACTTTGCTCTATCACTAAAGCCCCTTGCTTGGCTTTTTCAAAATCTACTTTTCCCTGACTAATCAACTGTGCCCAAGTAAGAATCGGCGAAAGAGGGGTCCGCAGTTCATGTGAAACAGTTGCCAGAAACACATCTTTGGCCCGGTTGGCCTTTTCAGCGTCTTCGCGAGCCGTTTTCTCTCGAGAGAGAATTTCTTTCATTTCTTTTTCGTAATGCCTTTGTTCCGTTACATCTAAAAAACTGACAAGGACAGCCGCTCGTTCCGAACCAGTCCAATGAATTTTTCCTCCGGAGAGAAGAATTTTACGAAGGCCAGAAATAGGTAACTCGCAATCCACTTCAATGTCGGCGAAAGATTTATTTTCTTCTACAGCTTGAGAGAACAACAGGCGCATACCTTGTAAATTATCTCCACTGATATTCAGAGCAGCAAAAATATCCTGACCAACTGTCTGTTTGAATAGCTGAAAGTATTTGTAAAAAGACTGGTTCGCAGATTGAAATTGAAACTCATCATTCACGACGGCCAGAGGAAGGGGAACGGACTCAGCGACCGATGTAATATAGTCATGTGTTTCTTTGGCTCTTATTTCATTTTTTTTGAGTGCATCAATATCTAATACCGTTATGACAGCGCCATCAATTTTGTTATCCACTCTCCTAAAAGGACGCACCTCTACCTGCCACCAACGGCTTTCGACATCCTGGACTTCGATTTTCTTTGGGCTCAAGGTCTCTACGACTTCTGTCACCATGACTTCTAGATTTATATCAAAATTGGATTTAATATCGTTGATGGGCCGGCCAATATCCGTGGTAATCAGATTGAAGGCACTTTTGGCCTTCGGCGAAAACCGACGAATACTAAGATCGCCCCCGACTATCAGGACAGGGTTTTCTACGCTGGCAAGTAAATTGTTGAGGTCGCTGCTGAGTGCCGACAGATCGGCATTCCGGATCTGCAACTCATCGTTAACTGTGACAAGCTCCTCATTGGTTGACTGGAGCTCTTCCTTGGATGTCTCGATTTCTTCGTTGGCACTCATAAACTCTTCATTGGTGCTCTGCAATTCCTCATTGGCAGAGGTTAGCTCTTCTTGATTGGCTTCGTACTGCTCAATAAGTGCCTGTTGATAAGCTTTGATTTCTGAAAGTTCATTTTCAAGTTTCACCATCTTTATATGTTTGGCATCCGGAGTGGACTTCTGAGTGTTTTTGGCCTGGGTTTTTTTAGCTTTAACTTGTTGGACACTACGTACTTTTTTGGAGGTAGAAGTCTCCTTAAAGAGAACTAAAAATGTGCGGTCCTGGGGTTCGGCGAGAGGATTGGTCGGGAGTATTTCGATATCCACTCCTATTTGTTGGCCTTCGGCTTCAAAATGTACTCCCTGTTCTACAACCGCAGTATTTTCTTTTTTAACGGCGTTAATTGTGGCGCGAATGCTAGCCAATAACTCAGGTCGGGCCATCTTTAAAAGGTTAAGGCTTGGTTGTCCCGTAGCCGGCTCAAGAAATGGTGCCGTTCGACCACGAAACTGTAAGATTTCTAAATCAGCATTGATGATGACGCTGGGAGGGGCAAAAATTGACAGAGTAATTCTATCGGCATCCTTCTGAAAGTCGCTCTGAATCCGAGCTAAAGTTGGCGGCTCTTTTGTCACGCCCTTGAGTCCTCGTACGCGCTTGATTAGAGCATGAAATGCCATTGGAGTTGCTACGTTTACCTTAGAATAAACCTTGTGTGACTTTTCTACCAGGGTAAATAGTTTAGAAAACTCCCCTGGATTTTCAGCCTTTCCTAGCCACAAATACCCTCGTGGATTAAGTGCGTAGTGAAAAGTGGGAATAACCTGCTTTTGTAAGACACTCCCAAAATAAATCAAAACATTACGACAAGAAATAAGATCTAGTCTGGCAAAAGGAGGATCACTGGTTACATCATGCTTCGAGAAAAGACACTGATCGCGAACCGACTTATTTATTCTATAACCATCTTCGAGTCTGTCAAAAAATCGATCAAGTCGTTCTTTTGATACGTTTTGAGAAATGCTCTCGGGGTATTGACCAACACGACCTTTTTGGATGACCGGTTCGCTAATGTCAGTTGCAAAAATCTGAATTGGATTTTGCTTTTCTAAATCTCCCAAAAATTCAATTAAGGAAATGGCGATTGAATACACTTCTTCGCCCGTTGAACAGCCGGGCACCCATACCCGAATGGTCTCACCTGCAGGTTTGCTCTGCAAGAGAGCCGGAAAGATATTTTCTTTTAGCGCTATAAAGGATTCAGGATCCCGAAAAAAATCCGTCACATTGATAAGGATATCATTGTAAAGTTCTGTCACCTCTTCCTTATAATTTTCGAGGTATTTGGCATAGTCCTGTAAATTTTTTGATCTATTTACTGACATTCGCCGCTGGATTCGCCGATTTAAAGTAGTCTGCTTGTAATCTGTAAAATCAATTTTTGTATGCTTTCGAAGTACTGCGTAGATCGTGTGGAGAGGGTCGCTAGGAAGCAAATGTTCTGGCTGTTGTTCTGGCTGTTGTTCTGGCTGTTGTTCTGGCTGATTGGGATGAGTTTTTCTTCTTACCAGAGCTCTAGCGATTTCAATTGGTGGCAGAACGAAATCTACGGCTCCAGCCGCGATGGCATTTTTAGGCATGTCCTGATATTTGGCTGATTCTGGTTGCTGGGCGTAAGTGATTCCACCCTCAGCCTTAATAGCCCGTAAGCCCGCTGATCCATCCGAACCAGTTCCCGAGAGAATAATGCCAATTGTCCTGCCTTTCTCTGACTGGGCAAGTGACTTTAAAAATATATTAATACTCTTATTTTGAACAGGTCCCTCAGAGCGTTTTGAAAGGTTTAAAACTCCTTTGTGGATTTCCATATTGTGGTTTGGGGGAATAATGTAAACCTGATTGGGTTTAACTATTGTGCCATCCCGAGCTTCTTCAATTACTAACTTGGTGGATCGAGAGATAATTTCGACCGCCATGCTGGGATGGTTGGGATCTAAGTGCTGCACGAGCACAAATGCCATGCCTATATCAACAGGCATAGGGGACAAGAGGCCAATAATAGCTTCCAGTCCCCCCGCCGAGGCACCGACTCCTACGATCGGAAAACGAGAATTTTTTTGAGTCCTTTTGAGGGATTTCTTTTTTTTTGCCATTAGCTATTAGTGGTGAAAGGGAGGATGGTCTCCCAGGTCTATAAAACGATGAACGGCTTCCAAAAAATTTTCAGTGTCAATGGGTTTACGAATAAATCCTGCGGCTTTACTCTTGGGAACAGTGTCCATAGCAGAAACAAATACAATGGGAACGTCTTTGACAATTTCAGGTTTTTTCTCTTCAAGTATTGTTAAAAAATCAGATCCCGTCATACCATCCATCTGCATATCAAGAAGTATCAAACAGGGCTTGGCTATTTGTGAGAGAACATCCAAAGCTTCAATCCCGCTTTGTGCTGTAAATACTTCAAAACCATGGGACTCAAGTATGATTTTATGAACTTCTAACGTATCCACGCTGTCATCAATAATAAATACTGATCGCTTCTGCGATAAAATATCTTTACGACTGTGAGGATAAATTTCTTGAGTTATTTCCATCTGACAAATGGCACCATAAGCAAAAAATAACACAATGTCGAGGAATATAAACTTGACTAAGGAATAACCTTTCAGCTAATGCGCCTTAAATCAACAGAACTCACTTTTTTACAGTTAATTGAGGGGGCAAAATGCCCTGTGCTACTTTGGTTTTCCATGCGCAGATCCCAAAAGCAATGCGCGCTCTTTAAGGCCAAAAATTTTAATGAATTTCATAAAGGTTTTATTACTAAGGTCCACGGAGTTAGCAACATACAAGTCGGTTTCAGCAATTATTTTCTCCGTGTTTAAAGGGGTGCTTGAGTCCAAAAGATCCTTTAAGTTTTTGGGATTTTGCAGCCAACGCTGAATCATGGCCCTGTCGACCTCAAGATGAAACTGTAGTCCATAGACTTTTTCTCCATAACGAAAGGCCTGTCCTTCGCAAACTTTGGACCGAGCCAAATGTTCAGAAGATTTTGGAATATCAAAGGTGTCACCATGTACCTGAAATATTTTTTCTGTCGGTCTAAAATGCTCAAAGAGTGGATCCTTAGCTCCATTTGCTGTGAGCTCCACATCACACCAACCCACTTCTTTTTCATGACTTTTTTTGACATCAGCACCTAATACGTGCGCCAAAAGCTGTGCTCCCAGACATATTCCTAAAATGGGAATGTTCTTTTTTAAAGCGCTTTCGATCAACTGAAGTTCCACTTTGATATGGGTGTAATGTTCGGCTTCGTAGACCCCCATGGAACCACCTAAAATAATCAGTCCATTATATTTTTCGAGTGATGGCTTTACGTCGGGGTGGCGCTCATAATTTACGTAGCGCACTCTAAAACCTTGCTGTTTCAGCAATGGATTGAGAGTGCCCAATATTTCATGCGCCACATGTTGAAAAACAATTACTTTTCGCACGCGATTACTTCACTTATATTTCACCTATATGTCAGCTACTCAACCTCTGTGTAATCAAGGTCCTTGGCAAAAGTTTCTTTAAGATTCAACAACGCTATATAAGCAATCGCCACACAAACAAGTCCAATAACCAAAGCACTATTTAAAACTGAGAAGCCATAAGTCGACGCGAGCGATTTAAAGGCGCTGGTAATTAATACCACTGATCCACGCACAAAATTAGGTACAGTTGTTGTCACTGTCGCTCTGATATTTGTGCCAAACTGTTCGCTTGCTACCGTTACAAAAATAGCCCAATAGCCAATGGCGAAGCCAAGCAGGCCACACACCCAATAAAAATGTGACAGGGTAACAGTTCCCATAAAAATATAGTAAAAGACAAAGGCCAAAGTCATAGAGATAAATACAAAAATCACTTTTTTGCGATTTTTAAATAACTGACTCAATAAGCCGCTCGCCAAATCCCCCAACGCAAGTCCGATATAGCAATACATGACAGCATATCCAGCCGAAACGCCTTCAATGCCCATGGCGAGAGACAACTCGGGTGAAAAACTAACCAGCACACCAATCACAAACCAAATCGGCACGCCTATAAGGATACAATTTAAGTACTTTTTGAATCGCGACCAAGAACTAAACAACATCAAAAAATTTCCCCGCTTGGTTTTAGAGCCTTGCAAGGATTGATACATTCCTGAATCATAGATGCCAATTCTTAAGCCCAATAATAAAAATCCTAAGACTCCGCCCACGATATACGCGGTCGTCCAAGAAAATCTATTACCAATTTGTGCCGCCACAATCGCCCCACATATGCCCACACTGGCAACTATCGTCGTGCCGTACCCCCGAGATTCTTTAGACATGATTTCGCTCACCAAGGTAATCGCAGCCCCCAGTTCGCCAGCCAATCCAATTCCCGCGATAAAACGCCAAATGCCATACCAAAAAACAGTGTCCACGTAGGCATTGGCTATATTAGCTGCGGAGTACAAAAAAATGGAGCCAAAGAGTACAGACACGCGACCCCTCTTATCACCTAAGACTCCCCATAATACCCCGCCAATAAGCATCCCCGTCATTTGCATGTTGAGCAAAAAAAGTCCTTCGTTCATAAGTTCTGCTTGAGGTACACCTAAACTCCTTAGACTAGAGGTTCTGACGACGCTAAAAAGTATAAGGTCATAAATGTCGACAAAGTAACCAAGCGCCGCTACCAGAACGGTCATAATGATATTTTTGTTTTTATTTTTGTGGGTATTTTTAGGGGTGGACATAAAGGTAACTTTACATCATTTTTTTTTCAAAGTAAGGTATTTTAATGCTTCATCAGTTAATTAAGTATTGGTTTGAAATCGTTGAGTCCGGAGGATACTGGGGCGTTTTTATTCTGATGGCCCTTGAAAGTTCGATTGTTCCAGTCCCCTCAGAAATTGTGATGCCACCGGCTGCCTACTGGGCATCCCAAGGAAAACTAAATTTTAATCTTGTGGTTTTAGCCGGAACACTTGGCAGCTATTTTGGCTCTGCCGTTAGTTATTGGGGGGCTCACTGGCTAGGTCGTCCCCTGTTACACAAATATGGCAAATACATTTTGATACCTGAAGATAAACTCATCATGGCTGAGAACCTAGTAAGAAAATATGGGGTTCCGGGTGTTTTTATCTCTCGGCTTTTGCCAGTAATTAGGCATTTGATTTCGATGCCCGCGGGTGTTTTTAGAATGCCTTTCTTTAAATTTAGCGTGGTAACCACGCTGGGGGCCGGGATTTGGTGTTATATATTAGCTTGGTTTGGTCAAGTGACACTAGGAAACTCTCCCCAACTATTAGACTCGCCTGAAGAAATGATTTTCGTGATGAAATCCAAGCTCAGCTGGTTTGTTCTGTTCGTGGCGATTTTAGCATTGCTGTATGCGGGACTCTTATTTTTCCAAAAAAAGTTTTTAGCAAAAAGAAAAGTTTGAACTTGCTCTAATCCATGGGCATAGTACCGATAATTGAAATGAATACCGAACAACCTTCAGAGCCAAAACTAGAACCTATTGAAGAAATTCCTTTTCTGCAGTCGTTATTGGAATCGTGGCCTACCCTAACTCTCGAACAACGTCTTGAAAATTTTCAAAAACTATCTCGCGAAGACGCAGAAGAGGTTTTTCTTAACCTCGGTGCCGCTGATCAGTACGATCTAATTTTGAGTATGCTCCCGGCCACTAAAAGGTCATGGGTTAGACTTCTCGCGCCTGACGATGCCGCCGATCTCATTCAGCAGTTTTCTCCGGAAGATCGCATTGGCATTTTGGCATTATTAGATGATGCCACTCGACACGAAGTCACCGCCCTATTGGCATATGCCGAAGACGATGCGGGTGGCTTGATGAACTCCCGCTTTATCAGGCTTCGTCCCGAAGCTTCTGTTGACGTGGCACTTAGATATATTCGTGCTCAAACACGTAGCTCCATTGAAGCCACTCACTATGCTTATGTCCTTGCCCCCGACCAGAAACTACTCGGAGCACTGTCTTTTAGGGATTTATTGCTGGCTCCTCCCGATAAACTTGTCAGCGAAATCATGG
Organism: Pseudomonadota bacterium; assembly: GCA_034439715.1. Taxonomy (GTDB): domain Bacteria; phylum Bdellovibrionota; class Bdellovibrionia; order Bdellovibrionales; family SG-bin7; genus JAWXAY01. Next base: position 8,909 of record JAWXAY010000067.1, read on the forward strand.
AGTCTGAAGTCGTCACTATGCCTGAGGATATGCATCAAGAAGAAGTGAGTCGGCGCTTCGCACAAACCGGTTTTGCAGCTATTCCTGTCGTCGATAGCGAATTTCGCATGAAGGGTATCGTCACAATCGATGACGTCGTTGAAATTGTGCACGAAGAAGCCACTGAAGACATCCACAAAATCGGAGGTAGCGTCGCTCTCGGTGCGCCCTATCTTGATGTCAGTTTTGGCCATATGATTAAACAAAGGGCTTTTTGGCTAACCGTTTTATTTATAGGCGAAATGTTTACAGCGACCGCAATGTCTCATTACGAAAAAGACATTCAACGAGCAGTCGTCTTAGCTTTTTTTATTCCCTTGATTATCAGTAGTGGCGGCAACACAGGTTCCCAGGCCGCCTCAATCATTATTCGTGCCCTGGCATTACGCCAGTTGCGACTAAGTGATTGGTGGCGCGTTCTTAGGAGAGAGATATTTTCTGGCCTGACACTCGGTGCCTTCTTAGGGGCTATCGGACTTTTTCGAATAGTTTTTTGGCCAAACCGAATTGAAGCTTACGGGGAACATTATATGTTGATTGGCGCAACGGTTTCTATCAGTCTCGTAGGCGTGGTCCTATGGGGAGCCATCGCCGGCTCGATGCTGCCCTTCATACTGAGCCGATTTAAACTTGACCCTGCTACGGCCTCAACTCCACTAGTGGCAACGCTCGTCGACGTTACTGGTTTAGTTATCTATTTTTCATTGGCAAATCTTATTTTAAGTGGCACAATTCTTTAAATGACCAATGACAACGTCAGCGTAAAAAATGAAATCGGTCTTAATGGCATAGAGTTTATCGAGTTTACCTCGCCTCAACCCGACGCCTTACACAAGTTATTTTCAAATTTTGGTTTTTCAAAATTAGCTGTTCATTCCGCAAAAAAGGTTGATTACTACAACCAAAATGACATTCATTTATTATTAAATCGTGAGCCCAATAGTTTTGCAGATACTTTCTGCAAGACCCATGGACCCTCAATTTGTTCCATGGGTTGGCGAGTGCAAAATGCCGCTGAGGCTCTTAAGCTCGCTGTCTCCAGAGGAGCGACAATCGCCAAGAAAGTGGACTACCCCCTTCCGGCGATAGTGGGGATTGGCGAAAGTCTCATTTACTTTATTGAGGACACAAAAAAAACCAGTCAAGATATCAGTCACAATAACATTCGCTATGAAAAATTGGGGTTCAAAAAACTAGAAGAACCAACTCTCGTTACTGAAAAGCGTTTTTTGGCAATAGATCATCTAACCAATAATGTCCCCCAAGGCACCATGGAAAAGTGGGCAAAATTTTATAAAGAAATATTTGGCTTTACCGAAGTTCGCTATTTTGACATTAAGGGAGCTAAGACGGGACTTCAATCTTATGCCCTGCGCTCCCCTTGCGGAAAATTTTGCATCCCCATTAATGAAGGTACTGAGAAAAAATCTCAGATCAACGAATATCTCGATGAGTATAAGGGGCCTGGCATCCAGCATTTGGCCTTTTTGACTGATGATATTTTAGTTTCTCTGAAGCGTCTTGAGGGCACTGGCATTGAAACTCTAGATATAGATGACGAATATTATGAGTCTGTTTTTGACCGAGTTCCAAACGTGACCGAAGACAAAAAAGTAATACAAAAGTACAAAGTGTTAGTCGATGGGGATGAAGAAGGCTACTTACTACAAATTTTTACTAAAAACATTGTCGGCCCTATTTTTATAGAAATCATTCAACGTAAAAACCATCACTCCTTTGGTGAGGGCAATTTTGGTGCGCTCTTTCGCTCCATTGAACGCGATCAACAAAAACGCGGATATTTGTAAATAGTGATTGCTCACTTTATCTTTTTTTTTCTAACTCAATCTTCGGCGCAAGAAATCTTTAGCCAAATTGAACGACTAGCAGCCAATCACGAACAGGTTATTGTTGCCACGCAAAAAAAAAGCGGATTTGTTTCTCTCTATCAAAAGATCAACGGAAAATTTAGAAAAACTTGGGGCCCCGTACCTGCCGTTTTTGGCAAAAATGGCATTGCCAAAGAAAATGCGAAAGTCGAAGGAGATGGTAAGACTCCGTCGGGAATATTTGAGATTGAGGGAGCCTTTGGATATCATGCCAACGCCACCACAAAATTGAATTACCGGACTGCTGGCAGTAACGATAAGTGGATCGACGACGTGGAATCTTCGGACTACAATAACTGGGTGCATGGCGATACGACCGCCAAATCCTTTGAAAAATTAAAACGTGATGATAATTTGTATGAGCACGCTTTCATTACAAGTTATAATCGAACTCCAGTAATCAAGGGCAAAGGCAGTGCTATTTTCGTTCATGTATGGCGAGGCCCTAACTCCACGACTGCCGGTTGTGTGGCGATAGCTAAAGAAAACATGCTTTATCTTTTAGACCAACTGGACCGCTCTCGAAAACCAGCAATACTTATTTCAAAAGATCTTTGAATAAACTTTTTGTAATCGCTCTTTGAGAGTCTCGGGCGTATAGGACTTACCAAGAAATTCGTCGACCCCTTCTTTAATGGCGTTGGTTTGATTAGCTTCTTCGCCATCAGCAGAAATCATAAGTATTGGTATGTCCTTCAAAAAAATATCAGAGCGACAATGCTTGGTAAGTGCAATGCCGTCCATTTTGGGCATATGCCAGTCAGTAATCATGATATCGTAGGGCTTCGCATCGTGAAAACTCTGTTTAAGTTCGACAAGGGCTACCTCACCGTCTTTCGCACAGAAAAAATTACTATACCCGAGGGCCTTTAAGGCCTTCACATGAATCTTAAGCATAGATTCAAAGTCATCGACGATCATAAAGCGCGTATCAATGGGGGGCGATATCTCCTGCTGAGCACTACGATAGGCACGCGAAATTTTCTTTTTAAGCTCTGTAATCTCGTAAGGCTTAATCAAATACTCTGATATTCCTGCCGCGACGGCTTGATTGAGGTTCACCTCGCGATTTTCCGCAGTGGCCAGTAAAAAAGGAATTTTTGCCAATATTCTATTTTGCTTACACTTCTCGAATAGCTCTAACCCCGACATATTGGGCATATTCCAATCAGTGATAACGAAATCAATCTTATGCTGACGACCCTTAATGGTAAGATCCAAGTACTCTAAAGCCTCTTTACCACTCAAATACGAATGCAAATTAAGAAAACCCAAAGAATTTAACATTTTCGTAAGCGTCAAAATAGTCCATTTAGAATCATCAACAATTAAAATATTACTATTTTTTGAAAACGTCTTTGTGTCCCGCAATAAGTTGGCAACTCTCGCCATTTTTTCTTTAAGTTGTACTCGAGAAAAGGGCTTTAAAAGATAATCAAAGGCACCTGCTGTGATGGCTTTTTGAATATTCTCCAAAGTGTTTTCGGCGGTTACGAATAGAAAAGGTGTGTGTTGTAACGCCGGAATGGTTTTACACCTTTCTATAAGTTCAATGCCCGACATCTCTGGCATTTGCCAGTCAGTGATGACCAAACTAAATGGTTGGCGCTGCGCCACCGCTTGCTCAAGCATCAAAAACCCCGACATGCCTGTGACCGCGAGTTCAATTTTGTCAAAGCCAAGCTCACCTAGCAGTTTTTGAATTATGGCGCACATGGTGTGCATATCATCTATGATCAAAATTCGGGCGTGACGACTAAACACCGAGGTCTTCTCTTTCGGTCTCAAGTACAGGCGCTAAATCTATTTTAGTAATTTCGGGTCTCATTAATACTTCCTATCACAACCATGTTACTTATCTATTTTTGTTAATTCAAGCACTGGAGTAATCTCACTCCATAGAAAAGGAGGGTCTATGAAATACCCAAAAAAATTATTGTCCCTAGTTAGTTTAGTTGGACTTCTGTCGCCTAATACTGGATTTGCTCAAAATGGAGATTTCGAGTCCAAGACTCGAGTTATTAGTAATGTCGTTAGCCCTATGACAATTCAGGTGACCCCTGACTTGGTAAAGTGTTCAGATCGTGGCTATTCCAATCTGCAACTCAAATTGAGCGTCCCCAATCTCGGGGTATTGACACATTTTCATCATGCAAATATTGGTGAAATCTACCCATGTATCACGGCCGGGCGATGTCAGAAAGGCCGCATGCCTGAGGATTTGCTAAAGGCTGATGAACCTAATGTAGAGGCGAACATTAGAGTAGATCTTAAAGAGACTTACCATATCGATCACACGAATAAAAAATGTTCAAGGAGTCTTGAAGAGATAGTATCTACAAAAATTCGCGGTTTTGACTTCAGTCATAATCGCGATGCAGGCCTAGGAGACTTTCCCTACGAACTTTGCACGAAACTTTAATGCCAACGTTTTTTGTCATACCAAAACATGCTCTTAAGCCTTTCAACCGGCTTAAAGCCAACACCTTGGTAGACGCTGAGGGCATGGTAATCGAGGTCGGCAACAATAACAAGTTCTTGCAGATTCCCCTCAGCTAGCGCTTGCCTCGATACCTCATAAAGAAGTGTGCTACAAACCCCTTGACGTCTAAAAAAGGGGTTTGTTTCTACAGATTGAAAGCGCCCAATACCGTCAGAAAAATAAAGGCCGAGGTCACCGGCTAATTGGCCGTCAATATAAGCCCCATACCAATTGCCAATCTTGGCTTGAGCCATTTCTCGGTAGGCGTTAAATTGAGTTTCTTTAAAATGAAAATACTCGTCAGTAGCAAACTCAGGTTTCTTACTCATCACTTGATTCTCAACGACTTTATCCCATTCGCGATTTGTTACAATCGGCCTAACGACTACTTCAGTATTAAATTTTCGCGGACGTTCAATCTCTTTGGTGGCGAGTACCACCGACTCTTCTACAATAAATTCATTTTTTATAAACTCACTTAGATCGCTCTCGGTTCCCGCAGGACAATCCCAACAAAAAGTCATATGAGAAATTTCTTTGTTTTCCCCAAATTCCATTTTGAACAATTCAGTCCATTTGACGAAACTGCCATTTTGCGGCGGCGCCGAAAACAAAAGGTAATTACCATAAAAAAATCGGGGATTTTTTGGCGTCTCTACTTTAATATATTCTTGTCGATCCGTTACTTTACCTGCGAACTGAGAAAAAATAAGGTCTGTTCTAAACGCTATTGATTTAATGTCCATATATTTAATATTCTCAATTTCTGATTTTTGAGTCAATATTCTTAAAGGTTAAATTTAAATCCCAATTGATTTACTAAAGTACTTTAGTGTAGCCTAGGCCTATGAGATTAATTTTGCGTGAGCTGAACACTAATGACGAGGTCGCCTTTTTAAGGGGCGTCCAGGCTTGGCCGCCAGCGGATCGCGCTTGGCATTCCTTTGAATGGACAGAGGATGGAAACTTTACAAAACATCTTGAAATTCTTGAAAATAATCGCCTGGGAAAAGGTATTCCCGACGGCTGGGTGCCGTCCACAATGCTCTATGGTTTTGTCGCCGAAGAAATTATTGGAAGGCTTCACGTTCGACACAGACTAACGCCATCACTTGAAATTCGCGGCGGGCATATTGGCTATGCCGTGGCCCCGCCTTATCGTAGAAAGGGATATGCCTGTGAAATGCTACGCCAGGCGCTCCCTCTGTGTGAAAGTCTAGGTCTCAACAATATTCTCATAACATGCGACGAAGAAAATGTTGGGTCTCACCGCGTAATCGAAAAAAATGGCGGAGTACTAAAAGATAAAGTGTTTGACGATGTGGACCAGCTAATGATTAGAAAATATTTACTTGATGCCGGCGCCAGTCGTTACTCGGGGCAGGCCGTAACTCAGGTGCGCCGATGCAAGCACTAACTAATGCGACTTAGCTTTTTTTTCTAAGTAATGGTCCCAATCTCCGTTGTAGATATTAATGTGTTGCTTGTCTAATTCAAATACGCGGGTGGTAATTTCACGTAAAAAATGTCGGTCATGGCTTACAATCATTACAGTGCCAGGAAAATCTTTAATGGCACTCAATAAAAATTCTCGAGAATTGATATCTAAATGGTTGGTGGGTTCATCCAATACTAAAAGATTTACCGGTTTTGCCAAAATCTTTGCCAACACTACGCGGCTTTTTTCGCCACCAGATAAAATCCGCACTTTTTTGTCTGAATCATCACCTGAAAATCGAAAAGCGCCTAAAAGAGTTTTCACATAACCTAAAGTCGCAGTAGGCACAACGCTGTGAACTTCTTCTAGAATTGTCATGTTAGGATTCAAAACGTCCAAAGAGTTTTGACTAAAATAACCCACTATTACACTAGCTCCGATGTTGTAGGTGCCCTCACTGGGCTCCGTTTGGCCAGTCACAACCTTCATAAAGGTGGACTTACCCGCTCCATTAACACCCACGACAGCAACTCGGTCGAGTCGCTTGACCAAGGCATTAGAATTTCTAAAAACAACCTTTTCTTTTCCTTCTGTCGTCTTCCAAGTCTTACCAAGGTTCTCTACCTTTACGACCTCATCTCCACCCCGGGGAGGAGTCGGCCAGGTAAAGCTCATTGTTCGTTCTTCAGTGGGAATCTCAATTATGTCGATTTTTTCAAGTTTTTTTACTCGAGACTGCACTTGTGCCGCATGCGAAGCTCTTGCTGCAAAGCGAGCGATAAATTCGTGTTCCTTAGCCAGCATGTCCTCTTGCCGCTTAGCGGAAGCTACGAGCTGGTCTAAACGCACTTGCTTTTCTTTCTCATAATAATCGTAGTTACCAGAATAAACTGTAATTTTTTGATGGGCCACTTCGACTATTTTAATAACTAAGCGATTCATAAAATCCCGATCGTGGCTTGTCATAAGAATCGATCCCTTAAAACTAACTAACCACTCCTCAAGCCAAACAATGGATTCTAAATCTAAGTGATTCGTCGGCTCGTCCATCAACAAAACATCAGGCTGTAAAAGAAGAATCTTAGAAAGAGCTATTCGCATCTTCCATCCCCCGCTAAAACTTTCTGTCGGCCGATGAAAGTCATCAGGGCCGATACCCAGACCTGTGAGAATTTCAGCAGCACGAGACTCAAGGTCATAACCACCAAGGCGCTCAAACTCTGTTTGCAAATCGCCGTACTCTTCTAGAATTTTGGCCATGACGTCATCAGCTAAGGGCTCAGAAAGTTTCGCTTCGATTTCAACCAGACGCTTTTGCACGAGTGGCACGCGCGAATTTGCGGCCTTAACTTCTTCGAGGGCCGAGCGCCCCTTCATTTCTTCAATACTTTGAGAAAAATAACCGACAGTGATTCGCTCAGGTTTTGAGACTGTGCCTTCGTCAACACTCTCCTCGCCCATGATGATGCGAAAGACCGTGGTTTTACCGGCACCATTGGGCCCCACAAGGCCGATTTTTTCGCCCGCATTAATTTGGAAAGTTCCATTTTGAAATAGAACCTTATTGGCATGGCGTTTGGCTATATTAGAGATATGAATCATAGGCGACTGATTCTCTTATACCCTAAATTGATTTGCAAGGCTCTAAAAAAATTTCATGAATTCAATCACTTGTGGACAATGTCTGGTCAGAAAGCCTAATTGTTTTAAATGCTTACTAAATTCACTTCAACCATTCTGTTCGCTTTAGTTTTTGCGGCCGAGTGCAAAGCCGGCGAGGCAACGGTGAGCGATGTCGTGCGCGACATCAACAGCATCTTCGAAGCAATGGGACCCAAGAAAGTGGGCACACCCGAGATGGATGGTTCGCTTATAAATCAAGGCTGCGACCTACCGTTTTTGTTCTACTTGAAGCATCATTTTAAAACTCATTCAGAAATAACAAATCTCGATGAAATGCTTAATTCAGAACTTGAAACTCTAAACTCCTTTGTTCGCGATTATACGGATCCCATCAATGTTGAGATGGTCGTTCAAGATTTTACTAAAGAACTACTCCAAAAACTTATTGAGGCCCCCCACACACAGCCAATAGACATTTTGTTTGAGTCGCTTAGAAAAATCTGGCCCGAAGCCAGCAGCGAGGCTTTTACATTTGGTAAGCAGAGCACAAATTACGTTAGCGGTGAATATCTGGTGATTGAACTTTCAACTGAGCTCACCATCTCTGCGGTAGAAATGTGGACTCACAGCTGGACTGTCGACTTTAGGATTAAAGAAAATCAAAGCTATGAGTTAGATAAAGTGCAAATCAAGTCGATCACCAAAAGACAAGACCTGCACGCTGATGTTGCGCGCTGGATTGATTATGATTCAAAGCTCATTGAAGCTAAGGGCGAGCCCTTACTGGCTGTTCCTGATGTGGGATTACGCTTAACTCTTGAGGAGCGAAAAAAACAGCTCACTCATGTCCTCAAGAATTGTACTAATTAAGTGCCTGCTCAATTTTGGCAATAAGCACTTTATCTTCGGGCTCTATTTTGGACCCAAAACGAGCCACTACTTCGCCCTTTCGGTTAATCAAAAATTTCTCAAAATTCCACGCGACATCTTTACTGTCAGAGCTGTTCGCCAACAAAAACTTATATAGAGGATGCTGGGCTTCACCCTTTACATCGGCCTTTTTTAATAGTGGAAAGGTCACTCCATATCTGACTTTGCAGAATTCCTTAATCTCACCTTCTGCTGCTGGCTCCTGTTGACCGAACTGATTGCAAGGCATACCCAAAACCACAAGGCCCTCTTTTTTATATTTTTTAGAAAGTGCTTCAAGCCCTTTATATTGGGGAGTGTACCCGCACTTTGAGGCCGTATTGACAATTAAAATAGCCTGATTTTTAAATTCAGAAAGCTTTAACGCCTTTCCTTCTATTGTGTTTACTTCGATATCATATAAACCATTTACCTCTTTAGCTCCACCCACTGCAACCCCCAATAAAAAAAAACTAATTATGAATTTATAAATCACTTTAATTTCTCCCGTTTACAAGTAAATATTAAATCCCCAATCGCTTACCGTCAACCTTCGAAAACCGAAGACCTAATAACAACCATCCTAAAATAAATGCCAGGCCGCCTAATGGCGTGATCATACCTAATTTATTTATTTCAAAGAGGGAAACCCCATAGAGACTGCCCGAAAACAATAATATACCGGCGCAAAATAAATTTCCTACTTGCTGAAGATTAGCTGTCGGCAACTGCTCACAGGCCCAGGCAACAAACAAGATGCCAAAAGCATGGTACATTTGATAGCGCACAGCTGTTTCGAACACAGTCAATGCGGCGGGATCGAGAATGGCCTTGAGTGCATGCGCAGCAAACGCCCCCGCAACTATTCCCAGTGCCGCAAAAACCGATCCGAGAACAACAAACTTAGAACTTTGGGGGTTTTTCATAGGACCGTTTGAGTTCGTTGAGCATTGTAATATTTAGACATTTGGCTCCAGCAAAAAAGGCGGCATTTAACGGCCGCCCTTTAAAGACTAAACTATCAATTAAAAATTTATTCTGCAGTCTATTGATCAGCTGGTTTTTCGGCAGAGGGATCAGTGTGGCCAGAGTGTTCGCCTTTTTTCATTTTTTCGTCACAAGCTTTTCTTGCGGCCTCAGTTTCTAACTTACTGCAGTCCATATGGCCCTTGTGTTCCATTTTTTTCATCTTTTCCATCTTTTCCATCTTTTTACCCGGTTTTTTTCCGTCTTCATGATGGTCAGAAAAAGCACTGGGACCCATTAATAACACCGCCGCAGCAGTTGTAATGATTAGATTTTTCATTTGATTTCTCCTTTGTTAATAATAAAAATAATATTCCGTTGGGTTAAACAACCTAGTTTAATCTTTAGTTTTTAATCGATCATCGTTTTCGACGATAAATTTTTTGATATCTTCGGTGATCGACAACAGCTTATTCCACTGCTCTTTATAAAGAGTCACTGGAAAGCGGCCCATGCCATATATCGAGAGCGCACCTTTTTCGCTTACTTTCATCGAAAGCGTACCCGGACGTTTTGCTTTTTTTAGGGACTCATTCTCGGTGCGAAGTCGCTCAAGCTCTTCCTTCATGTTTTGTTCAGACATATATTAAATCCTCGGTGGGGTTGTTATTCCCATCGATTATTGACCAAATTCCGAGGGAGTCAATTCGTAAATTTTCGTAAATTTTACTGGGAACTGAAACATTTTTTGGCACAGACGCGATTAAAAGCATATTTTAGGCCCTATTAACAAATATAGGAGGTTATATCGAATCCATTTAGCCAAAAAAATAGGCACGCCACTTGCTCTGGTTACAACTCACTATGAAAACAAAACTAAAAATTATTGCAAAATTAGTTGTTCTACTACCAATCCTTGTCCTGCAAATAGGTTGCAGCAAAAAGAAAAACGGTGGTGGAGGTGCGGTAGCTAATACCGGTTACTATATGAATAACGGCCAATGCTATACTAGTAATGGTCAACCCGTCAGCATCAACCACTGTCCAAATAACGGCGGACTGGGTGGATACGGTAACAACGGTGGCAATAACGGGTACTATATGAATAATGGACGTTGCTTTTCAGTGCAAAATCAAGAAGTTGCCATGACTTATTGTCAAAATACAACGGGTGGCACTAATGGTGGTTTCGGCGGATACGGCGGTTTTGGTGGCGGTGGCGGCGGTGGTTTCGGCGGTTACGGTGGCTTTGGTGGCGGCGGCGGTTTCGGCGGATACGGTGGCTTTGGTGGTGGCGGCACCTCTCAATGTGTGGGTTTTTACTATCTTACCACGGGCTATGGATTTGAATCTGTCTATTGCAGTGGCTACAGCTGCAGTGGTTATATGCTAACCAATGCTTACGGGCAGTCGATATTTTGTCAGTAATTTCTAAATTGAGGGCCTAAAGTTATTCTGGACAACTCACCTCACTCAATCTACCTTGCCGGAGCCTAAAACTCTTTCAAGGAGACCCTGATGGACCCCGTCGAACAATTTTTTAACAACGCTAAGTATCTCAATAAATATATTGGCGTCGCTGTAGTTATTTTTATTCTCTTGATACTCGCCTCTAGTGGCACATTTATCATCCCACCTGGTCACCGAGGAGTATTGGTGACAATGGGTAAGGTCTCGCCGGTCTTCGCACCAGAAGGGTTTGGTTTTAAGAGTCCGTTTATTACCAGTGTGCTCCCAATTTCAATAAGACAACAAACTAAAACGGCCCAGGCAGATTGCTACTCATCTGATCTTCAGCAGATTAATATAGAACTAAGGGTGCTCTACCGAATTCCTGAAAACATGATAGTAAAAACTTTTCAAGACTATTCGGGAGATCCCTTTGATAGTTTGATTTCACCCCGAGTTGCTGAAGCACTTAAAGAGGTTACGGCTCTGCAAAGTGCCGAACAAATTGTAAAGAAACGTGAAGAAATCAAAGCAAAAGCCCTCGCGGCGGCCAAACTAAAAGTCGGCGACCTTTTGGTTATCGAAGACATTGTCATTCAAAATGTCTCTCTATCAAAAGAACTTGAGACCGCCATTGAAGCCAAGATGGTGCAAGAGCAAGAAGCGGCCAAGGCTAAGTTCATTCAGCAGAAGGCAGAGATTGAAGCCAACACGGCTATTATTCGTGCCAAAGGCGAAGCTGAAGCGATTCGTGTCAGGGGTCGTGCCCTTCAAGATAGTCCTGGGCTCGTGCAACTTCAGATCGTTGAAAAATGGAATGGTATCTCACCACTGGTAGTTGGCGGCGGAAGCGGCGGCGGAGCGAACGTCCTAATGCCCATCAACGTGCTTACAAAATAAAATGGGTTTGAGGTCGCGGGGCCTTTTGAAGCTCCTTTTTTTCTTAGCCATTATTTTTCTTTTAATTCGCCTTTTTCCCCTGGTAGCGCGCCTCACCGAGTCCGCAGCCATGGGCATTCGGGAATTTTGGTGGGTAGTCCTAATCTTTGCTTTAGCGGGCTTATTCGCCTGGGTGATAAAAAAGCGAACCTAATTACACCATTATTGGCCTAACTCCTGCATTCAATATATACGATGTCTATTCATAGTATTAAAATGCGTTTTAGGCGCCTTTCATTGGTGATTGTGGCGACAGTTGTTTCGCAATTTTGGTCACTCCAATGTGTTCAAGCCAATTCCTGTGCTCAAAATTTTGCCCAAGAAAAAATCAAAGAAACTGTAATTGAAGAGAGTTGGCGCGATTCCGGTGGCTCGCTTTTTCGGAGTTTGCGAGGCAATGCCCGACATTACTGGGCATGGGTTCGCTCCTTACCGAGTGAGTTAATTCCCCTTCAATTGTGGGCCGAAGGAATAATTGTAGGCGATCCCCACCTTCGTAATTTTTCCGATGTTCTCATAAACGGAAAGAGGAAATTTCGAGTCATCGACTTTGATGATAACGGCCATGGGCCCTTTCTTTTTGATTTTGCAAAATTTGTTTCGACCGCGCGCTCCCAACGTCTCGGCCTCACGACCCATGATCTTTTTGATAAGTATCAAAAGGGGCTGAACGAAGAAAAACAAAGTAAACCTGATTTTTTAGAAGAAGCCTTGGATATTTCAGAAAAATCTGAAAAAAAACAACATAAGAAATTTCTCAAAAGAATGACAGATGGGAACACACTTGTGATTGGTAAAAAAAAGGACTTGATTCCTATAGAAGACAGCCCGCCAGACATTATAGAAATGTATCGTGAAGCCGGACCACACTTCGAAATTGCACTTAAAGATTTTGAAATTTTGGATAAAGCGGTGAATTTAAAAAAAACAGGGGGTGAATTGCGTCCCCGATTTTGGTACTTAGTAGAAAACAAGAATGGGAAAGGCAAAAAACAGATATTCGAATTTAAACAGGTTGGAGAGCCCGCGATTTCGGCTCTGTCTCAGCAGGCGAGCTTTATAGACCGCTTTGAGGCAGCCCAAGATATCTATTGGGAGGGCGAACGCGATCCTAAATATCGAGCGATCTCCGTAGGGAAGCAAAATTACTTCATGCGGCCTGGATTTAAGGGAACTTTTGACCTCACCAATTTGACAACTGAAAATCACAAGGAAAAGGCCCGAAAAATGCTCCTCTATATCGCCTACCACATGGGGAGAATGGTGGCGCGGCAAGATTCGGCTTCAGGTTTCATTGATGCTTTGAACGAAAACCCTCACAAAGGGCGCGAAATCATCAACACCCTAGCTAATGAATATCTGCAATTTGCTAGAGAACAGTAACTTCAGCAATGAAGCAACTCACATAAACTTTTTATTTATTAGATGTTACCGTAAATTTACTCAGCGGAAAGCCAAACGATTGGCCTTTTGAAACCAGGGGGTGTTTTTCTACAAAACTTTTGAGAGCAATTTCGAGTTCTCGTTTTTGCTCAACTGGCAACATTCCGGTCAAATACATATCTTTTGTAATCTGCCAAACATTTTCTGGAGAACCCTCAATCTGAAGTTCAATATCCTCGCGCTCAATTTTTTGAGAAAACTCCAACTGTTTACTGAACAACGTTTTTAATCCATCTTCAGTGTTAACCCGGCCATCGCTCCAGTTGGCCTCTCTAACTTTAGGAAAACGGGAATCTATAAACTCAAAAATAAAACCCTGAACCTCTCCCCAAAATACCTGGCGGGACCTTGGATTGCCAGTCACAGCAGAAAATACGCCGCCGGGTTTCAATACACGAGAGATTTCTTTAACGACCGATTCAATGGGTCTCATCAGCACGAAGGCCATATGACAGAGAATGACATCTTGAGAAGCATCTTCGACAGGTAAACTTTGCGCCTTCGCATTTATAAATGAAACTAGAGGCTCCCGGTAACTCGCCCTAGCGATTTCTAATTCGGCGTCAGAAATATCAATGCCGAGAACCTGACTTCCGCTAGCTAGCTGGGGTAGAAAATAACCTATAAGATGTCCATCGCCGCAGCCGAGATCTAAAACTCGCAATTCTTGGTCCGCAAGTTTGCCAATCGTGTCGGCAAGTACCTCGTAGGAATTGAGACCAGCCCTAGTTTGAAAGCCCGCAAAGGCATTCGGGGTCATACTAGGCACCAGCCGATGGACACTGATTAAGTGATTGCTCCACTCGTCGTCACTCGGCGTTTCGCCATTAAAAATTTTTCGAGCGCACTCTGAAATAAGCATTCGAACCCAGCTAAACCTATCTGTTACCCATGTGGTCGAAAGTTTTTGGGCAGTAGGTGTTCACTACGTCTTTCAAAGCCGATGAGTAGGGACCGACACGGTCTTTTCTTGGAGTGCCGCAGGCGCCTGTAGAAAAAAGAACTGCGGCACCAAAACGAATATGGGTAACTGGTGCATCACAAAGACCATTTTCCTTTTCTTCGACTTTTTCCTTCAAGGCATTTTTTAAAGCCACATGAATACCATCTGAGAGACTAATCTTTTTTTCTTCTTTCAATTCAAAGGCGGTTTCACCTGAGCCGTAGGTTTTTGTCACCACTACGCGGTCAGAATACACTTCACAAACCTCAAGTCGGACCCATTCTGGAGGGGTAAATCCTCCCCCACTATATTTTGCAAGAAGGGGCTCTGCTTCAGCAAAGGCTGTAGCACCGGCGAGTACAAACAAAAAAACTAATGCTTTCATAAGTGTCTCCTATTTTTTTGGACCCAAACCAAGGGAATCGGCCCATGGATAACACCATGGATATCGGCTTGGCAATGGTCAAATCTCTTAGGGCGTGGCACGCCTTAAGAGTAACCGTCCAAAAACTAGACAGTCGTAAACTTTTGGGGCGACAGGATTTGTCGCTAGTGGCATTTGACTCTGTCAGTTTAAAATTAAGGCCTCCTGGCAGGCCCACGCCTTGCTATATATACAAGTAAGTGATTGCGTCACACCTCCCCCCAGGTGGCAATTACCCCTTAAAGCCTCGCTCCCCCCAGCGAGGCTTTTTTTTTGCCTTTTTTTTGTTACATGGGATGAGCAAATATTCGACTTGAAATAGCCGCGCACATCTGTATATTTTAAGAATTCAGCGAACCCAATAAGCGCGAGGCAAATGTCATGGCATCTACCAATATCTCCCTTAAAATGTCAGGACGACCAGCATTTGCAGAAACCTCCCGCCAGGATTTTTGGTGGCTCCAATCCGTACTGGTGTTTTTGGGGTTATCGACCTTCGTGGTTTATTCAACCTGGGCCGCATTCCAGGGCGACCACTACTCATTTGGTTCCTATCTCTCACCCTTCTATTCACCTGAATTATTCGGCAGCTCTCCTCACAGCTGGTTTGGCCCAAAACCTGGTTGGTGGCCCATTTGGCTACCTTTTTCGCCAGCACTATTAATTTTGTGGGCGCCGGGTGGGTTTCGTTTCACCTGTTATTATTACCGAGGAGCCTATTACAAGGCTTTCTGGGCGGATCCTCCTGCATGTGCTGTCGGCGAGCCTCGTAAGTCATATTTAGGCGAACGCTCATTTCCTCTCATAATGCAGAATGTGCACCGCTATTTTCTTTACCTTGCTTTAATTTTTATCGGACTACTGGCACACGATGTCTGGAAGGCCATGTGGTTTGTTAATTCGGCGACTGGCGCCACACAATTTGGAATTGGCGTGGGTACCCTGATTTTAGCACTGAATGTTTTTTTATTGTCGAGTTACACCTTGGGCTGCCATTCCCTCAGACATTTAGTCGGCGGAATTTATGATCAGCTAGCGGGCCGACCCACACGCCTTAAAATTTATAACTGCGTCACTTGCCTCAATCAAAAGCATATGCTCTTTGCATGGTTGAGTCTTGTTATGGTTGGCTTTTCAGACTTGTATGTGCGTCTTTGTTCGATGGGTATTTGGCAGGACTGGAGAATTTTCTAGTGGCACACTCCTACGATTCACATACGCACGATGTTTTAGTAATTGGTGCCGGTGGCGCTGGTCTTAGAGCCGCTATTGAAGCCTCAGCGAGTGGCCTGTCAGTTGGCCTGGTGTGCAAATCTTTGTTAGGTAAAGCTCACACTGTAATGGCAGAGGGCGGAGTTGCTGCAGCCATGGGTAATGTGGATGATCGCGACAGTTGGCGCGTACACTTTGCCGATACCATGCGCGGGGGACAATACCTTAATAACTGGAGTATGGCAGAGTTTCACGCCAAAGAAGCGCCTGAACGCGTGCACGAGCTCGAATCGTGGGGCGCGGTGTTTGATCGCACTCCTGACGGCCGAATTTTGCAGCGTAACTTCGGCGGTCATCGCTATCCCCGTTTAGCTCACGTTGGCGATCGTACGGGACTTGAAATGATTCGAACTCTTCAAGACCACGGGATTCACCAAGGCATTGACGTCTACATGGAGCATACTGTTGTGACACTCCTCAAAGATGGCGAAAAAATCGCAGGTGCTTTTGGTTACGACCGTGAGCGCGGGCGCTTTCGTGTTTTTCGCGCCAAGGCTGTGGTAATGGCGACAGGTGGAATTGGTCGAGCCTTTCGTATCAGCAGCAACAGTTGGGAATACACTGGTGACGGTCACGGGCTCGCGTACGAAGCAGGTGCGCCCCTAATTGATATGGAATTTGTTCAGTTTCACCCAACGGGCATGGTTTGGCCGCCGAGTGTGCGCGGCATTCTGGTGACAGAAGGTGTGCGCGGTGAGGGTGGCGTGCTTCGCAACAAAGACGGAAAGCGTTTTATGTTTGATGACATTCCGTCGTTATATAAAAACCAAACTGCGGATAGTGAAGAAGAGGGTTGGCGTTACACTCAAGGTGATAAAGAGGCACGTCGTCCTCCCGAACTTCTGACCCGCGATCACGTCGCTCGTTGCATAAACCGCGAGGTAAAAGCGGGGCGCGGTAGTCCGCACGGGGGCGTCTTTTTAGACATTGCTTGGATTAAAGAAAAACTTCCCAAATCCGCTGAGCATATTAAACGTAAATTGCCGAGCATGTACCACCAATTCAAACAACTTGCCGATCTTGACATCACGCAAGTGCCAATGGAAGTCGGCCCCACCACTCATTATATGATGGGCGGAATTATGGTCGACGGTGAATCTCAAATGTCGGCTGTACCGGGACTCTTTGCAGCGGGTGAATGCGCCGGGGGTTTGCATGGAGCTAACCGTTTGGGTGGCAACTCACTTTCTGACCTCTTAGTATTCGGAAAACGCGCTGGTGAATTTGCAGCTAAATATGCCAGAGACGTGCAGCCAGCCAAGGTAGACGACTCACAGATTGAAGCAGCAGCGAAAAACGCACTTATGCCTTTGGAGCGCGAAGCCAAAACTGGCGACGAAGGCCCATTCAAAATACAACATGAGTTACAAGATAAAATGCAAGATTTAGTTGGCATCGTAAGAACTGAATCCGAAATGAAGCAGGCTCTAGTTGAAATCAAAACGCTAAAAGCAAAAGCCGCCACTACTGCAGCACGAGGTAACCGCGAGTACAATGGAAGCTGGCACACAGCTTTAGATTTAAATAATTTGCTCACAGTGTCCGAAGCTATTACCCGGGCGGCGATTGAGCGCAAAGAAAGTCGCGGGGCCCATTTTCGTGAAGACTACCCCAATAAGGACGAAGCATTTGGCCAGTTTAATTTGATTATCAAAAAATCATCTGGCGGCGATATGCAGGTCGTCCGACAACCACTTAAAGAAATGCGCGCGGACCTTAAACAAATCATTGAGGAGATGAAGTAATGTCCAAAACTGCGACCTTTCGAATCTGGCGGGGCGATAAAAGTGGCGGCAAGCTCGAGGACATGACCACACCTATTAGTGAAGGCATGGTAGTGCTTGATGCCATTCACCAAATTCAGGCCGACCAAGCCAATGACTTAGCTGTGCGCTGGAATTGCAAGGCAGGTAAATGTGGCTCCTGTTCAGCAGAGATCAACGGCGTGCCAAAGTTAATGTGCATGACCCGCCTCAATGAATTGAATCTTGAAAAGCCCGTCACTGTAGAGCCTATGCGAGCTTTTCCTATCGTTCGAGATCTAGTGACAGACGTTTCGTGGAATTACCGGGTAAAGAAAAAAATTAAAAAGTTCAAGCCGCGTCCACCAGATGCCACTGACGGCTCCTGGCGAATGCAACAAAAAGATATTGATCGTGTTCAAGAATTTCGAAAATGCATCGAATGTTTTTTATGTCAGGATGTTTGCCACGTATTGCGGGACCACTCTATGCACGAAGAATTCATCGGCCCAAGATACTTAGTTTACACAGCAGCGCTTGAAATGCATCCGCTTGATACAGAAAATCGCCTACCTGAACTAAAACAATCCCAGGGTGTGGGCCTTTGCAACATTACTAAATGTTGCACCAAAGTTTGTCCTGAGAATATTACCATCACCGACAATGCGATCATTCCTCTCAAGGAACGCGTCGTTGACGAATATTATGATCCCATTGCGAAGTTAATCAAAAAAATCATCGGGCCACGAATTTAGCGACCTAGTTTGTGTAGAGAGGGCTGACTCATCGAAACCATCATTAGACAAAACCAAATCATACAAGAATTGAAAGATGGAAATAAAAGATTTCTGGCTGGAGCCTCACTTCAAACGTCTCACTTGTCGTTAATAAAACTTAAAGAATTTGCAATGTCTGGTCAACTTCCAAAAGCGATTGTTTTGTGCTGTTCTGATTCCCGCGCTCCAGTTGAAATGATTTTTGACCAAGATATCGGCGATTTGTTTGTCATCCGTGTGGCCGGAAATATTGTGGCCCCGTCTCTTGTGGGCAGCGTGGAATTTGCCGCCAGCACTTATGGAACAAGTATTGTTTTGGTTATGGGACATACTCAATGTGGAGCGGTCACTGCCACTTTAAATCATATCGAAAACCCTCAGGCATTATCTAGCGAAAATATTCACGATATTATCAGCCGTATTAAGCCACACGTCTACCCGGTCGCACAAATGCGTCAACTAACCCACGAAGAAAAATTAGTTCGCGCCGTCGAAGCCAACGTGCTGGCGTCCGTCGATCATCTATCGAACTCCAGTCGTTTAATTGAAGAACTTGCCCATAATGGTAAAATGAAAATTCTGGGCGCTGTATTGGATTTGCCTACAGGTCGAGTGGATTTTCTTAAGATATAAACCAAAATAGAGTGAAAAAGATTCCCAAACGTTGCGAAAAAAATAGGTAGATGGTATATCCGAGATCCTATTAGGGGGTTTCATGAATTTAAATATTTGGATTCTAATTGGGCTTATTCTAACGTCACCTATAGCGATGGCTTCTAACGATGTTTTTGCCAACTGTGCCGAATTTACAGAAGTCGATAGAGCTCGGCAGAATCCTTCAATGTATAAAGCGTCTGACGTTGTCATGGGTTGCTTTGACCCTTACACGGAACACTCCTTCCATATCAGTTTAGAAAGAAAAGATTTTTTGGGACCCACTAATGTTTATATTCCCGGCTACGTTCTCCACGTCCACGTTTTAACACTTTCTAAAGTGCAAGGGCAGGCCATCGCCGACGCTTTTGATTTTTCGGTAAATCAAAAGCGTTCAGGAAGATTGTTGGGTTATCCGTTTGAACTGGCTGTTTCGCTCCCGAAGTAATCAATAAAAATATTTAAGCGCAAATTCTTGCTTATCACGGAGCTATTGATCGCTCCCAATCGTGGATTTTACCCGGGGTCGGGCGAAAGCTCGGATGGGGTTGAATTCGTTTGATCTTCAAGAGTGCTTTGAGTCTTTGCGGATTGCGAGCCTTTAGTTTTTTGAAAAGATGCTGACCTTCAAACTGCAATTGCCCACGGGTTACGGGAATTTTGGCGACTCGTGAAGACTTTTTTAAGATTTTAGTAGCGTCGAATTTATAGCCCCGTCGGGTCGCTTCTTCGGCCACTGCGGAAAGGTAGTAGCCAAGCGAGGCTAACGGATCCGACGTTTCGCGAAATCGATTCAGTTGTGGATGGTTCTTGTAGCCTCGAGTTGCACCAGAGAGAACTTTTTGCGCAAGAAGACTTTCTCGCCAAAGCGCGACTAGCCCCTGAGGATCGAGATATTTTGGGTGAAGCGACCAAAGGCGCATTCAGTTTATGTAGCACATCTGATTTTAGTTCTACACAAAAATTGGCGTTCCATCATAGCCTTATTGGTCAAATCTATGATCACAGTCTTTGCATCGCGCGGCGGCTTCTTCCGTCCAATAGACATGGGTGACAGTGCTCGAGCCGTCGCGATTGCGTTTTTGATAAAGAGCGTTGCGGCCCCGGCTGCGCTCGCGCACAAACTCCCCCCAAGTATTTGGATCATCACTCACATCACTCACGTCATTTTGTGAAGCAACGGCGGTCGCCATCGGTGCAACGGTCGTGGTGGTGTCTTGATGGTTGTATATGAGAGCGAGCTGCTCAAAATCGTGCGCATTGGGACGTGTACTCACGGAATTTGTGGCGTTGGCTCCGGTATTTGAAAAGTAATCCATGCATGAATTTTGAGAGCTTCCATCCTCTGACTGGTGATCTAGTCCAAAGGTATGGGCAATTTCTTGGCAAACAACATGGAGCTTTTCGTTCGGATTATTGTATTTGGCGGTTACAAAATAAGTGTCATTCATTTTGGCGGAGCCCTGAGTAATATGCTCACCATTAACGATATTGATCGACGCCAAACCCAGCCAACCATTGTTGCCATATTTGCCGTTGCACACCTGCGTGGTTCCCGAAACCATCGCGCAGCGCTTGTTGGAAGAGCCCGCAGCCGCGGCCAACAAAAGCGGAGTGGATGTTGCGCCAAAAATTTCCGGGCTGTTCCAGTCACCGATGGTTTGGGAAAGATGCGTTCTCCAATCTGTCGTCGTCAGATTATTGCCAACCTTTAAAGTGAAGGGATTCGTACCGCGCGCCCAGTGATAACCCGACCAACTGTGGCTCGCTGGATCCCGCCCTGCGGGCTTCGCGACGTTCGCTTGCTGGGCCGCCGACTCTATCTCCATAGAACTGCAACCCATCAGAGCCATAATAATTACTGTGAATGTGAAATAAAAATGAATTGAAGTCGCCCGCATAATCACCTCGTATTTTAATTTAATAGCGTAAGCGAATATTAATACGGCGGGAAATGGAATCGAGTTTTCAAGACCTTAATCTTCATATCTGGACTTTCAAATGGGTGTGCCCTCCACTGAGTTCTTAGCTTAGAACTCAGCGGCCTGTGATTCGTTATTTTTTCTCGAGCACTACATCCCATTTTCCACGAACATCGGTGAAGAGGATGCATTCTGCTCCAGCGGCGCAAGTTGTCGCGTGAGGCTGCTTGTTCTTAAATGAGAAATAGGAACCTGCGGTTAAGCGTTGTTCTTGCCCGTCAATTGTCAAGATCAGGGTGCCCGCCACAACAGTGACGAAATGATCAGAGGAGTGATGGTGCAACGGCGCTGAAAAGCCAGGGGCAAACTTCATATAAGCATGATGTGCTCCCTTTTCTGAATTGCCCTCAATAGTAGAAGTTTGCACTCCCGCAAAACCGGGGACTTCTGACCATTTAATATCTTTCGCATTGATAAAAACTGCATTCGTTGGGTTTTTTGTAGCGGCGAATGCGGGTACTGACAAAATGCCGAGGAGAATTGCGATCGTGGTAATCTGTTTCATAGTTTTATCCTTTCAAGATTGTTAATTGAGTCAATCTTAGGGTTTTCTATAAATATTGGAACTAAAAAATATGACGCCACGCGGGGATTACAGAATCGAGCGATCACGGTTCAATCGACGTGCAGAAATTAAAGTCCCAACTGCCAAGTGTCGTTGAAGTAAACATAACTACCGGATTGATTATGCCCACCGCCGAAAATAATCATTCTCTGGTTGGTGGGATCAAAAACGGCCCCATGCCAGAACCGTGCGGTCGGCTGTGTCCCGGGAATGGAAAGCTGAACCCAATTGGGCGTGCCTGATAAATTCATTGCCCAAACATCGTTGTATAAACCGTACCCACTAACTCCACCGAACACAATTAGTCTATTGTTGACCGAATCGGTGACTAATGAAGAATAAACTCTAACTGGAGGATTTGCAGGCGTGGCAAGCTCTGTCCATTCGGGAGTGCCAGAAAGCTTTAGTTGCCAAGTGTAGTAAGAATTGGGAGTAAAGACATACATCTTTTGGTGGACACTATCAAAGGCCAATCTAAATGCTTGGCTACCTGGGGGAAGTGTTCCCGTGGGCAAAATCTCAGTCCACACAGGTGGTCCAGAAAGATTCAAAGCCCAAACATCATTGAAATTACTGAATCCGCCGGCACCGCCAAATATAATCATTCTTTGGTTAACGCTATCGTAAACTGCGCCGCTCTCACGCCGAGCGGCGGGCGCTGATAGGCCCGATGGCAAAATTTGTGTCCAAGTAGGAGTGCCGCTTAAACTGAGTGCCCAGACGTCATTTTGATCACCCCCAGCATTGCCGCCGAAAACTATCATTCTGTTGTTGGCGCTATCGTAAATGGCGGTGTGAGTATAGCGTACCGCGGGTGGTGTGCCCACGGGTGTAATTGCAGTCCACGTAGGATTAGCTCCTAAACTGAGCGCCCAAACATCGTTTTTCATGGTGGGGCCGAAGCCCCCGAACAAGATCATTCGCTGATTCGCGCTATCAAAGATCGTGGTATGACCCATGCGTACAGAAGGCGGCGTGGCCGAAGAAATTTGGGTCCACATGTATTGAAGAGTGGTGGCATTGGCCACGTTTGAGTAGCCGCTATAGCCGGCGACATTGGAGGCTCTTACTCTGTAGTAATAAATTGACGCCACAAAAAGCTGTTGGCTCTTGTAAGTCGTGACGTTTGCGCTGACCGAGGCAATTTCCGAAAAATTAATTCCATCGGCGCTTTTTTCAATCTTAAAGCCGGCTTCGTCGACCGCAAGGTCCGTCCAGCTGAGGTCGATCACGGTCGCTGCCGCTGGGGTTGCAATTAAATTCTGCGGAGCTGTTGGAAGGTCCGTCACGACGACTCCGGCTGCATTGGGTGCCGAAAAAATCAAACTGGCCGCATTTGTCGCGACGTCCGCAATATTTCCACCATTAAAATCTAGGTTCGAGTCCACCGCGATTCCGTTCGGATCGGAGTCGCCGGATTGGACTGTATATCTAAACTGAATAGTGTTTGTCCCTGTTCCAGAAATATAACCCGCGAATCTCGTGGTCGCGCCGACGGTCAAAGTCAGTCGTGGAATTCCACTCACATTGACCAATTCATTGAATGTCAGAGCGAAGTTTAAGTTTTGCCCGGCCGTAAAGGTACCGTTGGCGGGAGCTGTTGCCGACTGCACGCTGGGCGCCAAAGTGTCAATGAGAACAGCCGCAGTATTCAACGGCAAAAAAGCCAAGTCCGCAGAGTTACCGGCGGAATCATTAACACTTCCGCCGTTCAATTGCGCGCCCCCCACCAATATGCCGTCGCTGTCATTGGTCGCGGCTTGAACACTGTAACGGAATATCAAAGTCGGCGTTCCTGAACCTGAAAGATAGGTGGCGTATTTTGCGACACCGCCAATGTTTATGATAATTCGCGGACTGCCATTGGCTATTACAGATTCAGTAAAATTGGCCGTGAAATCCAGATTTGTAGCTTGCTTGTAGCTTCCGTTGGAGGGTGCCGTAAGTGAGGTGATCGAAGGCACAGTTGCATCGCCGGTTGTGGTGACATCAAATATGGCGCCTACGCCTTGAATCGTCACTGTGGCTTGTCGAGTGGTGTTTTCTGTTCCGCTGGCAGTTAGCCGAACTGAAATGGCGTTTCCGGCTTGAACCGGAGCCGAGGTTCCAACAACATTACCGTTCACCAAAATTACGGGCGTACCCGTGCCGGATACGGTCGCTGTAAGTATTCCCTCAAAACCCGACAAAGTGGCTTGTGCGGAAGTCACAATTGCAGATAGCGACTGGCCCGTCGCGGGAGCAAAAGAAAATGCGGCCGGCGTAAAATCCCCAGTCGCGACAGAGAACACTGCGTTTTGAATTCCGACACTGACGGTGGCTTGATAAGTTGAATTTTCATTCGCACTCGAAGTAAGGCGTACGCGAAGTGTATCGCCGGTTGTTACTGTCTCAGAACCAGAAACTAATAAGCCGTTTTTATAGAGCTCAGGGGAACCGTCCCCAGTCACTGAAATCGCGCTAGGCGAGGTGCAATCAGCAAGCGTGACCGTGTATGAATCTACGGCTGTAGAAAGCTCCACAGCGTGTTGAGAGGTAAAAAAAACTGCGCCACAACCACTCTCAACCTTGGCGACAACGGTTGCGCCCCCGGAGTCACTTCCGCCACTACAATTTTGAAATGCAATTAAGGCAGCTCCGGCTGCGAATGACAAAAGAAGAATGCTCCGGGCTTTGAATTTCACGTTCATCAGGGTTGTATCGGAAGTTTCGAGGCTTTTATAAAGCAGTATCAAAATGAGATGAAATGGCCACAAAAAATTGGCGCCCCATATCGTCTCTAATATATCAGTAGCTTAGCAGCCTCTTGAAGCAGATTGCTGCACTGACCATGGAAGGCGACCAAAATGAACAGACGCCCTGTTACCAAATAACACCTACGAAACATTCAATATTAGCTTTTAGAACCCATAAACTCTGTCGGAGATTTTCCAAAACGTTGACGAAAAGCCTTACTGAAGGCGCTAAAATTAGTGTAACCTACAAGAACTGCAACATCTCCGACCGTGTAGTCTTGCTTCTTCAGAAGATTAGCAGCTTCATCAAGACGACGTTTTTTAATGTACTCATAAGGCGTGGATTTTAACTGCCGTTTAAAAAGTCGAAGTAATGTCGACTTACTCATCTTTGCCGCCTTCGCAATCATTTCTAAATCAATATCTTCAAATAAATTGCTTTCAATAAAACGAAGCGCAATATGACCTAGCTCTTCTTCATAGGCTTCAGAACTAATTTGGTTTTCATGATTTTTTTTCTTTTCTCCAAAAATAATATGCGCAACCTCATTAAGAATTTGTTTTTCGAGAAAAAATGTACAGCCCGGAGTAGAATGTCGATTGAGAACTCTCTCAAAAAAGTACCGATTAAGAACTTCATCCAACCAGGTCGACTTTTTAAATAAAATAAGATCTGTTTCAAGCGTCTTTCGGTCATTTAAAGCCAAGCCATTATCTTTAATGAGTTCATTGAAATACTCACTATTTGGGAACAAGGCTAAGGTATCGTAAATTGAACTTCGAGCCTGATCGTTATGCTCGACTCCCTTAGGGACCCAAAGTATTTTAGTGCTGTCAATTTTGTAGATTTTTTTGTTGCGAAGATCTTGAACTGTCATAACACAAGGTCCTCTTGGACAAACCAGCATATGATTTTCATGATCGTGAAAATCTTTTTCAAATCCAATCCCGCGTTCGTAGGCCAAGGCCATTGGCGACTCGAAATCGAGTATTTGTTTCAAAAGAGTTCCAAGAGGTGGCTTCTCAAAGCCTCGTTGTTTTGAGCTCATAAGATGTGACGATTTTAACACAATGTCCGATGTTTCAGCAACAGCAATAGTCTTTCCGCCAGGTTATAAGGATCTCACTCGACAGAGGTCGTAATAACATTTAACTAAAAAAACCTTAAGGAGGTATTCATGAAATCAAAAGTCTTAGTTCTTACACTGGTGAGCATTTTTCAAATTGCAGCATGGGCTGAAAACTACCAAACGGCACTCGTCTGTGACGATGGAGCCGCAGTTGTCGATGTCGATCTGTCAGAACGTAAAAATATTCAATTAGTCATTCGCAATCCCAAAATTGTTCAGTTTCTTTACGAAAGTGGGATTTTTGATCGAAGTCTTGTGCCGCTAAACTGTAAGCAACAAGGAAATCAGTTAAAATGCGATCCTCCAAGCGAAATCATCATTCGTGGTCGAAACCACATTGTAAAAGGAAGCCAGCAAGATCCTGGAAACCTGCCAGGCTATCCGTTTTACCTTGGCGTTTTTAATAAAGAGCAAATTTCAAGTGTAGATGCTGGAGACGGTTTAGGCAGTCGCCCGACTCTAAGATTCCAACGCGATGGCAAAGGTTTAAGAGTTGCTGGATATGGCTTTAGACAAGGTCATTGCGAAGGGTTTGTTTCTCCTTCAACAGGTGGATGTCAAGGTCGTGTAGTCCCGGGCTTTGAGTTTGAAATCGCTAATTGGTATTTTCAGTCTTGCCAATAATTCAGGTGACACGAAAATCTGGTGGGGAGACTCACCGGGTTTCAAACCCTACATGAATCGCTCAAATGACGGTTCAAATAAACATCAACATAGGAGTAAATATGAATTTTCGAAGTTTTAGCTTATCAGTAGTTAGGTTATCGGTAGCGTCGGCTCTCTTGGCGTCTTTTACGGCAAAGGCTGGTACCCGTTATGAAAAGGTAGTGGCTTGTAATGTGAACGGACAATCCCTCTTGATCGAAAAAGTTGTGAGAGACGGAGACGCTGGTGCCTCGACCTTTCAAATGGTCTTACAAGGTTCAGGAATCGCGGGTGACCATGGCTACCTACGTGAGCTTGAAGCACGCTCTCTTGACGGTCTTGATCGTAACCATTTTAGGGCGCGAAATTTGTTTTCTTTTGGAGACAAATTTATCGTAAATTTAAGTCGTGAGGTTACTAATGGCGAAGGCAATTTTGCCCTTCGCCCCTCAGTGCGAATGGAAGAAACAGGTTCCTTCGAATCTCAAGTCAGGCCTGTTATTAGACTTGGAGTTTATACTTCGGGACCTATTAACGGAGTATTGCGTGTTCAGTTCTTTCGACATGAAGACAGAAACTTTAATGTGCCCAGCATTTACCTTGGCGACTATGTCTTTAAAAATTGTCAGTAATGAAAAACCCGGTCCTCGTGACTTCCACTAGGACTTTTTTTGTAGGTACGAAGTGAGTTAATCATTTTTGAGTTAAAACTAACGAAGGAGGAAATATGGAAATGCTAAAACAAGTTAAAAACACATTAATTATTTTTATATTAATGGCAGCGGGAATGTCTGGTGGTACCCGGGCTAGTGAAACTCAGCGATACAAGCTACTATTCCGCTGTGAAGATGGCGCAGTCGTTTTTGATCGGGTAGATGGAGGTTCAAGTCCATACCAACTCGTGATACACGGTAGGAATCGAATCGCGCATTTTAATCGGAACGCCGGTACGGGTGGGCGCACGTACAGTAATGGTGAGACTTATGTCCTTCCGATTCTAAAACTTGAGCATGGCTCGAGCCGACCCACAGAATTCTTTAATCATAATTGGGTAGATCGATTCGGTGAGATGATCACTGTGAATACTCTCATAAACAACGAGGGTGGTACGCTAATATACAATTACCGATTTAATGGTTGCCGCTAATGATCGTTAATCAAATGATTTATTCAGTTCCAATCAAACTATCCAAACGGATTTGGTTGGAGCGCGGGACTCGAAATGATAGTTTTCATCTAATTTACGCGCCCGAATTGTTTCTCCAGGCGTACCATATCGCGATTTTCGGGAGGTGTTTTTCAATTCGCTAGCGAATGTTTGAGTCATCGGGATCATCAGAGCAAACAAATTCTCTTCCCTTTGCATTCTTTAATGCCAAGTAATTTGCCCGCTTATTAAAAAAGAGTTCGTATTCCGAAAGACTACCGAGAACATCGGTACCACCTTTTTTTGTGGCTATTAGTTCACCCGATGGTTTTTCTTTATCCGAACGGAAAATTTGAAAAGACATCTGAACTTCGAAAAATTGAAAAACGAGCCGCTAAATTTCGTAAGCATGGCTAAAGCCCAGCCTTGTCTGCCTTGTCCAAATCGGACAAGGTTTTTGCTCGCAAATATTTGAAGTTACAGAGAGAAGATTGGCGTCCCCACCGGGATTCGAACCCGGGTCCATACCGTGAAAGGGTATTGTCCTAGGCCTCTAGACGATAGGGACGCACAAGAAAATACAGTAGCAAAAATACTTAAATTTTGTAAAAAAATGGTGAGCCGGCTTGGACTCGAACCAAGGACCCCATCCTTAAAAGGGATGTGCTCTACCAACTGAGCTACCGGCCCCCAAAGATTTACAAAATTAACGACCGATTTTTAAAGGATTCCCGCATTATGTCAACCTTATTGCTGATGAGATTTCACTACTTACGAAAATAATGGTTTAGCCCAAAGTGTCTGCTCACGTCCCGGGCCGACTGAAATCATATCAATCGGTAAACCTGTCTCGGCATTAATAAAGTCCATATATCGGCGCGAGTTCATAGGTAAATCTTTAATGTCAGTTATCTTTTCGAGTTCATCCGTCCACCCCGAAAGCATTTTGATAACGGGCTTTACCTTCGAAAGCAGTGCATAACTTGTGGGCATTTCTCGAATAACTTCGCCATTTAGTTCATACGCCACACAAACGCCCACTTCATCCATGCCACTAAGTACATCTAATTTCATCATCGCCAAATGGGTGATCCCGTTAATTCGAATGGCGTAGCGTAACGCCACTAAATCCAACCACCCGCATCTTCTTTTGCGGCCTGTGGTGGCACCAAACTCATTGCCCTTATGTTGTAAAAGATCTCCCGTTTGATTAAATAATTCCGTCGGAAAGGGCCCCTCACCCACGCGTGTGGCGTACGCCTTTGTAATTCCTATTACTTTATCAATTTCACAGGGACCGACACCTGAACCAATGCAGGCCGAGCCAGCGATCGTTGACGAGCTTGTCACGAAGGGATAAGTGCCATGAAATAAATCAAGCAACGTCCCTTGCGCGCCCTCAAATAATACTTTCTTACCCGCTTTGAGCGCCTGATGAATCACGAGACTCGTGTCGGCCGTTCGGAAGGGCTTAAGTTCTTCACGTAATACTTTAATGTTTCTTATTATCTCGTCAATTTCTATGGGTTTTTCACCGTAAAATTTCTCAAGCAAAAAGTTTTTTTCTTGGAGTGTCGACTGCAACTTTTCTTTGAGCCTTTCGTCGTCAAAAATATCGCCAAAAAGAATCGCTTTTCGTCCCGCTCGCTCTTCATACGCCGGTCCAATCCCGCGCCCCGTGGTTCCAATTTTGTCGGCTCCCAAGGCTTTCTCGCGCGCCTGATCAAGTTGTCGGTGATAGGGCAGAATTACGCTAACGGCATCAGATACCATAAGCTGAGTCGAGTCTTTGAGATAGCCGGTCAATTTAAGCGCCCTTACTTCTTCGGCAAAACTATTTACGTCAAGCACAACGCCATTGGCAATAATGCACTTTGTTTTGGGATGGAGGATTCCGGAAGGCACCAAGTGTAAAACTGTTTTTTTGCCATCTACCACTATAGTGTGACCCGCATTGGCGCCCCCTTGATACCGAACCACAAAATCCGCTTGTGCCGAAAAAAAATCAATAACTTTACCTTTACCCTCGTCGCCCCACTGCGACCCCACTACAATTACTGCTGACATATGTCCCTCTCCGTTAATTCATGTTGAATCAATCCACCGTCTCGAAACGCCAGCACCTTATCAACTGCCGCGTGTGAACTGCGCTCAAAGGCCTCCGAGGTATTAGCTCCAATATGAGGAGTCAATATCACGTTAGGTTCTTCAAGTAGAGCTGATCCCTTTGGCAGCGGCTCTTTTTCAAAAACATCAAGTCCTAAATAGCTGATCTTTTTTTGCCTCAAGGCTTTCAAAATATCCTGCTCATTTAAAACCTTTCCACGCGAGGTATTAATAATCACAATGCCCCGATTAATACTTTCAAGGGTCGCCTGGTTAAGAAAATGTTTGGTTTTTTCGGTCAGAGGTACATGTAAGGTTAAAATATCGCACTCACGTAGAACCTCATCCCATCCGGCCCTTCGGCAATTGAGATTCGTAAAAACCTCGGGCTCCACAAAGGGATCAAACCCTATCAAATTCATATCAAAGGCGTGGGCTATTTTAGCCACCCGAGAGCCAACTCGGCCTAAGCCAATAATTCCTAATGTCTTTTTGTGGAGCTCAAAGCCCATGATGGACTCTCGTTGCCACACACCTTTTCTGACCTGCCCCTCAGCCTGGTTGAGCCTTCGGCTACAGGCCAAGATAAGCGCCCAAGTTAGTTCGGCAGCACTCTCTGTATTGGATTCGGGCGTATAAAATGTTTTTATTTTCTTTTGGGTAATTAATTTCAAATCGATATGGTCAAAGCCACTCGTCGTTGTCACAATCATTTTTAAGTTTTTAGCACGCTCTAGTAGTCTCTGGTCCACAAAAGTGCGACTGCGAATAATCATGACGTCAAAGGGAAGTAAATCTAAGTTGTTGATTTCGTCATGCTGAGACAATGTTTCAACACTAATGTCTTTTTCAGTTTTTAAGCGGGAACGTGCATTAATAGAAAATCGATCAGTTATTAATATTCTTAACATAACTGCTCTTTCGCCTTCGAGAGCGCCTGGTTCATTTGGGTTTCGGTAAATTCATCGGGCCGCAACTCCAAAAATGTTTCAAAGAGTTTTTCAAGACAATAAAGCATGTCAATATTTTCGATATAACCCATGTGTCCAATACGAAGAATCTTGCCAGCCAAATGTTCCTGGCCACCGGACAAAAATATATGATGGTTTTTTTCTAATTTCTGCATCACTAATTCACTCAACAGGCCATTCGGCATATTAAAAGCAGTAAGCGAGGGACTAGGCACTCGAGAGAAGAGCTTCAAGCCAAATTCCCGTAGGGCCAATTTGGTTGCATTGGCTTTTGACGCCACCGCCTTGAAATGCAGATCCAGACCTTTATTTAGTAGAACATCTAGGGCCACATCTAAGGCTCGAACAAGCGATACTGATGAGCTAAAATGATTCCGACCCTTATCATTATTTTTTTGTTCTTCTTTGAGGTCCCAGTAAAACTTAGGGAGTTTAGAAGCAGAAGCTTTTTGCTGAGCTTTTTCAGAAAGACTTATCATTGAAAGGCCAGCCGGTAACATCAGAGCTTTTTGTGATCCGGCTACTAAAACGTCAATGCCCCACTCATCCATTGGCAGCGGAAAGGCCCCCACACTCGAAATTCCATCAACCATAAGTAACGACTCAAAGTTTTGGCAGATTTTCCCGTACTCTTTTATTGGATGAAGAACGGCCGTGCTGCTTTCACATGCTTGGGTAAGAACAGCGGCATATTTTTTAGATTTCAATTTTTTCTCGAGGTCATTAGGAGAACCCACGTCACCCCAGGAGACATTTATGCGATCCACATTTAAACCAAAATTTTGCGCCATATCGGCCCAACGTTCGCCAAACTTTCCAGAAACAATTGAAAGGACATTTTCACCTGAGGATAAGGTATTGACTAAGGCTGACTCCATAGATCCACTGCCGGTGGATGCGTGTAAATACACATGATTTTTGGTCGCAAACAAAGTTTTTAGTTTTGACAGCACCGCTGATAAACAGGCTTTGAATTCCAAACTCAAATGATGGACCATGGGCCGACTCAGCGCCTTTAAAACGTCGGGATGGCATGACACCGGCCCGGGTGTTAATAAATGCGTGCGTTCTTTAACTATTTTTAGTTCATGCGAACTTAAGACAGACAAACTATCCTCCCCATCTGTCATAAAAAATATTGGTAGAAACTTCAACCAAGTAAGATGTAGATTTCCTTGATTATGTGAAGCGGCATCGCTATTTTGAATCGGTGGTAAAAACCTTAAGGTTAATATTAATAACTGCCCCTTTTCTAAGCTCATGCGCTTATCATTTGGCATCCTCCAAACGCCAAATTCCTGGTGGCTACGACCGAATTCATGTTTCTATATTTGACAACGTAACCAGTGAGCCAGGGATAGAAGTCTCTTTTACCAATGCCATG
Source organism: Pseudomonadota bacterium (assembly GCA_034439715.1). GTDB lineage: Bacteria > Bdellovibrionota > Bdellovibrionia > Bdellovibrionales > SG-bin7 > JAWXAY01. The sequence continues at coordinate 40,562 of JAWXAY010000067.1, forward strand.
GTCAAAGAAGTGCAACGCTCAAAAATTGCAAAAGTAACCCCTAAAAATGATTCCCAGATTACTTTAGAAGGTACTATTCGATCACTCAAATTTGAGCGCAGCCAGATGGCTTCAAAAAGCGCCATTCAGACTTTACCCGACAGAACGGTATTAACTACAGAGTATCGAATATTAATCGAGACTGTTGTCAGCGCGCGCCGCAATCTCGACCAAAAGGTTTTGTGGACGGGATCCATTCGTGGAGAAAAATCCTACAGCGCCCCCAAGGTAGGATCGGCCGGAATAAACTCAGTCGATCCCATTTACAACCACTCGGCTCGACACCAAACCATCGCTCTTATGGCAAACGACATGATGTCTGAGGCCATCGACCGTATGACGGAGAATTTTTAAAGTGGCTGCTAGCTCAACGAATGATTTTTACCAGCGCCTTGAAAAGGAAGCCCGCGGTGGCACTTTTTGGCTTTTCGGTGCGGAGTTGTATTTAATCCAAGATGGCATTGAAAGAATCTGCCAAAAGCTATTTGGCACGCCTCATCCCACTTTAAGTGAAAACCTCAACTACGAAATTTACTATGGAAGCGAGTGTGACTCGGACCATGTGAGAGAAGCCATTACCTCACTACCTTTTTTTTCAGACTTTAAACTTGTCGTGGTAAAAGAATGCGAACGGTTTCGCGATAAGGATTTTGAAATATTGAGCGAGGCTATTGCGCATAAAGACCCTTCGGTGACACTCGTTCTCATCTCAGACCAAGTTGATAAGCGCACTAAATCCTATAAAAAAATTGAAAAACTCTGTCAGGCTGTCGAGTTTCGCCCTCCCTACGAACGAGATTTACCGCAATGGGTACAGTATTTGGCCCAACAACAGAAACTACAGATCGGTTCCCGCGAGGCTTTGCTACTCCTGTCAACGGTGGGCTCTGATCTGATGATGATCAATAACGAGGTCAAAAAAATTAGCTTAGGATTGGGTGGTCGTACACAACTTGAAGAAGCAGATATTTTAAAGTTTTCCTTTCGTGGAAAAGATGAAAATGTTTTTGCATTGAGCGATCATTTGGCGACTCGCTCAACCACTCAAGCTCTCGCTTTGTTAAAAAAGCTTTTAGAACAGGGGCTAAACTCTGTCGCTATTATTAGTCTGATTGCCCGCCATTTCAGAATTTTATTAACAATTACTGAGGGAAAGCGTCTTGGCTTAGAACACAAAGCGCTCATGGAGCGACTGGCACTACCCCCTTTCTTTTTTAAAAAATATTGGGAGCAAAGTCAAAAATGGGATCAGTCCTCATTGGCCGGAATACTGTTGCAGCTAGCGAACACAGATAAAAGTCTTAAATCCTCTCCTCTCTCACCGTCTTTAGTCCTTGAACATTTCATATTATCATTGTCTCACGTTAAGTCGTAATCACGCCGATAGAGCAACATGAGAACTTACCGTGACTAATCCAGACGTTAAGCGTTTACCGCGAAGGTTGTATCAAAGACCCGTGGGAATTCTTTCAGAGTCGGGCTATTGTGTTAACGACATCGTGGAGATTAGCGAAGGTGGCATAATGGCTAGGTCATCCGCACAGCAATATCCCGTTGACTCATCCGTATTGTTAAATTTTTATTTGCCCGAAGGTGGAATGATTATCATTCGAGCCGAAGCTCGGTGGACTAAAAACGTCTTCGATCTGCCGGGAACTTTTATCGGCTTTCAATTTAATAAGGTTACCTTTCAACATCGACGTCTCATCAGAGCGTATGTTGCCGAAAAGCGCCCCGATGAACTTGATTTTGAAAAATACAAAATGTCGGCTCCTGATCAACCCATTTTAGAAACTAAACTGGATAGCCGTGCCACACGCCGAGAAGCAGTGCGAAAGTGAATAACGCCACTTTTGCTAGCTTTCATGGCTTTGGACATAAAAGCTTTAAGTACTTCTTTTGCTTCATCAACTTTTTTATCTCCAACAGCCGAACGAACCTTTCTCTCTACTGTTCTTAAGGCGCTCTCGATTCCGGTATTACGCTTGTTACGACGTACTGACTGTCTTGCTCTTTTTTCTGCTGACTTATGAGTTGCCATTTGAAATCCTCCCAATTAGGCTCTAAAGACCAAGTCAAATACCATAGTTGGAGTGGTCACGCAACATGAGAAACAGCGATTCTCCCAACATTGTAAAAAGCGCCTTTTTTATGGCTATCGGTACTCTGGCCAGCCGAGTGTTGGGTCTTGTTCGTGATTTAGCATTTGCTGCCTACTTTCCTAAAATTATTACCGATGCCTGGGTGGTCGGCTTTAGACTTCCCAACCTTTTTCGTCGAATTTTGGGTGAGGGCTCGATGTCCTCAAGCTTTATTCCGGTTTTTGTAGGTCTCCAAAGCGATGGATCTCCTCACTCGGAAAAAAAATCCCAAGAACTCGTCTCTAGTGTCGCCACATTTTTGCTTTTAGTCGTAACGGTTTTAACGGGTGTTTGCATTTATTGGATGGACCCTATTGTTGGATTTTTGGTAAGTGGCCCTGGGTACTCTTCGATTGAAGGTAAAATAGAGCTGACTGTGGTCATGGCCCGAATCATGTTTCCATTTATTGCACTCATGAGTTTCTACGCGCTTTTCATGGCTATTCTTAATAGCTTTAAGAAATTCACACTGGCGGCCTTTGCCCCGTGTCTGCTGAATATCGCTCTCATTATTGGCGCTATCTCTCCCTGGGGAGATCTTAATACTAAGGCCTACGTACAATCATGGGCCGTATTGGTCGGCGGCTTGCTACAGATGGGAATTCTTATTCCATCGATCAAAAAATATGGGCTACTCCCAAAACTAAATTTTAATTTTTCTTCGCAAGAGATGCGAGATGTATTTAGAGGAATGGTGCCCTCAATGCTTGGCATGAGTATCGTGCCGCTCACGGGCCTCGTAAGCACTTATTATGCGAGCTTTTTGGCGCAAGGCACACATTCGTATTTTTACTATGCTGACCGTGTGATGGAGCTTCCGCTCTCTTTGTTTGCGGTCAGTCTTGGTACGGCGCTATTGCCAACTCTGACTCAGCTCTGGTCCAGTGGTCATAAAGATAAAATGTTAGAACTTTCAAGCTATCATCTCAAACTTATATTTTTCGTGAGCATTCCCAGCTCCGTCGGAGTCTATTTTTTAGCTCAGCCCATCACGCAAGTACTGTTTGAGCGTGGACAATTTAAATCAGCTGATACCGAAGTCTTGGCGGCCGTCTTGCGTGCAAGCGCCTTTTTAGTGTTGGCCGCCAGTGGAGTTAGAATTCTCGCACCGTGCTTTTATGCAGTTAAAAACACGTGGCTGCCAGCACTTAGTTCGCTACTCGCCCTTTGTGTTCATGTATTTCTTGCACCGCTCTTCATGAAGGAATATGGCATTGTTGGACTTGCCCTTTCGTCTGTCTCCGCTGCCTTTGCAAATTTCCTAATGCTCTATTTGGCCCATTTATTTATGATTGGCTCACTAAAATCTCGAGAGCTCTTAGCATCAGTTTTAAAATATTCTGTGTGCGCCGCCGGAATGGCCTATGCCATTTCGATTTGCCTGCCGTTTTATAACCAATATGGCCTTTTTTTACTGTCTCGAATAGTTTTGTTGAGTGCCATTATTGCATTGGCTTCAGTCGTTTATTTTATGCTGGCCAATTTATTTAAAATTCAAGAGGCTAAAGTCGTTTACAGCCTGGTTTTTCAAAAACTTAAAAGGCGCCTCGGTCGGTGAGCCCCTGACATACGTCAGTGGCAAAAGAGACCTACTCCAAAATGAATACAGCTCAATGCTGCTCGCCACAAAAAAAAGAACGAGAGCAAAGGCAAAAAACCAACGCCCCCCCAAACTTAGCTGTCAGGCTACTCGGTGACCCCTCAACGACCACTCTCAAACAAGTACTATTATAGGTTCACTTGTTTTAGATAGGGCGATTAAGGTCCATGGCCATGACACCATTAACTCCTAAAGAAATTCGGTTGGCATACGCGCACTGGTCACGAGATTACCTACATGAGAAGGCCGACCAGCAAATTGAGGCCTTTCTTGATGAAAAAATCCAGTGTGATACTTTGCCATTAGGTTGGCTCGAAAAGGCACGCAAGGCCTTGTTTTTATCTACGGGAAGAATGGCTAATAGACTGGAAATTTCTAGAGCTGCCTACAGGAAGTTTGAAAAAAATGAGGAGCTGGGCACGATATCGCTAAATTCACTCAAGAGATGCGTTGAGGCTATGAACTGCGAACTAGTTTATGCCATTAGGCCTAGGGAGCGAGTGCCATTTTCACAGGTTATTTGGGAAAAAATTTTGAAAGGCTCAGCAAAGCAAATAGAGATACGAAAAAGCACTGAGCTCAGGAAAAGTTTTACTCTAGCCGCTATCGCCAGAGATAATATATTCAATGCAAAGTTCCGTAAACAACAGCAGTGGTCACAATCCTAAGGAAAAATTTATCTGCGTTTAACCTGTTGCCAATATTTTTCTAGCTCTGTGGTAGAATAATTGGTTAGCTTTTTGCCGTTTTTTTCTGCCATTTTTTTCATTTTGAAAAAGCGTTTCTCAAATTTGCGATTGGCATCTCTCAAAATTTGCTCGGGCTCTGATTTAAGATGTCGAGCTAGTTGGGCCAGAGAAAACAATAAATCTCCCAACTCCTCTTTGACATGGGACAATTTCATTTTTGATTTTTTTTGATTTTTTTTATGTTTTCGCTTTAGGCCCAGCGCCTCTTTAAGTTCTATAAATTCTTCTTCCACTTTTTCAAAAACATGGAGCGCATTGTTCCAATCAAAATTGAGTTTATTGGTTTTGTCGCCCATTTTTCCTGATCGTTGCAAGGCTGGTAAATGCACCGGAATAGAAAATCTATCTCTGTACCTAGCGCTTTTTTCTTGCGATTTAATTTCTTCCCAATTTTTAAGAACTTCCGTGGAGTCCTTAACTTTGACTTCGGCAAATACATGAGGATGGCGACGTACGAGCTTAGAGCAAATGCCCTCAATCACATCACTAATACTGAATTTATTTTCTTGTTGCGCAATGTGAGCATGTAAAATTACTTGCAATAGGACATCGCCTAATTCTTCTTTAATCTTTTCGGGATCCCCTTCTTCAATGGCCTCGGCAAGCTCATAGGCCTCCTCTAAAGCATAAGGGGCCAGCGTCTCTGGCGTTTGTTCTTTGTCCCAGGGACAGCCCTCAGGACCACGTAACGCCTTTACCACATTTAATAGCGCGTCAAACTCACGCAAATTCTTTGGGGGTTTTTCCATCTGATGGTCCAGTCGTAACCAAAATGCAATGCATTATCAAAGGATTTCTACCTTCTTCCAGAAAAGGACCTAAATATTTTAGATTCTTTGGGATTTAGCGATTAAATGTCGATATCTAATGGGGTATAAGAAAAACAACAGATGAATAATCCGATCAAGCCCAAAAAAAAACAGCCACCAACACGTACCAATTGGGTCGATCCTTCGCAAAAGTTTTTGGAGTGGGTTGATTCTTTTAATTTTGAAAAAACCTATTTTGGTAAAATTGGCAATTTTTTAGAACAGCGCTTAAATATTCGCAAAATTTCACTCATTTTTATTGGCTGCCTAATTCTCTCCTATACTGTCTTTTTTTCTTTTAACACAATTTATTCTGGTCGAGTAGGAGAGATTGCTCGCCGTGATATCAAGTCACCAATTAGCGTTGAAGTGGTCGATGACATCGCCACTGAAAGCAAACGCCTAGCCTCAGAACAATCTGTCCCCCCCGTTTTTGACTATGATTTGGATGTGTTTAGCCTCATTTCAAATAACGTTTACAATGCCTTTCAGGCCATGCGTACTCACGCGGAGCAGGTAAAAGCCGCTAAAAAAAGTAGCGAGTTTGTTGCTGAAATGCTGAAGCTTAAACCTGAGTTTGAAAAAATATTGGAACTTGAAATACCCAACAGAGAATTTGAATGGCTAGCTTCGAATCGATTTAATTTGGATTTAGAAGACCTCATAGTTCGCATCATAGAAAAGTGGTGTGAGTATCGAATTATGGATTCCCCACAAAAAATACTTCGGCCTGAACAGGATAAAATAGTCATAAAGCTCGTAAAAAAAGGTCTCAAAGAAAATGACGAATACCCCACAAGCATGGATACCATATTTGATCTCACATCTCGTGAGCGCTTTAGCATTGAGGGAATTTCTGGGATTTACCGCTACCCTTCGCACGAACACACTTTAATAAAGCAGTTTTCCTACTCCCTACTCCGTCCTAACTTGACGCTCAATAAACAAGAAACCAGCGAACGCAGAGTCAAAGCACGTGATGCTGTTTCGCCATTCATGATTTCGATTAAAAAAAATCAGGTTCTAGTGGCGGAGGGCTCAATCATTGAACCCATGCAAATTGCAATAATCGAGAAAATAAATAACTATAACTCAGAACAACGAAAAGATTTTGTCGCTTTAAATTTGGCCCTGCTCTTAACTACCCTTATCCTCGCTAGTCTCTCCTATACGAGGCGTTTTACTGTCAATAAGGTTCGCATTCAGCCGAAAGAAGTGGTCGCAATTTCTATTGTCACAATTCTAATGGTAACCATTTGTAAGTTATTCTGGTTCATGACAGATGGTTCAACGAACGCTCTCTTGGGGATTGACATCCCGAACGCCGCCTTTATGTATTTGGCACCCATTGCTGCAGGACCCATGCTAATAAGTTTACTCGTGACCTATGGTGAAATTCTTTGGCTATTCACTCTCTTCCTTTCGGTCGCCTTGAGCTATCTCGTAGACAGCTCTTTTCAATTTTTGATTTATAGTCTCATCACAGGAATAGTGGCAGCACGAGGTACTTTTAAATGTAGTCAAAGGAACGATATCTACTGGGCCGGATTACGCACGGGAATTGTCGGGGCTCTCATTGCGGCCTTTTTGACCTATGCCACTAGCGTGACTGAAACAAAATCCGTCACGGACGTTCAGTGGATAGTGCTTGGGGGATTTTTATCAGGAATATTTTCTGCCATGATAAGCATGATGCTTATCCCGTTGCTTGAAACTGCGCTGGGTTTTACCACGGATGTAAAGCTAATGGAGCTTAGTAATCTCAATCATCCACTTCTTAAAGAAATGGTCGTTAAAGCCCCAGGTACCTATCATCATTCACTCGTCGTCGGTAGTATGGTCGAGGCAGCAAGTGAAAAAATTGGCGCCAACCCCCTACTCGCGAAAGTAATGGCCTACTATCATGATATTGGCAAGATTGCTCATTCTAGTTATTTTATTGAAAATCAAAGAGTGGGTGTGAATCCCCATGATCACATTTCGCCTTTTATGAGTAAAACTGTACTCATCTCGCACGTGAAAGATGGTGTGGAACTTGGCATCCAGTATCGCCTGGGCGCCCCGATTATCGACGGCATATTGCAACATCACGGAAATACCTTGATCGCTTATTTTTATAATAAAGCAATCGAATCGCTGGATGAAGATCAAGAAGAAATCCCCGAAGCTGAATTTCGTTACCCTGGTCCCAAACCTCAATTTAAAGAAGCCGCTCTTATCATGTTAGCTGACAGCATTGAGGCTGCAGCCAGATCTCTCGATGAACCGACACCTGTTCGTCTACAAAATATTGTAAAAAATATTATTCAAAGAAAATTTATGGAAGGTCAACTTGAGGAGTGCAATCTGACTCTCAAAGATCTCTCAACAATAGAACAGAGTTTTATTCGTACACTGTTAGGAATTCATCACCAAAGAATTGATTATCCCAAAAGCGCCGGCGGTGGAGCTTCTTTAGCTCCCGAAAAACTTCTTCGCTTTCCGGGCGCCAAAGGTCCCGGCACGGCATGAGGCTCAGCCTCATCAATAAGACCAAATCGAAAATGAACTTAAACTTTATCCGACGCTGGGTAAAAAGAGTCGAAAAGGAAATACCTAAAATTAAAAAATTTGAATTGACGATCGCCATTGTGGGATCGGACATGATCACTCGTCTCAATAAAACTTATAGAAAAAAAAACAAAGTAACTGACATTTTAAGCTTTGAATCTACTCTCCCCGATCATCTGGGAGAATTGGCCATATGCCTACAAAAGGTAAGGTCTCAAGCAAAACTCAATAAACATTCTGTTCAGGTAGAACTTAATTACCTCATCCTTCATGGCATTCTTCACCTTTTGGGGTACAATCACGAAAAAGGTGGGCACGAAGCCAAAAAAATGTTTAAAATCCAGGACGGTATCTTTAACCGCTTGTATCCCTCTTAATAAACTGTTAAAAATTCTTATGAGCTTAAGCACCGAACTCAGTGATATTCGCAACATGCTAATAGACCTCAAACAAAGATCGAAAGATCTGAGGAGGTATCTTTGACCTCCCTACAAAAGAAACGCGTCTAGAAGAGCTCGCTGCCGCAAGCCTTCAACCCGAAGTGTGGCAAGATCAAAAACGATTTCAAAAGATAAGCAAAGAGAAAAGCGATCTCGAGAAAATTATTTCTTCTTGGCGTGAGCTGGATGTAGGAGTTGATGATAACTTGTCTCTACTAGATATGATTCAAGAAGAAAATGATGAGAAAAGTTTTGAAGATGTAAAGGCCGAAGCATTTGTCCTTCAAAAAAAAGTGCACAACCTCGAAGTACAGAAGCTCCTCAGCGGTGAGTTAGATGCCAACTCAACTTTTTTGACAATTAACTCCGGCGCCGGCGGCACTGAGGCTTGCGACTGGGCCAGCATGCTACTTCGCATGTACACAAAGTACTGCAACCATAAGGGGTATAAATCTGAGATTCTAGAGATGAGCGAAGGTGAAGGGGCTGGTATTAAATCGGCGACGCTTCTTATTACAGGGCTATATGCTTATGGACATTTGAAGGCTGAGAATGGCGTGCATCGACTCGTGCGCATCAGTCCTTTTGATAGTAATGCCCGCCGCCACACCAGTTTTGCCTCTGTCTTTGCATGGGCTGAGGTGGACGATGAAATCAAAATTGAAATTAAAACCGACGACATTAAAGTTGATACTTACCGCGCCAGTGGCGCCGGCGGACAACATGTGAATAAAACAGACTCTGCCATTCGCATGACTCATATGCCCACTGGGATTATTGTTCAATGCCAAAGTCAGCGCTCACAACACGCCAATCGCGATACCGCCATGAAAATGCTAAAAGCCGCGCTATATGAGCGCGAAGTAAAGGAACGCAATAGATTAAAAGAAGAACAGGAGTCCACTAAAAAAGCCAATGAGTGGGGCAGCCAAATTCGCTCCTATGTCTTTCAGCCCTATCAAATGGTCAAAGATCACCGAACCTTGCAAGAGACGAGTCAAATTGAATCGGTCATGGACGGAGATATTGAATTGTTTATTGAGGCCTTTTTAAAAATGCATATAACATCGAAAGTCACTTGATATGCTTTCGCTTTGGATGAGTGTCAGACTTTTAGGAATTAAAAAAACTTTCGGTGATTTAACTACAATGCTCGCCATTTTTGGCCTCTGCTTAGGTGTGGGGTGTTTGGTCGTTGCGATGAGTGTCTTCAGCGGATTTGAGACAACACTTAAAAATGCCATAATAGATGTTGCCGGCCACATTGTACTTATTAAAAAGGGAAGCGATATAAAAACCTACGAGGACTTGTATTCTGATATCCATAAAAAATTTCCTGAAGTTAAGAATTACTCTCCCTTCGTGTCGCTCGAAGCCGTCGCTGCTTACGGCGGTAAGATTTCTGGAGTTAGAATTGAAGGACTTGATCCATTAACTTATGAACGCGTGTTAAAAATTAAAAAACGAACAATTCGAGGTGAGTTCCTACTCGAGGATAGGAATAATGTACGGCCGGTCATGATCGGCAAGGGGCTGGCGCGCACCCTGAATGTCGATGTGGGAGAATTTATTAAACTCATTTTGCCAAACCCCTCTAAAACACATAGCAAAAAATTTTCGCCAAAACTAAAAAAGTATAAAGTGGTTGGGATTTTGGATTTAGGTAAACACGAATATAATGAACGCATTGTCGTTTCAAGCCTCAAAGAAACTCAAGAACTTTCGGGAACGGGAAACAACGTAACGGGATTGAGATTACAACTGAAAAATGCCAATGATGCACCCAATTTAGCCAATAGAATTTTAGAATATTTAGGGGGATATCCCTATTGGACAAGAACTTGGTATGAAATAAATCAGAATCTTTTGAGCGCACTGGCGATTGAAAAAATAGTTATTTTCTTGGTAGTTTTAGTGATGGTAATAGCAGCGGCATTTAATGTTGCCAGCACACTATATGTCAAAGTCATCAATCGCTATTCTGACATCGCCTTATTAAAGGCTATAGGTGCCCCTCGCAGGTTTGTTATTCGGGTATTCGCCTGGCAGGGTTTGGTTTTGGGCTTTATCGGCGGCACATGTGGTCTTTTTTTGGGATTTCTTCTGGCCAAAGGTTTTCAATGGTTAGAAAATAAGTGGATGCTTTTACCTCCAGATGTCTATAAAGTCGAAGGCCTTGTTCCTGAATTTCGTATGACCGATTTGTCGGCGATTTTTTTGGCGACCTTTTTAGTTTGCTTTTTAGCTACGCTACTTCCGGCCCTAAGAGGCTCGAATCTAAATCCTACGGAAGGTTTGAGGTATGAATAAATCGATTCCTGCTCTCCTAAAAACAGAAAAACTATGTAAGGCCTACAGCCAACCAGCAGGTTCTCTGCAGGTGTTAAAAAACATAGACCTCCAATTATTTAAAGGTGATGCCGTTGGAATCGTGGGCTCTTCGGGAGCCGGTAAAAGCACGCTGCTTCATCTCTTGGGGGCCCTTGACCGACCTACCACTGGCAATATTTTTTTTAATGATAAGAACCTTCAAGATTTCTCGGACGAAGAATTGGCAAAGTTGAGAAACGAAAAAATGGGTTTCGTATTTCAGTTTCATCACCTTTTGGGCGAATTCACAGCACTTGAGAATGTCATGATGCCCTGTTTGATTGGAGGACTGTCGCGTCGCGAAGCCAAACAGAAAGCCGAAGAACTTTTATTTTCCTTAGGCCTAACAAGTCGTTTAACTCATTACCCATCTGAATTGAGTGGCGGAGAACAGCAACGCGTGGCAATTGCCAGAGCCTTGGTTAGAAAACCAGAGGTTTTGCTGGCTGATGAACCAACCGGCAACCTTGACACTCAAAACGGAAAAATCATAGAAGATTTGTTTTTTAATCTTAAAGTACGCCTTGGAATTACCCTAATTGTCGTAACCCATAATCTACAGTTTGCGTCTCGGTTTACAAAAGTCATTCGACTAAAAGATGGGGCAATGGTTTAATCATTATCGGTCAAAAAAATCTCGGCTGAAGTTTTAAAGGAATTGTCACCCGAAACTAGGGTAAATTCGATAATAAATCGTCGTGTACCATCAGCCGCTGAATTTTCTACTGAGGCAATGGGTAATTCAAACGAATTCAAACCCGGACCCAATTCGATTTGGCCTTTTTGGGGCGATATATCGGCAAGGTTCGCTTGACCCTGTGGAATAATTTCCCAAGTGAAGTAATAGGTACGAGAAAGTTCAAACTTTGGCTTAATCACTACGACTTCAGATCCGCCTTCGACAAAAGTAATTTCCTCAACATCAATCAATTCGCTTGTGAAGTAAGGACGACTAGGCAACAAGGACACATCAAACTCATTGCCACCACAATTTTGGAAGACAACTATCAATACTAGTGGAACAAGCAGTAACCTCAAATCTGTCCTCCTAATATTCCATTATAATGCAGACTGCTTCAGACTTATAATTTTTCTGGATTTTTCTCATTATGAGTCATCTTAATCGTGTAAGATCATTTATATTAAGAAGTTGATGGAGCTGAGATTCGCCAGACTCGCTGAGGATCTGTAACTCAAGTGTCGCCTTTTCCCAGTCAATATTGATAAAACCAAAGTTTGGGCCGTAGTAAATCGAGCCTACTCTAAATGTGTCAGGTTCATCCTCACCTTTTCTTGGCCTAGTTTGGGTGAGTCCACTGGAAGTTACTTCATAAACAGGATATTTGACGCCCTCTGAAATTTTCATAATAGATGCCTTATGACGATCTCCACTGAGCAAAATCACGCCACTAGCATTTGTTTTGTTGATGAGCTCAATCATCTTTTTTCTTTCATGCGGAAAATTATTCCAACTTTCAAATTGATGTTGGGTCGGTAGTATTTGTAATCCTGAAGCTATAATTCTAATATTTGCCGGCTCTTTGAGCTTTTCCTCAAGCCATTGCCACTGTGCCTCGCCTAACATTGAAGTCTTCGGGTCATTATTGGGCACATATCTTTTAATCGGGTTCAAGTCGTATGATTTTTGTGGTTGGCTGCGAAAAGTGCGGGTGTCTAAAAGTAGGAGTTGAACTTTCTTGGTTTTAGGACCAAAAGTGACGGCGTCATAAATTCCGTCGCGACCCCAACGAACAGAGTTCTTTGGCACCTTAAAAAAATCTAAAAATAATTCTTTAGACTCCTTTTTAAAAGGAAATTCGGCTCCAGAATCTGAGGTTCCATAGTCGTTATCGTCCCAAATAGCATAAATGGGAACACTTTTTCGAAAATCCGAAAAAGTGGATTTGGAATCTAATTTACTATAGGCCATTTTCTTCTCGGAGATACTTTTTGCATAAATATTATCTCCCAACAGAATAAAAAAGTCAGGCTTCTTTTTGCTGATTACTTGCCAAAATACTTGAGGATCGTCTTGATGCATACAAGAGCCAAATCCTATTTTTGAAACCACTTCGGAAGGTGAGCCAAAAGCTATTGCTAATATTAAGGCTAAGAACAAACTCAAGTTAGATTGCCTTTTTGACTTTTAAGGCTGCTTCAAAATCTAGATAGGTTTCTAAAATATTTTTAATATTTTCAAAAACGAGGGGTTTGCATACATAGGCATCCATCCCGGCAGCAAAACATTTCTCCTTATCGCCCCGCTTGGCATTCGCAGTCACGGCGACTATGGGCGTAGTTCTTTTAGCTTCTGACATTTCTCGAATTCGCAAAGTGGCCTGTAGACCGTCCATACCTGGCATCATAATATCCATTAGGATCAGAGAGTAGTCATTTTTTTCTACTGCCTCAACGGCCTCGCGACCGTTTTTTACCCAATGGCAGGTAAGACCCATTCGGTTCAACATGCCTTTGACGATTTCACCCACCATCTCATTATCCTCAGCTATAAGTATGGGCACATCTGGACTTCTTTTTTTTGGGGGTGAGGTGAGACTCTTCTTTAAATCGGCATTGCTGTTTAAAAAAAGACTTTCTTGAAGAAACTGATGAAGGTGTAGTCCCGATTTAAAAATCAGCTGAAATGCCTCTCTAATTTCTTTATTTTCGCTATCAGATTTATAGAGCTCACTAAGGCCTATGATTCCTTGCAAACGAGTCAGGGGACTATGAGAATTCTCAACCAAGAAAGTTTTTTGTACTTGCTCTAGATCTTTCAGAAACCCAGGATGGGGCAACCGGTATTTTTTATTTCTAAGATATAAAACAGTGTAAATAGCCGCAGAGCAAATGACGCCAGCTACAATACCAATCATTAACAGTATCATTGGTTCAAAAATCATCAATATTCTATCGGACTAAATTCCTGCAAAGTTTAATGAGTTTACAATATGGCCGACGGGCGAGTTATAGGTTAAATCTGATACACTTAGCTTAACGCTGTCGTCTCTATCCGTCCTCGTCTCTAGCAAGTGAACCAGCGCTCGTAATAAATCTTCATGGGTAATAATGCCAATGATATTCTCGTTTTTAGTCACTAGAAAAGCAGAAATTTTTTCGATCACCATTCTTCGGGCCACATCACTGAGTTTGGCATCGCTTGGTACGGATTCTACTGGAGTCGTCATATAATCTTTAACATTTGCCGCCACATCAAACCTTGCCTTAGGAATCCGATCATCACTTTGGACCCAGATGGCCCTTTGAAAATCTCGATCTGAGATAATACCAACTACCTCACCATCATCGTTAATAACTGGCAGATGTCTGATGTGGGCTCTTCCCATTTTTTGATAAGCAGAGTCTAACGTTTCGCTCCATAGGGCCGTGATCAAATCCTTTGACGTATAATTCTTAACGCTATTTTTCATAAATCCCCCATGCCTCAACTGATGTAGCAAGTTTCATGCTGAACTCGTGGGAGTGCACAGGAGCATTGGCACGCGCATCGGGGCAAATCTCCCCTGCAGAAGGTCGAGTCCGGTATGCATAGCACCAACATAAAAGTTACAATAAAAGAGTGATTTTACGTTCGATCTTAATCTACATGCTTATATTTCAGTGTCATCCGACCATACCAAGCGACAAACTAATCGAGTCATTGTCAATCTTGAGGCCAACGCAGGCTTCAAAAGAGGGGAATTCAAAATTTCGGACTTAAGAGAGCAGCTACGTAAAGAATCCTACAACGGAAATCTCGAGGAAGTCATCGCCATTCACGGCATGCCCCCCGTCAAAATCGAGCGGATATTTCCGTAACCAAACTAAGCGCAAACTTTAATTTAACGTAAAACCTTTGGGGCTTGGCGGAAGTTTTGGCTGCGTTTGTTTTGGAAAATCTCCCGTTAAGCTTGTTAAAAAAGCTACGATGTCCTTAACTTCATTTGCCGGCAAGCTCTTGTTTAACTGAGTTTTAGCCATCACCTTCACTGCCTCTTCCAAGGTTTTAACTTTGCCATTATGAAAGTAGGGACTAGTCAAAGCAATGTTTCGCCATGTCGATACGCGCCACATGTGCTTGTCACCATCGCTTTTAGTAACCGAGTGCCTTCCAGTGTCAGAAACTAAATCGTATTTTTTGTCGTACTCAGTTCCCGGAAAGGTAGGAAACTTCATATAGTAGCCAGTTCCTAGTGCTAATTCTGGACCCGCAAAATTATTACCGCTATGACAAGAAACACAACCATGTGATTTCACTAACTCGAGGCCGCGAAGTGCCTGTGGACCTAAAGCATCTTTCTTTCCAGCCATAAATTTATCATAGGGGCTGTTCACTGCAATCAATGTTCGCTCATAAGTAGCAATAGCTTTAGCGACATTGTCTATAGTAACTGAATTTTCTCCAAATACATTATTGAACTGCTCTACGTACCCAGGAATTTGCTTAAGTCGAGCTACAACGACATTATGATCTGGCATTGCCATTTCAACCGGATTAGTCATGGGTCCCTTGGCCTGCTCCTCTAAAGTTGCAGCGCGACCATCCCAGAATTGCACCGAGTAATAAGCAGCATTCCAAACCGTCGGGGAATTTCTTCCCCCTTTTTTGCCCGTGACACCGGTACTCACAGCTGTCGCATCATCGCCACCTTTAAAAACATTGTGGCAGGAGTTACATGAAATGTTTCCATTTTTAGAAAGTCTTCCGTCAAAATAAAGTTGTTTTCCTAACTGGATTTTTGTTTCTGTCATCAGGTTATCTGTGGGAATTAATTGTTTGGGGATTTCGACAGACGCGTTCAGATGTGCAGCTGTAAACAGTGATGCAAGAATAAGAATTAGTTTCATAATTTTTTTCTCCTTGAATAAAAAAAAGATTAGCGGTGTTTATGCTAAGTTGTCAAGATCATTGCCAATCCTTAACTATTCGCCAGTTTTTGGCCTCAAATTCGCATTCTACAGATGGGAACCCGGTAAACACGGTTTATCTTACAGAGGGCTTTGATATTATGTATAGGTTATTGACAGTACTAACAATTTTCGTCTCGGCACAGGCCTTTGCTAAAGACGAAATTATTAGGAAATCAAAAAAAAAGATCGTTCCCGCACCTTTATCTTATCAATGGCCCAATGGCATTTCGGCCGAGTATACGCCCCAAACTAAACACATGAAGGACTCAAGCCTATTTTACTATTTTGATTTTAACTATCATCCCTCATACACACATCATTTTCGTTGGTTTCAACGGGTTTCTCACATTCTCACTGCCGAACAAGGCAAAGATAATTCTGGCGAAGTAATGATTCTAAACCCACGCCTCAATTACTATTATAATTTTCAAGAACCCATAGATAAATCGTATCATTTGGCGCTGAGACTTGGCTCAGAGCTTGGCACGTCACCCGTGGCCAAAGCAGATGGCATCAACGCCAATTCTGTGATTCGCTTAGAGTTTGATAAGCGATTTAGCATGGTCACCGCTAGCTTGCGACCTTATGTCGGATATTGGTCAACTCAATACTCAACCAATCACCTTGGCGAGCCACTCCCCATGTTTACTGTGGGTCACAATTTTTATGTTACAACCCGCCTCACACCTAAATTATCTTGGAATATTGAACTCGATACTGCATTTTTTATTTTTCAGCCCGACGATGTGCAGGAGGGGCAAAACTCTGCGCCACCGTCCGCACTCCCTCTAGAAACAACTAAGACTTCACTTTATTTTGGATCAGAAATTGGTTACATGTTGCTTAAAAACCTGCAAGTGCGGGTCGGTTACTACCAGTTTGACAAATTTATGTCAGATGGAAAATTCGAATTAGAACTACTTAGCAGCAATACGACGCGCTACCTAGTCGGCCTCGACTACTCATTTTAAATCTGTTTGTAATTTCAGCAAATGAATTTCTTTTTGCGCTGTTTTTGGGCGCATGAAAAAAGCTCTTGCACCTCTGCGAATTAGGAAGTTATCTTACACGGCTTTCAATTTTTTTTAAAAAAACAACAGTGAGGTGTAAATGAAAAAAATAATTTTGATTTTTCTTGCAGTAATGATGACTGAGTCGGCCATCGCATCAAAAGCGAGACTTATGGCTCTGGGCCAGGACTCAGAGGGATCCTTTATAGTTCGTGATAACCGAAATATATTTCTAAATCCAGCGCAAATAGTGACGCTTAATAATTCCTTTAACTTTGAGATGGGTGATATCAACACTGGTGTAGATCCAAATGCTGAGGGCGGCATGATATACGATCTTAACAACGGTCGGATTGGCTTGCAATTGGGGCGACGCAGTTACGTTTTCGATCAGATTGTGCTGGCTGAGGCAGGCCCAACTATAGGCGATCTGCTCACTCCAAACAACACCATTGATGTTATCTATGGTTCTAATAAAAATAGTCCTTGGGGAATCGGCGTGCACTATGGATCGGCTTCAAGCAATGCGCTTAACAGTGGTTTTCCTCGTAGGGAGTCGAGTGAACTTCAGGTCTACGGCGGTATTTTGAGAGAGAAGCTAGAGGTCTATGGGCAACTTGGCCTTAACGCTGAAGCTGAAGAAAAGGCCAGCGCCACAGCTGAAGATAAATACAAAGGTGGAGTTTATATAAAGGGTGGAGTCAGTTTTCAGATTGATGATGTAGCAAAAGTATTTGGGTCTTTGACAAAATTTGATTATGACGTGACTGACGATACAGGTACTAAAACTGAAGTGAATGCTTTGGTCATCGAAGTGAGCTACGCCAGAATCCACAAACCCAAAAATGATCTTATGTTTTTTTATGGGGGCGGACTTTTGCAAAAAACGGGTGATTCAGAAACGGCAGGTACAAATGTTGATGATGAAGAATTAAGTATTCCTGTGTTTGTAGGGCTTGAGGGCTCCGCCACAACTTGGATGGATCTACGAGCATCTGTCAGTCAAAGGGTTTTGTTAAATCATGTGGAGAATACGGCACTCGATAATGATCACAGTCCCAACACAACCACAGTAGGTGCTGGCGCAACTTTAAAATTTACGAATTTTTTAGTTGATGCGACTTTAGCTGGAGCATCTACTAATGGCGATATCGACGGCAATCAGCTTTTTGCCAACGCCTCAATTCTTTATAATTTTTGATCTAAGGCAGCAAAGCTCAAGGTAATGAACCTTGAGCTTTAGAGCTGACCGGCTCTTTCTAACCACTTTGATGGAACGGCTCCACTTTTAATCGCTTGATTCAAAATAGTTTTCGCTTGTGGTCGTTGGTTTAAATTAACTAAAAGTACGCAGTGCCAGTATGTAATCTGATCCCAATTGCTAATAGGTAGTGCTCTTGCGCCTTCAGGCGGACGGCTTCCAACAACATAAATCTGATGAAGCAAAGTGAAAACCTTGAGCAGTTCAGATTCTTCTGTAGTTGACCATTTACCAGTTTCTTCGTGAACGTCTACGGCGGTGACAAAATGAAACAACATCTCCACAAAGGTTTCGTCCCTTAGCATTCGAGAACTATGCGCGAACAGCAAAGGCTGATTAGACTTACATTCACTGAGACCACATAGGTATTTATAAAAACTTTGATAGGCTATAAGATACTCTCGACTGCCCGTCAGTTTTTGAAACCCGCCAAGTTCAAAAGGCGCCTCTACCGAACGATCACTCTCGCAAACAGAGCGATCAAGTTCGCAAATATTAGGATGCCGGGAAATCAGCTGTAAATAACTATTATAAAAAAAACTAGCTGGCTTATTTCTAAATATTCTTAACAAGTCACTCGCTTCAGTCCACCTTTTTGACTCTATATAAGATAAAGCCAGATATAGTTGAGTCGAATCCGTTGTCGAAAATGGCGAAAATTTAAAGGGCAAGCTTACTTCGCCATCGGTGAATTCATTGATAATCGGAAGAGCAAATGGCTCAATATTTTTCGCCGCAGAAAGATCAGACATTCGGCTCTCAATCTGATCTCGTAGCTCCTTAGATTTCGTGGTTTTTAAGGCCTGGACCAAACTCATGTCAGCAACACTTGTTTTATTTTTCCTAAGCAATCGTTCAGCCGTTTTTATATGTTTTTGTGCTAGCATATCACGTGCTGATGTCTCTATTTCAAAAATGACAGGCAGATGTTTCTGCCAGTCTAGATCATCGTTTGTTGCCAGGTCCTGCCACAACTCGGCTTGCGATAAATAATCATTCACGGCACTAAGAGTTTGTATTATGGGTTCTAGATTGTGTTCTGCACTTACAGTTTTATTGTTAAAACCTTTAATGCGAGCAAAAAATAAATCTGGCAGCTGATGAGAGTCTTGGGGATAGTAAAGCTTTAACTCTATTTCTTGAATACTACTATCTGCAATTTTATTTTCGGCCTGAGCCAGATGTGACTGCCACAAACCGATTGAAATAGCGAAAAAACAATAAACTTTTACCATAAGACGTCAACAGTAAGGTTAGTCAGAAACTCAATATCTTTGCGAGTCGAACTTTTGTTGAGATTCCATTGTACTTCGCCCTTAACAGTTGATTTTACCATCAAGCCAAGAATTTTATGGTTAATAAACGTATAGGCAAGTCCTGCGATAAGATTTTGTTCGTTACTGCTAGTATCAGAGACGAGTGACCTTTTAACTGCATTAAGATGCTCGAAACCCGCTGAAACTGTAAGTCCATCGGTGATATGACGAATTAAAAAAGCGCTTACTCCCTCTTCGACATTTTTAAGATCTGAGCCGTTTTTCACATAATCTAAAATTAATTCGTTATTCTCATTAATTTTTGCAATTAAACCAACGGCGCCGCCAAACTTACCTGAGTAGCTTCCCACACTTCCGTAAACCTGAACTCCTTGGATAACAGAATCTTTGGAAAAGTTTTTATTGATAAGTACCCGAAGTAAAGAAGAATCGATTTTGGCCCATTTCATATGCTTTTCATATTTATCTTGGTCCAAAGTAGCAGCGGTGGCGATAAATTCTTTGCCGCTCAAAAATGGTATGCGATCGTGAAATAAATATAAGTCATAACGAACCGAAGTATTTTCGTCAATGCGAGTGATGATTCCGGCATCTAGGGCTAATGTACTTGCGACTTGTTCTTGTACCCAGCTGTTAGCAGCTCGGTACCTTTCTAATTCACTTTGATTGTTTCGATCCAGCGCAGGTCCGGTTTCAATTTTAAATTTTCCACCTTTTACGAAAGCTAGAATATGTCCATCTTTTATGACTTTGCTAAAACCAATTGCGAACTCTTGGTACATGGTTTCGGTACGAATTTCTTCAACACGATGATCGAGCTCGGCCTGCTTTTGGCTGCGAATAGCTTCGGCTTGATTACTAATTTCTTGACGAAGAGCCGCTTCACCATCGGCAATCAATTTACTCCGAAGTTGATCTTTCGCTGGCCCAGCTGGTACCGGGGCGATAGCAGAGTCTACTTTTTTTACCACGAGCGGCTGCATTTGAGCAAAAGCCGATTGTTTTTTGATAGCAATTATGTGATCCAGCTTGTGACCAAGTTCTTTTTTTGTTTTATCTTCTAAAACAAATGGAACTATCGAAAACCTAAAAGTGGCTTCGTAAATAAAATCAGGAACTTCTCCTGAGCCATTTGAAAAGTGATTTAAGACCTCATGTAAATCGGCATTTCCGAAGCCCACGCTTAAATGAGAAGCGTTGCTGTCTTGTTCATTTGTCCCATAAGTAGTGGCAGCGAAAATTCCGGCGTGGGTCACCTTTAATGGGGTTAACTTTACGTCCACACTATTGGTGGACGACGCTTGAGCTAATGCGACTGACGCAATTATTAGGGTCACGACACTTGTTAAAGCTTGTTTTATAATAGTCATAAAATCCTCTCGTAAACTTATCTGCAGTTACATATGCAAGATATGCCATTTTGCCGTGAATTTAGAGTAGGAGGGAGAGGACAAAGTAAGAGTTTGAATTTACTGAGATATTCAGTTTTTATAGTTTTGCGCGCTTTCTATTTGCACTGTCGATAATATTTACGATTTGGCAATTTTCGGGTCAAATACTTTACAAGTGCTATTAAATAAATTGGGGACATCGGCGGGTATTTTTGAGTATCTCGCTGTACTGACTTGGATTTTAGTACTGGTATGGGCTTCGCAGTGGAGAAAAGAGAG
>JAWXAY010000068.1:0-8516 GCA_034439715.1 Pseudomonadota bacterium
CGCCTGCGCGATATAGAATCCATCAATGACTCGTAAATAGATCTGAAGGCTTTTAGTAATATGTTTTGGGTTTTTGGCCAGGATATACCGAATCGGAAAGTGTATTGAAAGCTTGCCGGCTTTCGGGCTTTAGCTTTTTCTTTGGCGAGTAAACTCGGCAAATCCAAAAAGAGTGTGATAAGAAAAAAAATGGTTACAAATCTCACCCCTCCTTATCGGCGGAAGTCTCGACTAAATGAGGGGTTTTATTAGCTTAATTTGTCTCAAAATGAGACGTGTCCAGCTGGAATCCGTTAAAGTGAAAAATTCTTTCGTCCAAATATTTTTGCATTCGCGAGCGTCCCATAAGTTCTTTGCGAATTTATTTAATTGCTTTGGCATCAATCGAACAGAGCATAATATAAAAAAGTTCTCTGGTATCCAGCATTTTACAACATTATTTGTAGTAATAAGGTTTTTTTCTGTGGAACAAAACAAGAAAAATTTGGGACTACATCTGCAGGTGTAACTCTATACAATGTCTGTCAATAGTCTGAACATCTCAAGGTTATCTGCTGGACTAAATTTGTTTAGGCTCGGCCTGCCTGTTGCAGTTATATTATTACATGAAGCTACAGTGATTGATTCAAATTGAGACAAATCTAAGAGGTACAAGAACATGATTACTAATATTTTTAAATGCGTCTCAAATTTAGAATTTAAGAAAAGTGTCTATCTTAGTGTAATACTCTTATTCACTGCGGGTCTCGCGTTTTCATTTCAAAACTGTGGCGATGGGTACAAGGCGTCGGAATTAGCGAGCAGCAGCGATAACGGTGGTCTCAACAGCGGCCCACCTATTAACAAGGTCCCTCAAGCAAATTCGCTAGCCGTAGCGGTTACAGAAGATTTGATTAAATCAGGAGTGTTGGCAGGATCTGACAGTGAGAATTCACCTCTTACATTTAAACTTGTGCAACAAGCTCTCAAAGGCTCAGTAGTTATTAATCTCGATGGAAGTTATGTTTATACACCTCAAAAAGATGCCAATGGCGTAGACTCTTTTACCTTTAACGTTAACGACGGGGAGTTAACATCTAGCGATGCGACCATTTCGATAATCATTGCACCTGTCAATGATCTGCCGGTGGCTACAAATGCTAATTTAAATACGGCTCAAGACGTAGCAGTCAATGCCAGTTTGAGCGCTCGCGATGTTGATGGCGATACGCTAGCGTATTCAATTGTAGACATACCAAAAAAAGGTAAAATCAATAATCTGAATTTGGTTACTGGCGCCTATACTTATGTTCCCGACGCTGGAGCGGTGGGTAGCGACAGTTTTACATTTCGAGTTAAAGACGCTAGTGATTTTTCAAATACAGCTACAGTTTCGGTAAATTTAAATAATGTTAACGATGCTCCTGTCGCTCAAAATATTACTGCATTAATAAATGAAGACGTGAGCGCTAGCATTAAGTTACTAGCCACTGATGCCGATGGCGACGCACTTGTGTATCGTCTGCTCACGCAACCAACTCGTGGGGTGGTTTCAAATTTTATTGCTGGCACAGGTGCATTTACTTACACTCCTACGGCAAATTTTAGTGGTGCCGACAGTTTTCAGTATGTCGCGCGCGATGGCAGTGTTGATTCTGCAGCGAAGTCAGTGACGATCACTATCGCAGCAGTTAACGATGCGCCTGTCGCACAAAATATCACCTCGACAACAAATGAGGATGCGAGTGTGAGTATTAAGTTACTAGCCACTGATCCTGATGGCAGCGCGCTGACTTATCGTTTACTCACGCAACCCACTCGTGGTGCGGTTTTAAATTTTATTGCTGGTGCTGGTACACTTACTTATACTCCCGCTACAAATTTTAGCGGAGCCGATAGTTTTCAATATGTCGCGCGCGATGGCACTGTAGATTCTGCCGCAAGAACAGTGACGATCAATGTTGCTACAGTTAACGATGCGCCAGTAACATTTGCTTCAAGTGCCCAGACAAATCAGGGAACCCCAGTTGAAATTCAAATGTTGGCCCAAGATATAGATGGCGATTTATTATCTTACACAATCGTAATTCAACCGGTGCGCGGCAGTTTAGTCAATCTTGGCGGCAATAGACTTCGTTATACCCCTAGTGCTGGTTATAGTGGTGCAGATACATTTTCTTTTAAAGCAAATGATGGAAGGGTGGATTCGAATGTTTCGCTCGTAAGTATTGCAATAACCTTAGTACCCGGGCCATCATTTATCCCCTCAAATGCGACAATGAGTATAGATGGTTTTAAAGGATGCGCGGTAACTGTCGATAACAAAGTGAAGTGTTGGACTATGTTTCCTACTCTTTCAAGTGCGACGGAAGTTCCGGGAATAACAGATGCTGTTGCGATAGCTATCTCAGACAGTCAGAACCCGCGCCAATTCCACTCCTGTGTCCTTACGAAGAGTGGTGGAGTAAAATGTTGGGGAGATAATGAATACGGACAATTGGGGAGCGGCAAAATTGGGGGGCCAACTGTGCTTTCTACCCAAGCTATAGATGTCGTCGGCTTGCAATCGGGCGTAAAGAGTATTGTTGTGAATGCCTACTATGGCTCATCATGCGCACTTCTGACCATAGGAGTAGTAAAATGTTGGGGAATGAATTCAGGAATTCCAACTCAGCTCCCCAACTTCCCGTCATCTATAAAATTTGTTACTCCTGGCCCCGAATGGTTTGTTGGTTTGACTGCTGATGGCAGCATGACATATGCCGGTCGTGGTTATAACAGCGTACGAATTCCTGACGGCTCGGGTTTTGTATCGGCTTCAACAGGATTCCTTGGGGGATATCCACATACTTGCGGACTTACAACAGCGGGATCGGTAAATTGCTCCATCGGAGACATCTACGTCAAAGCAGATTTGAAAAATCTCCAAGGAGGAATAACTGCACTTGGTTCAGGTGGTGCGTGCGCTATCACTGCAAATAATGTTGTGAAATGCTGGTTTAGTCTAATTACCGATAATATAACATTGCGTTCAACAACCTCTCCAATAGACATCGTG
The DNA here is from genome assembly GCA_034439715.1 of Pseudomonadota bacterium. Lineage (GTDB taxonomy): Bacteria > Bdellovibrionota > Bdellovibrionia > Bdellovibrionales > SG-bin7 > JAWXAY01. Next base: position 3,038 of record JAWXAY010000068.1, read on the forward strand.
GGTTTGCCAATAGACGTAGCCGCGGTTGCTAACACCCAATATGGAAGAGCTTGCGTGGTTACCAAGTCCAATAAAATTAAGTGTTGGGAGCGCGTAAATAATGGAACTTATACGCGACCTGTCGATCTCGTTGGTTTTTAATAACAATCAAGTAATTGATCCAAGTGTTATGCAAATTTTTGCCGACTAGATTAATGTGCTGTAACTTTATTTCACTAGCGGATTGGGATTGTGATAGAGCAGATACTTGGAGGTTTCATAAAGGCCAACCGCTAGGTTTTTCATCTCAAGGGCCTTGTCGGGCATTGTGAGAGTTAAATCTTGCTCTGGTGTCTGTGAAGTATAATCAAATAAACCATGACACTTTACGGCGTCACATTTCATGTAGTACTGATTGTCGACAAGCCCCGTTCCGGGCGGATTATCATAATAGGTGTAAAGAAAAGCGTACGGAAACGGGGGAACTCCTGAAAAAAGATTTCTCCCCAATGTCGAATTTGTGTGGGCAATTCCCGCCAAGCTGGCGACGGTCGTCATGATATCAAGTTCACTGGCCATATCATCAATAACCTTGGGTTCGCTAAAGAGACGACTAGAATAAAATATCAACGGAACATGCCAGCGGGTAAGTCCAAAGTAAACGTCGCCTTTTTTTAAATGTTTGGCGGCGTTATCTGGCAAACCATGGTCACCTGTTATTACAAATAAAGTATTTTTAAAATATTCAGATTTAGTCGCCAGGTCGAAAAAATGACCCAAGCTGTAATCTTGAAAATGTAGCGAGTTGAATTCATCGTTGGAAATAAACCCGGCATCCTTTACTTTTTGTGAATTAAAAGTTTTGGCCTGAAACTTTAAATGGTCGGTAGGGATTGTGTAGGGACGGTGAAATCCTGCGGTTTGAATAATCGCAAAAAAAGGTTTCTCCTTAATGCCTTTTAATTTATTGTGAGCTTCCTTAAAAAGGGAGAGGTCAGAAATGCCCCAGACATCTGAACGAGCTGAGGTGAACTTACCTTCCTCAATAATTTCTAAACCGGGAATATTATAGGACAATAAGCCGCGGATGTTTCCCCAACTGGCGCTGCCACCAATAAAATAAAATTTTTCATAATCAGTAAATGAATTGATAATTAAATTTTGGCTCGCAATGAGCGGGTTGCGAGAAGACGTGTAGTCCGAATTCACGTCGGGAATTCCCGTTAGCAACCCAAAGATTGAGCGGGCAGTGGCCTCTGATGGGACAAAGTGATTTTTGAACAGAATTCCTTTTTTAGCGATGGCGTCAAGTTCAGGTGTAGGATCAAGCGGGTTGCCAAAATATCCAGTTTTGAAAGCAGCTGTCGATTCTAAAACTATAATAACCACATTCATTGGAGGAGGGGGGCGCTCATCCGTTTTGACTTCTCTATTGAAGTTCATAGTAGCTTGATTTGAGATCCCTAAATATTTTGCCACAAATGGAAAATGCTCTCGGGTGACGTCAAGACTGTACTCTGTTTTACGATATTTTAGAGTATCGAAAAAATAATGTATTGGGTTTACCGCCAAGGCCGTGATCAATGCATGATTTGAAAAATAAGCATCGCTCCAGCGTAGTGGATATTGGGAGATTTTTCCCCAAACTCCCAATAAAAGAATCAGAGGCAAAAGAGCTGCATTGGCAAAAGACCTCTCAAACGAAACATTTTCAACATTGGCTTTGATAGCGACTAAAATGTAGCGGGAGTAAATAATTTTATAGATCCAGCCAAAAAGAAACACGCCTAAAAATCCTCTCAGCACGGGATAGGATTGCCAAAGCATTTGCATTGAAATAGATAAATCCACCAAAAATCGTAGGGCCGTCGCATTGAGGTGAGCGCCTAAGTAAGAAAAATAGACGTAATCAAAAATATGAAAAGTAAAAATAAAGGTAATGGAAAACACCCAATAAGCCTGCCAAAATTTTCTGCCAAATTGCGATCAGCGTAGATTTGAGGGGCGCCAAATACCGAGTAGCAAATTAGGGAATGCCAGCAAAAAGACTATTCGAATGTCAAAGCGTAGCCCCAGCCAAAATGCAGTGACGACTTCTTTATAATTTAGGGGGGCGTCCGTTTTAAATAGGTAGAGAAAAACCACCCGCAGCAGACTTAATAAGCCTAACGATACTAAAGTAAGACGTAGGTAATATCTTGCCGCGGGAGTATACAGATTCTTGAAAATACTATTGTTCAAGAAAGTAGAAATCGACCGAATGATTGAATCAGGTCGGGCTAAGACTTTCTATGAAAAAGATTGAAGCTAAGACCGATGATCAAGGTCGCCCTCTTTTTAGACTTGTTATCCGGCTGCGCAGCAAGGCGAATCCAACCATCAGGCCAAGGAAGCATTCGGAATGGTTTTTCACAGAAAAGGAAGCCTGGAATCAGGAACGAAAACTGGTTCAGAGTATTGATAGGGATATTGCAAAATCTGAACAAGAAGGATGTTCTTGGGGTTATGCAGTGGACAAGTGGGAACAGGCACTAATCGACGGACGTGGTGTTGGCCGTCAAATCACAATAGCAACAGTCGAAAACTATACCCACGGCCTAAGAACGCACACGAAAGATTGGTGGAAGGTTCCGGCCAATCAAATTAGTCGGGCCGATATTCGTGATCTTTATATTCGGCTGGATCAAGATGGTCACAGTCGAAGTATGCAGCAAAAAATGCGTAGCGCATTCAATGGTATTTTCAATTGGGCAATAGATACTCGCCTTGTACGCGGGATCTATCAAAGTCCCGCACAAGGTGTGTCACTGATTGGAAGAAAAGAAGACTCAGTTCCAGAAATTTTGACAGCCAATGAAATTCGGAAACTGTTGAAGTGCGCAATGGACCTGAATCATCCGTGGTATTCAATTTGGGCGGTTGCTGTTTTCACAGGAATGCGGCAAGGCGAACTACATGCCCTTGAATGGAGTGACATAGATTTCGATAACAAACTTATTTATGTCCACAAATCCTATGACACAAAAACAAGAAAAGTGAACCCCACAACCAAAGGTGGTTGGTGGCGGCACATCGACATGAGTTCCGAATTGGAAACTCTTTTGATAGAACTAAGGGCAACAAGTGAAGGTCGCAATTGGGTGCTTCCACGCTTCAAAGAGTGGGACAAAGGCTATCAGGCAAAAATTCTTCGCACGTTCTGTCAGGGTATAGGAATTCCGTCGGTGAAATTCCATACGTTAAGGGCATGTTTTGCAACCCTTCTCATGCAGGATGGTGTTGCACCGGCAATAGTTATGGCAATGGGCGGCTGGAAGGATCAAGAAACAATGGCAATTTATATTCGTCATGCGGGAATCGACATCAAAGGCGCAACCGCAGGATTGAAGCTGTTGCCAACAAAAGAAGTCATGGGACGTGTCGTGGAACTTTTTAAGCCAAAATAGCAGCCTAACTACGCAAAATGTGACGGCTAATCAAAAAAAATGAAGTTCTGTGCAACCTTAACGGTATTTGCTACCAATGTATTATTGATGGGTGAAATCGAACCAGGATGGACAATAGTAGTAGAAGACGTGGGGCCGGACCTTTATAGGTTTTTTTTGGGTTCCTTCCCAGCCCATGCAGCCGCTGATCTTGTTCAAGAGACACTGATCCGGCTTGTCCAGAAACATCGTGACGGTGAATTTGATTCATCAAAAGGTGCAATTAAAAATTATGCCTTTGGAATTGCCAAGTTCGTTCGCTTGGAAGCTTTGAAGAAAAAATCTAACTTCGATCTGGTTGAGGATGAGACGCAGCTTGATGTGCCTTCAGTGGATAACACAAATCATGCAGATCTGGTTGCCCATTTAAGATGGGCTATCAGCCAACTCAAGCCAATAGAACAAGAATTGATTTTGCAAATGATAGATGAAGAATCGTCTTTCGAGACAATCGCCGAAAAATTTAATATGCCCGTTGGAACCGTGAAGAGTCACATCCATCGCGCAAAGGAAAAGCTTCGGCAAATTATGGAGGTCAAGACATGAAAAATAATGATGGTCGAGACAATGAATTAGATCAGCTATTAAAACCTTTGAAGTCTGCTTCGCCAAATGACTTGCAAATGCAAAAGTGGAAGTCAGCCGTTCAAATGAACAACAGAAAAAGTGGAAAAGTATATGCTACATCTAGAACAAAATGGGCGTTTCAGTTGGTCGCAGCAATGTTCGTTGGAATTGTTATTGGTGCTGTGGCTTTCAAAAGCAACAACTCATCCATTCTGCAATCTCACATCGTTGCACAAATTTCTTTGGACGATGCAACCTTTGAACGGTCTCATGACAATTTAGATTAGAAATAACATCTAATCAGGAGAAAAAATCATGTTACAAAAAATCGCCCTACTCATAGCCCTTGCATCAGCTTCTATTGCTTCAGCCAAACAACTGTCCCCACAAGACATTCGGGATCGCTTGCAGGTGAATGCCGACATCTATCTTCTCGACCAGTCAGGGAAAAAAATTGTTTCTGGTCCTGAAAGAACCAACTATTGGAAAGTGAGTCCCGAGAAAGGAACTATTTCGGGAGATTGGTCATCCAAGTTCGATGCTGGATTGATTGCCATACGCCAAAATTGGCAAATTGAAGACGATGGAACAATTAAAGTTTCAATGGAAGAGTACAGTAGCGACTCTGACAACAGGTCAGATCCACAGTTAAAAGGCCTTTTGGACAAGAAAGAATTTGTTTTGGAAAATCTTGAACCGATTGTCTGGAAGGTTAAGAATATCAAAAATCAAAACTTTATTGTTCGTTTCGTTCCATCTTTGAGAGAGATTTCGACACCTATCTCTGTAGACAATCTTCCCGTTGCTGGAACTGGGATTTCTATTTCAGACAACCAAGGCTATTTGTGGGCCGACGGCGTTGAGTTTAATGGGAAGTACACAGGTGTAACTTCGCACAGGGGAACACTTGCTATTAGTTATGTCCCATTCGCTGGTGCAAAAGAAATGGGTTTTGCCGAAGGCAATCAAATCACTTTGAATTTAGACAAAAAGTTTCAAATCAACCTGAAGGGTGCGACTTCGTTCCTTCCAGCGGGTGTCACTGCAAAGGTCTACGCAGTCTATCTTCCAGAAAAGAAAAGCAGGGGCTTCAATTCTCTGCACAGTTTTGATTCCAGCAAAGAAGAACGAATTCAAGCAACACTCAAAAAGTAACATGCGGCGGGGGAACTTCCCCCGCAATCATCACAGTCCGTCACAATCGTTTGGTCAAACGGTGGTCCAAGATCAACTCAAGGTATTGAAATCACACTAATTGTGGCGAATCCGCCACTCAATAAGTCATGGGTATTCGATACAAGAGTTAATCGGTAGTGGTTTATTCTTCTTTACGATTCGCAAGAAGTACTGTAACCAAGTCGTAGAGGCGGTTCTAGCTTCCGCTTAAAACATCGCATAAAATCCGCCTTCGACAGAGGTGGTTATGAGTGATCTTGAATTGATCAAAA
>JAWXAY010000069.1:0-39188 GCA_034439715.1 Pseudomonadota bacterium
CTACGTTGAACGATACATGCAATATATGCATTGGGAAAATACAAAAAAGAAATTACCAGCTATTTTTCTGGACCCGATGATGTCTCAAAATTTTTCAAGGCTTCTGAAATCTAGCCTCATAACAGACTTCATTACGCATGAGGTATTTCTTCTCGAAATGTGTCAGTGGTGTTTCATTACCCGGGATAATCCGATTAGTAAGGATATGAAGTCTCCATTGATGTTCTGCCCCAAATAGTACTTCATCTATATATGGCTTTTCATTAGTACGAAAAATGATTTCTCCGCCGGGTTTTATGACTTCCAAAAGCTTTTCCATAAACGGCATTCGAATCCAACGCCGCGCCTGATTTTTTGGATTAGGATTGGGATAGAGAATAAAACATCTGGAAATACTGTTTGGAACTAAAAAATGCGTCACCCAGGCCACAGCATCGGCGTGAACTGCGTGCAGATTATTAATTTGCGAATGGTGCTCCAAGCGACGCTGAAATTTTTCGTACTTATTGCGCGTTTTCTCGATCGCGATCAAAAATCTATTGGGATTTTGCTGCGCGTATTTGATGGGATGAAGTCCCACTCCGCAACCAATTTCTAAATCAACGGGCCCTTCGGGCACGACAAATATTGGTAAATTTGAGGGTCTGCTAACATAATTCTCTTTAAAAGATCTGATCATTGTTTTTTTTAATTGAAATGAATCGAAAAGACAAGTCACTCTGCTTTTTTCTAAAATCTAATACCTATTCCAACACCCGCTTGAAGTGAGGTTTGCTTTGAGTCGGTAAAATTGAAACTGCTTCTTTCGGTGGAGCCAATCAACTCAAACCAGCGGCGCGCAAAAAATCGCATACTCACTTTTGCGCCCACGCTATCGCCCGAATTCAGTTTGAGTTGGCCAACTTTTCTTCCGGCTGTTTGAAGTCCATAAAAAGCCATCTCAATGTCATACTTTCTTGAGGGATTAAATCTCACACCTAACTCAACACCCGTCTGAAGAATCGGCGCAAACGCCAGATTTATTTCAGTGACCGAAATACTCTCGACAAAACTGTAGTCTTTACTCGCAATAATAAGACCGGCGTATAATCGCTTGTCGTTAATTGAAATGCGTCCTTCAATTGAGTTGAGCGCCGATGGCTGCTGAGCGATTGTTCTCTCCCCAGTGTCCTGGTTAAGAAAGGTCAGAGTTTTCATGGCGTAATCCAGAGAAAGTGCCAACAACCCTTGTTGACCTCTGCCCGCTGTGCCTCTGCTACCTCCTGGACTTGATGAACCTTTGCCACCTTTTCGATATACGTACCCCAAACCCACGGACACACCAGGTTCGGAAGCCACTTTTCCGTCTATGCCTAATTCTGCCATTGTAATTTGCGCTGTGGAACTTAGAGCTGAAATGTTGAACTCTGCCCAACTTGGCTGACTAAATAATTCTAGCACTAAAAAAATAAGAAAAAAATTAATCTGCTGGGCCCTCTATGACCTAGATGCTAAAATACAGAACTATCCATCTTGTTCCATCATATATAAGTGTAACTATTGCGGGTGAAGCTGCATTTGCTGAGGTGAGTGTCGCCAAACTATTTGTGTAGATAGTTTTATTATTTCCTGTACATGCCGTAGCGTGAATTACGGTAAAAAAACCAGCGACTGTTGCGCCCAAATTGGGATTTGCAACCAGAACAAGAATATTGCCGGCCACTGCATTGGTAGAATCTATGCACCTAAGTGCAACTGTAAACGCTCCCATGGTCAGCGTATGAAATGCGGTAGTATAAACGAGAGCCCCCGCATCGTTATAGTTGGTATTTGCAGCAATATTTGCGTTGGTGGGAGTGCCATATGAGAGTTTGCCAACGGTCGCAGTACCCGTGACGGCTAACGTCCCTCCAACAGTCGCATTATTAGTTACTGAGAGTGCGGTACCAGCTGCAGACAAAGTTGTTGCTGCCGTAAAAGTTTTGGCGCCCGCAATAGTCGCTTGAACAGACGATAGATCGACGAAGTTTTGGGTAGTAGACCCGGTGCCGCCTTGACCAATCGACAGTGCTGTCGACAAGCCCGACAAAGAAGTAATGTCGGAGTTCGCTCCCGAGGCCGCAGCACCTAAACTTGTTAGAGCTCCACCCGCGGTGGTTGCGCCCGTTCCGCCCTGACCTACTGACAGTGCTGTAGTTAAGCCGGTAAGCGAGGTAATGTCAGAATTCGCAGCCGATTTAGCAGCCACTAAATTGGTGCGGGCATTGGTCGCATTAGCCGCGCCCGTTCCACCATTAGCAACAGCTACTGTGCCAGTGACGGTGCCTGAAGTTGTTGAGGTGTCGGCATTTCCAGTTACACTGCCAGTTACATTTCCTGTTACATTGCCAGTTACATTGCCAGTAATGTTAATTGTGTATGTTCCAGAATTAATGACTGTTGAAAAATCGCCAGCTGTCATTTTAGCCGCTGTAACTGCGCCGTTTAGAAGCGACGCTGTCGCGACAGAATCCGTGCCGGCATTATTACAAAGCTCAGCCACCATAGCAGTGGGTACGGCCGAAATAGGCACAGATGTGAACGTATTGTCATAGCTCGAATTATTGTCGACATCGATTTCGACATCCACGTTAAGTGAAACTGCACCGCTTGCTAAAGAAAATAAAACAGGATTAAAGGCCACTGCCGAATCATCGTTACCCGTAAAAGAAACGTTAAATATCCCATTGGTCAATGTAATCGATCCATAGGCTTTTCGCCAAACGGACGTGCCATCTTGTTTCACCGAAAATCGCATACCGTATGTGCCGTCGGGAAAGGGAACTCCTGATGGATTTGTCAAAAAACCTTGATAGGCAACACGCTTGTTGATGGTGTTTGGGGCTGCGAAAGCCGTGCCTACACTTAAGATTAATGTGAAAAATAAAAACCAAACATTATTGATTATTGGCTGACACATTCGTGACTCCAATATAATGTTTGTGGCCGTCTGGCGCCGAAAAAATAACTGGCGCCGCAGTTAAAAAGGGCGAAGTAGAAACAGAAACAAGCCTCACGCCGCTATTAGTGATTGGCGCCGCCAATCCCGAGCCAGAGGTATCTGAAATTTGAAGTGTAAAAGATGACTCATACGCCACCTGAATAGTGTCTGCAGTTGAACCATTACCCGCAACATCAAGAGCTGTAAAAGAAAGTATTTTTGTTTGTCCCGAGGTCAATGTGCTGTCTAATTGAAAGGTCTGTGAAACCGCGGTAAAAGACAGAGTTCCATTATCTGTAGTCGTGAGACTAAAGGTATCAGAGGAAGTCGTCCCATTGATAGTGACGTTGGCAACCGTTATGACCATATTGGCGCCACCATTGGTAGTTATTACCGGCGCTGCAGGTGCAACGGTATCAACCCTTAAATTTTTAGTTATCGTCCCGTTGGTCGATGGCAGACCGTCGCCCAGTAGCACGGGCACAAAACTTAAAACGACAGCGACATCTGTTCCAAATGAATTACTCCAAGAAAAATTTCCTGTGGCAGAGCAGACAGGCGTGGCCGAAGTGGACCCATCAATTTTTATGATTACTGACTTGATAGTGCGCGAACAAGTACCCGTAAAATCCACTGTTCGCGAATTAGTATGTATTGTGCCGGCGGCGTCTTTTTTCCAAGCAGATTCATTGGCTCCTTGAAAAGTTGTCAACACCAACTCCGCACCAACCGATGCGTTGTCGTATTTAACAGTTGTTTTATTACCGCAAGCGACAGCGCTCAAAATAATAAAAATTAAAAGCAAACGACTCTTAATGGTCATTTTTTCTTTTGTGTTCATCACACTATCTATCGGATAAAATTAACGAATTCTTAATAGATAGCTGGTGACACTCGACTAGACTTGCGCCTTTACGCATGTGCGTGTTTGTGAAAAAAAATGGGAGACGATAGGGACTAAAGTCGAGAGTATGGCGACCAATGCGGTCGATGTCCCGCCAACTCTTGTTAAAATTATAGAAGCTCTGTTTTTTTAAAAAAAAATAAAAACCTTGTGCTGGTTTCTTGGACAGCCCTTCGGATTAAATGGCTTGACAAAATCTTGAGATATTTCAGACAATTAATAAAACAACGCTCAACATTTTTTAGGGAGAAAAAAGTATGATAAAAGTAACTAGCATCGTTGTTTCTTTGGTGATGTTTTGGGGAGCAACCCCCACTTTTGCCGAGGAAAACTTAAATATCGTTAACCCCGCGCAAGACGCTACGCTGTCAGATGATATTGAAGACGGTATCGTTTTAGCTCCAGGCAACAACAAGAAAAAGAAAAAGAAAAAGAAACCATCAGAAGACTCTATGAGTGAAACTACTGAAAAGTCCGAATCGGCCCCTATGTCAAGTAGTGGTGGTTACAGTTATGGAACTGCCGGCTGTGGTCTCGGCTCAATCGTTTTTGGTGATAAGCCTGGGTTTATGCAAGTTGTGGCCGCGACATTGAATGGAACGGGATACCAGACTTTTGGCATCACTACGGGCACCTCTAACTGTGGCAGCGGAGGAAAGTCCAGTGCTTACGAATTTATTAAGGCAAATAAAGTGGCTCTTGCCAGTGAAATCTCGCGTGGACAAGGCGAAGCTATTGAAAGCTTATCAAAAATCTTAGACTGCTCAGACAGTAAGGCAGTCGGATCCGTTCTACAAAAAAACTTCATTAATATTTACCCCAACGAAATGGTTACTGCAGAACAAGTTGGCGGAGCTATATTTGAGGCTCTGAAAAATCAAAGTTCGGACAACTTAACTTGTAACATCGTCGGATAAACGGCAAATACGGGAGAATAAATATGAAAAAAATAATTATGTTAACAGTATTGGTTTTTGGATCTCTTGCATGGAGTCGCCCTTACGGTGATGCAGGTTGTGGTTTGGGGTCGATTGTCATGGGTGCTGATGGCAGTCAAATTTTAGCAGCAACATTGAATGCGACTGGATTTCAAACGGTTGGAATTACCGTCGGCACTTCTAACTGCACTGATGCACCCGGCGCTAGCGGAGCTAGCAGCGAAGAGGCCCAAATTCGATACTTTATTGAAGTAAACAGAATCTCTTTAGCTTCCGATATTTCGCGCGGCCAGGGAGAAACTATAGACCACTTATCAGCAATGCTGGGCTGCAACTCTCAAAAGGTGGGGTCAACTCTTAAAAAGAACTATGAACAAATTTTTAAGAACGACAATCTGAGCACAAAAGAAATTGAATCATCAATTTTTAACGTTCTCGGCGTTAGCAAGGTATCTCAGGGTTCTTGTACAAATTTAGGCTGAGGATACTCAATTTTATTATTGGGGCCATCTTTGGATGGCCTTTTTTTATATTCCCCACCTCGACTTTTGGCGAGGAATTAAGTTCTCTTGCCCAAAGTAAGCACTGGTTACGTTTACTACACTTTCAAACATCTCTTTTTGGAAAACAAGAGAGCCAAGTTGATAGTCCAATCTTTTTTCTTTCTGGCAATAAACAAGACGCCGAAGCAGAACTGCGATCTACACTTAAAGCACTTTACCTTCCGCAGGATCCTCAAAAATTAGACGAACACGCGCAATGTCGATTTCCAGCCAGAACAGCATGGCTCATAAAAAATCTGAGGATTTCTGATCTGCCACTTGTTAGGTGCCCCGCTTTTACAGGATATTTTGAACGCATCAAAGCCAAGTCTATCGTACTTATCTTTTCTTCTTATAACACAGGGGGCCCCAGCTCTCTTTTTGGCCATACATTTGTGCGTATAAATCAAAGAAAAAGCGACGACGACGGACCCAATTTTGACTTAACAAATATGGGATTTAACTTTGCCGCTAATCAAGATACCGATAACCCCATTCTTTACACCATTAAGGGTATTTTTGGGGGCTTTAAGGGAGTTTTCTCTTTGGTGCCTTTTTACTACAAAGTGCGTGAGTATTCTGATTTCGAATCACGCGACCTATGGGAGTATGAATTTAAATTTACTGAAGAGGAATCAAAGTTTTTCGTAAAACACTTGTGGGAACTTGGCGACGCCTGGTTTGACTACACTTATTTTTTTGAAAACTGTTCGTGGCATATGCTGACGGCGCTCGAAGCCATCCGTCCCGATTTAAACTTCACCGAACATCTGCAATTTGCTACCATTCCCAGTGATACAGTCAGAGTTCTGTTCCATCATCCTGAAATGCTAAAAGAGGTGAAATTTCGACCCTCGGCTCAAAGACGTTTTTTGACACGTTATTATGAGCTGTCAAAACCCGAAGCCACTTCTACTCTAGAAATGGTAAAACATCTCTCTACTGATTCGCTACCTGACCAAAATAGTTCTCGTGGTAGAGTGCTTGACGCGGCTATAGACTATATGGATTTTGAGTACGCCGCAAATTTGGCGCCCGAAATTTCTAATGAGTTTACAAAATTTAAACATGTACTTTTGCGTGAGCGCTCTAAAATTGGCAACTATAACTCTACAATCATCATCCCAGTCCCTGAAAACGAAGCTCCACATTTAGCGCATTCCTCTAATCGCTGGCAGGTTGGCAATATTTGGCGAGAACATCGCCCATCAGATGTTTCTTTGGGTTACCGTTTTGCCTTACACGACCTGATTGATCCTCCGCTCGGATTTCCTGAGGGAATCGGACTTGCAATGTTTAACTTTGATTTTACTGCTAATATAAAAACTCATAGTTTTCGTTTAACCGAATTTTCTTTTTTTGATCTTAAGTCATTCAAATCGGTATTGGGATTTGAACAGGCACTCTCTTGGGAGGCAAAACTTGGTATGTGGAGAACTTCAGATCAAAATTGTTTTGATTGCCTAGCAACCGCTGGCGAGTCCAGTGTAGGCGTAAATGTTTCACTTTCATCGTTGATGCCTGCCTTGTTTTTTTTGGCCGCTTCAGAAGTAACATATTCCCCCGAATACATAGGTCGAGAGCTCAATCTCAATTTGGGCCCGAAGATTGGAGCAAGTATTTTTTTACCCTTGGGAATACGCTCGCATCATTTCTGGCAAAGAAAGTTCTTTGTCGAACAAAATGTAGATTTTGAGGACTTCTTTAAGTCAGAAGTTCAAAAGGATTTAAATAAAAAACTGTCTATTCGATTTAAATATTCGGCAAGTCTTTTAGAAAAAAATTATTCTGTAGTGTTACTGTTTTATCCTAATTAGGACAGTGTTAGCCTGTTCTGACTTCGGCGTTATCAAAATACTGCTGAAGTTTAGCTCGTAATCTAGAAATTGCTTGAGCGTGAACCTGAGAAACACGGCTCTCTGTTACTCGCAATACTCGGCCAATCTCTTTTAAATTGAGATCTTCATAATAATACAGCGAGAGCACCAAGCGAAGTCGCTCGGGCAAGTCTTCGATAGCTTTGGCAACGACATCTTTAACAGTCTTAAGATTTAACTCATTAAGAGGGTTGCTAGTTTTGTAACCTTCTAATAAATTTAGAATTGATTTTTTATCTACAGTACTAAAGCTCGATTGTTCATCGATCGAGAGAATGCTCACCGGCCGAACTTCATTGAGAAGATCGTAAAACTGGCTCATCGACATTTGCAATCTCTCTGCGACTTCTTCTTCAGTCGGCGACCGACCGATCTCGGTCTCGAGTGCAATGAGCGTTCGGTCTAAAAGTTTAGCCTTATCACGCACTGATCGAGGCACCCAGTCTTGCGCTCGCAATTCATCAAGTATCGAACCGCGGACTCTGAACTCAGCATAAGTTTTAAATTTATTATCACGAGTGGGATCATATTTTTCAATCGCATCCATGAGACCGATAACTCCACTTGAAATTAAGTCATCCAACTCAATATTGGAGGGCAGTCGAATCGCAATTTTTTGCGCGATAAACCTAATGAGGGGAGCGTACTCCAAAATGAGTTTGTCCTTTTGCTCTTGTGTGAGCTTATTAGGTGCTTCTTTATATTTTTTTAGCAAATTGCTATTCGACATTTACTCCCCTAGGCTCCATATAGTTTATCAAAGTGGGAACCGCAATTAAAGTCCATAATTTTTCGTGCCAACGAATCCTATGCTAAATTTAACAATTGCTCCCAGTAGAACTGGATTCCGCCTTTAGCCTGATTAGGTTCCTGGGCCCTACATACGTTTTCAGCCAGTCTCATGATGAGACGATTGACAGGTGCAAAAACATTTGACACTGACAACAGCTGCTGATTTCTCACGGCTCGACTGAGATCGGGATCATAGGGTATATAGCCTTTATAATCGAGTCCAACACTTAAAAACTTTGCCGTTACATCACTTAATTTTTGAAATAGAGCCAGACCATCGTTCTCTGAACTCACTTGATTGCAAATGATTGAGAAGCGCTCCTCTTTTTGTCTTTGATTAAGAACTTTAATAAGAGCATAGGCATCGGTCAAAGATGAGGGGTCAGGAGTAACTACCACGCAGATTTCTTGGGCAGCAGAATTAAGGTCCAGAACGTTATCATCAATACCGGGGGCAGTATCAACCAGCATAAAGTCGAATTTTTTATTCACACGAGATATCTGATCGACCAAGGCGCGCTTCTGAAACTTGTTCATATATTGTAGCTCATAGAGACCACTCCCACCGGGAATCAGATGAATACCTGGGTGGACCTCCATCATTATTTCTTCTACCGACTTTTTGCCGAATATAACGTCGTGAATAGTACCTTTGGCACGAACTCCAAATACAATATCTACGTTTGCCATGGCAAAATCGCCATCTAGAATCAACATCTTTTTACCTTGTCGTGCCATATGAATTGCGATGTTTGAAAGGAGTACGGTTTTTCCGACTCCACCTTTGCCTGAGGTAAAGCTAATTGTCTTGGTGGTGCTACTTTTAAAGGGCTGTGTAAACGCAGATGCCATATTTTAGAGACTCCTAATCCTGTTTTGAAAGTTTAAAAATTAAATCTAAAACTCGTTCTTTTGTTGCTAACTCAAAATCCTCAGGCATGCGCGGGCCTATACCGAAGGAATGTAGTGGTACGGCAAATCGCCTCTGAAAATTATAAAGAATCCCATGATGACAGGCTTCATCTATAGCAGTAAAAATCACATCGTTAAAACCCAGACTGCTATAGCGCTTACCGACTTCAAACGCCTCGCTATCACGATATACTGATGACTGCACAAAGTGTGTGGTCGAAACTACTGATGGCGGAGGCAGGTACTGTTTAGCGAGCTGTAACTCTTGTGGATTTTTAAGAGCCATTCCCGGAAAATCCACAAGTATCATATCCACGTTGCTAAATTGGGTTAAATATTGGGCCCAGTCTTGTCCCGATCTAATTACTGCGAATGGTACATTCAATATTTTTGAAAATATTCGAAGCTGCTCTACTGCTCCAATTTTAAGACTGTCGGCAGTGAGAATTGCGACACTCCTCTTTTTTCCAACCACCAACTGGCTAGCAAACTTGACCAATGAAGAAGTTTTACCCGCGCCAGTGTTGCCAACAAAAATGTGCACGCGTCCTTGATCGGGTTCTGCAACCGTCGAGATCTGATCTAATAGATATTTATAAAGCCAACCTAAAGTCAGAGCACGATCCTTTAATTGTGGTTGACTGAGATTTTTTTGCACAATCTCTGTCATCTCGAAAGCATATTCCTCAATGATCCCATGAGATGTCAGATTCTCAAAAACATAACTGAGTTCATAAGGCAGGCCCCAATTGGCGCCGGGATACATGGAAACTTTTGTGGAGCCTTGGCTTTGTTCAATGACTGTCTTAAGTCTTGAAATCTCTTCATTTAGCTCTTTAATATTGTTGTCTGGCTTCTTCAGGGATTCTTGAGTCGCCGCGATTTTAGCCGCCTGCAGCCTGCGGATAGTTTGGTCTTTTACACTATCGGTGGAACCCATCTGTGGGCCGAGATCATCCGAATGCAGATGCTTTAAAAGTGTCTTTACGTTTCTGCCAACCGAAGTAGGACTCAGTGATTCATCCTCAGGAATATCAACGTAGGACATACTGGTCTTGGGACGAAGGTATTCTTTTTCGCGTTGAAATTCCTCAAACACGTTATCGATAAGTTCTTTTTGTTTTTTAGCGGAGCTAGCCTGAAATTTTCTTTTGGCCGACTCATTGAGTTTAGATTCGGCAAGCTGCTTTTTTCTTAAATTATTCTCGGGAACGGCCGCGGTGACTTCAACGCTGCCTCTTCCAGCAAGACCAAAACTATTCCGATTGCCTTTTGCCGAAAGAATAATGGCATCAGGCCCAAGGTGGGTCTTTACCATTTCTAGAGCTTCCTTCATTGTACTAGCTTCAAACTTTTTAACCTGCATTTTCTAACTCCACGACACCGACAGAACGCACTTTTGCGTCTGAAGAAATTTCGTTATGTGACAATACCGACAACTGAGGAATAAATCTCGATGTTAATTTATAAATGTGGCGACGAGAGGTGGGACTCGTCAAAACTACCGGGAGACCAGCAACTTCAGGATGAAGTTCAATTGATTTTGATATCTGTGCAATTAACTTTTGTGCGGTCATAGGATCCATTACTAGTTGGACGCCTTGATCGGTTTGAATAAGAGAGTTAGCTATCAACGACTCCACCTTTGGCGCAAGTGCGATAACATTCAATTGCCCCTTAGCATCAATATATTTAGAACTAATCGATCGTGCCAATCCCCTTCTTACAGATTCAGTTAGTACTTCGAGATCCTTGGACTTCGAAGCCTCATCCGCCAGAGTCTCAAAAATAGTCAGCATGTCACGAATGGACACACCCTCTTTTAAAAGATTCTGCAGCACTTTTACAACGCCGCCCAATGGGAGAACGTCGGGAATAAGTTCCTCGACGACTTTTGGATAACTCTTCTTGAAGTTATCAATAAGCGATTGAGCCTCTTGGCGCCCTAGCAGTTCATGAGCATGACCACGTATGACCTCGGTCAAGTGAGTAGCCATAATGGTGGAAATATCAACGACCGTATAGCCAGCCATTTCTGCCTGCTCCTTTTGACCCTTGGTAATCCAAAGCGCATCTAATCCAAAAGCCGGTTCTGTTGTGGGAATTCCTTCTACCGGCTCGGTAACGTTTCCGGGGTCCATCGCCATCATTTGGTCTGGCTTCAGTTTTCCGCTCGCAACTTTATTTCCTTTGATCATTAATCGGTACTCACCAGGGTCAAGTTGAAGGTTGTCTCTGATGTGCACGCTGGGCACCACAATTCCCAAATCAATCGCGAATTGCTTCCGAATGCTAACAATCCTCTCCACGAGATCTCCTGAATGTTCACTCTCTACAGCATTGATGAGCGCGTAGCCGACCTCGAGTTCTATGAGATCCAAAGGCAATAGACTTTCGACTTTTTCTTGCGTTGGCCGCAGAGCTTTTTCTTCGCCTTCACGTTTAATTTTATCTTTTTCATCTTTCTGAAATCGAGTAAGAACCCAAGAAGTACCGCCAAGAATAGCAGCCATTGTCATAAATGGAGTAGTTGGCAAGCCGGGTATTAAAGCTAAAACCAGCATTACTCCGCTAGAAGTAGAAACGGCCCGAGGGTTCAAAAATAACTGTCTTAAAACCTCGCTTCCCATGTTGTTTTCACTGGCGTTTCTAGTCACCACCATACCTGCGGCTGTCGAAACAATAAGCGCGGGAATCTGAGTTACCAGACCATCACCTATTGACAACATGGTATAATATTTCGCAGCAGTGGCTAAATCTAAATCGCGTTGTAATACTCCGATTAGTAAACCGCCGACCACGTTGACTATAGTAATAATTATTCCGGCGATAGCATCTCCACGCACAAATTTACTAGCACCATCCATGGATCCATAAAAGTCGGCTTCTTCTTCAATTTCTTTTCGCCGCCTCCGTGCTTCGTCTTCAGTAATGAGTCCCGCATTTAAATCGGCATCGATAGACATTTGTTTGCCCGGCATAGCATCTAATGTAAATCGAGCAGCTACTTCAGCAATCCGACCAGAACCCTTTGTGATAACAATGAAGTTAATAATAACTAATATCACGAATACTATAAATCCAATGATGTAGTTGTTTCCGACCACAAAATGACCAAAGGCAGAAATAACCTGTCCAGCAGCCTCTGGACCTTCATGACCATGACTTAAAATCAATCGTGTCGATGCTACGTTGAGAGAAAGACGAAGTAGGGTCGTAATAAGCAAGAGGCTCGGAAATACACTAAAATCGAGAGCCTTATTAATATAAAGTGCAACCAATAAAGTTAGTATGCTGAGAGCCAAAGACAGTGTTAGAGAAAAATCCAAAATAAAGGGTGGAAGTGGAATTATCATCACGCCTAAAATACCGATAAAAGCAACTGCCATCATCAGATCAGTATTGCGCGAGATCACCTCGAATTTTTTTAGGAACTGAAAAACTGCTTCCATTTTAGGTTAACCTCTTCTTTTTCAACTTGAATACGTACGACAGAACTTCGGCCACTGCATTGTAGAGTTCTCTGGGAACAACCTGTCCGACTTTTAAACTTTTAAATATTGTTCGCGCCAAGGGTTTGTTTTCCACTATCGGCACATTACTACTGCGGGCGATTTCTTTTATTTTTTCTGCAATGATACCTGCGCCCATGGCGACGATAATTGGCGCGGCCATCTTTTGTAACTCATATTTAATTGCCACAGCAATGTGAGTTGGGTTTGTCACAATGACATCAGCCTTTGGCACTTCTTGCATCATTCGCTTTTGCGCCATCTCTCTTTGCACGCGTCGAATACGTGCACGAATCATTGGGTCTCCCTCTCGAGACTTTAACTCTTCTTTTATTTCTTGTTTGCTCATTCGCATGGACTTTTCAAGTTCCCAATATTGAAAAAAATAGTCCATCGCGGCTATCACGGCCATAAACACACCGATCGTGCTCAATAGTTTAAAGGTAATACTTGATGCATAGGCAAGTAATTCCATGGGACCATAAGACACTAAAAACGGAATCGTCTTAATTTCGTGCTTCAACGTCAAATACGCGACACCGCAAACCAGGGTCACCTTTAAAAGAGATTTAAATCCCTCCACGAGTGATCTCAAACTAAATAGTCGTTTGAATCCTTGAATGGGATTTATTCTTTCCCACTTTAGCTCAAAGAATTCTTCGTTTGTAAGAATTCCCACCTGAACAACCGAGGAGGCCACAGTTAACAGAAAAATGATTCCCAGCATTGGGCCGACAATAAGTAAACCTTTAATGACACATAGTTTTATTAAGGAGTAATCAAAACCGTGTTTTACACTCCTCACAAGACCATCGCCGAATAATTCCGTAAACAATAAAAAAAACTGCTCCAGCATAAATCGACCCAAAAACCAAAAGAGAATAGTCAAACCAAAGAGCATAAATACGGCCGAAAGCTCCTTAGTCTGCGCAACTTGGCCCCGATTACGGAACTCTTCGCGCCTCAGTGGCGTCGCCTCTTCGGTTTTTTCTGAATCATCGACCTCAGACATTCCCAATACCTTCCCTGATCACAGGTTCTTCATCATTTCAAACAATCGAGTCGTCATGCTTTCCAACATTTCTCGCATCTCATAGCTAAATAACGGCAGTGAAACTATGAGTGTTGCGAGTCCCACAAGTATGTTTGCCGGCAAACTTGTCACTAGCACATTGATCTGTGGAACTGCTCGTCCCACAATTCCCATTGCAATATTCACAAAAAATATAGAAATCATTACTGGGGCTGCCACCTTTATGCCAATGACCATAACTTCACCAATAAGAGGACCCATGCCCGCGAAAGCATTGAAATCTATTCCGACAGTACTTATAGGTACCAACTTAAAGCTTGCTGCAAAACCGGAAAGAAAATGATGATGTCCATTTATAAAAAGAAAAAAAAGTGACCCGAGCATTACTTTAAACTGTTCAACCGCACTACCCTCAACATTCATTGTCGGATTGAATACCTGAGCACTAGAAAGGCCCATACTCATACTTATGATTTGGCCGCCAATGGCAATTCCCTGAAAAAACATTGCAGTAAAAAAACCTATCGTAAGCCCAATGGCCACTTCACGAGCGGCTAGAAATATAACAATGCCCGAAGACAGATCTACACCCAATTGCTTCCAGCCGATAACGGGAAAAAGCACGAATGTTATTACAAGAGAGGTCAGAATTTTAACAGGCATTGGAACGGCAGCCGTGCCTAATATTGCCCAGCTTACCATAAACGATACCACACGTAAGAATACCAAGATAAATGCAAGCATTTCTGTTTCAGCAAATTGGTATAATGAACCCATTTAGTTCCTTACGTATTGTCCCATACTCTCAAATAAATTAATTGTATAAACTGACATTGTGTCTATCATCCAATGTCCACCCAGCACCAAAATAACTGCGATTACCAAAAGTTTAGGAATAAAAGTCAGTGTCGCCTCATTGATTTGAGTGACCGCTTGAAAAACGCTAATAATAATACCTGTGACGAGAGCGCCCAGAAGCAAGGGCGCTGCCAAAATCGCTGATACCTTTAAGGCCTCGTGCCCTAACTTTAAAATTAGATCCTCACCCATTATTCCCCTCAGCCAAAACTTTTAACCATTGAGCCCACTAACAGAGTCCAACCATCAACCAATACAAAAAGCATAATCTTAAATGGAAGCGAAACCACCACTGGTGGCAACATCATCATACCGATAGCCATCAAGACGCTCGCCGTTACCATATCAATAATCAAAAACGGCAAGAAAAGAATGAAGCCAATTTGAAAAGCAGTTTTTAACTCCGAAATAACAAAAGCGGGGATTAAAACTGTCGAAGGTACATCGGCCCTCGTTTTAGGGGCCTCCATTTTGGACAATTTAACAAACAGAGAAAGATCAGCGTCGCGAGTTTGATTGAACATAAAACCACGAAGTGGCTTCATCGCGTTTTCCATCGCCGCGTCCTGGCCTATTTTTCCCTCGAGATAAGGTCTAACGGCATTGTTGTTAATTTCAATAAACGCCGGCCCCATAATAAAAAATGTCAAAAAAAGTGCGAGACCAACTAATAGTTGATTCGGTGGCATTTGCTGAGTGCCCATTGCCTGTCTTAAAAAAGACAACACGATAATAATTCGCGTGAAGCTCGTCATTAGAATTAATATTGCGGGCGCCAATGTCAAAATCGTAAGTATTAGAATTATTTTAATAGTGTTTACAACCTCGTTGGGATTAGTTGTATTTTTAAATCCCAAATTTAAAGAGGGTAGCGTAAGCCCCTGAGCATGGGCAAGACTGCCCCCACAGAGTACAAATGCAAAAAGTAAATACCAGTAAATGGAATTCTTTTTCATTTTATATTGTGTTCATTCCTTTTAGTTTTGCTCGAACCAATTCTTTAATTCCTTTTACCGAAAATTCCTCGGGCACATCTCGGGCTTTATCATAGGCCTTCAAAGCCACCCGACCGGTAGCGCCAATCGAAATTTTATCAGGTTTTGACTCCGGCAGTGCGCGTATCTCCTCGTGCTCTGCCTGGCGTAGTGTTCTTTCGAAGTTTGTAGGGACTTCTTCGGGTAGTTCGTCTTCTAAAAGTGAAAGTGTCTTGATAGGCGTTATGTTCTGGTCAGTGATTCCAATTAAAATGGACTCACCCGCGACTCTAATAATAGCCAGGCTCTTTCGCGGAGCTAGATAGTGTTGAGTAATTACCTTGATCTGACTGTGCTTAAGACTCTTTTTTGAGATTTTAGTCCAACCTTTTAAGACGACGCTAAAAATGAGCGCCATTCCGACAAAAGCGATGAGGCCAAAAATAATTTTCTTAATTGGGAGCGCACTACTTGATGTTTTGGTTTTTGACTGAGCTAGCACAGGAATTTTCTCCTCTTCCATGGGTTTAATTTTAGTGGTTTCTGTTTTAGACGGAGCCAGCGCAACTGCACTACTGGCTGAGGCTTTAGCAATTGCCTCCCGGGAAACTTCTCCGCTAGGTGTTATTCCCATTTCTTCCATTATTTCTCTTTTTAGTCCTTGGGGAATAACAGGATTGGAGTCCAAAAGTGAAGCCTCATTCTTTGCTGGGTAGGCTCCTACTTTAATTCGCAAAACATCACCTTCAGCTGTAACTTTTATTGTCTCTTGATACTGATCTGCCGCCAAGTTTGACTTAAGTATGACTCTTGTTCGCAGCAAATCCTTTGAAGCCTGATAGGTAAAAACTGATTTTACTCGATCGTCTTTTACCTGAGTCGTTCTTTTTCCTTGAGCGATGTAGCCATCAGGAATGTTGATTTGTATTGTTTCATTTATGAACTCCGTGGTAACCAACTCGGTCGAAACCGGTTGGTCAAACTTGAGTTCGGTCATGAAGGCCGCACCTGAACTTGTGGTTTTTACATCCATTAGATTTAAACGCGCCCCTTCGGTCACCATCGGAAAGACAACGGCTACTGCCAAAAGGAGTAGATTCTT
This sequence comes from Pseudomonadota bacterium, assembly GCA_034439715.1. Classification (GTDB taxonomy): domain Bacteria; phylum Bdellovibrionota; class Bdellovibrionia; order Bdellovibrionales; family SG-bin7; genus JAWXAY01. The sequence continues at coordinate 16,404 of JAWXAY010000069.1, forward strand.
CATCCGCTTCACTTTGCCCCCTTTAATTATTTTAATTGTTCCACTCGTTCTTTTTGCGAAATTATATCAGTGAGACGCACACCGAATTTTTCGTTCACTACCACAGCCTCGCCCCGAGCAACTAGTTTATCGTTAACTAATACCTCAAGTGGTTCACCAGCTAATTTGCTCAGCTCAATCACACTACCTTGGCCTAAATTAAGCAGATCACTTACAACCATCTTAGTTCGACCTAGCTCCACAGCTACACGCAGAGGTATATCCAAAATAAGATTTAGGTTTCGATCTTTGTTTTCGGCTGCTGTGGCAGCCGCGCCGCTATCTGCCGGTGGAGCGCCCGCCCCACCAATCGCAGCCTCGAGACTTTCTGCTGCGCCTTCTTCTGCTTTAATAAATTGATTTATTGCCACTTAAACACCTCACTTGTGAGAAAATCCAGTAATTTGCATGGCAACTGTGCCATGATTGATGCCATAATAACCTTTGAACTTTGGAACGCCTTCTACTTGAACTAGCAATTCACCATTAGCGTCTTGGGCCAATGGGATCACATCGCCTATTTTGAGTTCTGTTAAATCTTGCAGGTTTATCGATGTGTAACCGAGATCAACTTTTATATCCATGTCGGTTTTTAATAAAGCTTCAGAAAAACTGCTCTGCCATAATCTTTTGTCCGTTTGATCTGATTCAACCTGAAATCCTGTCGATAGTTTTTGTTTAATAGGCTCTATGGTCGCGTACGGAATTACTAACGTAATTGTTCCATTAGCATTCTCCAGCTCAACGTCAAATGTCGATGCAATCACAACGTCCGTTGGAGGCACTATTCCCACGAACTGAGGGTTCACTTCGGTTCTAACAAAACTGCAATCAATTTTTTCAACTGCTGCCCAGGCATTTTCTAAATCTGTGATTGCAAGCTCAACAACTTTTCGGACAATTGATAATTCAATGGGCGTGAAGTCTTTGCCTTCAATCTTAGTATAGGGGCGATCCGAACCACCAAAAAAACTGTCCACTAGAGCATAGGCCAGCTTGCTTTCGATAACAAAAAGTGCCGAACCACGTAATGCAGAAAATCGCAAGACGCTCATGCACGTGGGCATTGGTAGGGTATTTATGAATTCACCAAATTTTAGGTAGTCGGTACTGGCATGATTAAGAGAGGAAATTTTTCTAAGTGCTGACGAAAGTGAGATACGAAAGGATCTCATAAACTTTTCGTAGATAACGTCGAGCTGAGGCAGACGTCCTCGAATAATTCGGTCCTGGCTGGTTAAATCATAGCTGACTACGACCTGGTCATTTTCGGCTCCGCCGCCGCCGCCAGGCCCACCGCCTGAAGAATCACCATTCGAACCTACTTCGCCTTCCGAAACTGCTGCTAAGAGTGCATCAACTTCGCTTTGCGATAGCACCTGATTCATTTATTCCCCTCTTCTACTTGCTAATCATTAGGTCGGTAAATAAAACACGTTTAATTTTACCCTTAGTCAAAAACCGATTTACGGTATCTCTGATTTCTTCTCTAAGGGAGTCCTTGCCTTCAGCAGTCGAAATTTCATTTAAACTTTTGCTAGACAAGAGTGTTATCAAGACGTCCCTAATTTGAGGTTTTCGCTTTTCAATTTCTTTAATCACAGGCTCGTTATCAACTTCAAATTCCAGCGATACCTTTGCTATACTTTGTCCGCGACTACCGGCTAAGTTCACGAGGATCATTTCCATGGGGATCGTTTTTCCAACCAATTCTTCATCTCTGGCAGCGGACTCTGCTTCCTTAGCGTCATCCCCATGAACTCCGCTCACTACTTTTTCGATAGTTGGCTCATGTTTGTCTTTTTGATTTTTGAGATAGAGCATTACTCCTACGCCCGCGACAGCGGCCATATTAATGATGACCAAAAGAATCATGACTATGGGTTTTCCGCCCTTGCCTCCTGCGCTGGGTTCAGGGGCACGAGGTGCTGCTGCCGGTTCTGCCATACTGGACTCTCCTAAAGTTAGAGCTCTACACAAAGATGTTCCTACAGAGATCATGAGCAACAGTGATGCCAAATAGACTAACGTGGGATTCTAGGCCGGTAAATTAACTAGGCTGAATCCAATGGGAATTGGCGATAAACTTTCGGCGCTTGACCACTGAATTTTGACAATTAGGAGATTAAGAAAAATCAGATTTTTGACAGGACTTAAAAGAAAACCTGCAGGACTTTCATCCTGCAGGTCAAAGGTCTATTGGATAATATTAACTACGCTTCAAATTTATGACTTCTTGAAGTAAAGCGTCCGTTGTGGTGATGATCTTAGCATTTGCTTGGAAGGCCTTCTCGTTTTGAATGAGTGCCACAAACTCTAGAGCAAGATCGACAGTCGATCTCTCTAATGATTTGGCAAACATTTTACCGCGACCTGACGTTCCAGGTTTACCAATGGCGGGCGATCCTGACGACCGGGCTTCTTTAAAGCGGTTGTTACCCACTTTGTAAAGTCCTTCAGAGTTTTCAAACTTAGCCAATATAATTTGCGCTAAATCCGCGGCCTCACCGTTAGTATAAATGGCCGTCAAAACACCCTCATCGCTAAATGACATGTTCGTGATAGTGCCCGCTGAGGCGCCATCTTGATGCCATGATATCATGTCAGATTCTTTACCAAACTGTTTAGATCCTATGATTCCTTTACCTTTGTCTGTCGTAATTGAGTCACCAAAATTCATCTTGATCTTTTGATTCTGGAGGGCTCCTCCTTTAAAGTTAAAGGCTGAGTTAGTCATCTCTTCTACATCTAATTTACCATCAACAGTAAAAGAAACAAATCCACTGGCGACATTTGCGAGTTTTCCTTCTTCGCCACCAGTTACTTCCTTACCATCTACCATACCTTTCCAGTCCCAGACCCGCGACTCACCTCTTCGATTAAAAAACATGGTCATTAAGTGTTTGTTGCCTTGGGTATCATAAACTTCGACTCCAGTTGACCAGTCAGAGCTATCAAACGGATCTTCAGCTTTAAAAATTTTCGGATTGTTGATTCGAGAGTCCAAGTTCATTTCGATATTGACCTCTGACGTTCCTTTTGCGGGAATCAATGCTCGGGGAAATCGAATATCACCAGACTTATTAATAATTTTACCACGTTCATCTGTTTGATAACCCTGAATCCTTTGATTGTCGTTTGTAACCAAAAATCCTTCTTTATCAAAATGGAAGCTACCATCTCTGGTAAATGACTCTCCGTCATTTCCACGTAAAGTAAAGTAACCATCACCCGAGATTGCGAGGTCGGTTGCCTTTTCACTCGGATCTAAGTTACCTTGTTGAAGTATTGGATTAACGGCGGCTAGTTTTACCCCGCGACCAATCTGGTTTCCGCCAAGAATACCTTTTAAGCTCTTGGCAATAATGTCAGAAAATTCTGCACGACTTGCCTTAAAGCCCGTAGTATTCGAGTTCGCGATGTTATCGCCAACGACGTTAAGTGCCTCTCCCTGAGCCGCCAGCCCAGACACACCTGTATATAACGATGATAAAACTCCCATTAGACCTCCTGTCTTCTGACGTCTATTTTACAACAGACGCCGAATTCTTATTTTTAGAGCTCGCGACATCCTGTCGAGTTGGCTCGTTAATCTTTAATTCCTCTTTTTGATTCTCTGAATCTTCAATCTTTTTTATTTCAGTCATGCGAATTGACTTGTTACCTACCATTAACACCGGGCCATCACCTGTAAAATTAACTCCTGTAACCTTTCCCTCAAACTTAGTATCAACTTGTATTTTCTTTCCACTCTCTGTAGCGGCATCAAACTTAACTCGGTACTCACCCGATCTCAGCGGCTGTCCGTTTTCGGCCATACCATCCCACACGACTTCGTTTTCGCCCTTTTTTGGGCCATTAATCTCAATTTTTTTAAGATCAATGCCGTTCATATCCGAAATTGTAATGTTTATTTTAGGAACCTCGCCCTTTAGATCAAAACGAATTTCGTGAGACTTATCGCCATCGGCACGAATGATTCGTGAACCATCACCACTCACCTTTTTGCCGATAAAATTCAGAGCCTGAAAATTATTATTTGGTTCCTGACCCTGTCTAAGCTGTTCTATGTTTTGATTAATATTTGAGAGCTGCTCAAGCGAGGTAAACTGCGCTAATTGCGCGGCCATCTCATGGGACTTTAACGGATTGGTGGGATCCTGCTGTTTCATTTGTTCGAGCATTAGTTTCATGAAAGCATCTTTACCCATGTCATTTTTGGGCGCCCGCACCCCTCTCTTTTGGGGATCTACCCAATTGGGATCCGCCACCTTATTTAGTACGTCGCCAACATTTCCGTCTTCTCCTAAAACTTTCTTTTTATCAGCAAGGCTCATATTATTTAAGCCATCAGATTTGAAGGAGGCGCCGTTAGGTTTTTCAGAAAAATTTCTAGTAGTCGTTTTATTTATCATATCATGCTACCAAGTGTAAGCTCCCTTTATTCGGTCTTTGAGAGTATACACTCCCCCTGGGCCCTTGAGTGCGATTAGCTCTCGTCTCACTCATTGCCCGCTGCCGAATATCGGAGTCCTTTATATAGTTGTTGTGTTGAGATTTCCTATCGTCTCGAAAATTTTCCATAAAACTTTTAGCTTGCTCACGGTTGGCATCACCACCATCACTTTTTGTGTTATTCATTTGATTGTCACTTTTAGCTGAAACATCAACTTTTACATTCTCTAAACTTAGGTTGTGAATCGCCAACGAACTACGAAGCTCACCCAGTCCGCCCTCAATGATCTTTTTAGCCTCGGGTGACTCAGCATCAAAGCTCAGCTGAACCTGGCCATTTTGAACTATCATTCTCATGTTCACTTGGCCCAAATTTTCTGGATTCAAGTGAAACTTCATTTCGCCCCCACCTTGGCGAACAGCTATTTGGGCGTGCCGAATAATTTCTTGAGTGTTAGCGTCTCCGGCTGGGTTTTCAAATACATTTAAATCAGTACCAGCCACAGAGATCGCAGATTTACTATTGCCCGAAGTATGCTGCTGGCGCATAGAATCGATAAAAAACTCTGGCTTACTCGAAGCCGCATCAGCTCCCTCAACCGACTCTTCAGAAACAAAAGATAAGGAGTCTTTTTTGCCCTGGCCAAATTGCATAGACTTTTGTTCAGAATTTTTAGAAAATATATTTTTAACTAAAGATTTGTCTTCAATTTCCGAATTGATACTCGAAGACGCTGATTCCCCGCCAACTTTAGACATACCTTTAAGAAGTTTTTCTTCGATGACTGGCTGAGCCGACTCAACGCTTAAAATCTGTTCTGCGGCTAAGTTTAAATCTGTTTTAGTGGCAGTTTTTTCTAAGGCCATTGACTGGGGATCTACCTGCGCAGTTCTTTGGGGATTTTTAGGCACTTTAAATTCTTTGGACTCGAAAACTTGAGTTGGCGTTTCTTTTATTGACTCGAAGCCGTCCATTGCAATTTTTCCATCGGCTCCAATGGTAGACTTACGAGCGCCTGTGATTTCTCCGGAATCTGATACTTCAGGCTCCAACGGAGTGACGTTACTATCGTGACTGGGCGTCGCCTTTACGGCCGAATGAGTAACGTTACCTTTTGGTGCAACGAACAGCGGAAAACTTGCTTTGGCCTGCGTAGGTAACGTAAGGTTGGTTGGCGGCATTTGAGCCATACCAAGTGCAGCCAACATGTCGACGCTGGAATCTTGAGATCGCGCTTGTGCATCTAGCTCTTTAATATTTTCTACTAACTTCACATACATTTTTTTTGCTTTTGGAAAGTCGGCCGCCATTATGTCTAAGTCAGAAACCACTTTATCAATGGTTTCTGATGAAGGAGCTAAGAGCTGATCAGGCTCTACCTTTAACATCGCGTTGATCCATTGCTCGGGTTTAATATCAAGCTTGGTTGTCGATTCAGTCAAAAAATTTGTCATTAAGTGGTTTTGTACTTGTTCGGATAAAAGCCCATTAATCTGACCGCTCATCTGATCTTGTGCCAGTTCCATGTCCACTACTGGAGGTAGCTCAATCTTCTGAGTCATTTGCGGTATGGAGGATGAATTGACCTCGACCACTTTCGGTTTGACGTCCAAAATTTTTGGAGTGAGAGCCTGATCAATTTTAGGTTCCTGTTTAATTATTTTGGGTAACATTGGCTTATTATCTAATGCGTCTAGGAAAGAATTTCCTTGGTCTAAAGGACTGGCCTCCAGGCCCTTCGCACGAGGCGGAGCCACTCTAGTCGGTGGTGTTGAATTTACTGAACCAAGGCTTACTCTATTTAACAAATTTCGTCCCTTACCTTCTGTACCCAGTGTATTTTTCTGAAAGTCTCTGGGCTTTATCCGGCTTAACCAAGTTCATGATCTCAGCCGCATTCTTTTTTTTCAATCGACCTAATATTTCTACTGCCAAGCTCTCATCCACTTCCTCGAAAATTTTTGCCGCATTCTGCGGCTTCATATTCGAGTAAAAATCTACAAGGCGGTCAAGTTTTTCTGAATCCACGCTAATTCTTTCTTTCAACACCGACGCGACTCCTTGTCTCACCTTTTCAAGTTCTTTTAACTTCTCATCCAGCTCCAACTTCTGTTTCTGCAATTCCTCATCCAACTTTGCGAGTTCTATTTCTCTCTGGTCCAGTTCATTTTTTCTTTTTTGCAAATTACTGAAAACACGGACTTCTTCTTCGCTCCAGTTTTTCTTAGCTGCAGATTCCTCCGCTGGTCCCGACTTCGGTGAGGTGGAACTTTTTTCCACTTTAGTACCGTTAGTCTCAGCACTATTTTTCCCCGTTGGTACGTCCTGAGCTACGGCGAAGGCCCGGCTGAAATTCGTGATCTTAATGCCTGAGACTAGTCTAACCACTTGGTCTACATTTTCGATTGAATAATAACATCCAGCAATGACTAGAATTAATGCGACCAAAATAGGTCCGGTTGAAGCCCCTTGTTTTTTCATTTTACCTTCTCTCTGCCATAACGTTGAACGATAATTTCGTCTGTTTCTTTTCTTTCTCTTTTACGCTCTTGATCTTTAAATTCTTGTTTTTTTTGGTCCTTCAGTTTTTCGAGCATCTTGGCCTCTTTAGCGGCCTCGATAAGGCCCTCCTGTTTGTTTTCAGTAATATATAGGGCCTCACGAAATTCTACTTTTTTTCTTTCGATTCTAATTTTATTACCTTCTAAATATTCATGAGCTATTTGCTGTAGCTGCACAAACTTGGTGTCTCCAGAGGCCCGATGTGAGACCTCGCGAACCGTATCATTCGAATCAAAAAGGTGGTTGATTTGACTAAGAATGCCGTCAGAAGTTTCTTTGGCATCATAGTAGTCTCTTCGGGCCATCTCCTCGAGATTCTTTCGATACCTCATTATACTTTCCAGTCGGAATTTGAACTTCATGCTAGCTGACCTGCTGGATGATCTCATCCATCATTATAAAAGTGTTTTTAAGTTTAGTTTTATCTACAATTTCTTGTTGTAAGAACTCATTGATAATCGGCTGCAACTGAATGGCCTTATCAATTTGGGCGTTGCTTCCAACTTTGTAAGCACCGATTCGAATTAAATCCTCGGCCTCTTTATATATTGCCATCAGTTCCCGAAGTATTCGAGAAGACTTTAGAACCTCTGGAGTCACAACAAATCTTTGCAACCGACTTGTGCTTTTCAGAATATCAATTGCCGGAAAATGCCCTTTTTCTGCCAGCGTTCGATCTAAGACAATGTGACCATCAACAATCGATCGAACAGAGTCGGCAATGGGGTCATCAAGGTCATCTCCTTCAACTAAAACTGTATATATTCCGGTGATGCTTTTACCGTTTGTAAAATTTCCGGCTCGCTCCAAAAGCTTCGGCAGCAGAGAAAAAACACTTGGAGTATAACCCTTTGTTGCCGGAGGTTCGCCTGTGTTCAGTCCAACTTCCCGCTGAGCCATCGCAAAACGTGTCACTGAGTCCATCATTAGTAGAACATTACTACCCGACTGACAGAAGTATTCAGAAAGCGCACAACCTACGAACGCCCCCCTCATTCTTAAAAGTGGACTCTGATCATTAGTAGCGACAATGATGACTGAGCGCTTAAGTCCCTCTTCGCCTAAGTCATTTTCTATAAATTCCCTAACCTCTCGACCACGCTCACCGATTAGAGTGATAATATTAATATCAGCGTTAGTCGAACGAGCAAGCATACCAAGCAAGACCGACTTTCCAACCCCCGAGCCGGCCATAATCCCCATTCTTTGTCCACTGCCCACGGTGAGAAATCCGTTGATGGCTCGCACACCCAAATCAAGGGCCTCTGTAATTGGCGGCCTCATCATCGGATTTGTAGAGCTACGATACAGAGGAAACTCATCAGAGTAAGAAATTTCGCCTTTACCATCTATAGGCCTTCCCAGAGCATCAATGACCCGCCCCAGTAGCCCCTGACCAACACCGATGGTAGCCGTTTGTCTTTCTAAAACAATTTGTGAGCCAAGACCAACCCCTCGCATTTCACCAAGCGGCATAAATAAAACATTCTTATCCTGGAATCCCACGACCTCAGCAAGAAATTTATGTTCTTTAGTGGACGGATAAATTTCGACTACTCCGCCCAGACTAGCACCTGGGAGATAGCCCTTTAGCAAAAATCCCGTCACCTGATTAACTTTTCCAACATCCTTGGAAAGGCTTACCACTTCGAGTATTTTGCGATATTTATCAAAATCAATGTCGAAATTAATTTCCATCTTTTTTCACTATGTCATCCACATTCGGCGAACGTTCTTGAAGTTCATTCCAAACTCGACTCAGGCGCTCTTCGACCGTCGCATCAATAACTCCATAATTTGTTTCAACTCGACAACCGCCCTTTTTTATTTCCTTTGATGCCTCGAGTTTGTGGCCCTCAAGGAATTTCAACTCCTCACCCATTCTGGCGCGAACTTCTTCGATAAACTCAAAGTCGGAGTCCGAAATTTTTACTGTGGTGTGTTCATCCTTTTGAATGTTTTCAAAAACCGACTTAAGTACTTTGATGATGACTTCTTTTTCTGTTTTAATATGGTCCATTGCTAATCGTTGTGAAATGTAAAAAATCAAGTCTACGATTCGTCCCTCATTACTAGAAATTAATTTTTGCGAAAGGTCACAGAGAGTACTGACTAGCTCACTGATTCTTGTAAACTGACTCTTGTATTGCTCAATATATTTATCAAAGGCTTCTTTACGCCCTACATCTAGACCCAAGTCATAGGCCTCGCGGTAAGCCTCTTTTTCAACTTTTTGAACTTCGACGAGCACCAGGTCTTGGACCTTTTTCTCGAGGACCTGTCGTTCTTTTTCAGTTACGCCAATTTGTTGGGAAACAAGTTCGTTGATCTTAAAAGAAGAGGTCGGTCCTGAGTCAAACCTTACAAACTTCTCAGCCGCCTCGGGCACCCTGACAGGAAACTTCTGAGGCTTAAAATCAACAACTTTAGATGGCGTATTTTGAGATCTGATGAAATTTTTAGACGAGGGCATCTTCGGCACCACCTCTAGCGATCATGATCTTGCCCTCACCCTCGAGTCGTCGAGCTATGTTAACTATTTCTTGCTGTGCACCTTCGACATCTGAAACCCGCACAGGACCCATCATTCCTAAATCGTCCTTCAACATATTTGCGGCACGCTGAGAGATGTTGTTGAATATTTTAAGCTTAATGTCCTCGTTAGCTGTCTTGAGTGCCAACAGCAACTTATCATTCGCCACCTCTTTAAGAAGCGCTTGAATGCCCTTGTCATCGATCTTAATGATATCTTCGAACACAAACATTAGCTTTCGAATTTCTTCGGCCAGGATCGGGTCTTTTTCCTCAATTCTTGCCATAATTGATTGCTCAGTGTTTTTATCCATGACGTTTAACATATCCGCCACTGGCTGAACGCCCCCAAGAGATGCGGACTCAATTGAACCCACATTCTGCAGCTCTTCTTTGAGCACTTTATCTACTTCAGAAATTATTTCTGGCGCGACATGTTCTAAGTTAGCCATACGAAGCACGACCTCAGCCTGAAGCGCTTCAGGTAATCGTTTCAGAACTTCTCCCCGCTTTTCGGCCTCAAGATGCGATAGAATTACTGCCACTGTTTGTGGATGCTCGTTAATTAAAAAGTTTGAAAGTGATTTTGCGTCAACTGTTTCCAGACTCTCAAGCTGCTTTTGACCGGGAGAAGATGCGCTTAAGTGCCCTAATATGCCGCGCGCACGCTCTTCACCCACGGCCTGAACTATGACATCTTTGGTAGTTGTCTTATCCGAAAAAATATATTCATCTGTTTCACTGACCATTTCATAAAATTCTTCTAATACCTTCTTTGCCACCTTGACAGGCACTATACGATACCGGCTCATAGTGTTAATTAGCTTTCGAATGTCACCATCTTCAATAAATTTCAAAAGATTTTTTGCTGCGGACTCGCCCAGATAATTCATTAATATTCCAGCCTTCTCGAAGCCCCGAAGTTGTTCAAACTTAACGTCTTCAATTCTAACTAACTTAGCCATTACGATTCCCTCCTGCTAAGCCAGAGTGAAAAGGCATTAGCGGATTTTTCTGGATCTCGGTCGATGTAGGACATAATACGTTCTTTTAAAAGTTCGCTTTCAGCTTTGTCAGGATCCACCGACTCTTCAAGCTGAGGTAAGGCTGAACTCATGCCCGGTAGCGTGTGATCAACCGTTTGTAAGTCCTCAAGTTCTTCGATGGTTTTTGGTAAAATGTCGTCAACACTTTCTTGAAAACTGTCTGTAACCCAGCGCATGAAGGGACGTAATACCACATAGTACATCAGCATGACGATGCCGCCCAACATTATCCAGCGGAGCACAAACTCCAGTAACTTTCTTCTTTCTAAAGTGGACATTTGTTTTTCCGCTTCTACAAAATCCTCTTTGGTAAACTGAAAGTTTTCAACTTTAACAGAGTCTCCTCGCGAAGTATTAAATCCGATGGCATTCTTAACGATTTCCTCGTATTTCAACAACTCGACGGGATCTCTGGCTTTCCAAGTCTCCTTGTCGTCGCCACTTTCTAATTTTTCTGTGGTTATAACTCCGTCGACCAAAACCGCAACAGTAATTTTTTCTATGCCGCCGGCTCCCTGAGCAATTTGTTTTGTCGTTTTAGGAACTTCGTAGCTAGTATTTTTTATTTCCTTTTTTTGATTTTGATTAAAGCCCACTTGTCCTTGATCCTGCGCTCCCGGTAAATTAGCTCTTGCGCCGGGCACCCCAGCAGGATTAGTGCGTCCTCCATTGAGCGATTCTTCCTCGGTCGTAATATTTTTGACGGCACTTCGATCTTGGTCATACATTTCTTCAACAGTATTAGTTTTGTTTGGATTTAGATGCACATTAGCTTTAGCAATTACTTTTCCGGCGCCAACTACTTTGCCAAGTATTTCTTGAACTTTATTCTCAATTTCGGTTTGGATCTTTTGCTGCATATCTACTAGCTCAGAGGTAATTCCCCCTTCACCTGAATGAGCTTTTGACAGCATTTTTCCGAAGGAGTCCACTACGGTTACCGCTCCTGGTTCTAATCCTTCAACCGCACTTGCAACAATATTCGAAATACCTCGAACTTGCTCTTCAGATAAAATCTTTCCCGGATAGAGCTCCACAACTACCGAGGCTGTTGGGCTTCCTCCCTCTTCAAGAAATGTTTTCTTTTCAGGCAGTGCTAATATTACTTTTGATTTTTTAACAGCCGAAAGCGTGTTGATAGATCGAGTCAGTTCCCCTTGTAGGGCTCTTTGATAATTTATTCTTTGCACATAGGAGGTTGTGCCAAAATCTTGTTTATCGAACAACTCAAGTCCCACCGAACCTAGATTTTTTGATCCGATCTCCGCCATTAACGCCATTTGAGTTGCGTGAAGTAGAGTTGACGGAATCGCAATAGTTTGGCCGTTATCAGTCATTTTAAACGGCACATTCTTCTGCTGAAGGGAATTCACTATCATCGGCAAATGCTCTTGTGAAACGTTTTTGAATAACGGCTTATATTCGTGGCCCGAGAGCATTCCCGCCATAATCGCAACGGCTATTCCCAAAATGACAAATGATCCAACAAACGAGATACGCTTGATAGGTGTCAGACTTTTGTAAAAATCCCTTAGTTGCGCAACGAGACTTGAAGTAAAATTTTTCAAGCACTACCTCCAAAATATAATCATACCTGCATTTTCATTATTTCGTTATAAGCGTCGATGATCTTGTTTCGAACCTGGACCATTAATTTAAGTGAGATATCTGCTTTCTCGGCAGCAATCAAAACGTCTGGGATACTTTCAGCTTTTCCCGTTGCCAATTTTTGCATTTCGACGTCGGCTTTTTTCTGAAGTTCATTGACCTGTCCCATTGCATCTTTGAGTGTCGAAGCAAATGTTTTGCCATCGGCTCCACCGCCGCCCTTGATAGAAGTGCTTTTCTCACCCAACTTGTTGAATTCACCAATTCCATTTACGGAGTTGGAAATATTTCTAATGCTTAAACCATCCATGGCTTCTCCTTATCTCTATCTATTTCTATCTGCCAATTTCAAGGCTTGTTATCGCCATATCTTTTACCGCGCTCATTGCCGAAACGTTTGCCTCATAGGCACGAGTTGCCTGAATCATATTTGTCATCTCGGTCATTAAATCAATATTCGGATAGGCTACGTTCCCATTCTCATCAGCCTCGGGGTGATTGGGCTCAAATTTTAGCAATGGAGCGCCTCTATCAACCAGAACATCTGCCACCTGTACTCTTTGCGTGGCGACATCTTCGGGACTGGTCAATATTTCACCAAAGCTACGCGCATCTTGAACGGCTTCAAACACCACGTCCTTTCGGCGATAGGGTCCGCCTTCAGGTGTTCGGGTAGTGTTTATATTAGCGAGGTTTGAGGCAATGGTATTGAGTCGCATGCGATTAGCTGACATTCCGCTGCCAGTGACTCTCATCCCGGTTACAAAATCCATTATCTTCCTCCGTCAGTAGCCGCGTACTTCATGGCTGCGAGCTTTTTATTAATAAGCTGGATCGCTGCCTTGTAGAGAACTGTATTCTCTGCAAGTGCTGCCATCTCTCGCTCCAGGTCCACTGTGTTTCCGTCATTGGTGAGATTGATGTCGGGATTGTCATACACATCAGGCGAAATGGCGTCGATTTGATTGCTCGTTGGCGCGCTAAAACTCTCAAATTTTTCTTGTGTGGCAATAGCCTTTGCTAAGGCCGCCTCGAAATCTACTTTTTTTGCTTTGTATCCCGGTGTCTCCGCATTAGCGATATTGCTGTTGAGGAGATTCTGTTTAACTAGCCTCATGTCAACGGATTTATCTAATGCCGAAATTGTATTGTCAAATAGGCCACTCATACTAATCTAGCCCTCCATACTCATGAATCTTATTACGTAGCGTTCTTACAGAAATTCCCAAAATTTTTGCGGCCCTAGTTCGATTTCGATTGGTGAATGTTAAAGTCTGCTCAATCAACCACTTTTCTGCAGCTTCTAAAGTAATTCCAGGACGTATTTGTGGCCGCTCAACCACCTCGTTACCTTCGTGCACTCGTATGTCTTCAGCAGAAAGAGTAACGCTTGCACAGAGAAGGACTGAGCGTTCAATAACATTTTGAAGTTCACGGATATTTCCAGGCCAACTCCAGCCCTTTAATTTCTCAATGGCTTCCTGAGACAGTTTTTTGCTAGGTCTCTGATTTACGCGGCAGGAGGATTCAACAAAATTTGTAGCAAGTATTTCGACATCATGAAGGCGCTCACGCAAAGGCGGAACAAATAATGGAACGACATTCAATCGGTAGAATAGGTCATTTCTAAAGTCACCTTTTTCTACCAGTGACTTCAAATCCTTGTTTGATGTAGCGATGAGACGCAGGTCTACCTTTACAGTACTGCATCCACCCAATCGTTCAATTTCTCCCTCTTGAATAACCCTCAAAATTTTGGCCTGAAGCAACAGGGGCATTTCGCTTATTTCGTCTAATAAAAAGCTACCCCCACTCGCCAGTTCGAACTTACCGATTTTTCTTTGCACGGCGCCTGTAAACGCTCCCTTTTCAAAACCAAACAACTCACTTTCGAGTAATCCTTCTGGCAGGGCAGCACAGTTAACGGCTACAAATGGTTTCTCGGCCCTAGCGCTCTTTTTGTGTATATACCGCGCCAATAATTCTTTGCCACAGCCGCTCTCACCGCTGATAAGTACAGTAGCCCTACTTGTGGCCACGTTAGCAGCTGTTTCGAGAATCTTTTTAAGTTGAGGGTCAACGGTGAGAATATTTCTCATGGTTTTTTTCGACCCTCCATGGCTGGAATTCGATTTATGTATCTATTGTATTCGTCGTCAAACATTTTGCCTTTGGCCTGTTCTTTCGCCAACTTTCCCCAAACATTTGTTTTATCTTCTTGTAATGGCTTCCAATAATTTTCAGCTCCCTTAAGGTCACCTTTATCAAACAAAAGTTTTCCAAGACGATAACGTACTGGCTCTAATGATCGCTCACTTTCAAACTTCTCTAAGAGCAGGGAGTACACTGTCAGAGCCTCGTCATTCTTTTTGAGCGAGAGCAAAGTGTCGCCTTGAGCTTGAAGGGCATCCGCCAAAACCTTTTTGTCGACCTCTTGAGTATCCTGGGCCAAATTGATTACCTTTTGGAGACTATCTCTGGCGGCCGCCAGATTCTTAACATGAATTTGCGCTTTGGCTAATCTCAGATAGATGCCAGCGACTTGTTGTGGTTGTCCCTTCCACGTGTCAATAAGTTTTTTATACTGATCAATCGCTGAATGATAGTCCGATTTACTTTCGGCTATTTTTGCCATTATTTCTGTGCGTTCCACTTTTTCAGGAGGACTGAGCGCTTCAATTCCTTTTACCTTTTGAATATAGTCATAGGCCATGCCAAAATCTTTTTTGTTGGCAGCTACGTTGGCTATTCTTAAATTGACAGAATCTGTTGACGGTACGGATTCAAAAACGCCTCTTTCTTTTTCGAGGTCAGTTCCTTTAATTGCGTAAAGCTTATTGACTATTCCCCGATAAATTGAAAGTGCCTCATCGTCGACCGACAATTTTTCGTGAGCCCGCGCCACGTGGAATTTAATATCTATACGATCGTCACCTTTGAGCCACGAGTCTGAATAAGTAGCGAACTCTCTCAACGCCAATACCTCGTTGCCAGTTTCGACTAAATGTTTGGTCCTCTCGGTAATGGCTCGAACAATTCGTTTTTTAAAAACTTCTAGGTTGGGTGATGTCGGATTGTCTTGGTAAAACTTAATGAGGGGCTCAATCGCCTTTTCGTGTTCCGCCCTTCCAAAAAATCCATCGGATATCATTAGGGTAATGAATTCATTAATCTCCTTTAATTGAGACTGATCCCTTATTTCGTTGAGCTCCTTAAGTGCCGAGGCCAACTCTTTTTCTCTCATTGTTTTCATGCGATGACTAATAATCCGTGCGCGGGAAATCTTTGCACCCTCCGACCCTCGATATCTAAAGTATCCTTCTAGAAAAGCGCCTAAAGTGCGCCTTTCATCGGCGCCAAATATCTCAAGCAATTCGCCTAAACGCGCCATTGCAAAACCACAATGTTGATGAGCTGGAAACCTACGTAGAAAATCTCTATATCCCTCGAGACTTTCTTTATGTCGGCCCAGCCAAAATAACGATTCTGCTTTATTGTAAAATGCATTGGGGTAATCCTTAGCACTTTCAGGGTATTTTTTTGTAGCGACGTTGTAAGCTTCAATCGTCTTTAAATAGTCTGCCTGTTTAAAGTAGACATCACCCATCGAATATTGACTATCGATGGCGGCCTTTTGGGACCGAGGAGCAGCCAGGATTTCTTCATAGGCGTTAATGGCGTCATCGGGTTTCTTTAACGTTAAGTAGGCCTCTGCAATAGTAAGCCTGACGTTGTCATAATATTTGGAACTCGGGCGATAGCGAAGAAATCTCTGAAGGCCCATCAAAGCGCCCAAGCTATCTCCCTTTTCAAGATAAGAATACCCCAAAAGCAAAAGCGTTCGCTCGACCAGTGGCGAATCGGGATATTTCTCGATTAATCCGCGGTAAAGTGTGGCTGCTTTTTCGAACTCGGGATTACCCTTGGATTTCTGCCATAGATCATAGTAGACGTCGGCTTCCATATAATCGACAATTTCGCTGTATTTTGATTTCGGGAATTGCTTTCTAAATAGTTCAAGTGTTTTTAAGAACACTGCTGGTCTTTTTTTGTTGAAAAGAGTGAGGAGAAGTCTCGCCACTTTGTTCTCGTCCGTCTCTTGTGGCACAACTTCGTAAAGTGGCGGACTATTTAGCAGATCTTTAAGGTGAGGTCTCTCTACCCTCAACTGAGGAAAACTAATATAGATGTTTCGTTGACTTGCAATTTTTGCTTCTTCGCGAATTTCGTAATCCTTAATAGAGAATCGAGTAAAGTCAGGGTCTCCGCCGTCGAAAATTCCATGGCGGAACTCTAGCTCCTTCTCAGCTAGCGCATCTTCCTTAAACTTGCCCTTTATGAATTCGGTTGCCGCTGGCTTTCTCTTTCCGGGTAGTTTCGTTGCCACCTTTGTGGGTGTTATGGGCGTAGACACCTTCTCTGCAGCTTTCTTTTGGGGTTCTTCGTCCGTATAGAAATCTAAAATTAATCGCGGTGGATCGTCTGTTAGATAGTCAAAGGCTTGTATATTTTTGTCAGAGACGTGAAACGTCAGAAGCGTTTTTCCTGAAGTACCTGCCTTACCCACAGTTACTTTTGTTACCTGCCCACCCTTCCAGTTTTTTGCTTTTCGAATGGCCTCATCACTCATCTCTGGCAAAGTGAGCTCGACTTTAACTTCTCCATCTATCACTTTGCGGCTCAAGTCATAATCCCACTGACCTTTGCCCAGGAACTCCACATGCACTGTATCGCTTTCGTGAGTGAATTCCCCATAGGCTTGGCCACTGGCCAAGAGCCGAGCTGAAAAAAAGAGGAGCAAGACTAAAGCAATGTATTTCTTCATTAGACCTCTGATGGGGTTCCCTCTCTAACAGTACATAGCACGCTTAATGCCAAATTTATTTGTGATTCAAAGGCCTTCTATTGGCTCCTGAATTCAAACTCACTTTTCTGGACGATGAAATATTGTCACAAGACCACAAACCTATGACACGCCTAAGGTTTTTCCAAACTAATGTCCAGCCACACTTTTTTTTGAAGTTGTTTTTATATTCTTTCTTAAAGTTTCCGATAGTTTATCAGCAGGATGGGCCACTAGTGGATATGAAACAAAAATGCGCATCAACGATAGTCCTATTGAGCCTTTGTCTAAGTGGCTGTATTTCAATATCAACGCCAAAAGCGGAAAAAAAAATAGCCAAGGGAATTGATTTTACGGCCCCTAAAAATCCCTATGCAGAATTTCAGTTGGATTCTGCCGATCGTGCTTGGCAGAATCCGAGTACCGGTAACACGATTTCATTCATGTCCAGTTGTGATGGCTCCGGCGATCAGTCGCTCGAATCACTATTTGAATCATCAATAGAGGGCATTGAAAATCTAAGGATATCTGATCAAAGAAAGATACCCTTTAATCAGAGAGAAGCTCTGGAGTCTACGATTCTAGGAAAAGTCGACGGCATTGGCATTCAGGTACGATTAATTATTTTCAAAAAAAATAACTGCACTTTTAATTTAAGTTATATTGGCAGCCTCTCGTCTTACATGAAGGGCTACAGCGACTTTGCTAACTTTGTTAAGGAGTTCAAAGTTCCATGATGCAAATTTTAGCAACAGCCGCAAGCACTCACCTTCTAAGCATTTTTGAGTTTTTTGGCGGCACTTTTATTCTATTTAAGAAAAGTATTTCTGAATGTCTTCACCGACCGTTTTACCTTTCGCTCATCAATGAACAGATTTATCATATCGGCGTCCGCTCACTGCCGCTCATTATTATTACCTTGAGTGCCATTGGAATGGTCATGACCATGCAATTTGGTTTAGGGCTTCAGAAGTTTGGCGGAACTCTTTATGTACCTAGGATTGTCTCCGTTTCAATTGTTCGCGAGCTGGGTCCTGTTTTCACAGGCCTCATGATTGCCGGCCGCGTGGGAGCGGGCATCGCCTCCGAGATTGGCTCAATGGCAGTTACCCAACAAATCGATGCCATACGCGCCCTAGGAACCTCACCCATCAAACGAATTGTTGTTCCACGAATCATAGGTACTTGTATTGCCCTTCCTCTTCTAACTCTTTTCGCTAATATCGTTGGCCTACTTGGCGGAATCATAATAGGCAAAAGCGACTTGAACTTAGCACCGTCATTTTACTACAACAAAATATTTGAAACTGTAACGCTTATGGATTTTTCGACCGGGCTATTCAAGTCCTTCGTCTTTGCCCTTGTTATCTCAATATCAGGTTGTTACTACGGCTTGAGGGTAAAAGGCGGCACCCGAGAAGTGGGCGCTGCTACTACTCAAACAGTCGTGATGGCCTCAATTTTAATTTTAGTAAGTGATTTTTTCTTAACAAAAATATTTTTTATCTGGGAAAAATGGAATTAATTCGAATCAACAACCTATGCAAAAGTTTTGACAAAAAAAACGTTCACAAGGGCGTTTCTTTTTCTGTCATCAAGGGTGAGTGCCTCGGGCTTCTAGGTGGCTCAGGTACTGGCAAAAGTTTGATTTTAAGGAGTATGATTGGGCTTGAAAAAATTGACTCAGGTGAAATTAGGATAGCAGGTACCGATATTACCAAGTTTAATGAACGTGAACTGTTGAGTGTTCGGCAGAAAGTGGCCTATGCCTTTCAAGGGGGCGCCCTCTTTGACTCGATGACAGTCTTTGATAATTTGGCCTACCCACTTCGAGAGCATACTAAGCTCACAGAAACAGATATTTACCAAAAAGTACTAAAGACTCTCAGCGATTTTGATCTCAAAGGGAACGAATACCTTTTGCCCGCAAGCCTCTCGGGTGGAATGCAAAAACGAGTGGGACTGGCCAGGGCAATAATTTTAGAGCCTGATATTATTCTCTACGATGAACCCACGGCTGGGCTCGACCCTTATAATACCAAAGTAATTCAAGATACAATTTTAAGATTAAAAGCAACGGGAGTGACTTCAATACTCGTCACACACGATATGCCAAGCGCGTTGGCGGTTTGCGACCGCATCATGATGTTAATGAATGGCAAGATTGTGGCGACCGCTACGCCCGCAGAGGTTCGCGAACAACCAGCCGGCGTAATAAAAAACTTTATGATGGGTTTTCACCAAAAAAGACAGAAGGGAAGAGACTGATGCCAGGAAAAAAAGAGGAGTTAGTAGTCGGTGTCTTTGTGGGAGTTGGACTTCTATTTTTAAGTGCCATGGCTATCATGTTGGGAGGGGATAAAATTCTCTTTCATCAATATTATCGTATTAAAGCAAATTTTGAAAATGTCGATGGCTTAGTTCAGGGTAGCGTGGTTTCTGTAGCCGGAGTTAACGTAGGTAAAATCGAAAAAATTGTCTTTTCTAAAGAAGGACAAAAACTCGAAGTCATATTGCTAATTGATCAAGAGTATCAAAAACGCATCGCCCGAAATTCCACCGCAAAAATATTAACCCAAGGGGCATTAGGAGATAAGTTTGTTTTTATCTCTCCTGGTTTAATAGGTGAGCCGACACTTAAAAACGGAGATACAATCTCAACGCATGAGCAAGGTGATTTTTTAGGAGTTCTCTCTGAAAACTCGGGCGGCATTAAGGATATTTTTGCAATTATTAAGGAGATCCATACCCTGCTGCAGAATGTAAATGGCGAAGGAAGAAGTTTAAGCGTCATGAAAAATCTCAATACAAGTACCGAAAACCTGAACGAACTGATCGGCGCGCTCAAGAAAATTTTAATCGACATCGAAAAAGAAGTTGGTGAGGATAAGAAACTGAAGAGGTCGCTAACACATATAACAAACATTTTAGAAAAAATAGATCGCGGCAGCGGCACTTTGGGATCTTTAATAAATGATCCTACGCTCTACCAAAGATTGCAAGAGATAGTGGGATCGCCCTCTCGCAAGGGATATCTCAAGGGAGTGATAAGAAAGAGTATCGAAACTAAGGATGTATCTCAAGAAAGTTTATGAAAAAAGAAACCGCCCTATTCATAGCAATGTTCTTATATTTTTTCTCTCTACCGGTAAAAACTTCTGTGGGATTAAAACTGAGCTCTCCCCTACAGCTTAAGACCTCTTACGCGCCCGGGAGTCCGCTTCTTGTCACTCAAATTCCAAATGTTCAACATTATTCAATTTCAGGAAATGCCATGACCTCTCTTAAAGACGGACTTTTTTTTGGCGCCATTGACCTCTACTACGAAGGACCTACTTTTCTCTCCGGTACCTGGGAAAAAGACGGAATGACGGATGTAAGTTATTTTGTGACCCCGATAAAGCTAATAAGGTCTCGGTCCCCGCAACCAATCAATATTCGCTTTCCGAGTAGCGTACAAAAATCAGTTTTTGAGGCTGACGAGGCTCAAAAGAATATTGAAAGGCAAGATATAAATAAAGCAATTGAATCAACAGGCGGAATTCTTTCGGATTTTTGCTGGGGTTTTCCTGTGAATTCAAAAGTAGTTTCAAAGTTTGGTAGCTATCGTACAGCTAAGGCTGGCAAGACCTATTACCACGGTGGGGTAGATTTACGGGCCATCACAGGCACACCTGTTTACGCCAGCTCTGAGGGTATAGTTACTCTTGCCCAGACAATGATTGTTCCCGGAAAAATAGTAACAATTAATCATGGTGCAGGAATTCATTCGATGTACATGCACCTCAGTGAAATTAAAATTAAAACTGGTGACAGAGTAAAAAAGGGACAGCTTATCGCTCTTTCAGGGGGAACCGGTCGGGCGGAAGCTCCACATCTTCACTGGGAAGTTCGTTGGAGAGGAATTTCTTTAGATCCTCTGGAGCTTCGGCGCGCTTTGGAACCTTTTTGCGATCCAAAGTAAATTTTATAGTCATTACCCAAGGCTTTCCTACATAGGCATTTATTTTATCCATCATAGACTGAGTAATAAAATTTAACTGCTGAATGTAAACTGGGTGCTCAACCCAAATCGATAAAGTTCCCTTAAAAAAATCAACGGGTTCACACTGCCCACTCAATTCCGCTCCAATCACTTCGGGCCATTTAAACCAGATTTGCCAGCGCAAATACTGGTCTGATATCGGTAGCTTACCAATTTGCAGCAGTGATAATAATACATCGTTTGCAGTCGTTAAACGGCTTTTCTTTCTAATTTTTCGTTTATAGGGTATACGACCTTCAGACATGGGAAATTATTAACATGAATGATTTGAAAACTCCAATTCATATTGTTGGCGCTGGACTTGCTGGAAGCGAGTGTGCCTTTCAATTGGCTAGCCTAGGCTACGATGTGGAGCTCTATGAAATGCGGGATAAAACAATGACCCCTGCTCACAAAACAGGTTTGTTTGCTGAACTTGTGTGCTCAAATTCTTTTGGCAGTCAAACCGATTATTCAGCGCCCGGGCAGCTTAAGTGGGAGGCCGAAAAATTGGGCTCGCTGATTTTATCGAGCGCTAAAAAATCTATCGTGCCTGCTGGTATGTCTTTAAGTGTAGATCGCACAGTTTTTTCGCAAATGATTACTGACACATTAAAGTCTCTAAAAAATATTCGCATTCACAGTACAGTCATTGAGGATTTAGCCGACATTCCTCGACCGGCAATAATTGCGACGGGCCCACTCACCTACTTAAAACTGGCGCAGAGTATGCAAAAACATTTTGGTCAGGAATTTCTTTATTTTTACGATGCCATTGCTCCGATTATTGATACTGATTCCATAAATATGAATATTGCGTGGAAAGGTGATCGTTGGGATAAAGGGACCAAAGATTATATTAATTGCCCTCTCAGCAAAGAACAATATTACCGTTTAGTAGAAGAAATCAAAAATTCACAAAAAGTTGAGTTTAAAGAATTTGAAAAAACTCCGTACTTCGAAGGCTGCATGCCCATTGAGGCGATTGTCGAACGTGGTCCTGAAACTTTGCGCTTTGGCCCGATGTCTCCTAAAGGGTTATTTAATCCAAAAAACACAGAACAGCGAGCCTACGCCGTGGCACAGTTGCGCCAAGATAATCTTGAGGGTACCGCTTACAACATGGTGGGATTTCAAACTAAAATGACTTACGGTGAACAAGCCAGAGTCTTACGGCTAATTCCTGGTCTAGAGAATGCCGAATTTTTAAAGTACGGCAGCATTCATAGAAACCTTTTTATTAATTCGCCAAAACTTTTGAATTCCGATTTATCTAGCCGCCATGATCCCCTATTATTTTTTGCCGGACAAATTACCGGTGTTGAAGGTTATTTTGAATCAACCTGCACGGGGCTTATGGTTGCCAGGTTTATCAATCAAAAACTTTTAGGCCAGGCCTTTACACCGCCTTCACGAGAATCCGCATTCGGTTCGCTGCTAAATGCGATCACTGTCGAGCAAAAAGAAAATTTTCAACCCACCAATATTAATTTCAGTTTGTTTCCCCCACCGACCGAACTTATCCGCGACAAAACTTTGAAGCGCCAGTTTATTTTAGATCAGGCTAAATCATCGTATCTTTAACTGGGTTCTAACTCGATTACTCGCATGCATCCGGCTCGCGCCATCCGGCCTTCGTGTTTTTGTTTTCCTTGCTTTGAATTTACCCCCTCGC
>JAWXAY010000070.1:0-79580 GCA_034439715.1 Pseudomonadota bacterium
GGGGATAAGGATTAAATCTGGCGGCCTATTGATAGCTAATCTCAACAGCCCGTGAAACTCTTTTGGCCAGCAGCCGGGCCTCAGAAACATCGCCAGCCGTTGCTAAAGCTACTCCCATTCTACGAAATTTTCGAGTCGTGGGTTTGCCAAAAATTCGCACGTCAGAATTTTTAAACGATAAAGCTTTATCTAGGCCCTTAATACTAAATTGCGAAGAATCGCGGTCAGCTAAAATAACCGCTGAAGCTGCGGGACCTCGATAGTTGATGATGGGAATAGGCAAGCCTAATATGGCGCGCACATGGAGATCAAATTCTGAAAGATCCTGAGAGATCAGCGTCACCAAACCCGTGTCGTGGGGGCGTGGCGAAAGCTCCGAAAAATAAACTTTATCTTTCGTCAAAAAAAACTCGACGCCAAAAATTCCCACACCGCCAAGATTATCGGTAATTTTTTTTGCCATCTGCTTGGCTTCTTCTAATTGCTTGTCGGTGGTCTCAGCGGGCATCCAAGACTCTTGATAATCGCCGCGCTCTTGCCGATGTCCAATGGGGGTGACAAATAAAGTGGGTCCGTCCCATTGCTTTATCGTCAGAAGAGTAATCTCGAGATGAAAATTAATAAATTCTTCAGCGATCACTTTGATTTTGTCGCCACGCATGTTTTCGACGGCATGCTTCCAGGACGCAGAGACCTCTCGGGCGTTTTTGGCCACACTCTGACCTTTTCCTGACGAAGACATAACAGGTTTAATTACGCAAGGGTAACCAATCTCACCACAGATTTTTTTTAAGTCGTCTTCGCTTTCCGCGTAGGCAAATTTTGCGGTGAGAATTTTTAACTCAAAGGCGGCGAGGTTTCTGATGGCATCGCGATTCATTGTCAAATTGGTGGCTCGTGCTGTGGGCACAATCTTGAATCCTTTTTGTTCAAGCTCAATTAACTTCTCTGTACGAATGGCCTCGACTTCGGGAACGATAAAATCGGGCTTATGTTTTTCTACAACTTTTTCCAACTCATTGCCGTCGAGCATATTGATCACTTCGGAGTGATCTGCGACCTGCATCGCGGGTGCATTTGCATAACTGTCGACCGCAATGACTGTGCAGCCCAGTCGTTTTGCCGAGATCGTTACTTCTTTCCCTAATTCTCCAGAGCCAAGTAGCATTAATTTTTTCATATTGCTCCAATCATCAGCAAAAAATATTTAGCAAACAAATTTAGAAAACTCAAACTAATTCAATCAGTTATGAGAAAATTCTTGCTATAAAATATTGACCTATGCTAAACCCATTGTTTATCCAACAAGGACAGTAATGCTCTACCATTGGCTCTATACGCACGCCGACCAGTATTCAGTTTTTAACGTCTTTAGGTATATAACCTTTCGTACTTTCATTTCTTTTTTTACGGCCTTAATTCTTGGTCTCTACATTGGTCCCAGATTCATTCGTCACTTAGTTCGCAAGCAGGTAGGACAAGCCATTCGCAGCGATGGTCCGCAATCTCACAAGAAAAAGGCGGGCACACCCACAATGGGTGGGGGTCTAATCTTACTCAGTCTTTTTATCCCTTGTCTGTTGTGGGTTGATTTAAGAAATCCATTGGTTTTAGCGATTCTTTTTGTAACTTTAGGATTTGGCGGCATTGGTTACATCGACGACTATCTTAAAGTTTCAAAAAAAAATACTAAAGGATTGCCAGGTAGGGTGCGCCTCCTGTTTGAATTTTTGATATCAGGCATCGCCATTTTTGTTTTGGTAAAATATAATTATTTTGTTGTAACGGGAGTTAAGAGTGCTTCTGCTACAAATGTGTGGATTCCGCTTTTAAAAGATGTCTATTTACCCCTTGGATTTCTTTATCCTCTATTTGCGTCTTTTGTAATTGTGGGATGTGCAAATGCCGTAAATCTTACCGATGGCCTTGATGGGCTCGCAATAGTGCCAGTCATAATTTCTACGGCGACATTTATTATTTTTGCTTATTTAGCCGGTCATTTGAGGTTGGCCCAATATTTGTCAATTCCCTACGTTGTTGGCGCCGGTGAGTTGGCTCCAGTTGGTAGCGCCATGGTAGCGGCTGGGTTGGCTTTTTTATGGTTCAATTGTTATCCGGCGCAGGTGTTTATGGGTGATGTCGGAAGTCTGAGCATCGGCGGATTTTTGGGAACCATAGCTGTTCTTACCAAAAATGAATTATTATTAATGTTGGTCGGTGGGATATTTGTCGTGGTGGCTATGTCAGTTATCCTACAGGTCATCTATTTTAAAATTAGCGGTGGAAAAAGAATTTTTCGTATGGCTCCGCTACAACATCACTTTGAATTAAAAGGCATGGAAGAATCCAAAATCATAGTACGTTTTTGGATTGTATCAATTCTTTTGGCAGTTTTAAGTTTAGCAACTCTCAAATTGAGGTAACGATATGTGGACAGAAACAGATTTAAAGGATAAGCGAATATTGATCGTAGGCTTGGGTCGGAGCGGAGTTGCTCTTAGTAAATTTTTGGCCCGTAATGGCGCCAAAGTGACAATCAGTGATCATAAGTCCAAAGCAGAACTCAGTAACGCTTTGGAACAGCTTTCTGATTTGCAGCTTCAGTTTGACCTCGGCGGACATACTCCCAAGATTTTTTTAGACCAAGATATTATCGTACTGAGCCCGGGTGTTCCTCAGAATCTCAAAATTTTTGAGTATGCTAAAGGTCACGGTGTAAAAGTGACGGGCGAGTTTGAGTTTTCTTCATCTTTTATTCGCGAACCGGTAATAGCGATAACTGGCACCAACGGAAAGAGTACGACCGCAAGATTAGTCGAAGAAATGTTAAAAGAGTCTGGGGTCAGTGCTTGGTTGGGTGGAAACTTTGGCCCACCGCTCTCAGAATACCTGCTGTTAGAACAAAAGGCCCAGGTTGTAGTGGCCGAGGTTTCAAGTTTTCAATTGGAAACAATTGATATCTTTACGCCCCAAAATATTGTCTTCATGAATCTAGCCGAAAATCATTTGGACCGCTATCGCTCAATGGAAGAATATGTAAACGCTAAAAGAAAAGTATTTAATAATACAAATCAAGCAACGACTTCAATTCTTAATGCCGATGATAACGCCGTCGTAGAATTAGCCAAAGACCCCGTCGTACAAAGGGGACGTATATTTTATTTTTCAAAAAAACCAGTCTTAGAACCTCAAATTATGAACATCGGGGGCAGTGTCTGTATTGGCAAGGAACTAAAAGTGCGCACGGGTCCAGAAATAGAGACTTTCAGTATCAAGGATATGAAAATGCGGGGCCGTCATGCCATTGAAAATATTATGGCAGCTATTTTGGCTGCTCGGGAGCATGGTGCTAAACACGAGGCGATTCAGAAAGTAATAAATACCTTTCCTGGGCTACATCATCGCTTAGAATATGTAAGGCGAGTGGGCGGCGTGGAGTTTTTTAATGACTCGAAAGCTACTAACGTACACGCGGTGATGAGAGCACTTGATGCTTTTGAAGAAAACGTTATTCTTATTTGTGGCGGAAAAGAGGCTCATTGTAATTTCGAGCCAACACGAGAGTTAATTAAGCGACGGGTAAAGACGTTGATTTTGGTTGGGGAAGCAAAAGAGCGTATAAATCGCGAGATCGGAGACTACTCAGAGACCTTTATCATTGGTACTTTTGAGGAGGCCGTCTTAATAGCCTACCAAAAGTCTAGGAACGGCGATGTGGTACTTCTCTCGCCTGGGTGCCCAAGTTTTGATAGCTTTGATAGCTTTGAGGAGCGTGGCGACTACTTTAAATCTATTGTGAATAAGTTTAGGTAATATTACGATAGACCTAATGACTCGGCGAAAACCAGAGGGACCTCTGGATCAAATATTACTCCTTTTATTTTTGACCTTAACCGGAATCGGTTTAGTTCAAGTTTTTAGTACGTCCTTTATTTTCGCGACCGAATCCCATGGTGACGGGATGTTCTTTCTTAAGAAACAATTGATGTTTACCGTCCTGGCGTTTATTGCACTTTTTGTATGTGCCTATTTCCCTTGGAAATGGTTTGAGCGGTTGGCTCCCCTGTTGTGGATAGTATGTGCGCTTCTGTTGTTAGCTACTTTTGTTCCCGGCGTTGGTGTTAAGGCAGGCGGCGCGAGTCGTTGGATAGGCCTGCCATTCGGATTTAGACTTCAACCTTCAGAATTAATGAAGGTTGCTCTGCCATTTTATTTCTCATATTTATTGGTACATCCTATGGAGTGGCTTGGAAAACATCGTTGGACTTTCCGCATACTCTCTCTTTTTTTACCGCTCGGAATACTTTTGTTTCAGCCTGACTTTGGCTCGTTTGCCGTGATGTTAATGGTCTTGATTTTATTGTTAGTGGCATTTGGATTACGTTGGTCCTACATCATCACCGCAACCATTTCTACAAGCTTACTATTTTTTATTTTGATTATGGAATCTCCCTATCGTCGAGCCAGATTGTTCTCTTACTTAGATCCTTGGTCGGAGCGAAATCAATCGGGATTTCAGCTGATTCAAAGTCTACTCAGTTTTCGTTCTGGCGGCCTTGCGGGGGTGGGATTGGGTCAGGGTCAAGGTAAACTGTTTTTTTTACCAGAGGCTCACACTGATTTTACTTTGGCGGTTTTGGGAGAAGAACTCGGTTTTTGTGGGGTATTTATTGTATTGTCCTTATTCGGTTTTCTAATATACAGAGGATTCCAAATAGCACTGCGCGCCTCAAGTGAGTTTGAGCGCTCGGTGGCGTTGGGCTTGATTATGATATTTTCGCTATCAGTTTTTGTAAACGTTGGAGTAGCGCTTGGTATTTTACCGACAAAGGGATTAGCTCTACCGTTTTTAAGTTATGGCGGAAGTTCTTTAATTACCTTAGGTATTATATTTGGTCTGCTGCTTAATATTCGTCGACGTATTAACCATTGGGCAAAAAGGTAATCCATGTCCAAAGATATACGTATTGTAATAGCTGGTGGTGGAACAGGCGGACATATTTATCCTGCAGTTTCAATGGCTCAAGCACTTGAAAAAACGAATTCCAATGTTAAAATATTTTTTGTCGGCTCTGCACATGGACTGGAAGCAAAAATTATTCCTCCACTGGGATATTCTCTGAACTTGATACAGGTCGGAAAATTAAATAAAAATGTTGGCATAATCACGAGAATTAAAACACTAATCTTAATGCCATTTTCACTTCTTCAGTCCGTTTTAATTCTAAGAAAAATCAGGCCACACTTTGTATTGGGGGTGGGGGGGTATGCCTCGGGACCCTTTGTCTTAGTAGCTAGTTTGTTTGGTGTTGTTACGGCTGTATGGGAGCCTAACGCCTTTCCTGGTTTGGCCAATCGAATTTTGGATAGGTATGTAAAAAAAGTATTTGTGGTATTCTCCGAAACCGCGAAATACTTTAAGTGTAAAGAAATCGTTGCTGTAGGCTTGCCAGTGCGAGCTCAGATGTCCGCAAAAGCGCACGACCCTATTGAATCTCGTGCCTTTCGTGTTCTCATTTTTGGGGGAAGCCAGGGGGCAAGAGCCATTAACAAGGTTGTTTGCGAAGCTTTAACAAAAGACAAAAACTGGTATGCGGATATTGAATTTGTTCACCAAGTCGGCAACCTTGATTTTGAGTGGATCGAGAAAAAATATGCAGGAATCTCCTCAAACGTAAAGTATTTTCGTTTTTTGGATGACATGGAAATTCGCTACGCCTGGTCGGATTTAGTTTTTTGTCGAGGTGGCATCAGTACGATTTCTGAGCTGGCTGCCTGCCAGAGGGCGGCTGTTATTATTCCTCTTCCGACAGCAGCTGACGATCATCAGCAAAAAAATACAGAGCCATTAACGCGGGCCCTAGCTGCTTGTATGATTTTACAAACCAACTTTACACCGGAAGAATTCAAAAGAACCGTTTTAGACCTTAAGTCTAATTTGGAACTGCGCGAGACAATGGAAAAAAACATTAAGGCTTTTTATAAGCCAAACGCTGCCGCTGAAATATCTCAGCTGATACTGAAGGAGATAAATTGAGATTTAAAAATGCTAGATTTCATTTTATTGGGGTCGGTGGAATCGGAATGTGTGGTTTGGCCCAGTTGCTACATAATATGGGTGCTGTGGTTTCAGGAAGCGACCTTGCAAGCAATCAGCAAACTCAAGCGTTATCGGACCTTGGAGTTAAAATATTTAAGGGGCATTCGAAAGAAAATATCTCAGGAGTTGAGGTAGTAGTTTATTCAAGTGCGGTAAAATCCGAAAATGTTGAAATGCAAGAAGCCCATCGGCAACGGGTTCCGATTATATCTCGTGCCGAAGCGCTCGCCGAAATCATGCGTTTGAAAAGGGGAGTGGCTATAGGCGGTACCCATGGTAAGACCACCACCACAAGTATAACGGCCTCTATTTTTTTGGAGGCCAAATCAGATCCCACGATAGTAGTTGGCGGAAGACTTCAGCAAATCCAATCAACCGCAATGCTTGGAAAGGGGGAGTGGTTGTTAGCCGAAGCCGACGAAAGTGACGGAAGCTTTAATAAGCTCTCTCCCGAAGTGGTGGTTATCACCAATATTGATAACGACCATTTGGATCACTTTGGGAGTTTTAAAAATTTGCAGCAAGGATTCTTGGGGTTTGCGGGGCTTATACCTTTTTATGGCAAAGCCATCGTTTTTGGCGATGACCCCGAAACCAAAAAACTTTTTAAAGATTTTCGCAAACCTATTTTATTTTACGGTTTTGGCGAAGACAACGATTTTGTGTTGCATGGAGACCCAGGAAATTATGAAATTTTAAAATCAAAAAAAGTTCTCGGGGCAATCCAACCTCAATTTCCGGGCCGGCACAATGCCCTTAATAGTTTAGCGGCCCTTGCTGTCGGCCTGGAGGCGGGCTTTTCTTTTGATGTTTGTAAGCGTGGAATCGAAAAGTTTACTGGGGTTGATCGACGGTTTCAGTTCAAGGGTAAAAAGCGAGATATTACAGTATATGATGATTACGGACATCACCCTACTGAGATTAAGGCCGTGACACAGGCTTTTAAAGAAAAGTTTCCTCACAAAAGACTGGTGGTTTATTTTCAGCCCCATCGTTTCTCACGAACAGAAACTTGTTGGGAACAATTTACAGAAAGTTTTTCGTTAGCCGATCATGTCTGGATCACTAATATTTATCCTGCTGGAGAAAAGCCCATTGCAGGAATAACTGCCGAAAGACTAGCGCTAGCGATAAAAAATAGAAATTGTCAGTTTTTATCAAGCGAGAATATAGATGTGACTGTTTCTGAAATTGCTAAGTTCCTGAAGCCTAATGATATATTTGTGACTTTAGGTGCTGGTGATGGTTGGAAGGTCGGAGTCAAACTATTCGAAACTTTGTAGGGTAAACGTGAGTCTTCCTGAAATAAAAAAAAATATGAATTTAGCACCGTTCACCTCTTGGAAGGTTGGTGGAGCTGCGGCTCTTTTTTCTCAACCTCAGAATATTGGAGAGTTAAAAGAATTAGCAAATTGGGCAGAGGAGAAGAACCAATCTTTGACCATTTTAAGTGGGGGCACTAACGTACTTATTAGTGATCGGGGTATCGATGGTCTTGTGATTCAATTGTCGAATCTTGTGGGCACCACGCAAAAAGAAGACAAAAGTCATCTTTCCGTGTCTGCGTTCGCGGGAACGCCAAAATCGGACCTTACCAAAATATTTTTGAAAAAGAAGTTAGCGCCTGCTATTTTTTTAGCAGGTCTACCGGGAGACGTTGGCGGCGGCGTTGTCATGAATGCGGGGATAGGTGATCAGGTTATACCAAAAGAGTTTGTCGAAATTGTGGAATGGGTTGAAGTTTATGATCTCGAACAAAAAAAATTGAGAGTTTATCGTAAAGACGAGCTTAAGTGGTCCTACAGAAAATGTGAGGGTTGGCAACCAGGCGTCGTAGTACAGGTAGGGTTTATTTGGCCACTCGGTGAAATGCGAGATGTCGTAGAAAAAGTTTTTAACGCAAACCGAAGTCGTGCGCAGAGGCAGCCCTTGCAGCTTCCAAGTTGTGGATCGGTATTTAAAAACCCTTTGAATGAAAAGGCGGGGCATTTAATTGAGAGTGCCGGACTAAAGGGTTACCGAATTGGCGATGCTGAGGTCAGTGAGAAACACGCTAATTTTATTGTAAACAGAGGCCAGGCCAAGGCTCAGGATATTCACCAAATTATTGAGCACGTAAAGGCAGTTGTGGTTTCAAAATTTAAAGTGAGTCTTGAGACTGAAGTTGTTTATTTAGGAAAGTGGTAAAAATGGAACAAGTTGACAAGAAGCGCCGTGTACGAATAAAGTAGGAATTACAAATGAACCCTTTTACTCAAGATGGACCAAAGCTTGGCAATCAATTCTCTGATGATCTCGCAATGCAAAACTATCTCAAAAGAGTTTTGTCAGAGAAAATGTACAAAGAAATTGAACCAGGGCTCACACATCTTGGTGCTCGTGCGGCAAATGAAATTTTGACTTTAGGATATGCCGCCGAAGCTTACCCACCGAAACATATTCCTTTTGATCCCTGGGGAAAGCGTATAGATCGGATCGAAGTGTCACAGGCATGGCGGGAGCTAGAGCGAATTTCTGCTGAAGAAAAACTAATTGCCACAGCTTATGAACGTCGGCACGGGGATCTTTCGCGAGTCCATCAGTTTGCAAAAATTTATTTATATAGTCCGTCTTCGGCCATTGCGACCTGCCCTTTAGCAATGACTGATGGAGCCGCGCGAGCGCTCGAACTTTATGGCAGTGCCGAACTTAAGGCGCGTGCATTTTCAAAACTAACTTCGGGAAACCCTGATACATTTTGGAGCTCAGGACAATGGATGACTGAAAAGACGGGCGGATCTGACGTTAGCCTAACGGCGACGGTTGCAAAAAAAGTTGACGGCAAATTTACTCTTTATGGAGATAAATGGTTTACCTCAGCTACGACCTCTCAGATGGCGATAACTTTGGCTAGGATCGAAGGTGCGCCTCCAGGCAGCAAGGGACTTAGCATGTTTTATCTTGAACTTAGAGACGAGAAAGGAAATCTCAATAATATTCGAGTACACCGTCTTAAAGATAAGCTGGGCACTCGCGCTGTTCCTACCGCGGAGCTTACTTTAGAGGGCACTGCCGCTACCTTGATTGGTACTGAAGGCGATGGCGTAAAAAAAATATCCTCCCTATTTAGTATTACGCGCGTTTGGAACAGTTGCTGTGCGGCGAGTTTTATGAGACGGGGAATGTTCTTGGCAAGAGACTACGCACACAAACGAGTCGCCTTTGGAAAAAAACTTATCGACCACCCTCTACATCAAAATACGTTGGCTGAGCTCGAGGCTCAAAGCCAAGGGGCTTTTCATATCACATTCCGTGTGGCAGAACTCCTTGGAAAAGATGAATTGAATACAGCTACGGAGAATGACCGAGTTTTGTTGAGAGTTCTCAATCCCATCGTAAAACTTTATACTGCAAAAAAAGCCATCGCTCACGCTAGCGAGGTACTAGAAAGTTTTGGCGGTGCTGGCTATTGCGAAGATACGGGGCTTCCTCGACTATTGCGTGATGCTCAAGTTTTATCAATTTGGGAGGGGACAACAAATGTTCTTAGCCTTGATATGGTAAGGGCACATGCTAAAGAACGAGGGCTAGATATTTTGGCAAAGGAAATCCAAAATCAATTGGAAAAAATAAGTGAATCTTCTTTGCCTGCTTTAGGGGGCATTGCAGAAAGTATAAAATCCTCCTTAGACACAGCTGTAGCGATGCTTCATAAAATTGAAAAATCCGGTAGCGATGCACTTGAGCAATCCGCACGAGAGCTCGCAATGGGTTTTGGTGATCTTTATGCGGCGACCTTGTTATTGTCACAGGCCGATTGGGAACTTAAATCTTTTGGAAAGTCTCTCGCTCACCTTTGCGCAGAACGACTGATTCGAGCTCCCAAACAACCCCCAGTGAGTTTATTGTCTGACAGACAGCTAGCCAGTTTAATTCAATTATAAATCTAGATAAAAGCACTATAATACTCTGATCATGACTGACATTAGTCTAGGCTGGGTGGACATAGCATTTGGTGAAATGTATTCTTAACTACTGAATGTGAAATTTTGAGGAGGATTTTATGAAAAAGATTTTATTATTAATAGCAGTGAGTTTGGCTTTCGGTTGTTCATCTGAGGATAAAAAAACGGAACCGCCCGCAACAGCGACCAAAGCAACTCCGGCTCCGGCGAAAAAATCTATGGCTGGAAAAGGATTTGCTGATGAAGACATTAGTAAACTAAAACCGGGTCAGCCTGGGTCAGTTAGTGAAAGTACAGTGTCTTGCAAAGGGACCGGCGATGATGTACGCACGATCGAGGTTGCTAAAGAGGGCACTGGTTGCAAAGTTGATTACACAAGATCAGGCAGCACTCAGACTATCGCTACTGCAGCCACTGATTTTAATTATTGCGACGAAAAGCGCGATAAAGTACGCGCCAATTTAGAGGGTGCTGGCTTTAAGTGCGAATAATTTAGGGTACTTTCTATGTTGTCATAATTTTGGGAGTGATTAACCACTTTAGCTCTGCTTTGAATTTGCTAAAGCTGCCCTGTATTTCAATTAAACAAACAGCGCCTTTTTTTAATTCAATAAAACTTTCCTTTTGTCCTGAGATTAAAAAACTTATCAGGCGACTTAATTGGGGTTCGTGACCAACAATCGCTAAATTCTCGACATCCGAAAAAATCCGTCTCAATACAGTCGACAGACTCTTGCCCGCGCTTAATGACTGATAAACGTCGAGTTTGGCATGCTTATATTTTTTTTGGAGCAGGAGTGCCGTATCGTGGGCCCGTTTTAATGGGCTCGTTAAAATTAAATCAATTTTGGGATTAATTTTATAAAGAGACTCCACTGAATCAGAAAAAGCTTTAATGCCTCTCTTCGTCAGAGGCCTTTCGCTTTCACTGAGGTTCATTCTAAGAGCCTCGGATCTATCCATGGCCTGTGCATGGCGAATGACCAAAAGTTTCATACTATTCCTTTGGCCGCAAAGCTTGCTCACGCATGAGCTTCATTAGGCTTCTCTGGGCGCTTTCGCCTGGGTCTTTATGTAATCTTTTGTAGGAACCGTCAGATTGCATCTCCCAAGTTTGAAATTGGTTATTTAGGTAAATATTTAAAATTTCCCAACAACGCGCTTTCAAATTGGGATCTTCGATAGGAGCAATGACTTCAACTCGAGCGAGTAAATTTCGATACATCCAATCGGCAGAACCAAAAAAGAAGTTTCCAGCCGTAGGTGTCTGCGCTCCATTTCTAAAGTAAAAGATTCGGGAATGTTCTAAAAACTGGTCGACCACAGAAATCACCCGGATATTTTCGCTAGTGTCTTTGAGGTTTGGCTTTAAGGTACAAATACTTCGAACAATAAGGTCAATCTTAACTCCAAATCGAGAAGCCTCATAGAGCGCAGTTACCAAATCATGATCCTCTAGATTATTAACTTTAATAATAATGTGGGCTTCTTTCCCAGCTTTTTTATTTTCAATCTCATGATTTATCATGTCCAAAAACTTCTTTTTCATATTGACGGGAGCAACCAGTAATCTGTGATAATCTTTTTTTAATGAGCGGCCAGTTAAATAGTTAAAGACCTCTAGTAAATCGTCACATATTCCTTTGTCGCTAGTAAAAAGACCTACGTCAGTATAAATACGAGCGGTAACGCTATGGTAGTTCCCGGTGCCAATGTGGGCGTAAGTTTTTAGGGTTCCACCCTCTTGCCTTACAATTAACAGGGTTTTGCAATGGACCTTTAAACCTACCATGCCGTAGCCAACGTGAACTCCGGCATCTTCCATGCGATTGGCCCACGCGATATTTCTTTGTTCATCAAACCTGGCTTTAAGTTCAATAACACAAGCCACCTGTTTGCCCGCTTCAGCCGCCTTAATTAGGGCCTGCGCAATCGTGCTTTCATCGGGAGTACGATACAAAGTCATCTTAATAGCTAAGACTTTGGGATCTTCAATGGCCACGCTAATTAGACGCTCCACCGAGCTTGAAAAACTCTCAAAGGGATGATGGACCAAAACATCCCTTTGGCTAATAAGGTGGAAAATATCAGAACCTTCTTCAAATAGGTCATGTGGAACGAGAGGAATCCAAGGGGGATAAAGCAGGTCAGAACGATTGAGTGACCAAATTGGTTTTAATCCCGTAAAATCGATTTGCTGATCCATTTTGTAAAGATCGTGCTCGGTAACGCCCAGTTCATTTGTAAGAAAGCTCAATAGCCACTCATCAGGATTTGGTCCGTGCTCAATTTTTACAACGTCCTCAAATTTACGTTCACGGAGCTCTTCTTCTATCATCTGGAGAAGGTCTTCGGCGCTTTCTTCATTTCGCTCGACTTCGATATTTCGAGTCACACGAAAAGGCATAGTTGCCAGAATTTCCATATCTGGAAAGAGGTCACCAATATTTTTGATGACCAACTCTTGGGTGCTAATCCATCGGCTGGAATTGCTCGTCTCGCTCTTAGAAATTTCAATCCACGAAGAAAATATTTCAGGAATTTTAACGCGTGCAAAAAATTTTTCCTCTTTACCAGGGTGTTTAAGAGAAACGGCCAAAGAATAAGATAGATTTGAAATATATGGAAATGGATGCCCAGGATCTACCGAGAGGGGAGTTAATACCGGAAAAATTCGTCTCTTAAATATCTCATTAGCCTGTTCCTTCTCGTCCTTTGTCAATTCACTTAAAGTAAGTAGGTGTATACCGGATTCCGAAAGATGCGGCTTAATAGATTTTTTAAAACAAATCCCCGCTTGCTCTAGTAACTTAAGTACATTCTGTCGCACCGAAAAAAACTGCTGAGAGGCCGTAAGGCCATCCTTTGATACGTGCGAGGACTGCGAAAAAAGATTTCGCCGAAGAATCCCCACCCTTTTCATAAAAAATTCGTCTAAGTTAGATTGAAATATACCTAGAAAGCGAACTCTGTCCAAAAGGGGAACCGCTTCGTCATAAGCCTGTTCAAGGACTCTTTTGTTAAACTCAAGCCAGGACAGGTTCTTGTTTATATAAATACTATGAACGGGTTGATCTTGGCCAACGGCTTTAAGCGTTCCAGTTAAAATATTTTTGTTCTTTTTACGACGAGGCACACTCATATAATAATCCAACTATGTTAGGATTATATTAAAATACCTAGATCATTGACATATCAAGATATTATGCGACTATTTTAGTGTGAATATACCTTTATGTGGAGTCGTTGATGTCGGCTCCAACGGAATTCGAATTGGAGTTGCAGATTTAAGGCGAGAATGCTCGCCTAAATACCTTTATACCTCTCGTGAGCAGGTGCGCTTGGGCTTTGACACCTTTAGAATAGGGAAGATCAGCCGACCTCTTGAAAAGAGACTTTTAAAGGTTTTTCGTAAGTTTCGAAAAATTTTTGATAAATTTAATGTAAAAACAATTCGGGCGGTGGCTACCAGTGCTCTGCGAGACTCCTCTAATCGAAAGCAAATTTTAAACCGCGTGTTTGCCGAGACCAATATCCCACTGATGACAATAGATGGCAATGAGGAGGCCCGACTCATTCACTTGGCGGCCAATCACTTGCTGAATCTGAAAAAATACACAGTGATGTT
Organism: Pseudomonadota bacterium; assembly: GCA_034439715.1. GTDB lineage: Bacteria > Bdellovibrionota > Bdellovibrionia > Bdellovibrionales > SG-bin7 > JAWXAY01. Next base: position 13,673 of record JAWXAY010000070.1, read on the forward strand.
GGATATCGGTGGTGGCAGTGCCGAAGTTATTTATTCAAAAAGTGGCGGGATCAAATTTCTCGCCAGTTTAAAGTTGGGCTCAGTTCGCATGTTACAAAGGGTGGGAGCGAATGCTTCGCAAGATGATTATCGGCGGTATGTTCTTTCTCATTTAAAACGACTTCCCGCTAAGTCCGAGTTTTTAAATCTTAATCATGAGCGACTTGCCATTGGCACTGGTGGCAATATGCGTAGGATGGGAAAGCTGCGCAAGATATTGTTCAAAAAGTCTAATACTGAGATTGTGACTTTAGCTGAACTAGAGAAGATTCGTGATATTTTGTTTTCGATGTCCTATCAAAAGCGAATTAGCAAACTTCGCATGACCCCCGATCGTGCCGACGTAATTTTACCATCAGTAGTTTTAGCTATTGAGTTTTTAAAGCATTTTAATTTTAATAGGCTCTATATTCCCGAAATAAGCCTAAAAGACGGAATTCTCATAGACCTCTGCCATATGATGAGATTTTCTTAAACCTAACGCATTTCTGCCTGTTAGTTTTTGATTAAAGCTACTCGATAAGTTGGAGAATAGTCTGTGGGTTGGTATCAGAATTAATCTGAAAATCATTATCGTTGATCACAAAAATCTTGTTTTCCGAGGTCAATGCCAGCCCTTCAAGCTTCGCATCGGAATTCTTAAGGTCTTTGACGAGAGTCTTCTTTAGCAGCCTACTACTAAAGTTGTTGACCTCATAGATTTTGCGAACAGCTTCGGCGCCATTTACTGAATTTTGTTCAATTAAAAAAATCTTGTCAGAACTTGAAGACATGTCGCCGATTTTATCAACTCCAGGTTGCAATAGGGGATACTCATATTCAGCAGTGATAATTTCAGTCAAAGGATTTAGTTCCAAGATTGGTATAGTCTGTTTTTTACTCTGGCGAAGCGAACTTTGCATGGCTGCATAAATTCGTCCTTTGAACCAAGTAATGCCCTCGAATCCACGGTTAATCTGTTTTGATGTAAGTTCAGCGGGTAATATTTCTTTGATTACATTTTTACCAAGAACTTCTTCCACTGATACTTTCTCCTGGTCGTTAAGGCTACCAATTGGGACGTACCGCTTTAATAAAATTCCTTTGTCTGAAAATTTAAGAATCGAGGGTAAATACTCTTCGCACATCCAAATGTTTCCTTCGCTATCTTTGGTAATGCCTTCGAGATCGACACCTAAAAAACTTGCCGCGATTGGTTTTCCAGATTCTGTTGTTAACCACTCATCCGAATCGCGATCTCTCGACCTAAAAGGTACGCCTCGCAGAAAACTGCCCTGTTTGGTTTTCAATTTCACTCGTTTTAAAACTTTCAAGGATTTTTCTTTTTTGTTGGTCTCTAAAACAAACCACTCAGGAGTAAAAGAAGCGAGAGGATAAGGTCGCATTGTCCTACCGTCCTTAGTTTCGATAAGAGGGTTGAGGTTGGGTCCACGATCGGTGTGACTTAAAAACTGGTACTCACCTGTTGCGGCATTCATGCCCAAAAAATACAAACCTGAAAATCCTCCAAGATGAATGCTCTTTCCTTTTTCTGAGACGCCAATTCTATGGGCAGTTCTTAAGACGTAGGACTGGTTTGCTAAAACATTTTCGATAAAGCAGCAGACGAAAACAACATGGAAAAATGAATTCCTCATGGCTTTTTATTGCATATAAATTTCGACAAGACAATCTCTCAATGCCCATCTCATTAAAAACTAATAAACTAAACCGCCAACTGAGTTAAGCCATGTCTAAAAAATTCTCGCGCAAATGAAAATCCGGCCTATCTCGGATATGTCGATTGGCCCAGTAAGTAATTTCTCCTGAATTTAGTTTGAGCACGGCGCTAATTCCTAAAGACGGTTTTGATATTTTTGAATCAACTGAAAAACCAACGTTAAGTTCCGTCAGGTTTTGCGTGGTACTAAATTTTATACCAGAGAAATCGTTATTAGGAACCATCCCCGCGCGGTAATCCGAAAAAGTATAGACGTTCCAGTCACCTGAAGGGCTAACATTTACCTCTGAATATTCTTTTTTTCCAACTTCGGCGACAAAAAGCTCAAAACAGGTTGTTTCCCAAAGCCTGTTCATTCTCTGGGGTTGAGCTTTAGTGTCAGGAATAAAAAGATTTTCGAGGTCTCCGCTAACTCGGTACTGAACGTCGATTGTTTTATGTACAATCTTTAAATCACATACGACAGTAAAGTCAGAGTTGGGAGTAAATGGCTTGAGTTCGATGGTGAGTTCAAGTTTAGTCATAGTTTCGTAGACAGCCCAGTTTCTCCAAAGTATACTTAACAAAAAGCGAGATAGCCTATGAAAAAAGTCGAAAAAAAAATGATAAAAAAAGTGGCCGTTCTTGTTGGGGGTATGGGTGCTGAGAGGGAAGTCAGCATTAATACCGGCAATTCTTTTATAAAAGCTCTTAAGGAGCTCCCTTACGAGTATTTTGTAGTCGACGCCAAAGAAGATCTGCCTCGACAACTTATGGACCTTCGTCCAGATGTGGCGCTTCTGGCACTTCATGGAAAATACGCAGAAGACGGAACAGTTCAGGGAATTTGTGAGTATTTAAAAATTCCCTATACGGGCTCAGGGGTACTTGCCAGCGCACTGACCATGCATAAAATTATGTGTAAGGATTTATTTGTGCGCCACAAAATTCCCACGGCAGAATATGAAGCGCATGATTTAAAACGCACCGAAGCGCAAGAGATTAAAACAAAAATTACACTTCCGCTTGTGGTAAAACCCTCGCGTGAGGGCTCGAGCGTTGGAATCACGATTTGTACAGAGAAAAGTCAGATCTTGCCGGCAATAAAATGTGCCGGAGAGTATGATCACTTGATTCTCATTGAAAAATTTATTGACGGTATGGAACTCACGGTTCCTATTTTTCGCGGTAAAGCCATTGCGCCGATTGAGATTGTTCCGAAAACAAGTTTTTATGATTACACAAGAAAGTATACCAAAGGTGCCACCGAATATTTTTTGCCGCCGCGCTTAGATGAGAAAGTTGTCAATCAGGCGAAAGAGATAGCACTAAAAGTTTTTGAATTACTGGAGCTCAGATTTTATTCGAGAATTGATTTTCGCGTTAGGGATAACAAAGAGCCCTTAGTTTTAGAGGTAAATCCATTGCCCGGTTGTACGGAAACTTCGCTCGTTCCCAAATCAGCGGCTTTCGAAAACATATCTTTTAAAGAGTTCGTTAACCAATTAGTGGAGTCTGCAACGCTAGATTATGAAGGCCTTAAATAAAGTAAAATTTCCTATTCAGGCTTTAGTGGTGGTGGCTCTAACGCTGGCCTTTGGTACATTTATTGTTTGGGGGCTACACTCACCCCACTTTGGAATTTCTAAGATCCAGATAAATTCGCTTAATCAAGAGACCCAGGCATATTTTTCTTATTTCAAAAAAGAGGTTGAGGCTGACCTGTTGCCTTTTCAAAAACAACTTTTATGGCAAATAAATATTCGAGATATTATGGTAAAAATAAAAAAGGAACCATGGGTGCAGGAAGCGCGCGTGCGGCGGGTATTTCCGAATAAATTAGAAATTGATTTGGGTCTACAAGAAGTGGAGTTAGTTTTTATTAGTGATCGTGGCGATAGATATCCTATTTCTAGTGAGGGAAATCTTCTGCCAAAAATAAGCGAAAAGTTATTGCCAGATGTACCGCTACTCCGTGGTCGTAAGTTTTTAGATGATGCTGGATTGAGAGAGGACGCCCTCCTTTTGTCCAGTCAGTTGCCATTGACAGGCCCATTAAGTCGACCGTTACTCTCAGAAATTTACTTCAATCCTAAACTTGGTTTTGAACTTTTGTTGAGTGAGTCAAGTTTTCGCGTAATACTTGGGCAAGACAATTACGAACTTAAATTGAAACGGGTGGCAAAAGTGATCGAATATTTAAATGCCAAGAACATACAAGGCCGCGTCATCGACGCTCGCTACGAAAAAAAAATCCTTGTCAGACTGCGTAAGGGCACTTAGGCTAGGTGTTGGTTACAGGTTTTTGGTCGCGGATGACCGAATAAAAATTTAGGGGCATGGATGTCTAAGCCTATTAATAGTCAAGCGAGGCTAGTTGCTGGCCTCGACATTGGTTCCTCAAAAATCGTTTTTCTTATTGGTACCCCTGGTGCACATGGCGAAATAGATGTTATCGGAATAGGCAATCAGCCAAGCCCGGGTATGCGTCACGGGGTTTTGATAAATATAGACCTGACGGCTGAAGCCATAGCAAAAGCTAAAGAAGAAGCCGAGCTCATGGCGGGTCACAAAGTGGATGAAGTTTGGGTAGCTGTCAGTGGTACTCACGTTCGCTCTTTTGATTCTAAGGGAATGGTCGCCATTCGTAACAAAGAAGTTAATCAAGAAGATATTTTGCGAGTCATAGAGGCCGCTAAAGCGGTGGCCGTACCGGCAGATCGCGAAGTATTACATGTGTTACCTCGTGAATTTAAAATCGATGAGCAAGAAGGAATTTCAGATCCCATAGGTATGTCAGGCGTGCGTCTTGAAGCCTTAGTTCATATTGTAACGGCTGGTCAGACGGCACTGTTGAATACAGTAAAGGCCACGCAAAAAGCTGGCTTAAAAGTTAAGGGATTAGTTTTGGGTCAGTTAGCCTCTTCGCTAAGTGTTTTAAGTCAGGATGAAAAAAATCTAGGCGTAGCCGTTGTTGATATGGGCGGAGGCACTAGTGATCTTATAATTTATGTTCATGGCAGTGTGGCCTATACTTCAATTTTGCCGATTGGTGGGCAGTATTTTACTCACGATGTGGCGGTGGGTTTAAGAACTCCACAAGACTCTGCTGAAGAAGTAAAAAAGAAATATGGTTCATCGCTACTCCGTCTCATTACTGAGGAAGAAACTGTTGAAGTAAAAAGTGTTGGTGGTCGCGAAAATCGTATGGTCCTTAGAAAAAATCTGTGCGAAATCTTAGAGCCTCGTGCGGAAGAAACTTTAAATTTAATTCAGAACGAAATCACTAAAAGTGGCCTCATCGTTCATCTGGGTTCGGGTGTGGTAATGACAGGCGGAGCAAGTTTGCTTGATGGTCTTGTCGAAATGGGCGAATTTATTTTTGATATTCCTGTGCGCCGGGCAAATCCGGCCAATGTCGGAGGTCTAACGGATGTGGTGAAGTCACCTATGTTCGCCACGGCTGTGGGATTATTATTGTATGGAATTAAAGAAGAAAATTTAAATCAAGGAATAATTAGCAAGGATTTTAAAATTCCAGCTGTAGTGGCTGACTGGGCTCGTCGGCTACGCGATATGGTAACGCAAGGATTATAAGCCAAGGAGGAGACGCATGTTCGAATTAGAAGAAAACATAAATATAGGTGCCAACATTAAAGTAATTGGCGTTGGTGGAGGCGGCAGTAACGCCATCGCTACTATGATCGAAGAAGGCTTAAGTGGTGTAGAATTCATAGTTGGCAACACTGACATGCAGGCGCTTCAGGCGCATCCTGCCGCTAGCAAATTACAACTTGGTTCTGAGTTAACAAAAGGCCTAGGAGCTGGTGCTAATCCAGAAATCGGCAAACGCGCAGCCATTGAGTCATATAACGATATCGTGGAGTCCCTTGAAGGTGCTGATATGGTTTTTATCACGGCCGGGATGGGCGGCGGAACAGGAACGGGTGGCGCACCGATCGTTGCAAAAATCGCTCGTGAACTGGGAGCCTTAACAATAGGTGTAGTGACACGTCCCTTTGTGTTTGAAGGTAAAAAACGCATGCGCCAAGCGGATGCAGGAATTGCCGAACTTCGAGAGAATGTTGACACTCTAATTGTGATTCCCAATCAAAAACTTCTTACAATTTCCGCTGAAAAAACTCCACTTCTTGAAAGTTTTAAGCGTGCAGATGCCGTATTGTTACAGGCTGTTAAAGGTATTTCTGATCTCATTAATATTCGTGGTCTCATCAATCTCGATTTTGCTGATATTCGCACTGTTATGATGTCTAAGGGAATGGCCATTATGGGCTGCGGAACCGCAACCGGCGAAAATCGGGCTGTTGAAGCCGCAACCGCGGCCGTCTCCTCGCCGCTTCTTGAGAATATTGCGATCGACGGGGCTACCGGAATTATTATCAATGTAACGGGGCCTGAAAATTTAAGCCTTTGGGAAGTTAACGAAGCTTCGACTCTCATTACTGAAGCCGCTCATGAGGATGCCGAGATCATTTTTGGTGCCGTCATTGACAAGGATATGGACCCCAAAGAGGTGCGCGTAACCGTTATTGCAACAGGTTTTGGAAATGCTTTTACACAAGCTTCGATCAGAGAACACATGGCTCGGGCACAAAATATCGTTCATACACATACTCAGAATCTTATGGCCGAAATACACACGCCCAATCTTGACTATATAATGAAGAGCCAAGATTTAGGCGCCCCGATTGCGCCTCAGTCGGAGCCCTACAGATCACCTGAGATTCCGAGGCCGCAGCACCAAATTGCACCGCAAACCCCCCCGGTTGCTGTACCTTCATCCAAAGACGATTTATTGCCGCGGGATATTTTGCTCGCTAAAGCTCGAGCATATCGTGATCAAGCTGGCAGGAAGCCAGTGAATCAGGAACAACTGTCAATGGATGTTTCAGCTCAAGAAGGCCCAAGTGCATTTGGAAACTTTAATTCAGAAAGTACTAACTCGCCGTTTGAAAACTATAATCTAGAAGTACCGGCCTACATTCGACGCAAACAGAGTATGGACAACTCTGACTCCAGCATCTAAAAGTTAAACCTAGATGCTGGCTTATTTTGTCTCAGATATTCACTTACGGTCGATTCAGGAAGTTAAGGCCCGGCATTTCGTACATCTTTTAAAATCAATTCAAGAAAAAGATGGTGCGACCCATCTTTTTCTGGTCGGCGATATATTTGACCTCTGGCTAAGCGACTACAAATTTTTTCTCGACAAATGGGAACCGATCATAAAAGAAATTCAGCGAATTACCAAAGAGGGGATCGAGGTCCACTATTTTGAAGGTAATCACGATTTGTACCTCAGAAAATACTGGGGCGATCGGCTTGGCGTAAAAACTTATAAAGAGCACGCTGTATTTAAATTAGGGCCCCATAAAGTTCGCGTTGAGCATGGCGATCTTATAGATCCCCAAGACAAAGGTTATCTATTTTTGCGTAAAATGCTGCGGACTGAGACTATGCAGTTTTTAGTCGAACACACGCCTGAAAACTGGATGACAGGTTTGGGTGAGAAAGCCAGTCGCACCAGTCGACTTTATACCTCGTCAGTCAAAACGGCAACCGTGGCAGAGACGATAGACAAAATTAGAACCTATGCTCACAAAAAAGTAAGAGAAACTGAATTTGACTACATTATCACCGGTCACGTGCATGTGCGTGACGAGTACGGCTTTGTTTGGGGTGGTAAAAAAATTCAGTCAATAAATTTGGGTTCCTGGTTTGAGGAGCCCATGGCTTTAAAGTTAAGTGACGAAGGCTATAGTTTTATTAAGCCTTAGGGCGCAGGCGGTTCCTCACTCGTCCCAGTCTTAAGAAGATTTTTTCTTAAAGAGACCACTGAAAACGTCGCGGAGGTCAGCTTTAAGAATTCCTTTAGCTAGCGAGGTATTGGATTTTTCTAAATTTAAAACCCGCTGTTCCCTTTGAGCGGCAATGAAGTCTGATTTAGCGGCGACAGCCTTGTCAATAAAGCTCGCAGCATTCGCCTTATTACCTAGGTAATTTTGAATGAGGCCCTTAACCAGGAGATAAACCGCATCGCTGCGTAGTTCCATTGGCATTGCGTCAGTGACCGATACTAATTCAGCAATGTTGATTGATCCCTGTTTATTCTCTCCTAGTTTTAAAGTCGCCCACATACGCAAGAGAGCTACCTTTGGCATTTTCGTTTCTAAACCTCGTATTCCATCGAGACTTTCAATTGCACTTTGAAACTGATTATTATTTACCATCCGAAATGAGCTCTCATACACAGTTTCTGCGTCTAAAATGGACTGTGCATTACCTTGTTCCAGTTCACGAAGATAATCGCGCTTTGTTCCATCTTTAATTAAAACATTAAATGCCGACTGCACCTTATCAAATATTTTACGAGTTAATTCCACAATCTCTTTAGGTAGATCATGGGCCTGTTTATCCGGGTGAAACACCTTTACTAGTTCGTGATAGGATTTTTTGATTTCCGATTCCGGTGCATTATTACTAACGTTGAGAATTTGAAAATAATTTTTTTTCTCAAAATCCGCCAGAGTTTTCTTAAGACGGCTCTTAAGCCTCACGATGTCGTTAACTCCTCGCTCACCGTAGGCAATGACGCGATTAATAGCGAGGTAATGGGCCGCCGCCAGAAAGTCATGTTCATTAAAATTGCTGTCGGTTAACAGCCAGTCCAAACTTTTGTTGGAAACAAACAACTTATCCAGATTGGGGACACGTTGAAATAAAGGGTGCTCTTGTATTTCGACAAGCTTTTCATATAACGGTCCCTTAATGACAACTTGATCCATCCAGCGCACATAAAATGCTTTAAGCCATGGTGAAGGAATATGAGACCAGCACCAAGTCATTAGTAATTCTCGAAATTGAATTAAATTTAATCCCCGATCCGTAGGAAGATCGGGTGTTATATCAAAATTAATAGTGTAGGTGGTATCTTTAAGTAGATAGGTAAGTTGAGCCGTTAAAGCCGCCAACTGCAATTCTTTAGCAGCATGCGGACTAATAAGGTTTTGCCGTACCAAGTATTGTTCAATCTTCTCACCTGGGTTTAAATTTTCTGTAGAAAAATTTGGAGGTAAATAGCCAAACTCCTCAGCTAAGCGACAAAAGGTTTTTTCGAGGTCACTGCCGTCTTCAACGCTAACAATCTCATCGTTGTTAAAATAAATGTTTACAATCTGATTTTCGGGAGAGGTAACAGTCAGTTTTCCTGGTAGCCCCCCTTGCATTACAAACCCCAATAGAATAGCCAATTCATATCCGTGGCATGACGAAGTCATATCAACAGCCTTTAGTATATCGCCTGTCTCCGCATCGGGCTGCCAAAAAATTCTAAATAATGGAGGGCGACTTAGAATTGACCGGTCCTCATTCTGAGATTCAATTAAATATATGATCTCATCAACTAAAAAAGGTTTTACAAAAAAATCAGTGGAACCCGTACGCGCCATGGCCTCACGAATAAAAACTTTATCTTTAAAGACACCGCTCATTAAAAAAAGTGGAGCATCTGTTAAATTTTGATCTTTAATTTTAGCCGCACAGTCAACGCCCTTTTCTCCTGGCAAAAAGCAATCAATGATAACGGCTCTAAAGGGTTCTAATTTTAATTTTTGATAGGCAGTCTCGGCTCGATTGCATATTACCGGCTCAAAGCCCTTTGCCTCGAGGCCACGACCAATCGCATTTGCTAATGTAGAGTCATCTTCAATAATTAATATTTTCTTTTCCTGAGCCATTAGAAGCTTTTCGGATAGGTAGGATAAAAATTTAATGAATCGAGACCAAGGGTAAGCTAATCGAAAGGCTGGACCTAGGTGCAGGCGCTCCCCCACCTAGGCATAGGAGTCTTGCTATAGAATAATAGTCGAATAATTAAAGAAAAAATCGGTGGCACCGATAATTTATTTAGGTTTCGTCATCTGATTGTATTTGTTTTGTTCTGAATTAATTAGCGAAACAAAAAGGGGAAGCAAATGTTTAAGAGTTTTAAGGGCAGACTAATCGGCTTAATTGTTTTTATTATGTTTACGACGGGCGTGGTAAACTTTATGCAATTTAAGCATGCCCTTAACGGGCAAAGCGAAGATATATTAAAGAGTTTCAATATTCACTCAGAGGCCATTGCCAACGCTATTGCAGCGCAGTTTTATGAGCGATATGGCGACGTACAAGCATTTGCGCGTAATGACGGATTACTAAACCTCGATTCTAGTAATATAGAGGGTATTTTTAACGAATACGCAAAACTTTACGGAATATATGACGTCATTTTACTCGTAGACCTACAAGGAAAGTACATCGCCAGCAATACAATATTACCTGATGCGAGCCCGTTAGACTCAGGCCCCCTTAAAACCATGAATTTTTCTAATGAACCCTGGTTTAGGTCCGTTCTTAATGGCCAATTTACCGAAGAGCCAGCTAAGGCGCTAACTGGTACCTACGTTGAAGATGCGCATGTCGACCCCATTACAACAGCAGTACTAAAAAAAGAACAGTTCGGGAACAGCTTCACGGCGATTTTTAAAGATAAACAAGGTAAACCACTCGGTATAATTACCAACCGCGCTAACTTTAAGTGGGTTGAACTTGAAGCTCAGATTTCCTACCGTGCCTTAAAGGCTCGCGGTCTAGCAACGGCGGAGGTTACCGTAATTAGTAAAGACGGTTCAGTAATAGTCGATTACGATCCCACAGTTAGAAATGGTAACGTCGACGTTCAACACGACTTTGCTGTTCTCAACAAATTAAACCTGGCGGAGAAAGGTCTTGATGCTGCTAAACAACTAGTTGCCGGAAAATCGGGTTCTCAACTTGCCAAACATATTCGTAAAGGAGTTAACCAAATTGTTGGTTTTAGCAAAATAGAATCACCGAAAATGTTAAGCTCCATGGGTTGGGGCACGATGGTGAGAGTCGATGCCGATGAGGTTTTTTCAGTTATTAATAATTCTCAAAGGCTATTTTATCTAATCTCAGCTGTAATGTTCGTATTATTTGGACTTTTAGTGTGGTTACTTTCAAGCAAGATCGCAGCACAAATCGGCGGCATAACCCATAAGATTTCGGAAGCTGGTTTAAAAGTTTCTTCTGCCGGTTCTCAGTTGTCGATGGCGAGCCAACAAGTTTCCTCGGGATCTTCAGAGGCCGCTGCAAGTCTTGAAGAAACAGTATCTTCTATTGAAGAACTTTCAAGTATGGTGAAGCTCAATGCCGACAATGCAAAACAAGCCAAGGCACTCTCTCAGACAAGCACTAAATCAGCTGAAGAGGGCGAAACTGAAATTCGTGGATTAATTACTTCTATGAAAGAGATTGCAAAAAGCTCAAAGAAAATCGAAGAGATTATCAACGTGATTGATGATATCGCCTTTCAAACAAATCTTCTTGCCCTTAACGCAGCTGTAGAAGCGGCGCGGGCCGGAGAGCAAGGCAAAGGTTTTGCGGTAGTTGCAGAAGCCGTGAGAAACCTCGCCCAAAGAAGTGCATCCGCTGCCAAAGACATTACGTCATTAATTAAGGATAGTGTTTCGCAAATTGATCAGGGCACAAAGGTGGCAGACGCCAGCGGCAATGTTTTGAAAAATATTGTTACCTCAGTTAAGAAAGTTTCTGATCTTAATAACGAAATTGCATCTGCAAGCGCTGAACAGGCCAACGGAATTAGTCAAATTACTAAGGCGATGAATGAACTTGATCGCTCCACTCAGCAGAACGCATCGGCGTCGGAGGAAGTGGCAGGAGCGGCCACGCAAATGTCGAGTCAGGCCGACACTTTGAAAACGCTAGTGAGTGATTTAACAATAGTTATTGAGGGTGTCGCATCCAGGACGGTAATTAAGGAAGAACCGAAGGCTTCGCCACCGCGACAGGGTTCAATCACGCCCATAAGCGCTTCACGCAAGCATTCATCAAAACCAAAAAATGAAGAGGTTGAAAAAATGATTCCCTTTAATGACGAGACAGCCGGAAAACTTGGCACAACAGACGGGTTTTAATATGAAAATAACAAAGTATTTAACCTTTATTTTAAAAGGACAGCCTTACGGAGTTCCGATCGGTGCCGTGCGCGAGATTAATCGCGTGACGGAAATCACTCCAGTGCCTCAAACTCCTGCCTTCGTGGCAGGTGTAATAAATCTGCGAGGGAAAGTGATACCAGTCGTTGATTTGCGGATGAAATTAGGCATGCCCAACACGCAGCAGACTAAACAAACTTGCATTATAGTTATCGAAGGCCAGTCTGAGCAGGTTGGAATGATCGTGGACTCAGTGAGTGGTGTGGTGGATTTGAGCGAAGATCAAATTGAACCTCGTCCTACAATGGGTAATGAAGACAAACTTAATTATGTACTCGGTATGGGCAAGATCGATAACAATGTGGTTATTCTAATTGATATCGTAAAAGCTCTAAATAAGGAAGAGCTGACTAAGATTTATTCAACGATTGAATCCAGTCAGATAGCAGCGTGAGCAGGTATGGAAACCAAACCGGCCATACAGCCAAATAACATCAGAATTGATTCTGACCGAGTCGAAAATATTCTCGATCTGGTCGGCGAACTAGTGGTCATTAAGAGCCAAGTATTGAATCAATGTGCCAATTACGCGACCGATACTCGATTGAACTCCATCGCAGCGCAATTAGATAAAACCATTCGTGAGCTACAAGATAAAACATTGAGTATGCGGCTAACTCCGCTAAAGAATCTGTTTTTAAAAACGCAACGAGTGGTACGGGACCTATCAGTAAAGCTTGATAAGCCCGTCGAGTTTCATATGCTGGGAGAGGACACCGAGATTGATCGCAGAATGGTCGATCTATTAGGTGACCCACTTCTTCATATTGTGCGTAACTGCCTAGATCACGGTGTTGAAGAAACTGTTGCGCGCAAGAAAAAGGGTAAGAATGCGTCTGGCCACATACACCTACATGCTAAACAACTTGGCGATAGAATACAAATTTCAATTACTGATGATGGTGCAGGTATAGACCGTAATGTCGTTATCCAAAAAGGCCAAGAAAAAGGCTTAATTTCGGCTACACAAGATGTCGAAAAACTCACGGACCAACAAGTTTATAGTTTGCTTTTCGAAGTTGGTTTTTCAACTGCCAGTGCCGTGACCGACGTTTCGGGCCGAGGAGTTGGGATGGATGTCGTAAAATCCAATGTAGAAAAAATGAAAGGCGATATTGAAATCGATTCGAAGCCGGGTGTGGGTACCAAAATCATACTTACTCTGCCACTAACAACATCGATTACCGATGGTATGATTACGCAGGCGGGAAATCACTTATATATAATTCCTATGGAGTGTATTCTTGAACTCATTCATGTTACCGACGCCGACTTTTTAACACTTGAAAATGGCACCAAAGCTATTAACCATCGCGAACAAGTCTACCCAATATTGGATCTCGAAGATATTTTTTCTAAAGAAAATCCATTTAATGTAGAAAATCTCGCAAAGAGCGAACAAAAAATGTATGTCCTGGTGGAGTCAGGAAAAAAGCGTTTATTGGTTGGAGTCAATTTTGTAATTGGTCAAACCCAAGTTGTACTTAAACTTCTTGGTGACAGCTTTAGACAAATTAAGGGAATTTCTGGCGCTTCAATATTGGGTGACGGTAAAATTGCACTAGTTATTAATCCTTTGGGATTAGAAAATCTTTTGGATGACCCGTCATTGAGGAACCAATGAAATATGACAACTCCGGTGCGGCTAAAAATCTCGTTGCTGAAGGGCAAGATGAGATCAAAGAACTGGTGGCGGAAACTGAGGGTTTCGAGAAACTAGCCGCTCTTCTAAAAGAATACACAGGTATAAACCTACCCACAAACTCAAAAAACATCTCGTTAATGGCGAACCGCATGCGAAAGGTTCTTAAAAGCTCCCAAGTCGTTAGCTATAAGGAATTTTTGCGTATTCTGGAGAGTGGAGACTCTCGTGGCCGTCATGATTTCGTGACAGCTCTAACAACTAATACCACTCACTTTTTTCGTGAAAATTCCCACTTCGAATTTTTACAACAAAATCTTCCAGCAATGATTTCTCGCAAAAGAAAATTGGCTTCTCCCGAGTTGCGCATTTGGTGTGCAGCTGCAAGCACTGGCCCAGAGGTTTACTCAATTATGATTACCCTCCTGGAAGCGCTGGGTTCAACCTTTCTCAGTTATCCAATAAAGTTTTTAGCCACCGACATTGACGTCAAAGTATTAAAGAAGGCGGCTGCTGGAATTTACAATAAAAAAGAAATGGAAGGTGTGCCGTCTTTTTTTATGCAGAAATACTTCGAAAAGATTCCGAACGCAACCGAGGTTACTTACCGCGTACTTCCAATTTTGCAAAGCGGAATTCGCTTTGCCCCATTTAATCTTATGACAGAGAAATATCCATTTAAAAATCATTTTGACATCATATTTTGTCGCAATGTTTTGATTTACTTTGATTCTAAAACGTCGTTAGAAGTTGTCGGTCGGTTGGTCGATCGCTTGGAAGTAGGTGGTCTTCTATTTCTAGGACACGCGGAATTTGGTACTATGAAGGCTCCAAAGTTAAACATATTAGGGCACTCCATATTTGAAAAGAGACAAGCATGAGCAACGAAAAACTTGATCTCCATGAACAAGTTATGGTTGTTGCCACTGACGAGGGCACTCGCAAAATCGTCATGGCTGCGCTTGAAGACCTTACCCTTAATGGCAAAGGTTTTCCCTCTGCAGATCTTGCTCTAAAGGAAATGGGTGGTTTGAATCCTTTTCTTACAATAGTGGATTTTAAATTAATTGACATGGATCCCTTCGTCTTTGAACAAGAGATCAGAAAAGAATTTCCAGTCATGCCAATTATGTTTCTTGTTGAATCCATTGATAAAGAATCTGCTGTTTCGGGTTTAGCTCGCAATTGCCAGATTATCGAAAAACCGGTAAAGAAGGAAACTCTCAAAAATTTTATTTTAAAAAGCGCCAAACAGAGAATTTCTGATATTGAAAATGACAACAAAGAGATAGAAGAAATCACTCAACTTTTTGTCGAAGAGTCATATGACTTAATGAAAGACGCCCATCAGTTGATTTTGCGTCTAGAAGAAGAGCCCATCGATCCTACTGTAATCAATTCTCTTTTTCGAAAAGTTCACTCTATCAAGGGTGGCGCCAGCGCACTACCCAACGCAAAAACTTTAAATGCCCTTATGCATGCGTTTGAAACAGTCCTGTCTTCGGTTAAAAAGGGTGAAATTGTCCCCAACGCAAAGTCAATTAATCTTTTTTTGGAATCTGCAGACCTTTGCTTACATATTCTTAATGTCATTAAGTCGAACGCACAGCCCGATGACAAGCTTTTATCATCTGTAAAAGCAGCAGTAGTGGGATTAAAGAACCTTAAGGATAGCGGAAATGTAGTGTCCGAGAAAAAGGTCGTTCAGACTGAAGTACCCGGCACGGCACAGAGTTTTCAGCAAGAAGAAGAAGGCATTTGGGTTACCAATGAAAAACTAGATTCCTTCATGGCGCTGTCGGGAGAGCTCATTGTTTTGAAAAACAATTTTTACATGATGAGTCGAGATGTAGGAATTCGATCGAGTCCTGAAAAACTTGAAAAAAAACATTCAGAGTTTGCCTATAGCTTGAATAAAATTACAGATCATTTGCAAGAACACATTATGTCAGTGCGCAAAGTTTCTCTAGAAAAAGCTTTTAGTAAATTGGGTCGCATTATTCGCCAGACCGGTCTCGAAGTAGGAAAGAAAATTAAACTACGCACTGAGGGCCTTGAATTAGGTGTCGATAAAAATATTGCTGCAAGCTTAAGTTCGAGTCTTGTGCACATGGTAAGAAATTCGATTGATCATGGAATTGAGACTCCACAAAAGCGAAAAGAGGCTGGCAAGCAAGAGGAAGGCACGATTCTTATCAAAGCCTTCGAGAGTCGAGGAGTCATTCATATGATCGTGAGTGATGACGGCGGCGGCATTCCAAAAAATAAGTTACTTGATCGCGCACTTCAAAGCGAACTCATTACGCAAGCTAAAGTACCCAGCATGACGGACGAGGAGATTCTAGATTTGATTTTTCTGCCGGGCTTTACGACTGCAGAAAAAGTCACAGACCTTTCGGGCCGTGGAGTTGGCATGGATGTGGTTAAGTCTTCAGTTCTGCAGCACTCAGGAAAAATAAGGGTAGAAACCGAACCCGGAATTGGCAGCAAATTTTACTTAGAGATTCCAGTGCCAAAAGCGGTGATGGTAGAATACACAGTCTTGAGCCGCTGGAAAGGCTCGATGTTCGCAGTACCCCTAACAGCAATCGCGCGAATTGTTTCGTGTAATCGTTTAACTCTTACTGAAATTGGGCATGTAAGGATGTGTCAGTATGACGGAAAGTCGATAGTACTAAGAAGCTTCGATGAACTTTTACATGGACGTGATATTGAAAACGCCGAGACCGTTAAATTTAAAACTGTCATCGTATTAAGACATAAAGAAAAGTTTGTGGGACTGTTGGTTGACTGTATTGAAGATCAATTTGAGGCCGTTGTTAGATCGTTTGATCACATTGTAAAAAAGATTCCAGGGTTTAAAGGTACTGCCATTTTGGGTAATGACGAGATTGCCTATGTTATTTCGCCGGAGGAAATGGTGGGACTCTTGCAAAAAGATGAAAGTGTAGCAGCTTAATAATTCGGAGGAAGAAGTGGAAAAGTCCGAACAGGATTTTTTAAAGGAGCTTCAAAAGCAGTGTGTATCGGACAGTACCGAATACACGGCTGCTGCCTATGAGGCGTTAATGGGTCTCACAAAAAATCCGCCTGAAACTTTATCTAAAATTATGAAGTGTTTTCATAGCGTAAAAGGCAACGTGCAAGCTGTTGGATTCAACTTCATGGGGGACTTCGTTCACGAAGTGGAGGAAACTCTGATATCGGTTAGCCAAAAGCTAGGTGACATAGATGTCTTAGCTGGTGGCGAAAAAGACCTTTTGGATCTTGAATTTTGGTTGTCCAAAGTTATCCAAGCTACTGATGAATATTTTAAGGATCTGTCTGAAACATCAGTAGATTGCGAAGAATTTTTAGAGTGTAGACGAGGAACATTAGCTCTTTTGGCATCGTGGACTCCGAATACATCGCAGAGTACTGCAGGCAATGAGGGCGAGGCTCCGGTTACTGAGATAGCCGTTCCGCAATGGGAGGCAACAGTTGCTCCTACGGAACCCGCTCCCCAGGCTAAGACAGGTAAAGGAGTCTATCTTTTGTGCCGTAACCGTGACCGCGAATATGCCATACCAGTTCTGAATGTGGTTGAAGTCGTTAAATTCCGTAACTTAAGTTTAATTCCCTGCGAACGTGGTGATCTTATGGGCCTCATGAACCTGCGTGGCGAGGTTATGCCAATATTGGATTTAAGTCGCACGTTTGGCGGTCAAGAAAACCCTGAAAGATGTTTTATCGTCATCTGTGAAGTCAAAGGCACGCGTTTTGGTTTTCCGATTGAAAACGCAGAGCATATCGAAGAACTAAATTTTGAATATTTTCAGAAAGGTCAAGACCTTTCATCAAGTGATGAGCGCAGTTTAATTAACCACATATATGTCAAAGGCAATAAGACCGTCTTTGTTGTGGATGTCGAATGGATATTAGCTTCATGAAGAGTCTTTTTTTACTCCCAGGAAAATATGCGGCCTTTAATGAACCCTTAGAAATAAAAACGGTTCTTGGATCCTGTGTATCTGTAGTTTTAGTGGATCGAACAGCCAAATGTATGGGGATAAATCACTATTTACTTACGAGTTTACCTAAGAGTGAAGCTCCAACCGGTAGATACGGCGAATGCGCCATTCCTTTACTTCTTCAGGATATGGAAAAGTTAGGCGCTAAAATAGAGCAAATGCAGGCGCATGTGTTTGGCGGGGCAAACGTTTTAAAAGATGTGCAGATTGGCAAGGAAGTTGGCCAACTAAATATCGAGTATGCCTTTCAAACTCTAAGAACGCTTGGAATTCCCATTGTTGAAAAAAACGTGGGGGGAATAAAAAGCCGAAAGGTTGTGGTAAATAGTCATGATTTTTCGGTCAAAGAGGTTTTACTTAATGAGAGCGAGGCCCAAGAAATCGACATTACGGGATATAAAAAGCTCAAACAGATTAAAAAGGTAAAAGTGTTAATTGTTGATGATTCAGCCACAATACGAACTTTGTTTCAAAATATATTTAACAAAAACGGGCTAGAAGTCGTGGGTGTTGCGGCAGACGCTTATCAAGCTCGCGAGCTCATTGTTAGTAAAAAGCCTGACGTCATCACTTTAGATATAGAAATGCCAAAAATGAACGGCGTCGTGTTTTTAGAAAAACTCATGCAATCCATGCCTCTTCCCGTCGTTATGGTATCTTCGCTGGGCAATCAAGGAGAGGCAGCTTTAAAGGCATTAAGCCTTGGCGCAGTTGAGTTTATGCACAAACCCACACAATTTGATCCTCAGATTCTAAAACAATTGGGAGAAATGCTCGTCGAAAAAGTCAAAGCGGCTGCCAACGTAAAAGTTAGAAAACTGGAATCGCAAAAAATAAACGAAAAGCATGCCGTGCACGTCAATGAAAAGAATGCTTTTATTGCGGGGTTAAATATTATCGCCGTCGGAGGAAACATAGGTTCCCAAAAAAGTTTAGAAACTCTACTTAGGAGCTTACCGGCAGATTCACCGCCTGTGGTTATTTCTAACTCAACAATCTCTGGTTTTTTAGATGCCTATCTAAAAGAAATACAAAGAGGAATATCCGTGGAGTTGAGAGTCGCCAGTGACGGCGAGATATTAAAATCTGGCTGCGTATATTTTGCACCAGCAGAAATACACCTCAAAGTTGTTGATCAGTCTTCTAATTTTATAGCGCGCTTAAGAGAAAGTATGCCTATTAACGGACAAAAACCTTCAATTGATGTTTTATTTTCATCTATTGCGAAGTGCGCCAACGCAAAGGCTATAGGGATCCTAATGAGCGGCTTTGGACGTGACGGTGTCGACGGACTTAAGTCTCTTCACGCAGCCGGATCGCAAACAATGGTAGAAGAACCTTCGGCATGCGATTTTCCTTATGCCCCTCAACAGGCCATCAGTGTAGGAGTTGTGGACTACATAAGAGAAGCAAAAGACTTTGTGACTACCGTCATGCAGGTCAGAAACAGGAGTGTGGCATGAGCAGCAAAAAAATTCGTGTTTTGATCGTTGATGATTCATCTATTATAAGATCCTTACTTAGGCGCTTTTTAACAAGTGATCCTGATATTGAAGTAGTGGGGGCTGCACCCGATCCTTATGTGGCTCGTGATATACTTCTGCGAGAAAAACCTGACGTCATGACATTAGACGTGGAGATGCCACGAATGGACGGCGTTACATTTTTAGAGAAAGTCATGGCAAGTAATCCGGTACGCACAATTATCATCAGCAGCCTTTCTACTCAGGGTTCCGAGACAACCTTACGGGCATTTGAAGTCGGTGCAATTGACGTGATGGCTAAACCTGCAATAGATATAACACGCTCCATGGAAAGCATTCGCGAAGAAATCGTGAATCGTGTGAAAGCCGTCGCTAAAGCAAAATTGCCAATAAAAATGAAATACGAGGCTCGTCCTCCTACGGCAGTCAAATCGCAAGCTTTAGCTAAGACCACGCATCAAATCTTGGCGATCGCTTCTTCTACCGGTGGTACTGAAGCTCTAAAAGTCATATTGTCAAAAATGCCAAGCGATATTCCAGGTACAGTTATTGTTCAACATTTACCACCGGTATTTACTGCGACCTATGCCAAACTTTTGCAAAAAATGTGTCCGTTTGAAGTCAAAGAGGCACAAGAAGGCGACAAGGTTTATCCAGGTAGAGTATTAATAGCTCCTGGCAATTATCATATGGAACTTTCACGCAGCGGAGCTTACTATCACGTGAAGCTGCATCAGGAGCCAATATTAAACGGTGTTAGGCCTGCCGCTGATTTCCTCATGAAAAGCGTTGCAAAGTATGCCGGCGCGAATGCTATTGGTGTCGTATTAACTGGAATGGGAAGAGATGGTGCCGATGGCTTGGTTGCCATGAAAAACAGTGGTGCCTACAACATTGCTCAAAACGAAGAAACCTGCGTAGTGTTTGGAATGCCCAAGGTCGCAATTGAGCTCAAAGCCATTCAAAAAGTGTGCGCACTTGAAGATATTGCTAAAGAAATCATGAAACAAATAAAAATTATGGACGTCGTGAAAGCTAGCTAATAGGAGAGTGACCGTGCTTATTACATTTCCGCTAAAAGTTGCGATAGTCGATGATGATATAATTCAAACGAAACTCATTTCAGGATTTTTAAAAGAAGTGCCAGATCTTGCGCCCCATGTTTTTAACGACCCGGTAGAAGCCATGACCGCTATAGAAGCTGGTGGTTTTCGCCTCATCATAACCGACCTTAAGATGGAAGCACTCAGCGGCGATGATTTAGTCAGGCGTTGCTGCGAACTTCGGGGTGGAATGCAGATTCTGGTAGTAACGGGTACCGACCACCTAATGTCGGCAATTCGCTGTTTTAATGCTGGCGCACAACGAATAATCAGAAAGCCAATAGATAAAAAAGAATTGGTAGAGGCAGTGCAGTCATCTGTTGACCATTTTAAAGCCTTCAATGAAACCGTCAGAGCCATTAAATCGAAAAAAGCGAGTTAGTTATTTTTTCTAGAATCGGTCCGAAGTTCGAAACGAGACCGTCTACAAAGAAATCAAAGCCTCAGCATGCGCCAAACTTGTCTTGGTAATTTTCTCACCCGAAATCAGTCGTGCGATCTCATTCACGCGAGCTTTACCAGTAAGTTCAGTCAGATCCATTCGCGTTCGTACACCATTTACTTTTTTACTGACGAAATAATGCGAATCAGCCTGCGCTGCGACTTGAGGTAAGTGTGTGATGCAAATAACTTGCTGGCCCTTTGAAATTCGTCTTAGTTTTTTTCCTACTTTTTCAGCAGTTTCACCACTGACACCAGCGTCGACCTCGTCAAATAGGTAAGTGCGGGGTTTATCAGAGTGTCCAACAACTTGCTTGAGAGCTAAAAGAATTCGACTTAGTTCTCCGCCGCTGGCAAATTTGGCCAGCGCACGAGCGTGATCCTCTTTACCAACGCGGGTCATGAATTCTACCTCAGAAATTCCAGTGCTAGATAGTTCTTCTATTTTGCTGATCAATACCTCAAATAATAGACCTTTCATGTTAAGGTCCTTTAGTTCTGCATTTACTTCTTGCGATAAAAGTCTGGCCGCTTGAATGCGTCGTTTATGCATATCTAACGACATACTTAGTAGTTCTTTTTCAATTTTTTCTTTTTCTTGATCTAAATTTTCGAGGCTAGATTCAAAATTCTCGAGACTAGAAAGTTCGTCATTAACTTTCTCTAAGAAACACAAAATGTCCTTGGCAGTATTGCCATATTTTTTTTGAAGGCCCCTGAAATCACTAAGTCGCTTTTCAAGTCGTTCCATTTCACTGGGGTCTACTTCGAGTGACTTTCCGTATTCTCTAATTTCGTAAACGACATCGTTTATAACCGATTTCACTTGAAAGAGTGGCGCCAATAAGTCGATTAATTTGGTGTCAACTTTTTGTAAATAAAGTGCCTTCTGTTCAATTTTGTGAAGCATTGAAAGCACAGAACTATCACCCTCATAAAGCAGCTCATCCACTAGCGTTTTAAATTCAATTAGGTGAGAAGAGTTGTGTTGCACTCGCACTTCGTTTTCAAGCCCCTCGCCGTCGTTTTCAGTCGGCGAAAAATTTTCGATTTCTGTCTTTTGATACCTTAAAAAATCAAGTCGCTGTTCGCGCCAACCTAAATTGGCTTTTAATTCATTTATCTTGCACTGAATAATTGTTCGCTTTTCAAAAACGGATTCGTAATCGCTACGGATTGACCAAACGCCGCTGTATTGATCCAATAGGTCAAGATGGTAAGCTTTAGAGGTTAAACTTCGATTTTCATGTTGCGAAGTAATCTCAATTAGTGGAACTGCAGAACCTGTAACCTCTATGAGTGGCGAAACAATTTCTTTTAGGCTGGTGAGCGCACTTAAAGAGTCATTGAGATAGACCTTGTTTTTTCCTTGGGCAGAAACAATTCTTCGGACCACAAGATTGTCATCGTCAGCTTCGATCCCAAGTTCCTTAAGTCTATTTAAAATGTCAGGACGTTTTGACAAATCAAACAGACCTTCTATGACCGCCTGTCCTGAGCCCGCGCGAACAGTTTGGGTGTCCGATTTTTCGCCCATTAGGAGTCCTAGGCTTTTCATGATTACCGACTTGCCCGAGCCGGTTTCGCCACTGAGAATATTGAGACCCGATTTAAACTCAATTTCGACTTCTTCTATGATGGCGAAGTTTGAAACTTTAAGCGCTAATAACATATTTCCTCACTTTAGGCGCGTTCACCAAATTTTAGTTTGTCTCTCAAAATATTAAAATAATTGTGCGAAGGTTCACGTACAATTAAATGGTCTCTGTCATTTCGTTTTATAATAACTTCATCGTTGGGATGAAGTTGTTCTTTATTTTCTCCATCGATGGTTAAAAAAGCCGGATGTACTTGCGATAAAAGTTTTATAGAAATTGTTTGGTTGTCAGGCACCACAATCGGTCGCGTAGTTAGAGAATGCGAGTTTAGGGGTGTGCAAACAAAGACTCGTGAATCGGGATGAATGATAGGTCCCCCTGCTGCCAGGTTATAAGCGGTAGAACCTGTGGGAGAAGCAATAGTTATTCCATCTGCCTTTAACTCACAGACGAGCTGCTTTTCAAAATACAGTCCTAAATTGATGAGATGTCCGCCAGCCGAACGTTCAATTACTGCATCATTGATTGCATGTTGGCGACTTTTTATTTTGCCACGCCTGACAAAGGTAACTTCGAGAATAGAGCGGGATATGAAATCCATTTTTTTTTCGAGAGTATCTAGAATGGCCTTGTAAGAGTCAGCCACGCGCGTGACTGTTAAAAAGCCAAGTGAGCCCATATTTATTCCCAGTATAGGAATCGGTCGACCGTCCAGAATTTGTGCTGCACGGAGATAAGTACCGTCACCCCCGATAACAATTGCAAGATCCAATTTATCTAAAGTCTTATTGATCGAGGCACTGTTTGCTAGGGGTTCTACAAATGCACCCAATTTTTTTCCGAAGGGACTTGCTACTGAAATTTTAAGATCAGCGAGCCAATGGGCAATATCACGAGAATGTTTTAGTGCTTCACTGTTGCCCGGCCGGGGGAAGATGGCAACATGAGTGCCTTTATATTTTCCCGAAACTTTTTTCACGATTTTAGTCCGTCTCTTCTAAATAAAGCATCGGGATCTGGTTCGCGTCCCCTGAAGTTTTTGTAAAGAGTCATCGGATGCGTGCTGCCCCCACGGGCCAAAATTTCTTCTTTAAATTTATTGGCGACCTCTTTATTAAAAATTCCACTTTCTTTAAAGTACTCAAAGGCATCAGCGTCTAAAACTTCAGCCCATTTATAACTGTAATATCCCGCCGAATATCCGCCAGAAAAAATATGCGAAAAACCTGTCGATATCGAAGTGCCTGAAACTCGCGGCATGATGGCCGTGTCCCGAGTGACTTGGGCTTCAAACGCTTCAACGTCGATAGGAAGCGGAATGTTTCCCTCGTGCCAGGCGAGATCTAAGAGGCCAAAGTTCACTTGCCTTAAAGAAAACCAGCCGGCATGAAAACGCGAAGTTTCTCTGATTTTCTGAATCATTTCATCTGAAATTTTTTCGCCCGTTTGGTAATGTTTGGCAAACAGATCTAGCGTTTCTTTTTCAAGTACCCAATTCTCCATAATTTGCGAAGGCAGTTCGACGAAATCCCAATAGACTTTTGGACCCGCTAACGAGCGGTAACGACACTGTGAAAGTAAAGAATGGAGCGCGTGACCAAACTCATGGAATAATGTTCTGGCCTCTTCGATGGTCAGAAGGGCTGGTTTTTGTGCTGTGGGTTTAGTGAAGTTACAAACAATCGAAACAATCGGACGAACGAGTTTTCCTTTAAGCAATCCCTGATCACGGTAATTGGTCATCCAGGCGCCATTCCTTTTTGTTTCTCGCGGAAAAAAGTCAGCTAAAAACACACCGACGTGCTTTAAGGTTTTTTTATCTGTTACCTCGTAGGTTTTAACGTCTTTATGATATTTAGGAATGTCGCTGCGTTCTTTAAACTCGAGATCAAAAAGAAGTTCGGCAACTTTAAAAGCACCAAGAATTGTATCTTCGAGTTTAAAGTAGGGTCGCACTTCTTCGGCATCGAAATCCAATTTTTCTTTTTTTAATTTTTCCGCAAAATAAAGATAATCCCAAGGCTTAACTTCAGGGTTGCCGGTTAATCGTTTTTTAAAGGCCTTCAACTCCTCCAGTTCCCTTAGGGAGGCATCTTTAACCGTTGTGAGAACTTGGAGTAAGAACTCACGTACTTTTTGAGGATTGCTGGCCATGCGTTCTTCTAAGACAAACTGAGCGTGATTTTTATAACCTAAAATTAATGCTCTTTCGTGTTTAAGTGACACTGTTTTTTCAATGAGTGGCCGATTGTCAAATTCACCTGATAATGAGCGGCTACTATAGGCGCGCCATAATTTTTCACGAAGCGGTTCGCTATGGCAATAGGTGACGAGTGGCAGGTAGCTCGGGACCTGAAGATTAAATAACCAGCCCGCTAGTTTTTTCTGCTGGGCCAATTCCTTAGCCGCCTCGAGGCCTGACTCGGGGATACCTGCGATATCTTTTTCGTCGGTGAGGTGCATCTCAATACTATTGGTATGTTTTAAAACATTTTCAGAAAAAAGTGGGCTCAATATGGCGAGGCTTTCGTCAATTTTTCGTAAGCGATCTTTTTGGCTTGTTGCTAAGAGCGCACCGTTTCTGACAAAACCCTTATAAGTCTTTCGTAAGAGTTCTTCTTGTTCCAAGGATAAAGTAAGCGTGGCCTTTCGATCCCAAACTGACTTAACGCGCTCAAAGAGCTTGGCATCAAGAGTGATGTCACTTGAAAAACCACTCAGCTTTTGTGAAATCGAGCTTGAGAGCTTTTGTATTTCTTCGGTGCCTTCGGCATGTAAAAGATTAAAATAGGTTTCAGAAACAAGGTCGACGTCCTCTGAAGAAAACTCCAGGGCCTCCAGGGTATTTTCGAAAGTGGGCGAAGCTTTTTGATATTTGATAATCTCGATGTTTTGCTTAGCCGTCAAAATTGCGGCGTCTAGCGCTGGCAAAAAATGCTCTGCTTTCAGAGCAGAAAATTCGACGACAGAAAAACTATTATTAGGAGGCGACAACAGAGGATTTGTTAAATTGTTAGGCATGTCGGCTTAGGCTAGCACAAGCATGCCCTAAAGGTCTACTCTCGTGAGGTTAAATACAAACACCAAATCCGGTGTTATTTATAAATGAACAGTTACAGCCAGAGAAGTTACCACTGCATCCCATAAATGCGCTGCTTGGTCCCCAACTATTATAGTTTCCATAGTAGCCAGCATAATTCCAGTAACTATTATAATAGGAGTAAACATAGGCGTTTGTGGCATAAGAGTTTACCCAAGTAGCTGCAACACAGCCAGATCCATTCGAATTATAAACTGCATAGTAACCGGCGTAACATTGAATTCCATATCTTGTAACAGGAGCACCATAAAAATTATTACCATAACCGCCAAATCCACCGTTGTTATAGCCGCAGTTTGTGCCATATGAATTTGTGCCATAGCCATTGGCAGGATTGTATGAAGTCTGCTGCCCGGTTTGAGGATTGTAATAAGAATTTTGGCAATTCCCATTAATGTTATTGGGATGGACCGCAACTTGGCCACCGCTTCCGTTTTTATTTTTGCTGGGACAGCCTATTGATGTCATAGCAATAATTGTGATTAATATTAGCTTTCTCATATGTTTGGTCCTCCACCCGTTTGAGGTTCAAGTTCGGTACGATGCATCAATAATAATTCGAATGCCACTTTTTTTTCGTTTTTTGAAAAATATCCATGGAACAATTGTTGAAACTCCGACTAAAATATTAAAGTGGCGAAAAATGAGTCGACCTTAACTATTTGATTTAACGGAGGTTTTATGAGGTTAATTCTGGCGGTTTTAGGGTTGGTTATTTGGCTACCATTTGCTAGTAGTGCTGCCGTCAAAGCTCTTAAATTTGAACCTAATAAACTAGATAGGTTTTTTGATCAGGGAATTGCCGTTGGAGTAGAAGCGGGAAGAGCTTTTTCTATAACAGGAATTAATAAAAAATCAGAAAATCAAAACGGTTTAAGCGAAAGTATTTCCATTAATGTGGGCGATGGGCTCGGAAGAAAACTCACAGGCTCTGTAGGCTTTTTTCAAGTGGCTGTTGAAAAAGATCCGGCAAGGCTTGTAATAGATTTGACACAAATGCAGCGGACTAAAGTTGATGAACGGCAGCTTGCTGCGGTTTTTCGCGACTCAGGCTTTATTAAAAGCACCGAGATGACAATGGATCCCGAAGACTTCAGCACCAATTTAACATTTTTTTTAAAGAAGCCCGTCCGAGTAAAAGTTTCGAGCCCGGAAAAACAAGGACAGATATTAATCAAAATTGAAGAAGAGTCCGCTAAAAGAATTAAAAAAATTAAAAAAAATAAAAAAGAAAATAAAGAAAATAAAGAAAACAACAACCAGAAAAGTAAAAAGTGAAAGTTTTGTTTTACTCGAGTTTATTCACGCTTGTTTTGGCTTTCACAACTTCAACCACTGAAGCAAAGGTGTTTAACTTAACTAATGTGAATGCGTCATCATATCTAAAAGCAATTGGTGGAACGTCTAACATTCACAACGATGCCTTTATCCATGGAGGGGGGGGCTACGACCAAGTGACAGTTAAAGACGGAGCCATATATTCTTTTGGTGGTGAATTTGGTTTTTCTTTTGAGGCGGGGAGCACGACTACTCGCTTAGGCATTGAGTTAGCCAGGCCGCAGAAACTAAGTGATTATGAAGTTAAGGATGCCAATGGCGCAATTCTTTACACGCTTGAAAGTGAGATCGTTGCATTTAGTCCATCAGTAACTTTTGAATGGGCTCTAGCAAAAGCCGGGACTTCTAAAACCTATGTCTTCACAGGTGGCGGGTATTCGTATGTTACTCTCGTCAATAATTATAACATGACGTCAGCGGGTACCACCGCTTTTAGTAAAGCTAGTTTTATCGAAGACGCCAAAACTCAAGCTATCTTTGGTACCCTTGGACTCGGTTATGAAATGTTACTCGTAGATAACGTTACTATTTCTATGGAGTTCGGGTATCGACACCTAGAGGCGCGAAGGTTTCTGATGCGAGGTACATCAGATGCTATTTCAAAAAATTATCAAGCCGATGATGTTTTAAAAAATACGGATGGGTCCGACCGACGGCTAATTTTGAGCCACCCTTTTGTCGGGGTACTCTTTAAGTTTTACTTATGATTCCGTCGGCAACAGAACTTCGTTATTTTATTGAGGTAGCACAAACCGAGAATCTCTCGCGAGCAGCAGAGCGCTTGGGGGTCAGCCAGCCGACATTAACATTAGCCATAAAAAGACTCGAGGACTCCTTGGGACACATTGTGCTTTTGCGTAGTAAAACCGGAGTTAAACTTACTAAGCCTGGAGTAAAGCTTTTGGCGCAAGCACGATTTCTTTTGGATGAGTGGGAAAAAATTCGAAATTCTGCCCTTGAAGACGAGTTAGAACTCCGAGGATTATTCAGTATTGGTGTGCATCAGTCAGTGGCCAATTATACTCTGTTTAAGTTTCTCCCTGCGCTTGTAAGCGAATTTCCTTACCTTGAATTCAAACTTGTGCACAAATTGTCTCGCCTTGTAACCGAAGAGGTTATAAGTGGAAAGGTAGATTTTGGATTGGTCGTAAACCCCGTGGCGCACCCTGATTTAGTGATTAAAAATCTGTTAACTGATGAGGTGACATTTTGGATGTCCGAAAAAATTAAAAAAAACTGGGAGAATCTGCCGCTCATTTGTGATCCAGAGCTTCTACAGACGCAGGCTCTCCTTAAACAAATTCAAAAAAAAGGTATATCCTTTTCAAGGCGAATTGAGTCATCTAGCTTGGAAGTGATAAATAAGCTAGTTGCGTTTGGTGCGGGTGTCGGTATTATTCCTGGGCGAGTGGCTGCCTGTGAAGAAAGTGAAAAACTTGTTAAAGTATCTCCACAGTGGCCGGTGTTCCAAGATCGAATATGTCTCATTTTTCGGGCCGATTCCCAAAGGTCAACGGCAAGTAAAAAAATAGTTCAAAGTATTTTATCGATGAATTAAACGCCTATTCTTAGGATTCGACGCCGTAAAGGCCATCTAATATACTCTTATATTTTTTATCACAGAGTTTCCGCTTAACTTTTAGCGAGGGCGTTAGCTCACCTGACTCGATAGTAAAATCATCAGCCAATATTTCAAAATTTTTGATTGTTTCATAATTGGCGAGTTGAGAATTCACTTCTGCAATGGCATCGCGAATTACCTTTTGCACGTTCTGATTTTTCGAAAGCTCTTTAAATGAAGAATAAGAAATACTATTTTGTGAGGCAAACCGCTTCACTTCGTCAGCATTTAGCGTTACCAGAGTTACAATGTATTTTCTCTGATCACCGTGCACCAAAACATTAGATATATATTTATTTAGTTTTAAAAGATTTTCGAGTTTTTGAGGGGCTATATATTTTCCGCCCGCAGTTTTAATAAGATCCTTTTTTCGGTCAGTAATACGTAAAAATCCGCGCTCCGTTAAGTCACCAATGTCACCCGTTGCAAACCACCCGTCCAGCATTACTTCGTTTGTGGCAGTGGAGTTTTTGTAATACTCTTTCATTACCTTTTCACTTTTAATTAAAATTTCTCCGTCATTCGCAAATTTAATTTTGACGTCTGCAAGTGGTTTACCTACGGTGCCGAAATCAAAATCGTGGGGTCGATTTAAGGTAATTGCGGCCGTAGTTTCAGTGAGGCCGTAGCCTTCAAGAACCAGGATTCCTGCTGCATGAAAAAATTCAGCAATTTGGGCGCTCAGAGGCGCGCCACCCGAGATAGCAAACCTAATCCGTCCGCCAAGGCCATTTTGTAGTTTACTAAAAACAAGTTTTTGAGCCACCATATATTGAGCGAAAAGCGAGATGGGAATGGTCTGATTTTTTCTTTTGAGTCGAGAGACTTCAGTGCCAATTCTTAGTGCCCATCTAAAGATAGTTTTTTTAGTGGCACTGATTTCAGATTGTGAAATTACCCCATTATAAATTTTTTCAAAAATTCGTGGTACGGCTACTAAAACTGTCGGTCTGATTTCCTTTAGATTGTCGCGAATTTTATCGATGTTTTCAGCAAATGCCATTGCGTACCCAACGTATATAGATCCCCAGTATTCCACGCGCCCTAATACGTGTGAGTAGGGCAGAAAGGTCAATGTCAAATCGTCGGAAGTCATACCCAGCTCGCGAAAAACATCTTGAACCTCACTCGCAATTTGTAAGTGAGTCAATAAAACACCCTTTGGCACTCCGGTAGTGCCTGAAGTATACGGAATAGTTGCGTCTTCAGCAAGAGTACGACATTGGCAAGCCTGGACATAAAAATCGGGAGTAGTGTTTAGTCTTTCTTTTCCGAGCTTCATGATTGCAGGCCAAGTTTGGTACTCACCTTGAGCTTTCGTGTTTTTGATGAGATCACTAATTAATAAAACATTGGCCACAATGGGGCACTTAGCTTTAATTGAATTCCACTTTTCGTACTGCGCGGCATCCTCGAGAATAACAAGCTTAGTCTCAGAGTCATTGAGAATGTATTCAATTTCTTCTGCTGTGTTACTGGGGTAAATTGGGATTGTAATTGCGCCGAGGCCTAAAATAGCCAAATCGGCCACTGCCCACTCAGGTCGCGTATTGCTGATGATCGCCACTTTATCAGATTTATTTATTCCCAACGAATTTAGGGCGGCCGCGAGTTTTTCAGTTTCATGAAAAAATTCGCCCCAAGTCCAAGAGGACCACTGTGTGCCGACTTTAAATGTCAGTGCAACATTAGCCGAAAGTTTTTGTTTTTTATCTAAAAAATAGTGAAGTATAGTTGGTGACACGTGGTTTCTCCGATTTCGCCATAGTGGCTACAAATTCAAATATTATTTTATATTAGGTTGGGCCTTGTTGAGAAACAAATCAATTCTTTTTACTTTATTTTCTTCTACGAAAACTACTTGCGAGGCCTGGGTCTGCGTAATGGGATCTTCGGCGCGTACTATAATTTCTTTATTAGCTGGAATTGCATAACTCTTGATGGGTAGTTTTTCTGGTATTCTTTGGCCATTTATGTAGACAATTGCTGTATTTGGAAACACATTGATATTCAAAAAGGCTTCACTGGTCTTTTGTAGTGAAGCATCAAGGCGGTCGACAGATTTATCTGCAAAGTATTCAGTGCGATAAATAAAGTATCCGGGAAGCTTCAGTGAAATTTCATGAGCCTTCATGGAGTCCAATCTAATGCTAGAGGGCGTCGAGAATCCCGTTTCCTTTCCGTCAATAAAAATCTGTGCCTGCGGGGGGGTGCTGTAAACAGACACGGTAAACTTAACTTGTGCTTCATTGGTTGGAATATTGGTGGAGTCATTGACGGGAGGACGGCTGGGCTCGTCATTTTGTGTAAGAAAAATAGAGCCTACAAATTTTTGAATTTGATTGATATCGGTATTTACGAGAGCCAAGAGAGCAGCAGCTACACCTATAACAGATAAAAACAATTGGGGCATTGACGAGGCATAGACTGTATGTTTATTCGAATTTCTAATGGGGATAGATTTATGCGAGCCCGACATATCAAGTTTTAAGTTTTTAAAATCAGTTTGTTTTTCATTGGACTTTTTTTCATCAGGCTTTCTATTTCGTTTAGACTTTTTAGTATTTTGATAAACTGATGTGACTAACATGTTTTTAAATGCTTCTTCGAGGCTGTCACCACTATTTTCGCCCGTCGAGGTAGGAGTTGTCGTGCTTGAGGCGCCCTGTTTTTCCGATCGACTATCAGAGCCGTCAGTTTGTGTTGGCGTGGGAGTGAGAGTGATTTCCGCCTTTTTGTCGTACATCACGGTAGGTTCATGCCCAGCGTCTTTTCTAAACTGGCTGACACCTCCCATTGTCAAGTGGGCAAAATCGACAATCTTCTTTTTAACTTCCAAAATTTCATCAGCAAATAGAGTCTTGGTAAAATCACTAAAATCATGAGGAGAAAAACTGGGGTAATGTTTATTTAAGAATGTACTGACATCTCGGTGAAGTGCCGCCGCTGTTTGGTATCTCATATTTCGATCGCGAGTGAGTATTTTATTACAAATTTTTTCGATCTCTTCGGGAATTTTAGGATTGATTTTACGTAAAGAAGGGATTTGGCAGTCTCTGATTTTTCTTAACGTATTCATTTCGTTATTAGCAATAAACAGGCGGTCGTTGGCCAGTAGCTCCCACATCACAATACCTAGCGAAAAGACATCGGTTCTCAGGTCTACAGCAATTCCTTCCGCTTGTTCGGGACTCATGTAGCCGAATTTCCCTTTCAGCGTACCTACTTTTGTAGACTCGATTTGGCTTTCGGCTTTGGCGATTCCAAAGTCGACTATTTTGACCTCGCCTTCAAAACTTAACATGATGTTTTGCGGGCTCATATCACGGTGAGTAATATTTAGTGGACGTCCTGTGGTGCCATCTAAACATCGGTGAGCAGAGTCTAGGCCGGCAGCAACCTCTCGAATTATGTAAAGAATTTGATCTATATGAAGCGCCTCGCGCTTGTGTTTGATGCGGTTTATAATTTGTCGTAGATTTTTTCCTTCGACATAGTCCATGACTAAAAAGAATTGTCCTTTCTCGACGCCAAACTCATAAATGGATACAATGTTACTGTGGGCAAGATTGATGGCAATTTTTGCTTCGGCTTTGAACATTTCAATGAACTCTGGATTTTCAGAGTACTGAGGTAAAATGCGCTTAATTGCGAGGTACTTATTTATTCCGCTCGCACCTGGGGCCTTAGCTAAATATATTTCAGCCATTCCACCTGTGGCAATTTTCTCTAGCAAAATGTATTTACCAAACTTTTCTATTTTTGACACAACACTTCCTATTACTCTTAGTTATCGGAAATATTCAGGAAGTTTTAAAATATTTGGAGCCTTTTTTTGAAGTGGATTGGACTGACCGGAGGTATTGGTTCCGGCAAAACTACAGTGGCAAAAAATCTTGATCAAATGGGCGTTGCCGTCGTCTATGCCGACCAGTTAGCCAGAGACGCGACGCAGGTCGGAAGTCTAGGTCTAGAAAGTATCAAAAAAAAGTTTGGCTCTGAGATGGTAAATTCCGATGGCAGCCTAAACCGTCAGGCATTAGGAAAAATAGTTTTTTCTGACAAAGAAAAGCTAAAGACCGTAGAGCAGATTTTACACCCCCTAATCGCTGAAAAAACAAAAGAGATCCGTTCGAAGTTAGAGTCACAGGGACGTCAATATGCCATTTACGACGTGCCTCTTCTTTTCGAGAAAAAACTAGAGAAGCAATTTGATCAAATAGTATTGGTGTATTGTGAAGAAAAAGTTCAGAGAGAGCGCATCTTTAAACGTGACTTGTTATCAGCTGACGAAATTGAATTGAGGATTCGATCGCAGATGCCACTTAGAGAAAAAATCACAAAGAGTGATTTTGTGATTTATAATGGTGGGACTATCGAAGATCTTTTAGTGCAAACAAAAGAACTTTTAGAGTATTTGAATAAAAAATGTCCTTAAAAACTCACCAGGCCCAAGCGTAACCAATTGCGAGCACTAAAAAGCCTCCCTCGGCATTGACGCCCAACTCAACGCCAATGGCCGCACTTAGTGGAGACTTAATTAAATCTTCAAAACCGGCGGCAACACGTAGTTGCACATTTCTGATGTTTACAATGCTCGCCACTCCCTCTTGGCTTTTTAATTTCATGGCAATTCCTGGACGAATAAAGGGGCGGAATTTTTCTGTTCTTTGGTAAACAAATCGCCTTCCAATTTGCACATACCCAGTGCCACCCGTGTGAGCATCGAAGCCTAATTCCCAATGACGACCATTGTCTGAGGGCAATAAATAGGTCACACCAAATAGAAACACCAGATGAAAGTCACTTTGTAATTCTTTAGGATCAAGGACTAGTCCCACCCGTGGTGAAACAGACTGTCTAAAGGGATAATAGTAACTGCTTGTGGCGGAAGCATTAATTAAATTCTTATTATCGCTCTTTTTTTCAGGAACAGTGATGTCCAATGTTTTCAATGGATCAGGCGAATTTTTTTTGGAGGGGGGGGGAGATGAGCTTTGCGGATCTGGATTTACGGCGGTGTCGTCATTGGGGGCAGCTTGGCCTTCGAAACTAATGAAACACAAAATAAGAAAGAGAATGACAGCATTTCGCATAATTGACAATAATGTATGTTCAATCAAAAGTTTAAACGATTTTAGTCGACACACAAATATAATTCGGAGGCCATCTTGAAAAAACTGGTTATTCTTCTACTGATTTTTACACAACAAACAGTTTTTGCAGAAACAACTGCTAATTACGGTATTCACCAGGACTACGTGAGCACCAGGGCACTTGGTATGGGGAATGCGTTCACTGCTATGGCTGACGACTACAACACATTATTTTACAATCCCGCTGGTCTGGCTCGTATTAAGAAGGCTCAGGTCAATATGTTTTTGAAGCCGGGAATATCATCAAGTTTTTTGAAGCTACAAAAAGATCTTGATAGTGCCGGAACAACTGGAACTGAGGCCGAACAAGCCGCCGCAGTCACAAATCTTATTGGTGATAACTATGGTGAGAGCTTTTATGGGCGCCTGAGTTTGGGTGGAGTTTGGGTGCGCCCGCGCTGGGGAATTGCGGTTATTCCATTAGATCTTGAAATTAATATGTCTATTCACCAACAGATCGGACCGTTTATTAATCTTGAGGCCTATCAAGATACGGTGATCGCGTACGGCTATGGCCGCGAAGTAAAATGGAGCGGGAGAGACGACTGGTATTGGGGCGCAACGGTAAAAGGTATATACCGCGGTTATGTGGGTAAAAAATTATCGGCAATTGACATGGCCAACAACCAAGAGTTTTTTCGCGAAGAAGATGCTCAAGAAGGTTTCACGGCCGATATAGATTTGGGACTTATATTTGAGCCCCAGCGCGAGACGGGATTTTTAAGCAAAGTGAAGCCCTCATTTGCTTTTGTCGGAAGAAATCTTTTAGATCTGGGCTTTAAACAAAATTATCATTTGTTAAATGACAATTCAACGGAACCGCCCAAGCTGCAGCGTCGATTTGACATAGGTTCTAAATGGGAATTGCCAGAGTTTTGGAAAATATTTACTGTTCGTGCTCTTTTTGATGTGCGTGATATGGGTCACGATAATTGGAATTATATGAAGGGGCTGCACGTTGGTGCCGAGTTTGATTGGCGCATTGCCAACTGGTGGAAAGGCGCTTGGCGCGCGGGTCTCAATCAGAGTTACCTCACGATGGGATTTACCGGAAAGCTGGCGATCTTTCAGTTAGATTTAGCAACCTGGGGCGAAGAAATTGGGACTCTCGATGCTAAACAACAAAATCGCCGATATCAGTTATCCGCGAGTTTGGATTTCTAATCTTTAAGTAAAGCTAAAAGTGCCGCGCCAATTGCCTGATTGTTACCTAGGTTTGGGGCAATCGCTGCGTTTACTTGGTCACAGATCTCTGTATTTTGTCCTGGTACAGTACATTGTGTAGCAGCAAGTTGTACAGCTGTTGCGCCGATGCTAGCCTGAGCGGCGGGATTTGCCGCGGCGAGATCCACGGCAGCATCGATTGCAGCCGGGTCAACTGGGTTACCAATGGCAATATCAGTACCAATACTGCCATCAAAACCCGTAATTATTGTGCCCATGCGCGCAACTTGTGCGATATAAATAAAACTTGCCGACTCAGATTTATTACAATCAGCAAATGCTAGCGCTTCCAAGGCCGGATCAGAAAATGCAAATGTTCCCATCATGATTGCTGCTGGGTCCCGGCCAGCGCCGGCAGTTTTCAAGTTTGACATCGCCTCGGCAACGCGCGCCGTGGTTAATCCATTCATCAAAAACCTAGCAGCACATCGAATCGAATAAGAGTCGGCGGATTCGAGTCCTGAGACCATGTTGAGGCAATCGCCAGCACCGGCCCTATTAGTTTTATCTAAACATTGTTGAGCTTTCGCTACGGTATTGTCTTCATCAGTTTCGCAACCCGTATTGAACGCCAAGCCAGCTAACAGTGAAATCGAAAATAAGATTTGTTTCATGGACTCTCCTCAGTGAGGGCTGTCTTTTTATTCAACCTAGTGCAGCCATTATTACTCGTGCAGTTATAAATACTCACGCAGCCATTATTACTCGTGCAGTTACTTCTAAATCATATCGGTAAACGTTAGGTGGCCACAAGTACTGGCGAGTTGCGCCATTACAACAAAGTTGCGATCTAAAGGACAATTCTTCAACGTCTGGAAAATCAGCACCACAAGCCTTGAAATTGAATTTAATTGGACTAAAAATAAATTTTTGTTTCTAGATAAATCTCAAATTAAAACAATTTTTTCTTGACATGATATTTGTGATTCCAGTCCCCTGTAGGGGCGCGGCTCATAATTTTTTCGAGATGCTTCGAGATTCTAATTTTTGGACTTGAGTAATGCCGGATTAGGAATTTAAAACAGGACCTGGAGCCCCAGACCACTCCCCACTAGGCTTCAAAAAGAACTCTAAATATTCAAAAAATAAATCTATGTTATTGTCCTTCGAAACAAAAGGGGGGCGGAGTGGAATTCAATATGAAGTTTAAAGAAATAGACTTGAAACTTAAAGATTTGGTGAGAAATGAACGAAAGATAACAGCAGAAATTATTTCTGTCATTTGCGACATTGATAAACGAAAGTTATTTTTGGAATTGGGTAGTTCAAGTTTATTCGCTTATTTGACAAAAAAAATAGGTTATAGCGCCTCGGCGGCACAGAGAAGAATAGAAGCGGCGAGATTATCAAAAGAAATTCCCGAAATTAAGGAAAAGTTAAAATCGGGCACGATTAATCTTTCAACCATTACCCTGGTGACTCAAGGTCTTCGCGAAAAAGCAAAAAATTCGATAGTAACGCTCGAGTCAAAAAAAGCTTTAATTTTAAAAATTGAAAACAAAAACACCCAGCAGGCCCAAAAGATTCTTGCTGAGGAATTAGATTTGCCGATCGTAAATCTTGAAAAGACAAAAATTCAAAAGGATGAATCCATAAGAATTGAGCTTACTTTAAGTAAAGTGCAAAATGAAAAATTGGAGAGGGTGAGGCAGCTGACGTCGCACATCGATGCAGGTCTCAACTGGTCAGAACTTATTGAGCAATTGGCTGATTTTTATTTGAACAAAAAAACGGTAACAAAACGCACTTCCGATACGGTAGTAAAGAATTCGAAGGAGCATAACGTGTCCTACAATCGTTATATTCCTCTAACTCTGCGTCGAAAAATATTTGAACGAGATCGCTCTTGCCAATGGAAACATTCAAAGGCCAAGGAAATCTGCGGTTCAAAGCATCAGCTCGAAATTCATCATCAGAAGGCGATTTGGGCTGGCGGAATTTCAAGTGAAGATAACTTGCAACTTCTCTGTCGGGCTCATAATGCTTATACCTATCGGAATGAAGCACAAATAAAACTGCTGTAACTACTTTGCAAGTTAGACCGAAGGTTGGAGCCGGACAAAGCCTAAGGCCTAAAGTCATTAGCTCAAAGACCAGTTTTTACATAGTGCTGCCCAAAAAATCTCTCAACAAATAGTACAGGGTCTCAATTTGCTGCGGGAGTCGTCCGATAATGAGACTATGAGAGCATCCTTAATTTTTTCAACAATTATTATTAGTTTACAATCTACTGTTGCCATTTCTGCTGAAACATTCGAGTTTTTTAATGGCATTAGACAAATGGGAATGGGTGGCGCTTCGATAGCAGTGGTCAACGACGAAACCGCCCTCATTGCTAATCCTGCCGCACTCGGAAAGCTGCGCGACAGCTTTACTACAGTCTTCGATCCGGAACTTGACTATGGAAAAGAAAATTCAAATGTCGCAACCGGAAACACCATCTTTAGCGCCGCCAATTTGCAAGGAATGCTCGATCAACTTAAACTCCACCCCAATAAAAGATTTCATTTACGGTCACAACTTTTTCCGTCGTACGTGACTGCTAATTTTGGCGTAGGGGTTTTTGGAAAATACACGGTCGATGGCGAGGTCGATGGAACAGTCACTCCCAATGTGTTTCATTTAGATGTCGTTCAAGATTTAGCCTTTGTTATTGGTTACAACTTTAGAATTTGGGACGGCAGAATAAAATTTGGATTTAATGCCAAATATATAAATAGGACGGAGCTGAAAGATCAAGATCCACAGGTGCCACTTGACACAACGGGACTGAGATTAGCAGATTTCGCAGATGAGGGCGGCGCCATGGCTGCAGATATTGGACTTATCATCACGCTACCGTGGGCCTGGTTGCCGACAATTGCTGGAGTGGTGAGAGACGCGGGTGGCACTAAGTTTACCTTTGCCAAGGGAATTTTGCATGGAGGTGCTGCCGACGCCAATGACCCTAATTACCCAACGGCACAAGTGCCAAAACCGATTTCACAAACCATTGACGCCGCCTTTGCATTGTTTCCGATCACAGCGGGCCGAACTCGTATGACCATTACTGGAGAATACACAGACGTCACCAATGTCAATCTGGAGTTAGACTCCGCTAAAAAAATCCATGCGGGCTTTGAACTTAATTTTAGCGATTTGTTTTTCTTTCGAGGTGGATGGAACCAGAGATATTGGACGGCCGGTCTCGAGTTAGCATACGCAGACATGCAGTTTCAAATGGCTAGCTATGGTGAAGAAATCGGTACGGTAGATGTAAATCGAGAAGACCGACGATATTCAATTAAGTTTGCTTATAGATATTAGAGAAAAGTGAGTGGTGATGGCTATTAGAGAGTGGGTTACGATCTATGTATTAGTCTTAACGTTAACGGGGTGCCGTAACTATTTGGAGACTTTTTCACAAGTGGACAGTGATCGCGCGAGACTTGTCGAAGCAAACCTTGCTCTCAATGCCCGAGATTTCGATTTAGCACTGACGTGGATAGGAAGAATGGGAAGCGAATATCGTAACACTCGTGAAGTTAAATATATCGAGGCCTCGGCTCATTCGGGCAAGTGTGGGATGGAAGCCATGACTTTTTTGCAGACGGTCGATGCAGCAGCCGGAAGTGGATTCAATTTGTTTACAGTATTAATGGCCGCGTTTAAAGGTGGTACTTTAACTCAAATGGCAGATTGTCGTACGGCAGAAAACTTACTTCGCTCTATTAGCTCATCGGCAGAGGAAAGAACGGACAACGAAAATATATTTTTAGCCTTAGTAAGCCTTGCGAAAATTGGAATTATTTTGAATGAAGGGGCTGACTTGAATGATGACGGGCTAGTAAATGATGGCTTTGTTTCGCCAGACCACTGTAATGCCACAACCGTTGTAGACAATAGTGAGGCGAATGAAATAGTCACGGGGTTAGTAAATTTTATGGAAAGCATTGGAGTTCTAGGATCCACTTTCGGCGGCGATGAGGTGGCGTCAGTTAATGTCATTTGTAATGATCCGTTAATTGATGGAACCACCTACGATTTTTGTGGAGTTACCAGTGCGGCTAGTGTGACAGTGGACCATCGCAAAGCAATCAGAAGTATTTTTGGATCCAGTGTAGGTTTAGGAATAGGAATTTGTACGGGAGATTTTAGCGCATGCGCGTGTCCTTAAAAATTATATTACAACTAACATTAGTAGCAAACTCGGCTGACGCCTCGACGTTTTTGGTTGAAAACTATCGCTCTGCCAGAGCTGTGGGGATGGGAAATGCCTACAGCGCTGTTGTTGACAACCTGGATGCCCTTTTCTATAACCCCGCAGCGTTGGCAAAATCCAGTGGCCTTCACTGGTTGATTATGGATCCGGGAGTTGGCGCGTCTAATCCCGAAGGCTTACAGCAGCTGACAGGTCTCGATGCCTCGAACTACGCAGAAACCATTAATAATTTGGCCGGGCAAAATTTCAATTTTTATGGTACTGGCAAAACAGGATTGCAAATTGGCACTTTTGCGTTTGCTGTTTATCAAAATTCAGACCTCACGCTAATTTCGAACAATGTAGTCACTCCGACTTTTGATATCAGCTATATTACAGATGTGGGTTATGCGATGGGCTTTGCTCTACCTTTTATTCCAGGAGTGTTGAGCTGGGGTTTAGATGTCAAGTATGTGCGTCGCAATGGAAATCGATTTTCGATTGGCGTCAGTGAATTAGCCAGTCAAGACGATGCCTACTTAAAATCACTTTATGATTTAAACGGATCTGGGTATGCGCTCGACACGGGATTTTTACTGCGTCTTCCAGGTCCCATAAGTCCCACTTTTGCACTGACATGGAAGAACGTCGGTGGCACAAAATTTAAACCCTCGATTGTAGGCAATCAAGCACCTCCCACAGATCCACAAGAAATTGGTGGCGCATTTGCACTAAATATCGATTTACCGTTACTTTCGTTTTCACCGATAATCGAAGTTAAGCACACAGAAAAGACGGATGTTAGTTTGGGAAGAAAACTGCACATTGGTTTTGAACTGGGAATACTTAACCTTGATCTTCGCGGAGGTTTTAACCAGGGATATTGGGCGGGTGGCGTTGGCTTTAGCCTGGGATTTTTAGACTTGGATTTGGCTACATACGGTGTCGAGTTAGGTGAGGAGCCAGGACAAATTGAGGATAGACGGTATATGCTACAAATAACCATGGGGCTCGGTTTAGATTTTGGCGGTGGCGGTTTTGGCGGCAAGAGTGGCGGCATAGAACAAACCAAAGCGGAGAAGCGAAAGACTGAGCGCCAACTTAAGAAGCGTCGCTAATCAGTAGACATGGCCTAAAGAGGTGATATACCTTTCTGGTGCTAGAAATTAGAGAATTAAACTCACCCTCTGACAAACAGCAACTCTTAACAGAGTTTCATCCCAACGATCAATGTTGGGTCGTCCCTGACCTAGTTTCTAAAAAAAATCTGCAGCAAATTTTCTTATCGAAGAATCGAGTTATCGAAGAAGATAGTTGTCTTCGCGCGAGCGATCTCTGGCAAAAGCTATTGAGTCGTTTAAGGCCTGATCTCAGAGTAGTACCACCATCATTAATAATGGGAATCATCAAAAGTCACTTGAGTGAGAGCCTCCATGCTTGGGCACGTACGCCTGGCGCCAGCGATGAATTGACCCGCTACGTTCGCGATCTCATGCCTATCTTGAGTCACCCCGACGCCGAAGAAATTATGAGTGATTGGTTTGGCAAAAATCAGTCGGCCTTTGTTCGTTGGGGCCATTGGTTCAAAGAAAGCTATACTGTTTGGCGAGCTCTCAATAAAATGGGAATTGTAACCCGAGAGTGGATTAGCGGTATTCTAGTCAACGAAACTGGTTTTGAAAAGGTTTGGCAGAGGCAACTGGTTTTTGATTTGGGCGTTGAAATTATTTCGCCAGAAACAGAGTTGATTTCAGTTTTGTCCCGT
Source organism: Pseudomonadota bacterium (assembly GCA_034439715.1). Classification (GTDB taxonomy): domain Bacteria; phylum Bdellovibrionota; class Bdellovibrionia; order Bdellovibrionales; family SG-bin7; genus JAWXAY01. The sequence goes on from JAWXAY010000070.1 coordinate 54,173, forward strand.
TATTTGCCAGTGTCGGTGATAAAGCCTACTCCCGCATGGTCGAGTGAGTATCCCAGTCTGTTTGCCCCCTATTCTTTTCTGGCGACTCAGCGTTCAAAAAAAATAGAGCCTCTTAATTTGTCCGAAAAAAATCCTCCCAGCGAATTCACTTATCGCAAGTTTGCAAGTGGCTTGGGCGAAATCAAAGACGCCGTAGCGCAAGCGAGACTCTGGCTTGACCAGGGTGTGCATCCGAGTAACGTAGCCATTTTGGCTCCTGAGGTGCGAGAAGTTTGGCCATGCTTAAAAGAGTTTTTAAGCATGGAGGGAATTCCTTTTCGCCCTCGAGAGACCGAACTTCTGGCTAATCATCCGCAAGTGGCGCACTGGCTTTCAGTACTGAAGCTGAAGGGCCGAGAACTTACTAGAGGCAACTTAGAGATGGACCTCTATCATTTGTCTAAAGATTCAAAAGCGCCATTACGCTATGAGGAATTTGAACGATTCTATACTAATATTTATTCATTTGCGGATCTGGGGCGCCATCCATTAGTTTCAGCTCGGTACAAAAATGTTTGGCAAGAAAAAAACATTGGTACTAAGTTTGATTTTATTAGCCTTGCAATAGCAGAGTGGAAGGCGCATTGGAATTCGGAACTTATTGAAGGATTTATTTATGGATTTTTTGATCAAACTCCTGATGACCTGAAGCTCTCACTTAATATTTGGCTTGATTACTTAACTGCCGAGTTGAGGCGAGCAGACATTACGCTTCGGCCTGAAAGTATGGGTGGCGTTCAAATCGAAAATCTGGTGTCATCGGCTAATATCGAAGCAACGCACGTATATATTTTGGGACTAAAGGATTCTAGTTTTCGGGGAACTCGTAAGACCAGTATATTAGAATCCGACATTAAGTCCCTCAGTGAATTTACGGGCTTCAACCTGTCTAGTTTAGATCGCTCCAACTTGGAGTTTTATTTAAAGTGGTTTCTACTTAAGCCAATAAAAGATTGCATCTTGAGTTTTGCGGCAAATGATTTAAGCGGCAAAGTAGAAGCGCCGTCACTCGTATGGCTACAAAAAGCTTTAGAGATCAAAAAAAATATCAAAGAAACTGATGCCCACGGCTTGACTCGCTGGGATGAAATTCAGGCTCAGTCGCCAGAAAATATAAACATAAATAAAGATTTAGGCTTGGAACCTTTCGCACCATTACATGTGGATTTTGAGTTGGGACTTTCGGCGACCGGTATCAGAAACTACAAGCGTTGCCCGTTTGTTTATCTGACTCAAAATGTTTTGCGTTTGGCCGACCGTAAACCTTTTGATTTAGATTTGGACTCAATGGAAATGGGAAAGCTACTTCATAGAGTTTTAGAAACTGTGGTGACTCATCCGTTTACTGAAAATTACACTTCAGAGGAACTTGATCAGATCATCGCGAATTCGGTTGCTGATGTGGGAGTTGTTTTTTTGGATCCTAAGCTTGGCCAATATTTTCAAGCTGAATTAAAAAAAACCACCATCGGTTTTTTGAAAAAAGAATATGCGCTTCGGCAGAAATTTCCGGAATTAAGCACGCTTGCTAAAGAAGTTCAGTTTAAAGCCTATATCGATTCTGAATCTGGCGATTTTAGTATTGTTCCTAAACTCCAATCCCGAGGGGCCTCCTTTAAATGTGAGGGTTTTGTTGATCGAATAGACGAAAACAAATGTAGAGAGGTTTCAATTATTGATTACAAAAGTAGTGGTTATAATTTGAAAACACTAGGGTCCTGGATTAAGGATTCTGAGCTGCAGTTGCCTATTTATGCTATGGCCGTAGAACAAGGCCTAACCGAGTTGGGACCACGAGAGGTAATTTCGGCACATTACTGTGTTGTTAAAGACGATGATCGCAACATTGGCTTTAAGATTATTGAAAAATCGGGCACGCTTTATGACTGTGAAGATAAAAAAAGAAACAAACTTGAGTTGAGTAAAAAGAAAGACTTATTTGTTGAGACAAAAAAACAGCTGAAGCATTACGCTAATGAAATGGGTTCAGGTCACTTTGCGCCCCTGCCCGAAGATGAAAAAAAATGTAATGAATGTCGTTGGAGGTTGGTATGCCGAGCACCGCACCTCCTCTAAAAAAACAAGTACTAAACACGATTGTAAGAGCTGGGGCGGGCGCTGGCAAGACGACAGAACTGGTGCGCCGAGCCTTTGAGTTTGCCACAAAATTCAAGAGCGAAAATGGGGTGTTCCCAAGACTAGTGATTTGTACCTATACTCGCAAGGCCACTCAAGAACTTCGAGAACGGATGATGGCAAAGGCCTGTGAAATCGGCGACTGGGCACTTCTTAAGTACTTTAGTTCATCCCAGGTTCATATTTCTACAATTCACGGTATTTTATCACTTTTTTTGGGCCGATACGGATTTCGCATCGGGCTTGATCCTAGATATAAGATAATTGACGACAGCAGGGCATTTCAAGTTGCCAAAGACTTAGTGAGGAATATCTACTCCAAAGATACTTTCTCTGAAGAAGAAAAAAGTTTGCTACTGAAAAATTTGGGTGTCAATAAAATGGCAGAAATCAGTCTTCGGTATTACGAAGCTGTCTTGTCCTCACCCGAATTTAAGCCACACGATGCAAACTCCTTAAGACAAACGCTTAAGGAGTTCGAAGCCCAACTGCTTGCTGATCTTGAGAGATTGAAATCAGAGTGGCAGGAACTCTCAGTTCCCACTGAAAACCGGGTGACCGTAAACGGAGTTTTAGAAAGTATTATGGCGCTTAACGCGGTTGTGCAAAACCAAGGTTTGCTTGAGGGACGAGAATTCTTGTTAGAAGTTTTAAACAATAGTCCACGTTTGAGTTTTGGCAAAAATAAAGAATTATTTTTAGAAGTTATAGAGAGCATTAAAGACTTTAAAGAGGGTTTAAAAAAGTTACTTGAAAAGCCAGCTTTTGATAAATCTCAGATTGAAAGTTCCGCACAGATATTTTCACTTTGTGAAATCTTTTTTAAAGAATTCGTAGCTAGTTATAAAGAAAAAAAGATATCGCTGGGCCAAATTCAAATCAACGATCTGGAGCTTTTTTCTTTGGAATGTATTAGATCCCATCCTGAAACCGCGCAGTTATTTTCGACTGAGTGGGATTACTGGTTGATCGATGAATATCAAGATACCAGCCCAATTCAAGTGGAACTTTTGAATCATCTCGTTGGCAAAAATCCGCACTTTGTGGTGGGCGATCCTCAGCAGAGTATTTATTTGTTTCGCGGTGCTCGGGCAGAGGTTTTTGCAGCCAAAGAAAAATCGATAGAGGCCAACGGTGGAGAAAGGCTTGTATTATCAAAAAACTATCGCTCGCAGAAAAATCTTGTGCATTTTTTCAACAAGCTTTTCCACAAAGGGGACGCGGCTTTTACTAAGTTAGAACCTATGCGTGAGGGTGTTTTAGGATCAGAGCCAGACGTGAGTGTGAGTCTTCCCTCCAAGGGCCAGGAGTATTTGGCCCTAACCCATCACGTAAAAATACTTTTGAGTAGGGGTGTGCCGCCAGAGGAAATTTGTATTTTAGCGCGTGACAACAAGACTCTAAAGCTGGCTGCCAAAAATCTTTCGCGCGCCAATGTGCCGAGCCTACTTCACTCGGCATCGGGATTTTATGAGAGACGCGAGATCTTAGACGCTTTGGCGTTTCTAAAATTTATTTTGAATCCTTATGACGATGTAAATCTTGTTCAGCTCTTAAGATCTCCTTGGTTCTATCTCGACGACAATATCATTGTTAGTGTGCTCAGACCTAAAGGGTCGGACAAAAAAGGAACCAAAGACGCGAACTCGGCCTGGGAAAAACTGGTTCAGGCGCCAGTAAGCCGAGAAGAATCCCCCATTTTGAAACTTGGTGAAATTTTGACTCGTCGAGACACCCTTGCCCTTTCATCATTATTTCGCAGATGTTTGTTAGACTTAGGTTTTTTTGATTTTGCTCAAAAACAAGATATCACAGGACGAAGAGAGGCCAACCTTTGGAAATTTATTTTAAATCTCGAACGCGAGTCACGAGAGCCGGGTTTTAATTTTATTGATTTTGTCACTCAATCAGAGCGCGAGATTGATTTAGAGAGCGCTATGGAACAGGATGCCGTTAGCGCACGCGAAGTCACGCGAGTTAATTTAATGACGGTCCATCAATCCAAAGGCCTGGAGTTTTCTCATGTAATATTACTCGATATTCATCGCGAGCCGAATTTAACAAAGTGGCTGCCGATGAGTTTTGATGAGGACTTAAAACGATTTAGTCTGTCGCTAATAAATGCCGAGACTAATGAAAGAGATTCTTCTTTAGGCTGCTTGCGCTGGGTAAAGAGACTTGCTGTACGCGAGAAGGAAGAGTTCAGACGATTACTTTATGTGGCTCTTACGAGGGCGGAAAAAAATCTGATCCTCATTGGACATCCAGTATTTGAAAAAGAATCATGGGGAAGTCAGATCCCGTGGGATCTGACGGTTGGTGAGCATGAGATGCAAGGGTTTAAGTACCGTGTAGAAAACGGCCCATGGGCTAATGAACAACTGGCAGCTAGTATAGATATTCCGGTAAAAGTACGGGAGAAATATAACACGGAAGACAAACTGATAAACTCCGTGGTTTCGGTAAGTGAAATTGTGAAAAAAGATTTTAAGGCCAATAGTAGTCTGGATTTGTCCCGAAATTATATTTTGAATCGGGCGGTAAGTATTAGCACGGGAATTCAGGTTCATAGAATGTTGGAGCTGTTACGCTACTCTCCAGAGGGAATAAATAAAATCGTTATTCAAAAAATGTTTCCCAAGAGGGCCGAGGATATTATTTCATGTCTTGATTATATAAAAAAATTAGATACCCCGCCCATGATGAAGATATTAGAAACTGGTTTTGCTGAGTGGGGCTACCTCTTTAGGGACGGCGACAAGGTGATTGAAGGGCAAATTGATTTGTGGGGTGAAGTAGGTGCCGAGGTTTGGATCATAGATTATAAAACCGGAAGTTCCGAGTATAAAGAAACCGCGAAGCACCAACTACAAGAGTACGCGCGCGCTCTTAGGGCTTATGGCGTCACCAAATCGATTCGTTTGGCGGCGGTTTATCCTATGACCAAGGAATTCGAAGTTTGGGAAGGGTAAGGAAGAAATTCACTCCATTTTATTAAATGCCATTTCGGCAGTACCCAGTGGGCCGGAGAGTGTAATTTTACTCGGTGCTGATTGCACGACCGAAACAGGAACACGAAATTTAATTGTGTAAGGCGTGCTCCAGCGATTGTGGTAGGGGTAAAGCCGCATTAGTTCAGTGGGATGCTCTGTATTTTTGATAACGGCTCCTTCGTATCGGCGGCCCCCGGCTTCTAAATAGACTGTCCAGATTGATCCTTTTTTTGCGAGATTATTATCTTTATTGGCAGGAGTAAAAAAACTCAAGAATACATAAGTGTCATAGCTCAGCTCTTGTAAGGTTTTTTCTAACTCGCTGTTGAGTTTATCAGACGACCAGCTTGAGTACTGCGCTTGAAATCTCACGCGGGCCTCGGACATCTCTGTATTGAGTAGGGTTGCATTAAATTCGTAGGCATTATAGAACCCGCTATAGTAGACGTCTTTTACGGACCATTTTTCTACAATTTTAGTGTATTTCGCGGGGTCAAATTCATGGCGAAATGTTTTTTCGTCTTCAGCAATTTTGGGTTCGGATGAACAAGCCGAGAGAATTACTGAAAAAAGCATCAGCATTAGTAAGATTTTTTTCATATTTTCTCCAAGAAGCCAGACAAAAAGTGATTGAGATCAGAATACACCAAAGGCCTCCCCACTTCGTTAAAAATTTCGTGATAGTAATCTTTGTAGAGCTTAAGGTCCTTGCGTTGAGATCCTACGCGTTCAAAAAATCGCTCAGAGGCTTTCACGCTGGTAATTAAATCCTCCCCAGCCAGTTGTGTAAGCAGCGGCATTTGAATTTTGGAGGCGTGGAGCATAGCGTAGTCCATTGTTTCGATCATGCTCAGATAAAGTGAAATTGAGATTCGGTCATGGCGAAGTGGATCGGAGGCATAGGAGCGATAGATCTGTTCGTCGTGAGTTAGATGCTCATAAATAATTTCATTATTTAAAGTAAGACTAGGGATAAATCGGTGGATCAGTTTTGCGGCCATATCTTTAAACTGAGGTACAGCTAAGGCAATTCCAAGGAGAGGAGAGCTAAGAGAAAGGGCGCGAGTTCCCATATCACCAAAATCAATGACGGCTTGAATAGAAATTAAACCACCAGTAGAGTGTCCCAAAAGAAAGAGCGGTTCATGAACTTTGACCTTGGTTTTTAAATGATTAACAAGTTCATTGAGATCTTTCGAAAACTCACCAAAATGTTTGACATAGCCGCGCTTTCCTTCCGAGCGGCCATGTCCGCGCAAATCCCAGCCGATTAAGCTCCAGTTGAAAGGGGCTAGACCTTCAGCCAATCGATTGTAGCACTCAGAGTGTTCTGCCAGGCCATGGGTTACTAAAATCGTGCCCTTGGGTGAATCGACATCCCATGTTTGAAAGAAGAGTTCGGTTCCATCATAGCCGCGAAAGGTGCCTTCTGTACGATTCATGCAATTTAATTCTTAGCCTAAAAGGTAGGAGGGTCAAGACTCATTGTCCTTTTCAAAATTTTGAATTAGTATAGAAAAAACATGAAGAAAACAACCTTGACCTTAGTCAGTCTCATCCTCGCCTCAGTCTTTGCAGCGCCGCGGGTTTATGCCCAAAACGAAAACCGAAAAGACAATGCTGAGATTGGGCAAAATGTTGGCTCGGAGTGGGGATTTCATTTGGGTAGTTTTTTGCCCAATCAGATTGATGGCATCACCGAAATTTTACCCATGTGGGGATTGCGCTATGGTTTTAAAACAAAGCGAGGATTTATTGAGGCTGGTGCTGATTTTTCAAAGGCAATGGGGACTCGGTTCTCATCACTTTCTCTCGGTGTTCGCGGCGATATCCCTGTTCAATCATTAGTGGGTCACGTCTCTTTGGGGTTGGATATCCATCAAGTAATACCGCCAGATACTGAGCACACTACATATTTAGGTGGTGGGCATGTTGGTGGCGGAATTATGGCGCTGGTTGGTGGCGACGTGTGGTTTCGCACAGATATGAAATTTAACTTTAACCCCGGCACCAGCCTTTACATTGGCTTCGGCTTTATTTTCAGGTTTCCGGAAGGCACCGACGCCGACGGTGGTGGGCGTCCACCAGAGTGAATTCGCGATTAGGGGCTGGCACTTTACGAGAAATCACAAAATATAATGAATGCCGACGGACTCTCTTCGAGCGAGAGCCGCGCGAACCATGAGCACAGCCACAAGCGCCAGATTCCTCAATTCTAAAATATCTTTATGAAGTGGGTAGTTCCAATAGTAATGATTTACTTCTTGTGAAATATCTTCGAGACGTTTTTCAGCACGAATCAAACGTTGCGTAGTGCGCACTATTCCCATGTAATTCCACATCAAAGTTCTGATTTCTTGCCAGAGGTGACGAATAACTATCATCTCGGTGCGATCCGGTGAGGGCGGAATCTCCCAATTTTTCGCCACAAGTGGCGAAATCTCAAACTCCGACCAATGTTCCTTAAGATATCCCGAGGTGTTGTGTGCAGTCGCGAGACACTCTAATAAAGAATTCGAAGCCAAGCGATTAGCGCCATGTAGTCCGTTACAACCCGTTTCCCCAATTGAAAAAAGACTTTTGATCTCAGTTGCTCCTGTAATATCCGTAACTACGCCGCCACATAGATAGTGAGCAGCTGGGACTACGGGGATAGGTTGAGTGGTTATGTCGATCCCATAATTCAAACACTGTTTGTAAATAAACGGAAATCGCTCTTTAATGAACTTAGGATCCTTATGAGAAATATCTAAATACACGCAAGGGTGCCCCGATTTTTTAATTTCTGCATCCATCGAACGAGCCACAATGTCTCGGGGCGCCAAGTTGCCCATCGGGTGCGCGTTCAGCATAAATTCTTCACGGCTAAAATTCACTAGTTTAGCGCCTTCACCACGTAGAGTTTCTGATAACAAAAAATTTCTGGCTTCGGGATGAAAAAGGCAAGTAGGATGAAATTGCATGAATTCCAGATTGGTTACTCTGGCCCCGGCTCGGTAAGCCATGGCGATACCATCGCCCGTGGCTCCACTCCAATTGGATGTATAAAGGTAAACTTTGCCCGCGCCGCCCGTGGCAAGGACAGTCACCTTGGCCTTGATAGCTATTACTCGTTGATTCTCCATATCGTAAACGTAACTACCGATACAAGTATTGGGTAAAATTGATAAGGGATTTAATTTTCTTGAAGTTAATAAATCTATGGCCATATGATTTTGCAAAACCTGAATGCGAGAATTTTCTTGAGTCTTTTTTAACAGTGCGGCGTGGACGGTACTTCCTGTTTGGTCTTTAATATGTAGAATGCGGTTTTCTTGATGTCCACCCTCACGGCCCAAATCAAAATCAAATGTCACACCCCAATTTACCAAATCACGAATGCGAGCAGGTGCCTGGCGTACAATATTCTCAACTGTCTCGCGTCGACACAATCCTGCACCGGCGTCTAAAGTATCTTGTACATGCTTTTCAAAGGAATCAGTTTCAGTTATGACTGCGGCGATTCCGCCTTGAGCTAGGGCAGAACTCGAAAGGGTAGCCTCATCTTTAGAGAGTAAGATTACATTAAATTGGTCAGCCATTTTTAAGGAGAGAGTGAGACCGGCAGCCCCCGAGCCAATAATTAAAATGTCAGTTGAGATTGATTCCACTAGGTGCACGGCTGTTCAAAGACTAATAGGCGTTTTTCTCGAGTGGAGAGATCCTCATACTCATAGCAGCGTGTGAAGTCCGACCGAAGCTCGCTGTCACTCTCAAAAGGGGGACACTCAATATATTTTTCAGGATTAAATGTGTCATTATATTTTTTTTCTTCTATTTTAAAGTGGCCATTAGTTTTAATCGCCATTTGAAGTGTTGCCGACCCTCCTTCAGATGCAATGGGATAATCAATAAGAATACTTTCGCCAGCGACCGCCAGCGGAACTTCGTCAATGGGCAGCAGCCAGCTGCGAGCGATTTTTTGCTCTCTAACTTCAAGGGCCTTGCCAAGGGCAAAGGGTTTACCGCCTGGATCTGACAATGTCCCGGCAAAGACGGTTTTAATTTTGCCGCAAGGGTGGGGACCCAATTTATAATCGGTCACGGAATCTTCGCCTTCGCCCCAGATAATAATGGGCACGCCAAAATTTGCGCGGTAGCCATCTACTTGCGAAGCTATGGGTTTTTTCCAATCAACCTCTGATTTTAAAAAAGTCTCCCACTTCTTCGCTTGTTCCCCAAAATTTCCACCCATATAATCATTTTCGTGTTGGGTTTCTGTACTTTCTGCCGGAATGCTGCCTTCTATTGGGGCGCTCTTTATTTCAATATCAGAGACTGTTTTGTTAGAATTATTTTTAAGCTTACTTATCAATACTGGCAACGACGCCAAGACTAAGAAGCCAATGAACAGAGTGAGAAGAAACTTACGGTTTATGCGCATCATACGGACCAAAGGCTAAAGCATTTCGCTTAAATTGGGAGTTTTTTTAGAGGTTAACTCGCATTGTCATGGACTGAGGACTTGATTATATAGAGACCCCCTACCTACAATTAACTGAGAGTGAAGACTAAGGAAGTCATACATTTTGAGGGCAAGGATGCGTAATCAAAAGACACAGGCTTTCGTCCTGGTTTCAATAATTATATTTGCGGCGTTAGTGTTTGTTTACCGAACGACACACTATTGGCAAAATATGGAGCGCCAAACAATCAAAGATTCGCTGTCCTCTCAATTGGTGGTCTTGGCCACTAACATCGAGCAGCTTTCGAGCGATTGGGTCAATCTCGTAAAGTCGAGTGCAGTCAATGAACAGATTATATTTCGTGGTAATGTAGCCAAGAGTGAATCTGGAAATTGGCAAATCAAAGATTCTAAGGGCGATCGCAATGAGGGGCTTGAGTTCGTAAAGCAAATTCATTGGGAAAAGGTAGGGCCCCAAATTCAATGGATCGCGCGATCAAATGGCCAAGGCGAGGCCATGGTGGGCTTAGTGTTGCCAGATGTTATCGCCGGCCAGTTTTTAGTGGGAGTAATCGATAGCCCATTTAAGGATCTAACATCTCTTTATAAGGGTTCATTTTCTTCTATCTTTGTCTTGGACAAAAAACTCTCGTTGGTGGGTCATAGTAAAGAGGGATATGTTGGTACCCGGTACGATTTTGGAAAATCAAATGGCTTTGTAAAAAATCACGCCACCACTTTTATCGAATCAAAAGACGGGCGTGGACTTTCAAATTTCACAGGTACGTTTCAATTACCCGAGCTCAATTTAATAATGGGCGCCTCAATTGCCAAAAAATTTGTGCTCTTACAATATGTGCAATGGCTCTTCGAGGTGATTGCTTTTATTTTAGCTGCTACGGGAATATTAACTTGGTGGATGATGAGACGTCCTCAAGAGCTTGTGCGCACACAATCGGTAGCTCCCATGGCGGACCGTGGAGGGCACGAAATATTGAAAAATCTTTCGGGGGCACTGTCGGAACAGCTGAGCGGGCCTATCGATCATTTATTGTCCTACTTTAGGCTTTTAAAATCTAAAGAGGGAAAAGAAAATAGAAGCGTTGATGCCAAGGATTTGGCTGATGTTGAACGTGAATCCGAAAAAATTCGTGAGGTAGTAGATACCCTTCAAACGGTGGGACGTCCCACCTCTGGTAGAAAAGAGCCTGTAAATCTTGAGCAAATGTTAAAAGTGATGATGGTTGAAATAAAAACTGAAGCCGTCAAATTAGGTATTGATTTCAGCGACAGCCTTTTACCAGTCGGAGACATTGTGGCCAATAGTTCGCAGATTCGCTCGCTCATTCACTCTTTAAAAAAGATGGCGTTTTTTAATGTGAGATTTGAAAAACAAAAAAGAATTTCAATGGATCTAAAGGGTATTGGCAACAGGTTGCAACTTACGGTGACTGACAATGGGCCCAAAAGAAACGTTGGTCTCGAAGATGTTCTAGCTGAACCAGCCTATTATGATCAAATGGGGCTTTCCATTCCTTTGGTTCATTCAATTGTCAAAGTTTATGCTGGGACTTTAGATATCAAATCTGATAATTCAATGGGTAACTCTATTATTATAACGCTGCCAACAGACGGTTCAAAACCAGTATCAGCACAAATGCAGATGGAGCGCGCGACCGAAATAAAAGCCAGATATCGTGACCTTCGTGCCCAGCTCCCAGAGATCAAAATTAGACCCCCCAAAGTAAGGACGCTTGAGTCATGAGCCAAAACGTCAAATCACAATTCCAAATATATTTTATTGGCGAAAATTCAATATGGAATCAACAGTTAGCGAGCGAAATAGAGCGAGCCCATCTAAAAATTGCTAAATTTAAGCAGGCCGAGCAAGTATTTAAAGTTTTGTACAAGAGTCCACCTCATATTGTCATTGTAGATTTCGATTCTCTTGATTTAACGGCTCAAGAATATTTGGCCCGTTTTTCTGAACTAAGCCCCGAGACACTTCATGTTGCTGTTTTAGGGGATGCTTGGTCTTCAAGATCGACCTCCATTTTAAGCGCTGGTTTTTATCAGGTTTTATTTAAAGACGTGCAAGATCCCAGTAGTGCTTTTTACTCTGTTGATCGCGCGCTTGAACGAATTTATTTACAATACCATATCGAACAACTGGGTGAGGACACCACGGCAAAGGTAAGTGAACTGGAAGCCGTCATTCACGCCAGGGATAGCAAGCTTGAAGAGTTTACTAAAAGTGGCATAAAGTCGCAGCGCCAAGAAGAAGAGTATTTCAACAAGCTTCGATCACTACAAACAAAAATTGGTCAGTTAGAACTAGAGTGCGAAGAATCTGAAGGCAAAACTCAGAGATACATTGGCGATTACTTAAAAATTAAGTCTGAAAAAGACAGCCTCGCAGAAAAATTAAAAGTCGAGCAGGCAAAATCTGGTGTAGGACGAATTAGTTATTCGGGACTTGTTAGTTCTCTGATAAAAAGCCACACAGTAGAAGAGGCGACACAGGACTGGCTAAATAAAGCGAATTTGTTGTTTTCTGGCGTACGGGCTGCTTTTTTTAAGTATGTGCCAGGGCACCCCTACCTCATGTTAACTCAATGTTCCGGAATGGAATTGGAAAGTGTGCGCGGTGTGGGTGTCAACCTTACGGGTTTAAGTCCACTCGAGCAAAAATCATTTTATTCGCACACTCGATTTTTGATGGCCCTGAAAGATCTCCTTAAGGGCGCCTTTAATTCCGACGGTTTTGAGTATAGAGAAATCATCTCTGATCGCGGGGTTTTGGGGATTGTGGTTGTATTTAAGACACTCGAGCATGAGCGCGAAAAAATATTTTTTAATGATTCTGTAGAAATTTTAAATATTGTAGTTCATAGGAATAGTCTAGCCTTTAGAGTTCATGAATCTGATTTTAGAGATGAGCTTACGGAATTAAGAACACATAGAGCGTTAGCCGCCACGGTTGAGCTAGAGGTTTCAAGAGCTCGCCGAATTGAAAAGCCGGTATCGCTGCTTTATGTTCATATAGATAAGTTCGAGAAGCTCACACAAAACCGAGACACTAATGACATCGATAAATTGGTCAAAATGGTGGCCCTGCTACTTAAGAAGAGCAGCCGCATGAATGACTTTCTATTTAGAGTAGATCGTGGAGATTTCGTGGCGGTTCTTCCTCATACCGATCGCCAAGGAGCGGCAATTAAAGCTGAAATTCTCAGAAAATTAGTCGAAGGGTCTCGACAAGTAACAGTTAGCGTAGGAGTAAGTGAATACCCAGCTATTTGTCGCGATGCCGATCAATTAATTTCTGCCGCTGACGAAGCTATGTATGATGTGGCTGAAGAAGGTGGCAATCAAGTTTGTGTGGCGACTACGCTAGAAGAAGATGTTAAAAGCCGAGAGTTATCCGAAATGCAAGAACAGCAATGACATGGCATTTAGACCAACGATTGCGGATATCTCATTAAAAAATCTAATTCACAATTACAAGTTAATTTGTAAAACGCTTCCTAAGAGCTCCTTTGTTTGCCCTATGATCAAGGCCAATGCCTATGGGCACGGTGACAAAGAGGTCGCCAGAGCGCTGTCTAAAGCTGGCGCCAAAAAATTTGGTGTGTGTCTGATTGAGGAGGCGGTAAAGCTTCGTGATTCAAAAATTAGCTCAGAAATTTTGACTTTTGATATTTTTGATAGAGAGGGGGCGAAAGCAGTGGTGGACTATAATTTGTCACCGGCGCTATCTTCTTGGGATCAGTTAGCGGCTCTCGAAAAAGTCAAAAACAAAAAACCCATTAATGTGCACCTAAAATTTAATACCGGGATGAATCGCCTTGGCTTTGAGTTGTCAGACGCTAAAAAACTTCAGGTACATATATACAAGCATAAAAAATTAAATCTAGTCGGCATTTGTACTCACTTAGCGGTCGGTGAAGATGCCGGAGTGGAAGGGGGGGTGACCGATGGCCAGCTTCGTAGATTAAACGAACTGAAGAATATTTTTAAAGACCAAGAGTTTCACGCCTTAAACAGTTCTGCAATTTTTGGTTTAGCGCAGAATAACTTAGGCTTAGGTGCACGCCCCGGGCTTTCACTTTACGGTATTAAACCTGACTCAAAGGTGGGTGCTGATCCTGAATTAAGACCTGTCATGTCGCTTGTGAGTCATCTAAGTTTAGTGCGGGCACTAAAACGCGGAGAAAAAGTTTCTTATGGCGGTCGCTGGGAGGCCCTCAAGGATTCCATTATAGGTGTCGTGCCTGTCGGTTACGAGGATGGCTACTTTCGCGCATTATCAAATAAGGCTTACATGATTGTTAGAGATATTTTTTGTCCTGTTATCGGCACGGTGTGCATGGATTATACGATGATTGACCTGAGCATGGTCGCCTCCGCTCATAATGTAAAAGTGGGTGACAGGGTCACGATCTTGGGTCGCGAAAAATCGTCAGAGATTTTAGCATCCGATATTGCCAAGTGGGCCACGACAATTTCTTACGAAGTTTTGACTTCTGTTGGCGCCAGAGTGCCAAGAATTTATTAGCTAGGAAAAATTTTCCCCGTCAAAAAGTAGGGATCTGGTGGTCGTGCTGGCCAAATTCATAATTAACCTTCACACCTAGGCATTCACTAAAATAGAATATCTGTAGTCTATGACAGTACTTACTATACCGCGAAAAATTACCGAGACTACTTGGGAAAAAATTATTTCCATCATAAATAGTTGCCATGATTGGTTTGCTGATGTCGGCGCCATTTTTTATTTTTTATTAGCCGCGATGCGGGGGTCGGTATCAAAGCCTTATAGAGTGGGTGAATTTTTTAAACATGCAGAATTTATCGGTAACAAATCTATTGGCATTGTAGCACTCACCGGACTTTTTACCGGAATGGCGCTTTCTTACCAAATTTATTTAGGCTTCAGCCTTGTCAACGCCTCTAACCTTGTTGGCCCCACTGTAGCACTGGCGATTGCACGGGAGTTGGGACCTGTGATGACCGGCCTCATCGTTTCTGCACGTGCGGGTGGTGCCATGGCAGCTCATATCGGAACAATGAGGGTAAGTGAACAAATAGACGCGCTTGAGGTTATGGGGGTTGATCCGATTCAGTATTTAGTTTCACCCCGTATTATTGCCGCCATCATGGTAATGCCGCTTTTGACTGCCGTTTTTGATTTTGTGTCTATGGTAGGAGCGCACTTAATATGCATTAATTTTTTACAAATGGACGGTGCTATCTTTTGGGAAAAAATTCGCATGTGGTTAGAGCCCCGCCACATTTATGAAGGCTTTTTTAAGTCGATATTTTTTGGTTTCTTTTTTTCGATGATTTGCAGTTATAGCGGATACACGACAAAGGGTGGTGCCAGGGACGTAGGTAACGCGACTAATAGGGGAGTCGTCTCTAGCATGGTGATGACGATTGTTTTAGATTACTTTCTCACTCACTTTATTCGCATTTATTATAAATTGGTGGGAATATGACGGCCTCCGAAGTTGCCATAGACATCGAGAATCTCGAAAAAACTTTTGACGGAGAAAATTTTGTATTTAAGGGGATAAATTTGAAAATTCCCCGAGGTAAAATCACTTGTATAATAGGTTTTAGTGGAACTGGCAAAAGCGTACTATTAAAACATATTTTAGGATTGCTCCGCCCAACTGAGGGCAGCATTACGGTTCTGGGAGAAAATCTCAATAATCTGGCCAATCATGATCGCATTGAATTCCGCAAAAAATTCGGCGTTCTGTTTCAGAACGCTGCACTTTTTGACGACATGAATACTATTGATAACGTCTGTTTTCCTATTCGCGAGCATTTGCGATATCTGAGCGATAATGAGATTACGAATATTGCGGTAGATCGATTAAAACTGGTTAAGCTCGACGAAATTCATTACCACAAATTACCTAACGAACTTTCTGGCGGAATGAAAAAAAGAGTTGGCCTGGCGCGTGCCATTGCTCTTGATCCCGATATTCTAGTTTACGACGAACCTACGACTGGACTGGATCCAGTACTGACAGAAATGGTAGACGACCTAATTTTAGAAACTCATCGTCATCGCCCCGGCCTAACATCCCTGGTAGTTAGTCATGACTTGTACGCAGCATTTAGGATTGGCGACTTTATTGCGATGCTAGATAGTGGTAAAATTTTACTGTTTGGAACTCCTCAGGATTTTTATGAATCTGAAATTCCGCTAGTGAAGAAATTTGTCGCAAAAGGGACGAAGAAGACATGAATGTATTAGGCACTCCCGAATTCAAAGTGGGCCTGATGGTAATGGCGGTGCTTTCGATTATAGGCATAATGTCTATGAAGGTATCCGAGAATCCCGATATTCTAGGCGGAACTAAAGACGCCTGGTTTTTATTAAAAGATGCTTCGGGTTTGATTAAGAACAGTTCCATTAAAATGGCTGGCGTAAATGTGGGAACCATTAAAGATATCAGACTGAAAGATGGGATGGCTCGAATCGACATCACTGTCCAAAGCGATATTCCTCTGACTACATCGAGCTGGGTTGAGCTACGAGCCAACGGAATTTTGGGAGATAAGTACATTGAGGTCGTTCCCGGAAATCCCCAAGACCCACCGCTCCCAAAAAGTGGTCATATTGCCAAAACAATCGATCATGGTTCTATGAATGTTGTGATGAATGAAATATCAAAAGTAGCATCTTCTTTTGCAGATATCGCTGAGAAACTAAAAACGGCGACTGATGATAAGCCGGATCAATCACAACCACTCGGACGCATTATAAAAAATATCGAAGATCTTACGCGTGACCTTGCTGAAATCACTTCTGCCAATAAGGGTAAGGTAAGTAGCTTATTGGAGCGAGCGAACAATATTGCGGGAACGCTGGATGGTCTGGTTAATGATAAAACGCCTGAGGGCTTAACGGCGACGTGGAAGCGCGTGATGCACGGGCTAAATCGTCTTGATGTGGTCATGAAGAATGCCGAAGAAGTCTCAGAGAAAATTAATAGTGGCAATGGTACTATTGGTCGGCTGATCAATGACGACTCTACCGTTGAAAAAATTGAGGGAGTAGTAGAAAAGGTTTCCGAAGTGTTTGATACCGCAAGCCAAATTGAAACTAGTTTTGATTACCATAGTGAATTTATGTCTAGAAGTGGCTTTGCGAAGTCGTTCGTGGGAGTAAAAATTCAACCGGGGCTCGACCGATTTTATGAACTGCAAGCCATAGATGATCCTAAGGGCGTGGTTACCACTACCGATCTGAGTCGCACTCAGGGCGGAACAACAACTGACAGCACAGACGTTATCACCTATCGCAATAAAATAAAACTAACAGCGCTGTTTGCTAAAAACTTTTACGATCTTTCCATCAAAGGTGGTCTGATTGAAAGTCGCGGTGGCGTGGCATTTGATTATAATCTATATGGTCGAAAACTAAAGTTTTCGTTTGAGGCTTTTGATTTTGCGGATCTTTATGCGCGCGCCTATCTACGATATAACTTTTTTAAAGGCGTTTACGTATTGGGTGGCGCCGACAATATTTTCGATAAGCAAGAATCCTCGACATTTTTTGGTGCGGGGTTGTTTTTAACCAACGACGATTTAAAACTATTACTTACGAAGGCCTCATTTTAATGTACCGATTAGCTCTGGTTAGTGTTTCAGATAAAACCGGTTTGGTAGAGTTTTTATCTCCACTGGTAAAACAGGGGCTCACCGTTGTTTCAACAGGCGGAACAGCGGAGCACCTAAAAAAAAATGGAATTAATGTAAAACATGTGAGTGAGGTTACCGGCTTTCCAGAAGTCATGGATGGACGTGTGCGGACATTACATCCAAAAATTCACATGTCACTTTTGGCCCGAAGTCACGTATCCGAGGATATGAATTTGCTACGTGAACATCATCTAGAACCTTTTGACCTTGTTATTGGCAACCTTTATCCATTTGAGAAAGCCCTCGGCGAAGGTCATTCCGATTTGGAATTGGCAGAGTATATCGATATCGGAGGTCCGTGTCTTTTGCGGGCCGCTGCTAAAAACTATAGTTCTATTACCGTGATTTCTGACCCCGAAGACTACACTTGGATAAGCCGAGAGGCCCCAGTAAACTTGGGTGACCGAAAAAAGTTAGCCGCTAAAGTTTTTTTACATATTTCTTCGTAC
This sequence comes from Pseudomonadota bacterium, assembly GCA_034439715.1. Lineage (GTDB taxonomy): Bacteria > Bdellovibrionota > Bdellovibrionia > Bdellovibrionales > SG-bin7 > JAWXAY01. The sequence goes on from JAWXAY010000070.1 coordinate 71,956, forward strand.
GATGCCATGATTAGCCAACACTTAGGGGCCGGGCTCGGAGAGAATAGGGGCGACAGCAAAGATTTTGCAGTCGCCTGCGCACTAGTGGATAAACTGAGATATGGTGAGAACCCGCAGCAGAAGGCATTTTGGTTTCGCTTAAAAGGCTCAAAGTTAGGACTTCATGAGGCTGAGATTTTACATGGCAAGCAGTTGTCTTATAACAACATTGTTGACTTGGATTCTGCCTCCAAAACGCTACAAGAATTTGCTGAGCCATGCGTTGTAGGAGTTAAGCATAGTAATCCCTGTGGCGTGGCAGTTGGCGTAGATGGGCTTCATGCTACTGCGAGGGCCGTTAGGGCCGATCCGATAAGTATTTTCGGTGGAATAGTAGCTACAAATGTTGAAGTTACTTTAGCCATGGCACAGGAGCTTGATAGAATATTTCTGGAATGTATTGTCGCCCCTGAGTTTTCTCAACAGGCGCTAGATTTACTCACAAAAAAGAAAAACCTTCGCATCCTCAAGTGGCCAAATATTAGAAAGCGTATGATTCACTTAGAGGTTAAAAGCATTTCTGGCGGATTGCTGGTGCAGACTCCCGATGACGTGGGAGGGTGGAATACCGACTGGAAAATACTTGGTCAAGAGCCCGGAGAGGAAATCAAAAAAGATCTTTTAATGTCCTGGAAAGTAGCGGCCCATTTAAAAAGTAATTCAATTGCTATCTGTGGGCAGGGTCAGACTTTAGGCTTGGGAATGGGGCAGGTAAATCGGGTTGATGCCGTCATACATGCAATTGAAAGAAAAAAGCTCCACCATCAAGATTATAGGGATAACCTTGTACTTGCGAGTGATGCGTTCTTTCCGTTTGTGGATTCTATTGAAAGAATTCACGACGCAGGAATTCGTTGGGTCATTCAGCCAGGGGGATCGGTGCGTGATCAGGAGATTTTCAGCAAAGCCCAGCAGCTCGGAATTAATTTAATAATCACGGGGAGACGGCATTTTTACCATTAAGGTAAAGAACAACTATGGATACCAACTGCAAAAAATGTGGAGCTGAGGTTAAGACTTATCTCCAAAACCATGATTTACCGCTTTGTTTTGCTTGTGTGACCAAACGTTCAGGTCGCTCGAGTCGTATGCGTAGGTTAATGAGTGTAGAAACGGTTGATGTTGGCCCTGGTGGCAGTTGTATTTTCTGTCGGCAAACTTTTGAAAATAATCGAATTGGAATATTTCTGTCTGATGGTAAGGTCTGTGAGGGCTGTGCGCTTGAGGTTCAACAACACTCAGGAAAGTCATTCGCAAAAATCTTAGAAAGTCTTCCTAAAGAATGGCTTGTGAAATCTTCTGGCCGTGTGTTTGGCCCCTTTAGTCAAAAAGAAGTCGATGATCGGCTGATGGACAGGGTCATAGTTCCTCTGGATGAAGTGGGTCGGCCTTTCGAGCGTTGGAAATATATCCGTGACGAGGTTATTTTTTCGAAAACAGTTGATACTCTGAGGATTAGCGGAGCGGGTGCCAGAGAAGACACGTCGACAAACACAATACTTGAACAAACTGAGACTAGCTCGATGACGCCCTTTGAAGAAGGCACAGCGATGATGGACATTACGTCACGGGTGCAACAGGTGGACCGGCCCGATGCCGACCAAAAATCTTTTGGCTTGATTGAAGTAGCTAGTCCCGCCACAAAACAGACTTTAAGCTCTGGATTTCACTTTAACTGGTACTATCCTCTTCTGGCGTTGGTGATTGTAGCGTTTTTATGGGTCTACATATTAAACAAAAATAAAATGCGAAACTCGTTCGAAGAATCCTATAGAAGTGGGCTAGAGGCGGCAGAAATAGGTGACTATCCACTAGCGTTAAATCATTTTACGAAGGCAAATTCTATGAGGCCTCAAGATGTTGAAGTTCGCTTGCAGTTGGCACCGCTCTTGATAGTTTACGAGCAAGAATATGTGAAAGCTGTGCGGTTGTTAGAGGGAATAGTTGAGTCAGAGCGAGGAGATGAATACCGATTAGAAACCTACGATATTTTGGGATTGGCATCGATTTACCAAGAACAGGCAACCAAAGCTGCAGAATATTTTGATTTAGCACTGATGTCGGATAAGAGTTACTCTCCCGCACTTATCAACAAGGCGATTCTGAAAATTAACGACAAGAAATATCAAGAAGCGATTGAAATATTAAAAGACGAAAATTCTTATCGCTCTTATGGGGCATTGAGATCATTACTGTTAGGAATTGCCACAATTCAAGAGGGCCTTAAGTCCGTTGATCTTAACTATTTTAAGAGAGCGCAGGTTGTTATTAAGCAACATCTCGCAAACAGTGACGAGTATCGCCAAGAGGCCCTGTTATTAAATGCCTATATTCAGAGTCGGTTAAAATCTAAAGAGATGGGAATTTATGAACTGTTAGATTTTGATCCCGAACAAAGTTCACAGTACTTGACCGATTTACTCACTTTCCGCCAGCCAGTCGAGTGGGCGGCACTATTTTCTTATTGCAAAGAAATTTTTGAGACGACCGAAAAAACCACAGAGTCCACTGCGCTAATGGGCTACTGCCACATGAAAATCAATCAAATGGAAGACGCAAAAAAATATTTTGAAGTGGCGCTCTCCCGCGATCCCAACGATAGTCTCGTGGGTGCATTGCGAGGCTATTTTTTGTTGACCCGCGGTCGTGCAGATGAGGCTAAAGAAGAGATCAATTTGGCAATTCGAAATCAGTCTTCTTTTAAATTGCCCTATCTCTTAAAGGCACGCTATTGTTATCAGACGTCCGAGTATCAGTGCGCCAAAGAACACTGGCAGAATTTAGCCAAAAAATATCCCAATGATGTTTCAGTCTTGGCGGGGCTATCACAAACTCTTCTCACAATGGGTAACAAGAAAGAAGCCAGAGTTTGGCTTGAAAAAGGTTTGAAAAGAACGCGAAGTCATCGGCAATTACTTAGACTTGCGCGGGAGTTAAAGTATGCAGAACGTCAATAAATTGCTGATACTCGCGCTTACGAGCACATTAGCTTGCAGTGAGAATACTGGCGACACTCAGTTTGAGCGCAAGGATAACTTTGAGAAGGTTTCTATAGGTCAGGGAAATCATGAAACAATGATCCCGAGTGAACTTTGGGATCGGCTAGAAAAATTTTATACTGATTCTGGTTTAACCCTCGAAGATAAAATTGCGGAGCGTGGGTCAAAACAAAAAAAAATTGAAGTGCCCGTTTTATTTATGCCTCTAAAAGTATTTCTATCAGAAAAAACAAGTGGCACCTTGGGTGGGCAAAATTATCAGATAGGTTTTGAGCAAGGCGGCGGTACATTAGACCTAAAAAACTTTGTAAAAAAAAATTATCGATCATTTTATCTGGCGGTCGAACTGGGTGAGAATACTGAAAGCGGAAGTTTAAAAATATTCTTTGTCAGCAATGCCAAAGAGGCACCAATCGGTAAAGAGATCTATGGGTCTGGCTGTGGGAAGTACATGGATATTACAAGCTTTTACAATAAAGTAATATCTAAGGTTGGAGTCGAGCTTAGCGCGGCCGGCAACCGTTATGTCCATGTTGTAACAGGAACCTACATTTTTGCCTTGATTAAAAATTCCAGTCTTTATTTGTCCCAAGTTACAGTTCTAGATTCGCGATTTAAAAAGTCGATGTGCCGTTTTTAAGTTGATAACTCTTTGATTTTATTCTTAAGCGTTTCCTCAGGAACCTTATCTTTTTCGAGAGTCCGGCAAAAATCCATTAATTTTTGGAAGTCATGTCCCATAGCTCGAAACAAGAGTTCAAAACTGTTGAGATCATTGAAGTAAGTCTTGTAAGTTAAAAGGACGGCATTGTTTAATGGCAAACTCGCAAATTTCTTGTAATTTTCACTTCTGAGTTTTGGCATTACCGATACTTCAAATCTCTGAGCTAACTCACCTAATCGTTTTGTTTTAATTTCGGGTGAAATCACGACTACGTCTCTATACCAATCTCCTAACGCCGCAAGCTCCACTTTGATAAACTGGGCAAAAACCGAGTCATCTTGGTTCTCACTTTTTATTTTCTCAAGTACTTTTGAGTTTTGGCCTTCTTTTTTAAGATAAAATAATTCGGTACCTTTGTTTCCCAAAAAGGTTGCCAGTTGTTCATTGAAATCTGCCTGGCTAGAAATGTAAATCGTTGCGTGTACCGACTCATGAATCACAACATTGACTAGGTCATGGTCATCATAGGCTAACATACTTGAGAGTAGTGGGTCATTAAACCATCCCAGAGTGCTATAGGCAGAGACGCCGCGCAGGTAGGTATCCAGACCCTGTGACTTGAGAACTTCTTGCTCTTTAATGGCTTCATTTTTTGTAAAATAACCTTTATAGGGGAGGCTTCCAACAATTGGAAAGTGCCAGAGATGTGGCTTGAGTTCGTAAGCTTGGGCGGCACTGACCGCGTAGGTAACATAACGATCTTTCAGAGATACATAAGTTTCATAATTCTTGGTTTGCTTGAGTCCTAAGTGTTTCTCAGCAAAATCTTTTGCTTCTTTAGCCAATAGTAATTTTCTTTTTGTTTCGGCATTTGTGTTGGGGTCAGAAATTACTTTATCTATTGCTACTCTTCGCCATAACAAGTCGGCTTGGTAGTAACCATTCTTGATAATGTAACCCATTTGGCAGCCCGAGGACAAAAAACCAAGAGTTAGAAGAATTGTAAAGTGACAAAAAAAAGCAAGTTTACTTGCTTGCTTAGAATAGCCAAGATAGACCGGCGCGCCCTGCATAGTCATACGTTACCTTGTCTTGCGCAAGGGGGGTAGTCCAAGATTCTGCGCCTAATTTTATGCTGAGAGTATCTGTGAGAGCTATTTTTAGGCCAATGCCCGCACTGGGAGCCATACCATCAGCGTAGGGATGTTCAAAGGCTTCAAATCCACCATTCTGTTCGATAATCTTTTTGTGAATGTGGACGACGCCGACTTTAATGTAGGGCCTAAAGGGTGCGGTCTTATCAGCAAATGAAAGCACAAAGTCGGCACCAATGAGCCGCGACTCGCTTTGAATATTAGTATAAGTTGCGGTGTTACCTAAAATTCCTACGTTAGTGGTTTTGAGACCGCTCGTATATGAAACTTCAAAGGCCGACTGTTGCCAAAAGTAATAACTGATTGAGGCTGTCGCGTCTTTGGCTTCCTCATAATTTATTTCGTCGACGGTGTGCTTGACGTAAGAACCCGAAGCGCTAACCTCAAAAAAACCCGCAAATCCGGGAGACGAAATCAGAAAAATTGAAAACACTAGCAGCGAAGATCTCATTCTATAAGACTATCAGAAGAGCATTCAAAGGGGTACCAAGCCCCGACCTTAGTCTGAGTTTAACGATACAAAGGATAGCTCGGATTCCAGCGTACCTGAAAAGCGTAATCGAGATAGATTTTGCCATCTTGCTCAATCATTTCAGTAGGTGGATTGGGGAAGGGAGAGCCTTGTTTAAACGCTAAAATCGCAGCCTTATCAAATGCAGGCAGCCCAGACTCACGCATTACCGAACCATTTAAAAAATTTCCTTGAGCGTCTAAGATGACCTCAATTTGAGTATTCCACTCCTCTTGATTGCGATTGCGAATTCGCAGGCCTTGAACATTGCCGATGATATTTTCGATTTGAGAAATCCAGCGAAATCTAATCTGATTCTTGACCCGAGCAAAAAAAGTATAATAGAGATTGGCATCAGTATTCAGAACCGTAAAATCTCCTAGACGAAATTGCTCTGGAATCGCATCGTCAGAGGCGGAAAGCCCTGGTGACCATTCGGGGCCGTGGTTTTTTTTGCGCTGACCAAATCCCTCATCATCAGGTCTTGGTTTTTTATTAGATTCTGATTTTGCTTTATTACTTAAATTAATTGTTGGCGCATTTAGACGTGCGCGAGTTTGTTCCGTCACTCGCAATGTTTTTTCTGATAGGAATTCGGCTTCCTTCTCAGGAGTTTTTACATCGAGAAGTTTATCGAGGGGAACTTCGGTTTGTTCGATCATTTGTTTGCGAGGTTTTTCTTGAGAGTTCCGGTATTCAATTTCAACGGGAATTGGCAGTTCTTCAGAATGTCTCATATTGAGACGACCTAAGACAAAAGTCAGCACGACGTGAATAATAAGACTTAAGGTAAATGCCTGAAATGACGTCATTTCTCACCCATAATAGTGTCAATTTAGACCTTTGTCCATGCTGCGGTCTAAAGTTGAGACGAATTCAGCCGATAAGTAAATCTATAGGGGGAATTATGGCCGGAGAATTTTCAAACAAAGTCATTAATTTTCAATCGCTTAAGGCCAAAAAGCAAACTCATAAAGTTGCGAAACGCGCGGTTGGTGCTGAGCAAGTGCCTATCACGGATATCACCCACAAGCGCCAACAAATGATTGCTGAAGAACGCCGTAATGTTCGGCGAACTATTTTGACAGAATTCGTAGGCGCTTTTGTTATTATTCCCCAAAGAGGTTTGGCGCGGGTTTCCCTTTACGACATTTCTGATACGGGAGTGTCTTTCGATATTGATAGCAACTCAGGGCAACTCATGATTGGCGATGAAATTGCCATGCGTGTTTATCTTAATAATAAGACTTATTTTCCGTTTGCCATTAAGGTAAATCATGTTCGCAATATGAACGAACACATGTGTTATCGTCATGGCGCTAGTTTTGTTAAGGGCACAATCAATGATGTTGCCTTACATCATTTCGTAAAGTTTATCGAGTCGGTAAGCTCCTGCTTAGAAACAGATCATGGCGACATCATGATATCAAGTCATAACCCCAAAGCCTAAAGTTTTAATAGACTTAGCCTTCACATTGGTCGAGAATTATTGAGAGGGAATTTTTGAAATTCACCTCAAGTACTCTTTTCCTAGGAGTGGAGATTTGGCTAAATCTGAAAGAATATCTGAAAAATCAGAAAAAATAATCGTCGTAGATACCAATGTCATTTTGTTCGACGCCCAAGCTATTTTTAAATTCAAAGACGCCTCTGTACATATTCCTATATCGGTGCTTGAAGAAATCGATCGCTTCAAACGAGACATGGGTGAAAACGGCAGAAACGCGCGTCAGTTTAGTCGATATGTTGATGAATTAAGAGGTAAAGGTCCACTTGCCAAGGGCGTTCCCGTAAATGGCAAAAGTAATTCGCGGATTGTTATTCAGGCCGGCTGGAATCAATCTCTTCTACCTAAAGAACTCGACATGGAAGTTGTCGATAATCGTATTCTTGGCGTGGCGCTCTGTCTGCAAATCGAAAATAAATCAGCATCTGTTGAATTAATTTCTAAAGATATTAACTTAAGAATTCGTGCTGATGTGTTTGGCGTAAAGGCAAGAGACTATGAGCCCGATGATGTGGTTTTTGAAGAAATGTATTCCGGGTATAAAGAGCTTGATGTTGGCTCTAAAGAAATTGACCAATACTACCAAGAAAAATTTTTTGCGGTAGATGAAGAAATGAAACTTTATGCTAATCAGTATGTGATATTAAAAGATAAAGCGAATCCAAACCATTCGGCTATTGGCCGGCACAATGCCGTAAAAAAGGAACTTGTCCCGCTCCTCACAGCTTCTGAAAATACAAACATTTGGGGA
>JAWXAY010000071.1:0-17543 GCA_034439715.1 Pseudomonadota bacterium
ACTACCTCTCCTGCTTGACCATTCAAGCCGTTATGAGAGGCAATCTTTTAACCTATGCTCAACTTACAAACCGGAAGGAATTACGTTGCACCCAACAAGTATGAAGCTGGGGCGCTAGAGAATGCAAAATCAGCAGACCCAACAGCGGCTGGAATTCGCGAAAGTGTGTGTGATATTCTTGAAGGTGGAAAAGGTGCTTTTAGAAGTCGCGAACAGAAATATAGGCTAGAACAATGAACGGCGAAGATTTAATACAAAAAAACCGTAAAAATAGTAATCAGGTTGAAAATAGAAACAAAATTCAAAAATGAGTATATTACTAGAATACCACAGAACAATCGGTGCTGAGCTGACTGAGTTAAAAAACAGAGTCAGGTACTTACTTGGAGATACCGAACATTGGCTTAGCGATGGACGCCATAAAGAGAGCATTTTAAAAAATGTATTAGAAAGACATTTACCTGAAACTATTTCCGCCTCTAACGGCTTTATTCGCTACCCTGAGACTTGTTCATCAGAAATTGATTTGGTTTTATACAACAATTCCAAACCATTGCTGTTTAAGTCTAATGATCTCGTAATTACCACGCCAAGTACAATATTTGGGGCTATTGAGGTTAAAACAAACTTGAGAACCGATGGTTTAGAGACCGTGCTGGCAAAACTTTCTGATAATTCTGAGAAAACGATTAATCAGATACATAGTAATGCTTGGGAGAATTTGGACTTTTCGAAGGGTCAATTGCAGCAGCATCCATGGTTTTCATTATTTTGCTATGAAAGCGAAGTTCCAGATCGGAAGCTGCTTGAGTGCTTAAAAAGTACGGCCAATCTTAAATACGAGAGGGCCATAAAATGCGTTACCTTGGGCGAAGATAAGTTTATTAGATTTTGGAGTGGCCAAAAGAAGCGTCCTTATGACAACGAATCCTTCACTGGATGGAAGCTTTATAAGTTAAAAGGCCTCTCCTTTTCATATTTTATTTCAAATATGATTTGGCAGGACCAACTTCTTACCAGTGAAAACTCTCCTTGGTTTGCGTTGAATGACAAAGAGACTGAATTAATTGATTCAATCGAATTTTAATCATTTCCCAATCAACTGCTGGTTCAACCACCTAAAGCTCATGCCACCATGCTGATGTGCTTTGGCAGCTTCGCGACCTACGCAACCAGTGGCTTCAACCAGAGTGCCAGCAGCACCAAGCATAATGGCCACATAAACTAAACTTCGAATAAATTGCACGACTCCATACATAAGACCTACTTTCATTTGTAATGGCCTTTGAATTTCGAAAGTCTGTGAGTGGTCATCTGCGGCTGCGAAACTTAAGTTCCGTCAGTCACCCCAAAAACTGGAAACAGTTATCAGAAGCCGAAAACAGGGTTCAAAACCTGTCATCAAGGTGTCATCAATCTGTCATCATTTTTTGAAATCTGCCGAAATTTCATGAAATATCGATGCGAACGCTCGCTCTTCGTTTGTGTGTTATTAAGTACTTAGAACCATTTGGTATTTTGTTTTTCGACTACGAACCTGAGAAGAAATTTGGGGTGACTGACGGGGCTCGAACCCGCGACAACCGGAATCACAATCCGGGGCTCTACCAACTGAGCTACGGCCACCACAAAATAAACAGATGCACTATGGAGTTATAAAAACTCCTCACCCAAAGTGCAATGGATTTTTCCCAAAGAAAGGCTCAAGGCCTGCTGAAATAGCGAGCAGAAAAATCACATTTCGAGATTTAGTAATCGCACGATTTAACAGTTGCCTTTGAGGGATCGCAAAGGTCATGAAATGAAGCCGGCAGCCGAGTATCCTCTGCCCACTTGCCATTCGCATTACAACGTTTGCGCACACAATTCACACTGGGTAAATCGGTACGACATTTTTTTTCTCCGTCGGGGTTGTTTTCGCATTTCCAAACGCATTGATTAAAGTCCCCGCCTGGATTCTTACAAATATCCGTGCCCTCATGATCATTCTTAGCTAGTGCCACTTTATCGGCCCCAGAATCCAACTGATTAAAATTGGTCGTGACCTCGAGCAATTTGAGTTCTTCGGCAGTTAATCTAAATACCGGGGTCAAATATCCCTGAGCGACAAAACTACTGATATCATTTTCATTAAAAACACTAGCTTCTTTTTTCGCAACCACAAAGCTCGCATACGTACCGGCAGCCACTTTAACCATTTGTTTTTTATTACCGTCATTTAACTCCACCAAACCCGAAATAGTTTCAACTTTTGTTTCCACTTTTTGCTCTTGTTCGTTTTTAAAAAAACTGGTCACAAAATCAGTTCCCCGCACTCCCACGACCGCGGTTGGCGTTTTAACACTATAATAGTTTTCGCCATTGTAAGAATGTTTCACCGTGCTGCGAATTTTGCCATAGATAAGATTGAGCATCGTTCTGTTCGTACCCTTAGAAGGGTCAAAACTCATTTTCTCAATTGTAATTTTTGAGTTAGGCGCGACATTAATGATGTTGTCGTCGACAAACTTTACTTTAATTTTACCGTCACTACCGGTTTCAATGTAGTCCTTGATAAAAACCTTAAAGCCAATTTTTGCTGGCAGAGTTTTGCTATTTCTCACAACAAGTGCTGTACCTTGTGCGACCACCATGACTCCCACTTGTTTCTGTATCTCTTCGATCTCAGCATTCGTAGTCTCGTTTTTCTTGGGATTACTTGCTGGCACTGTTGGCCCGGGGGCTATTAACTTACACTCTTTTTTGTCAATGGGATTACAAATTGGTTTTTTACAGGACTTCACGCGGTTCCCGTCATTACATTTGAGCGTGTAAAACTTTATATCGACTTCAATCTCACAGGGACCACACGTTATGACTTCACAATCGCAATCACCAGCAGCAAAAGATAAGGTCCAAGAATTTACTAATAAAAAAAATGAAAAAAAATAACTGAGCAAACGTTGTTTTTTCACAGTAGATACTCCCTGGACAAGTAACAACACCTTTTCGGAAATTCTTCAAAAATACATAATATTATTAAGGATATGGCCTTACACATCTTTTTTTTCTAATTCATAGAGCTTGGCCATCTTCAAATGTACAGAGTAACCCGCACCAACGGCTATAATAAATCCTGGCAACCCATCTAGAAATCCCCGTTTTAAAAAATAAGTTTCAAAAAACTTAACCACAGGCTTAAATATTAATTTAAATAGAGAAAAGCGAACTCCTAACTTTTTTTGTTCCAAGGCCCCTAGACTAGAGTACTTGTTGTTTTTCTCTATTTGGTGAGCAAGACTTTGAAAGGGCCAGTGTAATAGCTCTGAGTTTAGCCGTAGCGTCGATTTCGCTATAAGTCGCTCGTGTACTTCAGAAGCCGACCACTTGACAGCAGTTCTATTAAAAAATCGTGCCTGAAGATCGGGGTACCATCCGCCATGATAAATCCACCGCCCCATATACCAAGAACGCCTTCGACACTCGTAAGCGTCTCCATTTAATCCCGCGGCCACGGTTTTTTTCAGTTCTTCGCTGAGTTCGGGGCTTAAAGCTTCATCAGCATCTAGTGAAAGTACCCAGTCATTAAGGGCCAGACTCATGCCAAAATTTTTCTGCTCACCATAGCCACGCCATTTTTCAGAATAAACGCGCGCGCCTAAGTTTCTAGCGACATCAGGAGTTTTGTCGCTGCTAAAAGAATCAACAACTACAATGTCGTTACACCACAATGCTGATTTGATACACCGCTCTATATTTTTTTCTTCGTTTAGAGTGATAATAACAAGTGATACCGGAAGTTTTTCCACAATCAAAAGGTCCCAATTTCATAATGAATTGTCAAACCGTAGTTCAATGACCTACAACTAATGTTGTTAACAAGGAGTTATTGATGTTGCGCTTGAAAAAAATCTATTCATTTTTATTTTGCATGGGCCTGTCGTTAAATTCGCTCGCCCACTTTTCAGCTATGGATACAGCCGACACTTTACCCGAGAATCGCTATCGCCTGATGCTAGAGCCGCAAGTTATTTCTGGGGGACCCTCGGGCACTAATATTTTAGTTCGGTTTGATGCGTCTCTTAACAACGAGTCAGGGTTCAGAGGAGTTTTGGGTATCGGAAGTTTAGATTTACAGGCTGGCGCTTTTTATAAGTGGGCGCCCATTCCCGATGTTGGTGATCAGCCGGCCATAGCACTTACAACTGGCTTTGCTTATGCGAATTACGACGGCCAAGATTTATTTAGTCTTCGCGCTTACCCCACTGTCAGCAAAAGATATCAATGGGAATTGGGGGAGTTAAATCCCTATCTCTCGCTGCCATTTTCTATGGCCTCACAAGACGGCCAAAGTTTGTTCCCTATTCAACTAGCCATCGGTAGCGAAATAAAATTTAGGCAATTAAAAGATCTCGATTTTTATGGCGAAGTAGGAATTGAAGTTAAAGATTCTTATAGTTACATTAGCATAGGTGTTGCCGCTTACTTTGACGAAAGCGGCGCACTTATTAAGCCTCAAAAAATAGACTAAAGTTTAATCTGAACCTTTCACGTCTTTGAAATCAGCGTCGATCACGTCTTCACCATGTTTAGCGCCCGAAGACTTATCAGAAGCAGTTTCTTCGCCACCACCAGCGGCACCGTTACTAGCGCCACTCGCACCAGCTCCCGCTTTACTGTAAAGCTCACTACTCAACTTATAACTTATCGTTCTTAGCTTTTCAGAGACCTGTTTAATAGTGGCAACATCTTTGGCATCAGCAGCAAGAACCTTCTTAGCCTGTTCAATTGTTTCCTTAGCTTGATCAACATCGGCCTTGCTCAAAGACTTCTCGCTATCTCGAATCATTTTTTCGGTCTGGTAAACCAGAGAGTCCAACTCGTTACGAGCGTTAATGACTTCTTTTTTTGCTTTATCTTCTTCAGCGTGGGATTCCGCATCTTTCACCATGTTTTGAATCTCGGTCTCAGACAAACCAGATTTTGCTGTGATCTTAATTTGCTGTTCTTTACCTGTTCCCAAATCCTTAGCAGAAACATTTAGAATACCGTTAGCATCAATATCGAACGTAACTTCCACTTGCGGCACACCTCGCGGAGCCGGAGGAAGCCCGGTTAATTCAAAGCGGCCCAAACTTTTATTATCTGCCGACATTTCTCGCTCACCTTGAAGCGCATGAATGTCTACACTCGGTTGGTTATCAGCTGCCGTCGAGAACACTTGTGATTTGCGAGTAGGAATAGTGGTGTTTCTCTCTATCAATCTGGTCATGACTCCACCCAAAGTTTCAATTCCCAGCGATAAAGGCGTTACGTCGAGTAGCAATACGTCTTTTACCTCTCCCCCTAAAATCGCCCCCTGCACAGCAGCTCCGACAGCTACAACTTCGTCAGGGTTCACAGAGCGATTGGGCTCCTTAGCAAAAAACTCTTTTACCAAATTTGAAATAGCAGGAATACGCGTAGTCCCGCCCACCAAAACCACTTCATCAATATCTTTAATGGTATAACCGGCATCGGCCAAAGCCTTTTTTGTAGGACCCAGCGCCCGGTTGACAAGGCTTTCAGTCAATTGATCAAATTTCGCCCGTGTTAACTTCATCGATAAGTGCTTAGGACCGCTAGCGTCAGCTGTAACGAAAGGGAGGTTAATATCCGTTTCCATAGACGAACTTAATTCGATTTTAGCTTTCTCTGCGCCCTCTCGAAGTCTTTGAAGCGCCATTTTATCTTTTCTTAAATCAATGCCTTGTTCTTTTTTAAATTCATCGGCCATCCAATCGATGAGTACCGAGTCAAAATTATCACCACCTAAATGCACATCACCATTGGTGGCCTTAACTTCTACGACATTGTCGCCAACTTCGAGAATAGAAATATCAAAAGTACCACCACCAAAGTCAAAAATAGCAATTTTTTGATCTTTCTTTTTATCAAGCCCGTAAGCAAGTGCGGCTGCCGTCGGTTCGTTAATGATCCGCTTAACCTCAAGCCCTGCAATACGACCAGCATCTTTAGTCGCCTGTCTTTGTGAGTCGTTAAAATAAGCGGGAACAGTAATCACCGCCTCGGTGACTTCATGGCCTAAATAGTCTTCAGCGACTTTTTTTAGTTTGGCTAACACAGCGGCTCCGATTTCTTCAGGTGAGGCCGTTTTGCCTTGGACTTTAAAGGCCACGTCATTTCCCTTTTTTTCGACAGAGTAGGGCACCAGTTTTAATTCCTCTTGAATTTCTTCAAAGCGGCGACCAATAAATCTCTTAGCCGAATAAATAGTATTTTCTGGGTTTGTAACAGCCTGGCGTTTAGCGATTTGCCCTGTCAATTTTTGGCCATCTTTAGTAAAGGCTACGACTGAGGGGGTGGTGCGTCCGCCTTCTTCGTTAACGAGAACCTTAGGTTGCCCACCTTCCATAATAGCCACAACTGAGTTCGTGGTGCCTAAGTCAATTCCAATTATTTTTCCCATTTTAATCTCCCCTGCCTGTTCATTTTTAATATCAGTTCATACTGTTTTAAATCTTGGTTCACTTTCGATTTCGTCAAGCCTTCAAATATTTATTTCCGCCTAAAAAATCCTTTGGCGGGCGTAGAATGTCCCTTAAGTCCGGCAATTTCGCGCAAAAGTCGGTCTTCCTCTTTGTCTAGCTTCTTAGGCACATCAACTACCACTTCATATAAAATATTGCCACGACCATATCCTTTGAGATGGGGGACTCCTTGGCCAGGCAACATCAAAACTTCGCCAGGTTGGGTCCCCGTTGGAACACTCAGAGTTTCTTCACCTTTAATGATAGGCACCTTAACTTCTCCACCTAAAATTGCCTGAATGTATGAAATATGAATGCTCGTACCTAAATTTTGACCTTGTCTTTCAAAAATCTTGTGTGGCTTTACGCGAATTTCTACATATAAATCACCAGAGACACCCTCGCTATATCCACCTTCGCCCTCACCAACGACTCTTAGCCTGGTACCAGTGTCAACACCAGCAGGAACTGTGACTTTTAAATTGCGTTTTTTTAATTCACGACCAGTGCCCTTACATTTCGCACAAGGATCTTTAATAACTGCGCCCTGGCCGCGGCACGATGGACAGGTCGTTGCCATCGAAAAAAAACCTTGATTGCGAACTACTTGTCCCGCGCCACCACATTGTTTGCAGACCTCAGCCTCACTGCCCTTAGCCGCGCCTTTACCCTTACAGGGGGCACAACTAGCTTCGCATTCAAATTCTATGTCTTTTTCAATTCCGCCAACGACATCTTCTAACGAAATATCTATGAGGTATCTTAAATCTGCGCCGCGCCTTCGAACATCGCGACGCTCAGTTCGTTGTCCACCGCCAAAAAAATCTGAGAAAATATCTGAGAAACTCGAAAATATATCGTTCACATCATGAAATCCGGGATGTCCCCTGCCCCCCATGCCATTGACACCGGCATGCCCAAAGCGATCATAGCGAGTACGCTTTTCTTTATCGCTCAAAATTTCATAAGCTGACGCCGCTTCTTTAAATTTATCTTCGGCGGATTTGTCTCCTGGATTACGGTCAGGATGGTATTTCATAGCCATCTGACGAAAGGCCTTTTTGATAGCGTCCGGATCTGCGTCCTTTTTTACCCCTAAAATTTCATAAAAATCTTGAGCCATGCGTTTTCCCCAATCTCCTTAATATGGGTTTGTAGGACAGTCCGTCAAGGAAAGGGCAGGGAATTTTTTATCTCTCTTTGAAACAGAAAAATATACTATAAGCCGAATTAGGTCACTTTCTGCTAACCAAAAGTCAGACAGCGCTCGCGAAATCCCGATTAGTCCTGTGATTTAGACTACTTATTTGTGTCTGAATACTCGCCATTGGTCGCAGAAGTAACAATATTGAGACGATTATTTTGGCCATTCGTCAAAAATTTTCTCATAATAAGGCGGAACACACTCAAAATCCGTTTTGAAATAAAACGCTTTTTGGGCATGCGAGTTGCACAAATACACGTTTGAGTGCCGATGAACAATTTGTCTTAAATTAGGAATCGGATTGAGTTAATTTTTATAAACCATTAGGGGGAACGTTATGAGAAAAAATTTAAAATCCCAAGCGGGATTTTCATTAATCGAGTTGATGGTGGTGGTCGCCATCATCGGAATTTTAGCAGCAGTCGCTATTCCAAACTTCACAAGGTTTCAGATTAGGGCAAAACAAACTGAGGGAAAATCTCAACTAGGCTCAATCTATTTAGGCGAGAGAGTTTACATGACAGAGTACGCCGGCACCTCTAGCGCGCTCTCAGACATCGGAATCGTTCCCGATGGTGGACTGATTTATAATTGTGGGTTAGTGGCTGCCGGAGCAGGAGTAAGAGCGGGCCCCGCTACCAATATTACCGCGGCTCCTTTAAATACCGGTGGGACTATTGCAACCTGGTGCGCAACGGCTGGTCCGGCGATATGCAGCGCAAAGCCTGGATATGTATTTGACCCCTTAGTAGGGGCTGCCGCAGGAGGCGCCGCACTTACGTTCACAGCAGTATGTTCAGCAAGACTTCGACCTGCTGCTGCTGCAACAGATGATACGTGGACTATGAATCACCTTAATGTGATGGGAAACACTTTAAACGCATCAAACTAGTAGACCAATTAGAATTGTTTCTGAGCAGAGCTTTTCTGCTCAGAAAATTTTTGCATTTTACTTTAAAATATTTGTGATTTTATGACTTCTTATTTTTTATATTTGTTATCGCTTACTATCTCCTTTCTATTGGTACAACTCTCTCTATTGGCTATTCCAAAGCTCGATGCAATTTCACTCGCTATTGCGCCCCCAAAAATCATTTCTCAATTTAATTTTGGCTTCAGTCACTTAATGGCCGATTTGTTATGGGTGAGGTGGTTACAAAGTATTGATCTCTGTACCCAGTCAGGCGGATTCAATGAAGAGGTTTTTAACACTACAAAAAAAACTTTAGACCCTAAGCAAAATATCGGAAAATGTGAATTGGGTTGGTCTTACCAAATGCTTGACCGCATAACAGATCTTAATCCTGACCTTCAGATCGCTTACCGCGTGGGAATCACAAGCCTGAGCGTGTTTGTAAAGGACTACAAAGGTGGCAGTCTCCTAATTGAAAAGGCCATGCGGCGTTACCCCAAAAACTGGATTATGGCCTACCGCGGCGCCTACCACTATATGTTCGAAGATATCAATCCCGACAGAGCTGCCGAGCTATTATTTATTGCAGCAAAAAATGGCGGGCCGATTTGGTTGGCATCTCTGGCCGCGAAACTCAATATGGAACAGTCTAAGGACGAGTTTGCGCTCAAATATCTACTTGAAATTCGCGAACAATTTCCCGATAGCGAGCATCAAGTGGGAATCGAGAGGCGCATTGCCGAAATAAAGAAACGCCTGAATTCCAGAAAAAAATAACCTTTAAGGCGACTTGATTTTTTTTAAAGACGCCACAGATTGTAGGTATGTATCCTTTGGCCCCATTGATGGAGGACGATAACTCTAAGATTGGTAGCGAGCCCGGCAACAACGCAGGGGTGAATACCATCGTTCGTCCTGAAGAAAAAACAGAGCTCAAAAGGCCGTCAATGTATAAAGTGATTTTACTTAACGACGACTACACACCCATGGATTTTGTGGTGAATATTCTGAAAAAGTTTTTCACCAGAACCGAAACAGAGGCAACACAGATTATGATGAATGTGCACCACCAAGGTCGAGGAATTGCTGGAGTTTACGCTTATGAGGTAGCCGAGACCAAAGCCTACCAAGTTCAGAATTATGCAAAGCTGCGAGAATTCCCACTTAAGTGTATAATAGAAAAAGAATAATAAAGGAACCAGCACAATGCTGAAAAAAATATGTTAAGTCGCGAACTACAAATTCAGTTAAACAGGGCCTTTCAAATGGCCGGGAGCCGTCGTCACGAATACGTGAGCCTCGAGCACATGCTATTTGCATTTACTGACGACCGCGAAGTTTGCGCAATTGTAGAGGGCTGTGGTGGTAGCATTGATAAGTTAAGAAAACGTCTTGACGATTTTTTAACCAGTTCTTTTCAAAACTTGACCGTTCCCGTCGACCCCCGTGCTGAATGGAAGCCTGAACCCACGTTAGCCTTTCAAAGAGTTTTACAACGCGCTGTCATTCAAGTGCAAAGTGCGGGTAAAAATGAAGTCTCATGCGGGCATTTGCTCGTCGCTTTTTATGAAGAACCTGAATCACATGCAGTTTTCTTTTTACAAGAACAAGGCATTAATAAATTTAATGTCGTGGATTTTATTTCTCATAGTCTCGGTCGAGAGTTGCCTCCGGACTCTTCGGAACAAACAGACATCGACGGCCGCCCCTTAGACGATTCCAAGAGGCGAACTTCTGCTGCCCCGCTCGAAAAGTTTACCGTAAATCTCACGGCGCGGGCCAAGCAAGGTTTGATTGATCCTATGATTGGGCGTGAAAACGAACTCGAACGCGTGATTCAAATTTTATCTCGCCGCACAAAAAATAATCCCTTACTTGTCGGCGACCCAGGGGTGGGCAAAACGGCCATCGCTGATGGGTTAGCATTAGCTATTGTTAAAGATAATGTGCCCATTGGCCTCAAAGGCGCCAATATTTACTCGCTAGACATGGGCTCACTACTTGCTGGAACTAAATTTCGCGGAGATTTTGAAGAAAGAGTTAAAGCTGTAATACAAGCCATCGAAAAAGACCCGGGCGCTATTTTATTTATTGACGAAATTCATACAATTGTTGGTGCAGGATCAACAAGTGGCGGTTCACTCGATGCTTCAAATTTATTGAAACCGGCACTTGCCGCGGGGAATTTAAGCTGTATTGGCTCTACCACTTACAAAGAGTTTCGCCAATATTTTGAAAAAGATCGCGCTTTAGCTCGACGCTTTCAGAAAGTGGATGTCTCCGAACCCAGTCTCGAGGACACTGTAAAAATTCTCGAAGGCATTAAAGTTAATTACGAAAAATTTCATATCGTCACTTATTCCTCAAGTGTTGTGCGCGCGGCCGTTGAATTATCGAACCGCTATATTACTTCAAGAAAACTACCTGACAAAGCCATCGATGTGATCGACGAAGTAGGGGCCCGCCTGCGTATGAAGGCTAAAGATGTCTCTTCGATTGAAGCCACCGTTAAAAATGTCGAAGACGTGGTGTCGGCAATGGCGCAGGTCCCGGCACGAACAGTAACCAATGACGACCTCAAGCTTTTAAGCTCTCTCGAAGTCGGCTTAAAGTCCGTCATTTTTGGCCAAGATAAAGCGGTCGAAAGCGTAGTAACAGCTATAAAATTTAATCGCTCGGGCCTGGGCAACACAAATAAGCCCGTTGGCAGTTTTTTGTTTGCCGGCCCCACGGGCGTCGGTAAAACTGAACTTGCAAAACA
This sequence comes from Pseudomonadota bacterium, assembly GCA_034439715.1. Lineage (GTDB taxonomy): Bacteria > Bdellovibrionota > Bdellovibrionia > Bdellovibrionales > SG-bin7 > JAWXAY01. The sequence continues at coordinate 11,388 of JAWXAY010000071.1, forward strand.
ACTCGCTACATTCTTAGGAAACGAGTTTATTAGGTACGACATGAGTGAGTATATGGAAAAACACTCAGTGTCTCGTTTGGTCGGCGCCCCTCCGGGATACGTCGGTTTTGAAGAAGGTGGCCTGCTCACCGAAAGCGTCAACCAACACCCCTACTGTGTGTTGTTATTTGATGAAATGGAAAAAGCCCACCCTGATGTCTCAAACATTCTCCTACAAATTCTCGATAGCGGCAGACTCACAGATTCTAACGGAAAGTCCGTTGATTTTAAAAACGCGATCATTATCATGACCACTAACGCGGGCGCGCGCGAAATGGCTCGTCCCAACATTGGTATTCAGGCCCAACCGGGAGCACAAAAATCACAAGATGCCATTAAGCAGTTTTTCTCGCCAGAGTTTATAAACCGCTTGGATGGTGTGGTGACATTTAATAACCTCGACAAACCGCTCTTGATGCGTGTTATTGACAAATTTCTGGCCGAACTCACAGTTTTGCTCAAAGATAAAAAAATTGAACTTATGATATCTTCTGAAGCCAAAGACTTTTTGTTTGAAAAGGGTTACGAGCCCGCCTATGGTGCTAGACCCTTTAATCGCGTGATTGATGACCGACTTAAAAAACCGCTTGTCGATAAAATATTGTTCGGAGATATGAAAAAAGGCGGTCGCATAAGCGTTACTGTGAAGGGCGACTCGTTAGATTTTTCTTATGTCTTAAAAAAATCTAAACCAACTAAACACTAGTTGGTTTTAGTAAACTGCCCCCGTAAATATTCCGTTTCAATTTCCATGTGGCAATTGTTCGGATAGGGCCCCGTACAAACGTCACGAACTGTTTGCTTTTCGATGATTGAAAGCCCGAGGTTTTTATTAGAGCGATCGTCGCTAAAATAAATCTCTAAAGTAATCCCGAGTATCTGTCCTCTACATTTATTGGCATCAAACTTAAATGTAGCCTGAGTAAGTGTCGGATTTTGGTCATCACCTTGAAAGTAAAGGTAAGCCAAGTCACCCACATTTGATTCGCACTCGGCACCTAAAAGGTCATCGCCCTTGCCATCAACAAAACTAGCTTTTACATAGTCATTATTCAAAGCGAGGATGAGTTTTCCGGGCATTCCATTAAACTTCCCTAAGTACTCTCCCATGTATTCTTGAGCCTTAGGTAGATGTTCTTGAGGCACGCGTCCGTTTTCAATAGTGACCCGTTTACACCCAACTAGCGTCAACGCTACAGATAACGCTAATAAACTTATTAGAAATTTGCTGAAAATATTAACCATAAAAGTACTCCTTAGAATTGGGTCGATAAAAACATTTTTAAGTCTCTAACGCAAGTCTTATTGACAAAAATTAAATCCAACTCAAACTGAAGTTCGCTTATGTTTATGAAAAAAGGAGCTTTACATGTTTAACTTAGCAAAACGGGTATTTTTGATGCTGCTACTCAACATCCTAGTATTAGTGACCATAAGTATCATTCTTAGCGTCACAGGCCTGGGCAGTTATTTTTTCAAAAACGAGGGTGATTACCTCGCCATGTACCTGTTTTGTTTTGTCTGGGGCACAGTTGGTGCTTTTATCTCACTACTTTTATCTAAATTTTTTGCAAAAATGATGATGGGCGTACAGATTGTAGATCCTAACTCTCGGGATGCAAACTCGCGAGAACTCGTAGTGCTGGTGCATGGCCTTGCGAGGCGAGCGGGTCTTATAAAAATGCCCGAGGTGGGAATTTATGAAAGTCCTGAAATTAATGCCTTCGCCACTGGTCCCTCTAAAAATAATTCTCTGGTGGCAGTATCGACAGGCCTGTTGAATCGCATGGACCGTGATCAACTGGAAGGGGTGCTTGGGCACGAACTTGCCCATGTCGCCAACGGGGATATGGTCACCATGACTATTGTCCAGGGAATTGTGAACTCATTCGTGATGTTTTTTGCGCGCATTATAGCATCGATTTTAGCCCCTAAGGATAGCGAGGGCCGCTCAAACTTCTTTGGTTATTATATGACTTATCATCTTGTAGAAATCGCCCTAATGTTCTTAACGATACCCATCGTAGCTGGAGTGTCGCGCTGGCGGGAATACCGGGCTGATCTTGGCGGCGCCAAAATTGCCGGTAAAGAAAAAATGATTGGCGCACTAAAGGCTCTTTCGGGAACTGAAAAATCTGTCGACAATAAAGAAGCCGCTTTCGCGTCTTTAAAAATTTCAGGAAAAAGATCCGGTGGCTTAGCATTGTTTTTTATGACACACCCACCACTCGAAGATCGAATTCGTCGCCTTGAACAAGCTCGAGTCTGATCCAGGAAAAGATTATTACACAGGTGCTTTGGCTGCGGGAATGACCGCTTTGATTTGGGCCGTGCAGGCCATCATACTCAAACTGGCTGTGGTATCGGTCTCGCCAAGTCTGGTTGTTTGGTTTCGATTTGTTTTTGCCTTTTTCGTTATTTTACTTTTCTCGCTAATGTCTGACAAAAAAGAAACATTGAGAATTTTACGCCGACCGCCGCCGAAGGCCATTCTCGCCGGGCTATTCTTAGGTTTAAATTACTATGGATTTATAAAGGGCCTCGAACTCACAACTCCTAGTAATGCACAAATTGGAATTCAACTGGGGCCATTTGGTTTAGCGCTTTTTGGTATATTTCATTTTAAAGAAAAATTAAACAACCTTCAGAAATCAGGATTGATTTTAACTCCTGTGGGCCTAGTGTTATTTTTTAAAGATCAGCTGGGCAATTTTTTATACAACGAACAAGCCCTCATCGCGGGTTATATTTGGATATTATTTGCGGCAGCGACTTGGATTGCTTATTCAGTCCTGCAGAAAATTCTAGGTCAGACACTAAAAAACAGCTTAGTACTAATGGTTGTCTATTTGACCGCAGGCCTACTCTTTACACCTCTGACAACGCCGCCTCAATTGCTAGATTGGACACCCCTTATCTGGACCATGATGTTGATCTTAGGTGGTACGACTCTACTTTCGTATGGCTTTCTTGCCTTTTCGCTAAGCAAGACCCCAGCAAGCGTTGTAAGTATGATCATTACGGTCAATCCTTTGCTGACAATTTTTATTATGACCAACATATCCGCAGAGAACTCGTGGGGCCTACTGCCAGAAAGGATTCAAGGCCTAGGTAATGCGGGAGCGCTTTTTGTGGTCGCAGGTGTTATTTTAAGTGTATATCGTCCTCGAAAAAAACTGCTATGATAAATACATATGTCACGTGTGCTGTTCGCCCTTATTGTCGTTTTAGGTTGCGCCTCCACGGGTGTTGAAATCCCGCCGCCGCCGGCCGGCAGTATTCCCAGTGATGCTCTCGGTACTGTTCCCCCTCTAACTACCGTCGACGCCCCCAGCGTAGCCCCAAAAGAAGGCCCCGATGAAACCCAAAAAGAAACTGCAAAAGAAGATAGCGAAAAGAACCGCGAAAAACTTTGGTGGCAAACTTATAAAACCGCGCTAACTCAATTAGAATTAAATCCGGAACTCTCGTGCAAACCCTTTTTTGATCTTAGCGCTGACCCCGAGTTTCCGTTACACTTCGAAGCCGTACTTCGTGCAAGACAAGCTTGTGGCGCCAATTCAGCTCTACCTTTGGTTTTTGATTATACTCAGTTCCGCTCCAAATCTTGGCTGTGGCCACTTGCCCTTGAAGTCACTAAGAGTGAGGCTCAAGAAAACGACGATTATAAACTCTTAGCTACCATTTTATTGGAACAATCAAAGCTATCAGTCAATTCGGCCGAAAAAATCGATCTCACTGAACAAGCTATTTCTATAGCAAATCGCGCCTTAGACAAGAATCAAGACAAAAAATTAAAAGCCGTGCTTGCTAATAGACTTTATAAACTGGCCCCAAGAAAAAAACCTCATCCCACACCTGAAGACCTCTTGAAAGTTGCGGCTGACTATAAAAAAATCAGAGATTTTAAACAAGCGCTTTACAACTATAATTTGGTGGTGAAGTCAAAGCGTTCAAGCACCGACGAGGTTTATCGAGCCCTGTTAGGAATAAAAAGCAGTCATAAATTGGCCGAGGACAAACCGAAACATATTCAGGCCACCGAGCGACTCGTGCGTTTTGTGAAAACTAGTTTTTTAGCGGTAAAAGTTAAAAATCCCCAGTACAAGCGTCTTTTAAAACGCTATCACGACAACCTTGTGCTTTTAGCTCGCGCCTACTGGACAGAAGGTGAAGTTAAACAAGCCGTAAGCCTGTTACAACAAACCGAAAAGGTTTTGAAAAATCGTTTCAACTTAAATGAAGTCTATTGGTTACGTGGAAGAATTGAAGAAGAAGCCCAGCGCCCGGAACAAGCCATCAATTGGTTTGAAATGAGTGAACGTGAATGTAAATCTGTCTGTGCCATCAAAGAAAAAATTCTTTGGACTGCAGCTTGGAATTTTATTAAGATCAAACAATTCAAAGAAGCCACGACGCGACTACAAAGCCTTTACGACACAACAGAAAACCCTTTTGCTAAGCCCAAATATTTATTTTGGCGCGCTAAAGCTCTCATTCAGATGAACGAAGCTGATTCTGCCAAAACCCTTTTTAAACAAATTGTTGAGGATGACTCCACTGGCTATTACGGAATGCTCGCTTATCGTGAACTGGGCCAAACCATTCCGCCGGTGCAGTCGGCTTCTCTGAGTGGTACTTTGGGGATTGTGGATTCTGACAAAAATACTTTTCTTTCTTCGCCAGAGGGACGCTATGCCGGCTGGCTCTTGGCGGTTGGCGAAAATAGCTTTGTGGGTGAATACTTAGATGGGCAATTTGCGTGGATCAAAAAAAACAAGCTGGGTGATAGTGAGTATGTCTCGCACTATTTAAGCACTTTTGCAATGGTCCAAGAGTATTTGAAATTATTTGCCCGCGTCGGCGAACTACCTGTGACAGAACGTAATCTTATTCTGGCCAAGCACCCCGACATGGTTTTTCCGCAGCCCTTTTCTAGAGAAGTCAGCGAGGCCGCTGAGAAATACGGAGTAAAGTCCGAACTGATATATGCCATTATGAGGCAAGAGTCTGCGTTTAACCCGATGGCGCGTAGCCCGGCTGATGCCTTTGGCCTTATGCAATTAATTCCTCGAGTGGCCAAGCTGGCGGCAAAAAGCTCGGGCGTGCCCTTAAAAGAGAACAAAGACCTTTATAAGCCTGAAGTAAATATCCCACTAGGCGCTGCATTTTTAAAAGATTTATGGCAGCGCTATGATGGTCAATTTGTTTTGGTCGCCGCTTCTTACAATGCTTCAGAGGCAGCCATTCGCAGCTGGATCAATACGCGATTTTTTGACGATCCGATCCGATTTATCGAAGACATTCCCTATGACGAGACCCAAGGCTACGTGAAATTAGTTTTAAGAAATTTTATTTTTTACTCTCGCCTTAGTTCTAAAGGCGAGGCGATTTTGTTTCCGGAGTGGTGTTTGGCAAATTTACATGAGTTTAAAGGAAAGCCACAGATATCGGGTGCTCGAATCCCGGCATCGAAAAAGTAAAGTGGCACAATGATTGAATTAAACCCCGTCACGTTCCCTGAAAGGAAGCACCTATGACCCCTCAACGAAAAATATTAATAGTAGATCCCAAACTCCAGTATCGGATTATGGGGATGATAATTGCGAGCGGTATCGGCGTATGCCTGGTGTTTCTCGGGGCCTTTTTTTACGTCATGACCAAAATATTTGATGTATTAATTCAGGTCGATGGGCTCTCTCCTGAGGAAAAGATGGAGCTATTCCAGAGCTGGAACAAAATGCTGAATTTAATGGTGGTACTCGTCGGGTCGACCCTTGCCGGCGTATGGATGTGGGCCCACTTTTTTACCAACAAGATTGTTGGCCCTATATTTAACACAATTAAAAAGCTTGATGAGTACTTGGCTGGAGATCTTAGTGTGCGAGTACATCTCCGAAAAAAGGATTACTTTCAAAGTTTAGCCGTAAAGATCAATCAAGTTCTCGACAAGGTGTCGGAGCCTAATAAATCTAAATCTTAAAAACTGATACCCTTTGTTGGGTATACCGGGTGAGATTTAAGGGCCATTTTCACAAAATAAGTTTCTAACTTTGTTTAATTTTTTCACTAACGCGTCGAAAAAATAAGTGAAACCTTCCAATTTTAAATTCTCCT
>JAWXAY010000072.1:0-49579 GCA_034439715.1 Pseudomonadota bacterium
AACTCCGTTGGAGGCGAGCACCAAAAAAGCAATTCGCGCTTTATGCCAACTGTAAAACTACCACGAAGGAGAAATTGCACTTAATATTTGAAGACACGAGTAGAGTGAGAATTGGTGAAAACACATGTGGGCAAATGGAAAGGGCCGTGGTTGGGGGCAGGATTATAACCGTAAAGCATAGCTCTAAAACAATATACTAGGGTTAGCTTTTTACCTTAGCCAAGCGCGAGCGGTCGCCAGCCATTTGACTTTCAAAATACCGGGATAGGCGTACGAACGGCAAACCAATCACAAAATAGACAGCGGCAGCGAGAATTCCAATTCCGAGATAATCAAAATAGGTTGAGGCCAGCTGTCCATAGATGGTGGTGAGTTCCACCATCGTGATAACAGATACCAGTGAGGAATCTTTGAGTAAGGCAATAAAGTCATTGGTAACAGGGGGAATTACCAGGCGCACGGCTTGGGGTAAAATAATATGCCGAAGCGCTTGAAAGCGAGACATGCCGAGCGCAAGGGCGGCATCCATTTGATGGCGTGGTACAGATAAAATACCGGCCCGATAATTTTCGGCCTCGCAGGCACCGTAGTTAAGACCGAGCCCCACAACAGCAGCAAAAAATGGATCCAATTTAATTCCGAAATGTGGTAATCCGTAAAAAATAAGGTAGAGCTGAATCAACAGAGGCGTGCCCCTAAAGACTTCGACAAAACTGAGGGCTAAAATTGAAAATGGTTTCGGACCGTAAAGGCGCATCAGCGCCACGCCCAATCCAATAAGAATAGCGAGGATCATCGAAGCAATACTAACTTTGAGAGTAAGGAGGGCCCCTTTACCAAGCAGGGGTAAAAAACTGATGTATTGCTGCGCTTTATCTATCCAGGATCGTTTTTGTCCTGTGGACTCGAGGTAATTCTCGAAAGCGGTGGGTGGCGTTTTAATTTTTGAATCCTGCCCCCAACTCTCTGCAATTACGGAATTCCACAGAGCCCAATTTTCAAAAATCTTTTTAAGCGTGCCATCGACTATTAATTTTTTTAAAGCCAAATCAATTTCGTTGAGTCGGACGCTATCTTTAGGTCTCACAGCTATGCCGTATTCCATGCGACCAATTGGCTTGCCGACCGATTTTAGCTTTGGATTGGGACCTGCATAATAAAGCGCGATGGGAGCATCCAATAAAACGGCATCAATTCGACCCATGGTTAAATCATTATAAGCGTGAATCTCTTGGTCGTAAGCGAGAGCCTCAATACCCGATTTTTCTTGCAGTATTTTTAGAGCAAGTGAGCCGTCGAGTGTTCCTACTTTATGACCAATAAGATCGTCGAGAGAATTAATATCAAAAGATGTTTTTCTGACAGTGAGCTGCTGGTAGGTCACATAATAGGGGACAGAGAAGCCGACTTCGTGTTTACGCTCTTCGGTAATTTCGAGGCCGTTTACGACGAGGTCGTAATCTTTTCGTTTGAGACCCTCGACCAGGCCTTCCCACTTATTTTGCACATGTTGAGGCTCTAGCCCCATCTCTTGTGCCAACGCTTTTACGAGATCGACCTCAAAGCCTATTAGAAGTTCGGGATTTTTGGGATCCCTAAAGGCGTAAGGCGCGCCACTTTCGCTATCGGCGCCCCAACGAAGGGTGTCGGCCCAAAGAGGCGACCCAAGTGTCGGACAAAAAAGCCCAATTATAAAAAAAGAAATAATAAAATTCTTCAATTCAGTGCCTTCCTTCAGCGGCGTCTTCAAATAAAGTGTTTTAAAAATTTTCGAGTGCGTTCGTCTTGAGGCTTGCCAAAGATTTGATTGGCACTACCCATTTCAACAATTGAACCATCCTCGATATAGACAATATGATCAGCTACATCACGAGCAAAGCGCATTTCGTGAGTGACCACCAGTTGAGTCATGCCTTCTTGGTCCAGTTGCTTCATAACCTGCAGTACTTCGTCAACGAGCATGGGATCCAATGCACTTGTTGGTTCATCATAGAGTAATAATTTTGGTTCCATAGCCAGCGCACGCGCGATGGCCGCTCGTTGTTGTTGCCCACCGGAAAGTTCATAGGGGTAGTGTTCTATATGGCTGTCAAGACCCACTTTCTTAAGAAGGTAGAGAGCTTTTTCTCGGGCCGCTTCTCGAGAAATTTTTTTAACCACCATAGGAGATTTCATGATGTTTTCTAGCACTGTTAAATGCGGAAATAAGTTAAAACTTTGAAAGACCATTCCGACGCTTTGTCTTACCAATAGGGAGCCGGAATCAATTTCACTAAGTCCGACTTCTTTAGAGCTGCGCAATTTGATTTTATTAACCAAGACTTCGCCACTATCGATTGACTCTAAGCCATTCAGACAGCGCAAAAATGTGGATTTACCGCAACCTGAGGGACCGATGAGAACAGTGAGATCGCCGGCCTCCATATTGAGATTGATTCCACGCAAAACAGGCTTGTTTTGAAAGGATTTATGCACGTCTTTTGCAGAAACTATCAGCTCTGGTTTCATTGACTCCAATAAGTCCCTCCAAGAACTTTTGTTTTAAGTGAAAACTGTTTATAATTCTAGAAAAAAAAAGTTTTTCCCATATAGGGCCTGGCAGCTTACGAGAATTGTGGTATATGAAACCAAATGACACCTTTAATGCAACAATATTGGTCGATAAAGGCCGCCCATAAAGATGAGCTTTTATTTTTTCGGATGGGTGACTTTTATGAGCTATTTCATGATGATGCCAGAGTTGCGGCACCCGTACTTAATATTGCTTTAACTTCGAGAAATAAAAAAAATGCTGATGAAACAGCCATGTGTGGAATGCCTTACCATAGTGTTGCCGGTCCTATTAATAAGCTTCTTGAATCGGGATTTCGCGTTGCTATCTGTGATCAAATTGAAGATCCCGCTTTAGCAAAGGGCATTGTTAAGCGAGCTGTGACTCGAATTTTAAGTCCCGGAATGGTATTTGATCCCGAAACTCTCGATGGCTCCAAGGCCAACTATATTTGCAGTGTCGATAGAGAAACACTGTGTTTTTTAGATGCCACAACGGGTGAAGGTTTTTATTTTCTTGGCAAAAAAAATTCCCTAGGACTCACAAAGGATTTTGCTGGTCTCATTGAGCTCTTGTCTCCTAAAGAAATCATCGTGTGTAGCGACCATGCCAACCAACTTTTACAATTAAAGATACTTTCGGGCCCTGTCATTACCAAGTTTGACCGGCTTATCGATACCCCTCAGCATAAAAACCTCCCCGATACTGCCAAGCGACTTTTGGCTTATGCTGTACACATGCAGGGCGAGTCCCTATTAAATACCATCTCGGAATTTGAAAATCGTTCTATCTTAAAAAGATTAGTGCTTTCTCCAACGGTCATTAGGCATTTAGAGGTTTTTGAGAATTACGCAGGTGAAGTGAAGGGCAGTCTCTTTGACGCCATAAACCTCACGAAAACTGCCGCTGGCAGTCGGTTACTTAAATCATGGCTGCGCTTTCCGCTTTTGGACCTTAATAAAATCAAAGCCAGGCAAGATCATTTGGGATTTTGGCTGAGTGATATTTCAGGTCTTAAAAGAGTACGTACACTTTTCTCTCAAATGTTTGATGTCGAACGAAGAATCGGTAAAATCGTTAATCCCAGTTGTGGACCCCGAGATTTTATCTCGTTGAGTAACTCTCTTAAAGTGGGAGTTGAAGTTAGCCGAGCTGATAAGAATCTATCTTATTCACCGCTAGATCTTGAAAAGGTCCAAGGCGTGATATCGTTAATTGAAAATACTCTTCGTGAAGAACCTTCAGTCAGTATCGCCAAAGGGGGAGTTATAGCCGATGGGTTTAATAACGTACTTGACGAACTTGTTGGTCTTTCTGACCATGCCGAGAAAGCTATAAACGCCATCGAGGCCCGCGAAAAACTTAACTCCGGTATTTCTAGTTTAAAAATTAGATTTAACAATGTGTTTGGCTACTATATTGAAGTCACAAACACACATTTAGAAAAAGTCCCTAAAAACTATATTCGTCGGCAGACGCTGGCCCAGGCCGAGCGCTATATCACTCCGGAGCTTCAAGAGTTAGAAAATAAAATTCTGTCAGCAAAGGCCAGACGTATAGAGTTAGAGGGACAGCTTTTTTCAGAACTTAAAACACAAGTGATTTCTCAACTCGGCACTTTACTGACATTCGCTAAGCTTTGGAGCGAATGTGACGTTGTAACATCGCTGGCTTGGCTGGCATTACAAGATAACTACGTGCGGCCAGAATTTAAAAATGATAAGAAACTTGAAATTAAAAACGGCCGACACCCTGTAGTTGAAAATAAGATTGGTAAAAACTTTGTGCCGAATAATGTGGAATTAAGTTTTGGCGACTGCCTTTTGTTAACCGGCCCCAATATGGCCGGCAAAAGTACCCTCATGCGCCAGGTCGCCGTTTTAGTTATAATGGCTCAAATCGGCAGTTTTGTACCAGCAGTCGCAATGAGCATGCCGTTGTTTCATAGATTTTTTACCAGAATTGGTGCTAGTGACTCTTTAGCTCAAGGGTTATCAACTTTTATGGTTGAAATGAGTGAGACGGCTGAAATGTTAGAAAGTGCTGATGGAAATTCTTTGGTGATTCTCGACGAGATTGGCCGAGGCACAAGCACCTACGACGGTTTAAGTCTTGCGCAGTCGATTTTAGAATTTTTGCTTGAGAGTTCTGGAAGCCTTATATTTTTTGCTACCCATTATCATGAACTCACTCAGTTGTCGGAAAAAAATCATAGGATAAAAAACCACCACATGAGTATTCATGAAAAAAATGGCGCCATGACCTTTTTATATACTTTGCGCGAGGGTCCCGCCAACAAGTCCTACGGAATTCAGGTGGCCAAATTAGCAGGATTGCCCGCTAGTGTGACTGAACGTGCGCAATGCTTACTTAAGGTACTGGAGTCTGATTCGGGGAGAGGCCAACTAAGTTTAACTTTTGGCCTGGACCAAAATACGGAACAGTCTAAAAAATTCACTGATTTGGGCGAACAAGTGCGCACTGTTCTCATTGAAAAGATGACGCCACTCGATGCATTGAATAAGATATCTGAGTGGCAACAAAATTATTTTTAACCGAAACCGAAAAAATCGAAGCTGAAAAGGTATTAAAGCCTCCGTATCCTCTCCTTGATGGGAACGAAAAAAAATCAATTCAATTTTCGAATCGCGACTTTTCAGAATGGTTAGCCCAAAAGCTGCTCTCGCGTTTTGATTCTATTAATGGTTGGGAGCAATCGGAACCCATAAAATTGGGCTCGTGGGCGCGAGGGGAGCTCTGCCCCCTATCTGATTTTGACGTTCTCTTTGTGGGCCTCGAGGATAAAACAAAGATTGTCATTGAGAAACTAAACGAACTGGGACTTAAATTAAGACATCGTTATCCCGAAGATATCAGCGATTGGACCCAAGGAGTAGAAGCCTTTGATATTTTGGCTCTCAAGAACGCGACTGCCATTTTAGAAAAAACAAGTATCAAAAAAATAGAACAGATTAAAAAGATTGATTCTCTAGGGTCTTCATTTTCGCGTGAGCTCCTGAGGGCCATGGTGAAGGAGCGAAAGGCGCGGGCGCTGCGCCACGATTCGATTGCTAACTTTTTAGAGCCGAATATAAAATATGGTGCCGGTGGCTTAAGAGATTTAGAGCAGGGCCTACAAATTCTGGCTCTTTTTCCTAAGAGATTTAATAACATCGAACATGTTTTAAGTGTTCTAAACTATTACAAGAATTTTTATCTAACAGTCAGGCAAAAGTACCACTTACTAGGCGGCAGCGACGTGCTTGTGGCCGAACTTCAGGGGGAAATCAGCCAGTGGTTTGGCTATAAAAATCGAACTGACTTTATGTGGCAAGTAGAGTTGGGACTCTCACGGGTGAGTTTTTACTCAGACTGGATTATTGCGGTCGCAAGTACTAAGGGCGAGAGTTTAATAGAAAAATCTAACACGCAAATAGCTTCAGTGCCTAAGGCTTTTGAGATTCTTAATAAAAACCCTACCTTGTTAAATCAGTATAGAGTCAGAAGAAATCTCAATGATTTATTTTCAAAGAGTTTGCCCGCAAATCAGATGGGACAAATGTTGAGTAAATATATTCGTATTGAACAGAGCGAGGATTTTTTAAAATCACTATTTGGAGCCCGATTTATTGATCGCTGCATTCCTCGGTTACGGCCGATTTTTGCTTTGGTTCAGCATGATCAATATCATCGCTACAGTGTTGATGCTCATATTTTACAAGCTTTAAAAACGACTTTGCGCCTCTACAAACGGCCTCGCTCGCTTGAAGGCGTCGCCAGTATTACAAAAGGGTTTAAAGATTTTGATTGGCAAGTCATGCTTTGGGCATGCATCTATCATGATATAGCTAAAGGGAGTGGGCAACCCCATGAGATCGAAGGCGGCAAGTATGTTAGAGAGGACTTTAAATCTTGGGGCTTTTCAAAGAAATTAATGGATGAAGTGGCATGGGTTGTTGAAAAACATTTAATCTTATCTCGTACGGCGTTTCGGAAAAATCTGCGATCAAGCAAAACTTGGGCCGAGTTAAGTGATCAGGGTGCGACAGGAGATCGGTTGAATCGTTTAGCCGTTTTTACCGCTATCGACATTAAGGCAACAAACCCTGAAGCATGGAACTCCTGGAAGGCGGGGCTGTTACAGGATTGTGTATCAGTAATGAATAAAACCGAGGCCAGTCAGTTTGTAAAGTTTTTCGAATATGCTAAAAAGAAAAAAGTGGAATTACCCAATGAAGCGAGACAGGCACTCGATCCGATACTCACAGAGAGTCTTCCACACAAGGTTTTGCTCGAAGATTTAATGATGCTTAAATCCTGCGAGAAAGACCTACCCGCCAAAATATTTGTGCCCAAATCACACAAAAGTCGTTTCTGGGTGAGATTTCATCGGCTCCACGATAAGCCGGGGATCTTTTTTGAATTTGTTGAGAGGATATTTTCGGGAGGTGGGAGTTTTCACCAAGCCGTGGTTCAAACTTTACCGACATATGGTGTCTACGACTGGTTTGAAATTAAGGCAAATAACCCTCAGCAATTTAAAAAACTTTTAAACATGAACTTAAAGTCACCGGATTTACCTCGAGTAAAATTTGAAAATATAGAAATCGTGAGCCAAGATGAAGTAGAAACTGTTTTTAGTTTCCGCGGTCTTGATCAACGAGGTGCTCTCATTAACGCGGTCAAGGCTTTGACGCAACTGGGGCTAACAATTCGATGGGCCAGAGTCCTTACTTGGGGCCGCCAAATCGATGATCTTTTTGGTGTGGCGTTACCTAAAAATAAAACTGCTAAAGAAATTCTTTTGCAGTTAGAAGCACTTCAAAAAAATTAATTAAAAAAGTAAGTGGTGCGAACTTGAAGGCCTGCAAATTGGAGATCTTCCGAGTTGATTTGAGCCTGTAGATTAACTTGTCGATAGATAACTTCAATGGCCCACTGCCGGTCAGTTTTCAGATTCGCGAGATATCCAAAGCCATATTGAAGACCCCAGTCGGCTCGAACGGGGACGGAATTGATTCTCGCATTTGTCGGCACGGCATAGTTAAACCCCGCCAAAAGATACGACCGAGAATTGAGACTATAGGTTATTGAAGGGTCAGTTGTGACCAACAAAAAGGATCGACTGGTATCAAGGTTAATGCCCCAATCAAATCCAAACCTTTGATTAATTGCGTTGGTAAAGCGAATGCCTAGACCCGAGTTACCACTTACTTGATCACTTCCTTCACCAATATGTAGTGAAATCCCAGGGACTTGACGGAAGAGCTGACTTTTTATGTCGCGAGCCAGATTTTTCACTTTGAATGTAGTCGTACTTTGATCGTCGGTGGCCTGGGCAATCATAGGGAGAACCAGAAACAGAGCCAACAGAATTTTATTTTTCATTTTATTTTTCATAGGGAGCTCCTTTTCATTTATAGTTCGTACTTATAAGGATTATCGAGAAATTTCTTATTTGCACCAACTTGTTTGTAAGTGGCCACTTGGCCCATCTTGGCTGCGTTCCCTAGACTAAAAGTACTATCATGCGCGCATACTTCGGACTTTGGCCAACCATTTTGGCGCCGCAGCACATAAACAATTGTGAAGTTAGGTTCGCTTCGTATTACAATAAACGGCAAGCAAGTATGTCAGGAGGACATTTGAGTTTTGTAACTGGTTTATCACTACCAAATTCAGTTAATAAGGATGTCCAACCTATTGACCTCGTCGATGATTTTATTCAGGGAGTGTACAAGAGTCAGTCGGCAAAAAAATTAGATGACATTTTAATGGACTACCATCTGACTACAAATAAGAAATTAAGGGCTAAGATCTGCCTCGATGTTGCCAAAAATCTAGGCATTCGCTCGAAAGATGTTTTGGGCTGGGCTTGTGGCTGCGAAATTTTTAATAATGCCTATCGTGTTTCAGAAATAAGTCTTCAAAAAATTCTGAACAGTGATTTTAATTCTACTGCCGAAGACCTTAAGAGCATTTATGAGAGCCAAATTGCGACTTCGAGCTTTTTAGCCTTAATTCCACTAAGCTTAGGGCAAATTCCGATTAACGATGGCATTAAAAATCGCTTACTAATTACAGTCATGGATTTTTCGTTGAAGGTCCATGAGGCCCAATTGGGATTGCTTAACTTGGACTATCGGGGCAGTTCGGTGAACCGGTCGGCGAATTTGCCAGGGAGACTAATTTCTGAATACCAGGAGATAGTATCTCGAAAGGCTCAAGCTCTTTTTGAAATGCCTGTTTACGGAACTGCTTTAATTGTTGGCCTTTCAGATAAAGAGGCTAAGCGCATATCAGAGAGTTTTAGGGACCTAGGAATCTTGGTTCAAATGGTTGAGGACATCATCGCATTTTATGGGAACAAAGAAGACATGGAGTCCAGCTTGTCTTTCTTGAATCTCTTGTTGGTTTCTTATGTTTCAACATTTCCTAATCTTAGCGATTCGATATTTCAGAAGGTTCAAAAGATTTTGAATGGGGAATCGGATCGCGAGGAATTGGCAAAAGAATTTTTAGAAAAACAGATTTTACGAGATGTCTTGACCATAGTACGCAGCCAAATCATGAATATTGAAAAGTCAGAGTCACTTAAGCCTTGGCCAAAAATTGTCGAGCTGGTTAAAATCTATAGCCAAAACTTAACAAGACCCATCGACCATTTACTCAGAAATTATTAAGACGCAATTTAAGATGCGATTTTCGCAGGGCCCAATTTTTGGGTTTGAATTTTCATAAAAGCCGCAAGTTTCTGCAACATCAAAGGGTCTAGCGGCATTTTTTGGAGTTTGGTATTTTCGCTTACCATGTGATCTAAGGCTGAAGACGGAGTAAACGAGATTTTATCATCCTTAATTGACGACAGAGATTGAAACTTAGTTGCAATCGAAATAATGCGTGCGAGCTTTGAAATTTGAGTGCCTTTAAGTTTATGGGGAATGCCTGAGCCGTCTAACAATTCTCGGTGTTGCTCAATAATTTTTGAGATCTCTGGAGGAAGCGGCACCTTTTTTCTTTTTATCATTAAGACACTGTCGATGGGATACCTTTCAAAAGCGGCTTTTTCTTCAAGGGTCCACCTGGCTTTTGGTTTCATATGAATTTGGGAGGACAGTCCTGCCAGACCAATATTGCCTAAGAGGCCGGTTAGCGCCGCAATTCTAATGTCTTCTTCATTACATTCTAAGACCCGCGCAAATAGAGCGCCGTAAGCACAAAGGTTCATGCAATCGTTATAGATTGATTCATTTTGTCCACAGTGACCGACGATTTTTTTAAACATTGTTTCGGGGCTCCATTTTTTTGACACCCCAAGCTCTTTTAAAATGACTTCGCAGCGCTCAAGAATAACCTTACCATGCTCATAGCCGGCATCGTCTCCATCTAGAAAATAAGACATAATAGTTTGAATCTCGCTTTTAACATTTTGTGATTTTTCTGTGAGAGATATCGAGTCTTCTGCCTTTCGAATTTTTAAAACCTGGGTGGCGTATTTAAAAAACTGGCGCAGCTGGGTTTTTTTAACATAAACCCTTTGTCCCGCCGAACCGCTAATTTTTGCGATAGCCTTATCGTCTAGTACCGAGCCTTGTCTGCGAAACATAATAGTTTTGTGGTTCGAGGGTAGGTGCACGTAGAGATTAAAATCGATTTTTGTGCCTGGTTCAAAATCGTCAACGTGGATAGCGATAAGCGCCGACATAGGTATTTTGTCGCCGTCGATATCAATCGGTGCGAGCTGTAAAATACGATCCGAAATAAATTCTTTATCGTAGTGAAGGTGCATAACGTAGCTAGCGCCATTTTTCTTGGCTTTACGAAAATCAAGCGTGGCATTTGAGTCGTGCAGGACTAAAACGGGGACGTGCGGAAAGTTCATTTTTGCTGATTGCACCCATTCACATGTTTTGCTGGTGTCGCTATCAGCACTTACGATGGCGAGCATTGGGTTTACAGCGTCGTCCGCAGAAGTCAGAAATCGGTCGATCGAAATATATTGCACTAAATTGTAGGGCTGATAGCCGGTTAAGATTTTGCCAAGCTCAGCTCTAATTTGGTTAGAAGGTCCCAGGACAAGAACATCAACTTTGCTCTGAGATGCTCCTTCCATTGCGGGTACTTCCTTCATGTTTGTACGGTGATTTCAATAAAGAATTTACCGGTAGTACAGGTAAAGGGAATCACGAGCGTTGCTCCCGTATGAAAACTTTTGATTCTCGCTTTACCCATGACAACCGTAGGAATGGCCATTTCAAAGCCATAGCCCATTTCGTTGAGGGCAGTTTTTGCACACCCGTATATCATATTGGTGAGTTCTCCGACAGCGTCCGCCACTTGATCGTTGAGCTCTGTATATTTCTCGCCGAGCATGTTTTCTAATATTTGAAAGACGGCCTCTTTTTCAAAACTAATTGTGAGGGTGCCTTTCATCGTCCCTGCCACCATACCGATGAGGCCAGCCACATCTCCTTTGGTCGAAAATTCCTTTTCAATTGTCGGCGCGCCAGTTGTTGTTTCAGTCGATGCCATTGTGGCAAGGGTTCTCGTGACGCCATCAACAAAGGCATTAATAAGCTTTCTGTCGAGTAGTGGATTCGTATTTACGTTTGGTGCTGCACCCATAGTTTTCCCCTTCATATTCTCTAAAATTAGGCTGCGTGCTTTTTGTACATGTTAGTTAATTTTGTTTTCAATGTAGCTGCATTAAAGGGTTTGACAACATAGTCTGAAACCCCTGCTTTCGCGGCCTCGATAATATTATTCTGTTCGCTTTCAGCAGTAACCATCATAAACGGAGTGCCCTTTAGTTGGGGATCCAACTTACAAGCCTTCAACAAATCAATTCCAGCAAGACCGGGCATGTTCCAGTCAGAAATAATTACTTGATAGGGAGAACCTTCGTTTGCGGCGGATTTTAGCATGGGGAGTGCTGTTTTACCGTCATCGGCTTCTTGGACGTTTTTAAACCCAAGTTCTGCTAGCACTTTTTTGATGATTTTTCGCATAGTTGCAAAATCATCAATCACCAAGAATTTCGTTTCAGGCGCGAACATATGCGGCTCCTTTTTAAACTATTAACCGACCATCTGTTTATTTATCGGTCCAGTTTTCTTAAACTAGAGTCCAAACCACTTGAAATCTCAAAAATATACTGTCAGACTTTAATACAGGAAGACCCATAGTTTGGCAGGAAGCCAATACTAAAGTGGGACGACCTGAACGTAAGTATTATTAACTTTCATTAACGTGGGAGGAGCAAGGATGCTCAGAGATGCCCTTTTACAAAAAGGTTTATCAAACAGAGAAGCTGAAGTCGCAGAGTTAGTCTCAAAAGGACTCTCTAACAAAGAAGTGGCCAATCAGTTATTTGTAACCGAGAAAACCGTAAAATTTCATTTAACGAACATTTATAAAAAAATGAGCGTTAAATCACGTGCGCAACTTATCGTATGGTGTTTACCTCATTTGGGTTTTGCTGAGAGTGAGACTCGTCAGGCTCAAAATGAGATCAAAGCAAACAGTCCAGCGGCAAGCAGTAGCGTGGCCACTATGCCGATCGGCAATACAACTGTAGCAGGAACAGCTATCAATCCAAATGATAACAAACCTGGTTCAGGAAATTCCGACATTGGCGCATTCGGTATTTAATTTAGTATTTTGAATCCAACCCTCCAGGGATAAAAAATTAAAATGACTGAGGTTTTTGCCTCAGTCATGTTCTATTTAGGGCTTCTTTACCAAGTATTCTTTCCATGGCGAAAGATTACGACTCTCCATCGACACCACACAAAGCGTTCCTTGCGAGCCCGGTTCTGATTTGATGATATTTGCGTCGCGGGCTAAGTCATAAATTTTGTGCTCGTCTAATTTTGGAATAAAAAGTTCAAACTGTGTTTTGAGTGTATCTAGAAGTGTGATCATCGACTTTTTAAGATTTTCAATTCCTTCTCCGGTTAGGGCGCTAACAAAAACTCTCGGGAATAAACTAACCTTCATTTGTTCTGCAATGCTAGCCACATCGCATTTATTAAAAACATACAAGATGGGTTTACTGTCCCAGCCAAACTTCACGATGAGTTCGCTCACAACTTGAATTTGTTTGTCTCGGTTGGGGCTGGCCAGGTCAATTAAGTGAATTAAAGCGTCGGCGTCAGATGTTTCTTCAAGAGTTGCTTGAAAGGCATCCAAAAGTTGAGGTGGCAGATTTCGAATAAAACCCACTGTATCGGTTAATAGTGCCGACTGATATTCAGAAAGATAAACTTTTCGCGTTGTTGGATCAAGAGTGGAAAAAGGCATGTTTTTGGTTAGTACCGCTGAATTAGTTAAAAGATTTAAGAGAGTACTTTTGCCGGTATTGGTGTATCCGAGCAGCGCAAAGCGGGGAACCTCGCGCCTTTTTCGGGATTCTCGGTGCAAGTTTCGGTGCTTTTTTACTTCCTCAAGTTCTTTGCGAATTTGACTGATGCGAAAGCGCATGTTTCGGCGATCGGTTTCAAGTGCCTTTTCGCCAGGGCCCCTGGTGCCAATTCCTGCGCCAGGTCGTGAGTGACTCTGGTGCCAAGCTCCAACCATGCGAGGCATCTGGTCTAAAAGTTGAGCGAGTTCCACTTGAAGTTTGCCTTCGTAAGATTTTGCGCGCTTTGCGAAAATATGCAGAATCAATTGATGCCGATCAATAACGGGAACTTTAAATGTCTCCTCGAGATTTCTGACCTGAACGCCTGAGAGATGGTGATCGACTACGACGAGGGAGGTTTTTGTCTCGGCCACAGTCTCGGCGATCTCTATGACTTTACCTTTACCAATTAGGGTGGCCGGATTCCAACCCGAAACAATTTGCGTGATTGAGCCTATAACCTCGCAACCAGCAGAGATAGCCAGTTCTTCAAGTTCCCAAAGGCTTTCCTTGACCTCGGTAATAGGGTCAGACTTTAGACCCATCCCCACTAAAAAGGCGCGCTCAAATTCATTTTTTATGATCTGACTTGTCAGAGCCTAATATCTCCTTAAAAGTTTGAATTTGTAGTGCCGTTAAAACCACCGTATTAAAAATATCTTCTACGCTGCAAGTTCGTTGTACGATGTGAGCCGGTTTTTTGATTCCCATTAAAAAAGGTCCAAAAACTTCGCCGCCTGCAAGTTGTTGCACTAGCTTATAGGCAATATTACCAGAATCTAAATTAGGAAAAATTAAAATGTTGGCGCCGCCCTTTAATTCACTAAACGGAAAAAGTGTTTCTAAAATTTCGGAGTTAACGGCTGTGTCGGCTTGCATTTCGCCATCTACGATCATATCAGGAAAGCGCCTCTTAATGATTTGCACAGCTTCTTGCATTTTTTTAGGATTCTCAAATTTACTTGTAAAGTTAGTGTAGCTGAGCATGGCAATACGTGGTTTTACTTTAAAAAATCCGGCAATCTTTGAAGCATGTATAGCAATGGTGGCAATTTGCTCAGCCGTCGGATTGATGTTCATCGTAGTATCCGCGAAAAATAGCATGCGATTTTTAACGAGCACAATGTTCATACCCGAGGCGACCCTCTTCGAGCCAATCACATCTAAAATGGGCTTTACCGCATCGGCATAATTTTGGGTCGAGCCTGATACAAAACCGTCAGCATGACCTGTGCGAAGCATCATTGCCGCATAATAATTCGAATCAAAAATTCGGCGCTCAGCCTCTTGAAAGAGTACGCCTTTGCGATGGTGACTTTCATAGTAGGTATTGACCATTTCATTAAATCGCGAGTCCTTGGCCGGGTCGACTATCTCAATGTCCTTTAGCGCCGGCAGATCCAATTCTTTTATTTTTTTGTGAATTCGTTCTTCGTAGCCAACAAGAATGGGTCGAACTAATTTTTCGTAGGATAACATTTGAATGGCACGTAAAACTTTCTCACTTCTGGCTTCCGGAAAAACAATGCGGGGAATGATATTATCTTGAGATTGCACTCTGTCTTTTACTCTATGAATGATATTTCTAATAAAGCCTCGACCTGAACTTTGGATCGAAGCTAAGCGATCTTCGTAGGCCGAAAAATCAGTAATGGGATTAAGTGCAACACCATCTTTTATGGCAGCTTTGGCGACAGCCGGGGCAACCTTGAGTAAGACTCTCTGATCAAATGGTTTTGGAATAATATAGTTAGGACCAAAACGAAATGAGGTGCCCCGGTAGGCACGTGCGACTGAGTCAGGGACATCCTCACGCGCCAAATTTGCCAATGCGTGAACAGCTGCGAGTTTCATGTTTTCAGTAATTGTGGTTGCTCTGACATCAAGTGCTCCTCTAAAAATAGAAGGAAAGCCCAAGACATTATTAACTTGGTTGGGAAAGTCGCTTCGCCCTGTGGCCATTATAACATCATCGCGCACGGCTTTTGCCTGAGGTGGAAGAATTTCTGGCTCGGGATTAGCCATGGCAAAAACAATCGGATTGGAATTCATTTTTTTTAACATATCGGGAGTTAGAGCACCAGCGACACTTAATCCTACAAAAGCGTCAGCACCAGTCAGGGCCTCGGACAGAGAGCGTAATTTAGTGTCGAGTGCAAACTCCTCTTTGTATTCATTCATGCCATCCTTACGTCCCTTATAGAGCAAGCCCTTGGTATCGCACATCATGATATTTTTTTTCGGTACACCCAACTGAGTAAAAATTCGCGCGCAAGAAATAGCGGCCGCGCCCGCTCCATTGACGACGATTTTAACATCTTCGAGACGGCGCTTGGTAATAAGACAAGCATTGATGAGGGCCGCGCCACAAATGATAGATGTTCCGTGTTGGTCGTCATGAAAGACGGGAATTTTCATTTCTTCGCGTAAGCGTTTTTCAATGATAAAACATTCAGGCGCCTTAATATCTTCAAGGTTAATTCCACCAAATGTGGGCTCGAGTGCTTTTACCGTTTGAATAAATTTTTCGGGATCTTTGGCGTCTATTTCAATGTCAAAGACATTGATATCCGCAAATAGCTTGAACAAAACACCTTTGCCCTCCATCACGGGCTTACCGGCCAAAGGTCCAATATCACCGAGGCCGAGGACCGCAGTGCCATTGGTAATAACTCCCACAAGATTGCCTTTCGTAGTGTAGTCGTAGGCTCTTTCTGGATTTTTGGCGATTTCTATACAGGGTTCCGCAACGCCAGGAGAATAGGCTAAAGAGAGGTCTTTTTCGGTCAGGCAAGGTTTGCTAGACACCACATCGACCTTTCCCGGTCTAGGAAGTGAGTGATATTCAAGCGCTTCTTTTTTAAAGTCCATTGTCCTTAAGTTTAGGTCATGTAGGTCGGCTGTCAACTAATGCATTGTAGCAGTATGGGATAAACCTACACTTTGCCTATGTGTGATTAGTAATATGTTTGGGGTTCATTGTTTGGGGGATAAGCTATGAGTAGTTCTAGAGATGTTGTTATTGTGGGGGGAGCCAGAACTCCATTAGTAAAGTCGGGACTCAATTTTAAAGAAGTTCACGCCGCAGAACTGGGAAGAGTCGCCATGAAAGAGGCCATCGCCCGTTCCAACATCAACGTTAATGACGTCGATGAAGTTATTATTGGCAATGCGGGGAATCCCTCGGACGCTGTCAACATCTCGCGTGTCGTCGCCCTAAACTCAGGCATTCCACTAAAAGTTCCGGCCTTTACCGTTCATCGAAATTGCGCCTCAGCTTTAGAGTCAATTTCTTCGGGTTATGAGAGAATTAAATCAGGATCTGCAAATTTGGTTATAGCTGGTGGCACCGAGAGCATGTCGCAAATGCCACTGATTTTTTCGAAAAAATTTGCCGATTGGTTTGGAAAGTTAGCAGGTGCAAAAACTCTTGGTCAAAAGCTGGCACTTTTAACCAAGTTTCAGTTTAATTACTTAATGCCTAAAATTGCTATTATGGAAGGATTGCGGGATCCCTTCACCGGTATGATGATGGGTGATACTGCCGAAATTTTAGCTAAAGAATATGGCATTAGCCGTAAGCAGCAAGATGAGTTTGCGCTTAACAGCCACCTAAAAGCGGTCACCGCCTTCAAGACAGGAAAGCATAAAGAGGAAATCACTCCCGTTTTTATACCGCCGAAGTTTGCAGAAGTAGTAGCTGGTGATATTGGCCCGAGAGAGGAGCAGAGTCTTGCGGCTTTGGCCAAACTCAAGCCTTATTTTGATCGAAATACGGGAACTGTGACTGTGGGTAACGCTTGTCCGATCACAGATGGCGCTGCCATGGTGGTTCTGATGAGCCGTGAAAAGGCACAGGCAGAAGGTTTAAAGCCGATCGTGTCGATTCGCTCCTATGCCTTTGCGGGTTTAGAACCTGAAAGGATGGGTTTGGGACCTGCTTACTCGACGCCCGTTGCACTAAAAAAAGCGGGAATTAATTTAAAAGATATTGGTCTTATCGAACTTAACGAAGCATTTGCCGCGCAGGTAATTGCTTGCACGATGGCACTCGGTAGCAATAAGTTTGCGCAAGAAAAACTGGGGATGTCGAATGCGGTGGGAGAAATAGATCCCGCCCAGCTCAATGTTAATGGAGGCGCGATTGCCTTGGGTCATCCAGTAGGAGCGACAGGCACGCGGCTTGTCCTTACTTTGATGCTTGAAATGCAAAGACGAAGCACACAGTTTGGTTTGGCAACCCTCTGCATTGGCGGCGGACAGGGTGGCGCTATGATTTTAGAAAGAGAGGCCTGAAATGTCAGCGCAAGAAAGTATCCGTCTTGTTGATCGAGGGGATATCGGCTTTATCGAATTCGACATGGTGGGCGAAAAGGTAAATAAGTTATCAAGTCCTATCATGGCGCGTTTTAAAGAAGTCATCGAAGAAGTGTCGAGGTCTCAGTTTAAAGCGGTGATTCTAATTTCTCGAAAACCAAATATTTTTATTGCTGGCGCGGATATCGAAGAAATAAAAACCATGAAGGGTCGCGAAAATATTTTTAAAATTGTATCGAACGGACAAAAAATCTTAAATCAGCTAGAGGATTTAAAAATTCCCACTATTGTGGCCATTCATGGCGCTTGTATGGGAGGGGGTTGCGAAATAGCTTTGGCTTGCGACTACCGAATTGCCAGTGATGTTCCTGCCACAAGAATTGGACTTCCCGAAATTAAATTGGGAATCATGCCGGGCTTTGGAGGTTGCGTTCGCTTGCCCAAAGTTATTGGCGTGCAAAATGCTCTTGATATCATTTTAGCTGGTAAAGCAGTCAATGCCACTAAGGCAGAAAAAATTGGTCTTATTGATAAAAAAGTCCATCCCGGTATTCTTGAAGAAAAAGCTATTGAAATGGCACGTGAAATTATCGAACGAGGCGGAGCTAAAAGAAAAAAGCGCTATAAGGCCAAAAACCTAACTAATAAATTATTAGAGTCCTATTTGGGCAATAAGCTGGTTTTCTTTCAGGCTTTAAAAATGACTAAGTCTTTTACTCGAGGGCACTATCCGGCCCCCCTAAAGGCTCTTGAAGTTATTAAAAAAACTCTCTGTAAGAATCGAGATGAAGCCTTGATTATAGAGGCCAATGCCTTTGCCGAACTTGCCGAAACCGACGTTTCTAAGAATCTCATTCATGTCTTTTTTCTTTCAGAGTCAGTAAAAAAACAGTCGGGAATAGCTAATCGCGAAATTAAACCTCGTGCAGTCAAATCAATGGCAGTTCTTGGTGCTGGCACCATGGGTGGCGGAATTGCTTATGTGGCTGCCTCGGGGGCAATTGATGTTCGCTTGAAAGATATTAGCTCAGATGCATTGGCCAAAGGTTTTCAAGCAGCTTCTAAACTGTGGAGCAAGGAGCTAGAAAAAAAGCGCATTGATAGATATCAGATGGGACGTAACCTCGCCCGCTTATCTTCGACTTTTGATTTTTCAGGCTTTGGCCAGCTCGATGTTGTCATAGAAGCCATAGTCGAAGATATGAATATTAAGAAAAAAGTGATTCTTGAGACGGCAAAACATTGCAATCCCAACTGCATTTTTGCGACTAATACCTCGTCTTTAAGTGTTTCAGAAATGGGAGAGGCACACCCTCATCCAGAAAATTTTATCGGCATGCACTTTTTTAACCCCGTTGATAAAATGCCTTTGGTTGAAGTTATTCGTGGCGCAAAGACAAGTGATGAGGTTGTGGCGACGGTTTTTGATCTTTGTAAAAAGTTGGGTAAGATTCCGGTAGTAGTTAAGGATGGCCCAGGGTTTTTGGTGAATCGCCTGCTGATGCCTTGGCTGTCTGAAGCGCTTTTCTTTTTGTCAGACGGCATGGATATCGTCAAGGTCGATCGGATTTACACTCACAAATTTGGCATGCCTATGGGGCCATTTCATTTAATTGATGAGATTGGCCTTGATGTCTGCCTTAAGGTATTAAAGATTTTTAATAAAGCTATAGGTGATCGCGCTGAGTTGCCAAAAGTTTTTGAAAGTCTGGCGAAGACAGGGCGCCTCGGTAAAAAAGGTGGCAAGGGCTTTTATATTTATCAGGGGCGTGAAAAGAATGTTGACCCCACGATTTATACCGAACTAGGTCTAGACGCTCCGAAGGCGTCTCACGACGAAAAAGAAATAATCGAGCGTGGCATTTTTAGAATGTTGAACGAGGCTGCCATAGTTCTTAAAGACGAAAAGATTGTAGAGACTGCAGGCGAACTTGACCTTGCTATGATTATGGGAACGGGCTTTCCACCCTTTCGTGGCGGCTTGGCGAAATACGCCGATAGTCTAGGGCCTCAATATGTGACGGACGAACTTGAGATGATGTCTTCGAAATTTGGCCAAAGATTTAAACCTTCCCAGGCCATGGTTAACATGGCGAAATCGGGTCGGGGTTTTTATTAAACTTTTGGGGAACTTATCCGATATATAGGTATAATTTCAGTAAAACTATTATCTACTAGAGAGGGTGCTTATGTTCCCAAAAGAAACCAAGTTTTTAATTATCGATGATTTTCCGACCGTTAGAAAATTCTTGCGACTAAATTTAATGAAGTTGGGTTATAACACCATAGAGTTTGCTGAAGACGGAAACATCGCTTTTCAAAAACTATCAGAGGCTCATGATGCCACCCAGCCTTTTCAGTTTGTAATTTCTGATCTCAACATGCCTGGCTTGTCGGGCCTCGAACTTTTGAAAAAATGTAGAGACGATGCACGTTTTAGGGAACTGCCTTTTTTAATGCTGACGGCAGAACGCGGCCAAGACAAAGTTAAAAAAGCCATCGGCCTAAAAGTGAGTGATTATTTGGTGAAGCCCTTTGATGAAGTGACTTTGAAGAAAAAACTAGAGTCTATTTACGGAAAACTTTACCAAAAATCAGCCTAAGGAAAAGAAAATGACAGCGGCCAAAAAAACAGAATCGCGTGCGCTAGCATATTTTGATCCCATTTTGCTAAATGCTTTTGTTGATGGTGTCAAAGAAACTATCAAAACTTGGGCCAAAATGGACGTAGAAGTTGGGCAGCCCACATTTGAGCGTCCTTTTGAAAGTAAGGGCGATGTCGCTGGTATGGTGGGTTTAGTTTTTGGAGACTTAAAAGCCATTCTGACTATTAGTTTTGAAAAAGAAGGTCTCTTAAAAATTCTAAGCAATATGTTTGGCGCAGCCTATACGGAACTCAATGATGAAGTCGCCGGTGCCGCTGGAGAGTTTACCAATACTATTTACGGTATTGCCATCGAAAAATTGCGTGGCAGCGAGTATGATTTTAATATGACTATTCCCAACGTTATTGTGGGCAGTTATAAAATCACCAACGTACATAAAGGCGCTGCCGTCATTGTGCCATTTACAGTCGAAAACGCTCATTTTTTTATTGAGCTCACTGTTGAGAAACGTAGCGACCGCGGCTAGCTCCGGGGTGGCGACAACCGCGCCCAGCCACAGGCTAGCGACAGGTGTTTTAATGCTCCTCACGCAAAACAATGTAACCCCGCTGGTAACGTATCATTCCTAATGCCTCTAAAGTATTTTTTACGATATAGGCTTTTACTTTATCAAATTCTTTTTTCCAAGAAGTTAAGAGCCTTGAAAATAGTAAGTATGTCCAAAACCTTCCAAATGGTTTACCTCTTCTAGCCTTTGTTACATGACGGGCTATGAGTGCGGCAATAGTTCTAAAGAAATTTTGTAATTCCTTTCGTGTTTTTCCACGGATTAATAAATGAAGGTGATTGCCCACAATAGCTTTTTCGTAAATGGAAATTCGGAACTTGGTGCTAAGCTTCTTAAGGCAGGCGCCTATGTAGCCTTGATGATTGAGAAGGCTGAGTTTACCCTTCGCCTTATCCGACTTTAAGACTATATGAAGTGGTTTTTTTGTGTCTAACGGTCTTATGACTTTTCGACGATTGATTGCCAGAGAACCACCGTGCTGCAGAGTTGGTTTTTTCATGTTTTCCTCTTGGGTTGGGGCAGTATTGTTTAGTGTAGTTAATGCAAGGAGGGGAGCACGGGTGGGATAGGATAAAAATGCCTTATGAGAAACTCTAAAGGTTCGAATTCGGACATGTAGGCCATTGGCGAATATTATTTGCTAGAGCAGCAAAGAGATTGCCAGCAAAAACAAATTGAGAAAGTGACTGGCGCTCAAAGTCTTCTATGGCGAGTAACTTCAAATCCATTCAAGTTGAAGTATGGCTTTAATGCGATTTGTCCAGGAACAGATTCATAGGGACCGATTAAGGATGGATCTCGCTTTTGAAAGACCAATTCGTTGCCTATAATAACAAAACTGTGTTCGATTATTAGACCAAACGGATACCCTTGTCTCTCTTTTTGAAGTTCTTCAATTCGAATGCTGCCTACTGGTAACAAGTCAGAGCTTCGACTCCAGATTACTGCGACATCACCGGCTTGCTGAGGCAAGCTTACTTTTATCTGGGTAAAATGAAATTTGATGTAAGTAAGAAACTCCTCGGGGCCTACAAAATGTAAATCAGCGGTATCGTTCCAATAGAGTTGAATAGCGTTAAAGCAGTTTGCTCGGTTTGCGACAAGTAGATCAGGAAGGGGAACCGGTAACCTAAGTAAATTTTGGATCAATTCTCTCACTATTTTTAGAAATACATATTTATCTGGAGCTTGTCCAGAAACGAATTGTTAAAATCTAAATCTCTAGAGTCTTGGTAACTCCACTGGGATTAATAATCATGCCGACTTGACCATCGGCAAAAATTGTAGCGCCCATATAGATTTGCGAAATATCGCTGATTTGATCGAGTGTTTTTACGACAGTATCTTCTATGCCAAGAACGGCATCTACGGTAATGCCGTAAGGTCTGTGCATGCCCTGGATAATTACAATCGTCGAAGATGACTTGAATTCAAAGGACTCTTTGGGTTTGTTTTCAAGAATATTTAGCAAATCAAATAATGGAAAGGTCTGCGACTTCATGCGCAGCGTAGTTTTGCCAGAGACTGTTTCCACGGCATTACTATTTAGAAGCTCTTGTTCGGTAGCCGAAAGCACTTGGATTATATGTTCCTGTGGAATGGCATAGGCGCAGCCGTCGCGACTGACCACAAGGGATCGAAAGATCACTACAGATTTGGGTAAAGGGAGATTCAAAGTGAATTTAGTTCCCTTTCCAATCTCAGATTCTACATCTATACGGCCTTGAATCTGAATTATTGAACTGTAAACCATGTCGAGCCCGATACCCCTTCCCGAAACATCAGTCACTTTTGATGACGTACTTACGCCCGACTTAAAAATCATATTGACCAGTTCTTTTTTATCAAATTTTGCCGCTTCAGTTTCTGTAAAAATACCTTTTTCTACAATGGCCTTTCTTAGTTTTTCAGGGTCAATGCCTCGGCCATCATCTTTAATTTCGATAAAAATTCTGTCTTCGTCTTCGTAAGCTTCAACCAAAAGAGAGCCTTTTGCAAATTTTCCTGCCGCTTTTCGCTCTTCTGCTGTTTCAAGTCCGTGGTCAATCGAGTTACGCACAATGTGAACCAGAGAGCTAGAGATAGGTTCGATCAAGGTGTCGTCGACGTTTATTTTTTCTCCTTCAATTATTAGCTCGACTGGCTTACTGAGACGATCAGAAAGCGTTCTGACATCTCGGCGAACCTGAACAAAAGTTTCGGCCAGGGATACTTTTTTTAGATTATTCATTTTACTCTGCATGTCCTGCTGGTACTTAAAAAATTGCTCAAACAGTTTAGCAAGCTGTTCCATATTTTTACTGCGACTCGAATTCTGAGAGATTTCAATTTTAATAAACTTATCTATCATGTTCTTGGTGATGGTCATTTCACCATTGAGTTTTAAAAATTCTTCAATATGTGAGCGAGGAACCTTTAGCCAGTCTCTTGCTTTTTGAGTGGCGTGCTGTTTTCGGACTTTCGCGAGTTCTGCTGATCCTTTTCTTCGGAGGTAGATTCTAAATCGAGCTTTGTAAAAATAGCTGTGAGCTGATCTAGATCCAGATTTTTATCTTCATTGGTACTCAAGGCATTCATGATTTCCCAGATAACATCTTTGGCCTGAAGCAGTACCGTAATGACAGATTTATTAACGTTTACTTTATAGTTTTTGACGTCATCTAGGGCATCTTCGCAACGATGGCAAAAGTCACTTAGCAGTTGCGATCTCAGAAAGCTGCTGCTGCCTTTGATAGTATGAATAATACCAAATATTCTCTGTAAGCTGTCTTTGTCAGAGGTATTGTTTTCGAGATTGAGAATAAGATTTTCCATGTCTTCTAGCATAGTGGTAAATTTATCGAAACTTTCAACCAATGCTTCACGCTCAAGATTTATTTCTTCAATGCGAAGAGAGGCCACATCCTGCACAAGTTGAAGAAGTTCGTTTTTAGTATAGGGTTTGTGGAGAAGGGGACAGGACTCCTTATCACCCAACAGGTCTATGAAGTCCGCTGGAAAGCCTTGCGACGAGATGACAAAGGGCAACTGGCGCCAATTTTTAAGTACTGTCTTTCTAAATTCTATCGCATTACCCTTGGGGAGATTGAATTCCGCAATGACAAGTGCCGTATTGGACCATTCTTTTTCTAAGAACTTTAGGGCATCATCTTGGTCTGTGACACCGATGGCGGTATAGTCAGTACCGTTCATACCGGCATTAAATGCCAGCTGAGTCTTCTGGTCTGGATCTATGTTTAGTATATAGATCGCCTTTGACGTCTCAGTGGGCGTTATTACCTTTAATTTCTTTGCAGCCATTCACTTATTATAACGGCTTTTTTACTGAGAAATCTTAGGTCCTTAGGGCTAGGTTTTCGGAGGGGGGAACATATCTTTGAGCTTATCTTTTATGGCCGCCGACGTTAAAGGCTTTAGTAGGTACCCATTAGCCTTATTTTTCTTTGCTTCGATAATAAACTCTTTTTGAGTTACTGCAGAAATTAAAATGAAAGGTAGGGTCTTAAATGTTTCGTGGGCTCGGATATTTTTTAGGAGTTCTAAACCATCCATCTCCGGCATCATAATGTCTGAAAACACAGCGACGATATTTTTATCATTTTTTTGAGTTAAGTAATCCCAGGCCTTTTTTCCATTTTCAAATTCACAAACACCATAACCAAACTTTTTAAAATTTTGTACCAGAATATTACGATTAGGACGAGAGTCTTCGGCCACCAAAATGAACTTATCAGGCTCTTTTTCCTTTTCTGGCGTGTGGGGCTGGGACTCTAAAGCTTTTACTGAAGGACCTGGACTGACGGGCTTTTCTTCACTCATAGGTAGTTAAATACTAACCAACCCTATTGGCTTAGTAAAGATATATCCCATATTATCCGATCCGAAAACAATGTCGGCAGAGCTTAAAATACAGACTAAGGCTTTGGTATGGGAATTGGGTTTGGATCACAAAACCAAATCTCTGATCAAAGTCATTGATAGAGTTAAGATGTTTTCGTTACCACAGAAGGCCGAATTGGTGCTCAATCTCAATCTTCCGCGGCCCGATATTGTTTTATGTGGAACTGATTTATCCGAGGACATTCGCTCCGAACTCATACAGATTGTAGGATTAAAATATACTGGAACACCCATTTATTTCATTTCTCGCAATTATAGTTCCTTTGAGCGTAGCCGAATTTTGTCGGAGGGTTTTACTGAAATTTTCTTGTTGCCGTATGAACATACGATATTTGAGGAAATTCTCAACGCCCATTTTTCTGCCCTTGACTTAGGTGCAAATAGGACTTTTGAATCCGTACGGGTCGCCGATCTTAATTCAGAAGCTGAACTTCAATTTGACATAAATATTTTCTTGCCCGCAAACAGAAAGTTCATATGTTTTGCCAAGAAGGGACAAAAACTGCAGGCACAAAAGATAGTTAAACTGAGAGAAAACACCAGTTCAGTGTATGTGTATACGGACGAGATAACGGCTTTTCACCGCTATGTGAAAGATGAAATCAAACGAAGTAAAAATTTTGACCCTCTAAGTATCACTGAGCGAAAGGCTCAGTTTTTGATAGCCATTAAAGAATTTTTTAGAGCGACGCTATACGAGTCGCGAAAAAATAATGGATCGCCGGAGCCTGTAAAAAAACTTTTACTGGCCTGTAAAAAACAAATTACTGATTATATTACTAATACCACTTTTGAGAACTGGTCTAAAAGGTTTATTGATAACTATGGTGATCAATATGATATGGCCTATTTACACGCTTGTAATGTGGCTACCTACGCAGGATTTTTATCGGTGGGAACTAATATTGGAAATCCCGAGGATTTGGCGCTAGCGGGAATACTACATGATCTCGGCATGGCTGCCTTGCCAGAAGAAATTTTAGAAAAAAAGTATGTAGAGATGAGTCCAGCAGAAAAAAGCGTGTACCACACTCATGTGCAGAAGGGGCTCAATGAGATAAACGCTAGGTGTGCAGAGGTGCCGGCCAACGTCATTAAAATGGTTTCACAACATCATGAACAATACGGCGGACAAGGATTTCCGTTGGGACTCTCAAGTAAAATTATGCCTGAAGCTCAACTATTAGCTCTGGCCGATCACTTAGATGAAATGACAAGTCACACGTCTGAAAGAGATGCTATGCACCCGCTATTGGCCATGAGAGCTATTGCCGAGCAGGAAGACTTAAAATCGATACTTAACAAAAAATATGACCCCCAAATTATCCAAAAAATTATGGATATCTTTGAAAGCAATTTAGGAAAAAAAGCATCTTAATTAGACAAACTAACTTTAGTTAATTTGTTAGATTACTCTATTTGGGCGGCTTTCTTTTTACTGTCGACGTCGAATCTTCTAGATTTTACCTCTGTCTTGCAGATATCAACTTTTTCATTGAACTCATCTTGTCGTTTCATCAAGATATCTTTATAACGATTGAATCGTGATATTCTGTCTTTTAAAAATTCTTCTTGCAAACCAACAATTCGATCTTTGTCATCCAATCCAATATCAAATTTTTCTTCTTTATCGGTGACCCGATCGAGGGGCTCCATCCAAATTAATTTTCCGTCGCCACCATTAGATTTTTCAGAGATTTGCATCTTGCAATCTTTTAGTACGCCATAAAGCCCTTGAGAACCAAATTTTCGGCTTCCATAGACACGGTCTTCTAGTTCATAAACAGAATATTGTAGTGCGCGAAGTTCCTCGGTCATCATGACTTTTTTTTGCACAACCATATTGCCGTCTTTTACTCCTAGATTTTCGTTGGTGATCATCTCTGACTTCTCAAGAGTAGTATCAATTTTTTCAGCTTTGTGTTGATTGCTAGAGCAAGAGGTAATTAATAATAAAGCAGCGATTGTTAAAATTAAATTTCTAAACATTTTTCCTCCAAGGCAAACATTTGTAAAAGCCTATACAATTTATGGTGACCGGTCTACGGTATTTTTAGGCAACGACGGGGAGCAATATACTAAAGGAACTACTCTGATTCACTTTACTCTGGACCTGTATCTGAGCGCCGTGGGCCATTGCGATATGCTTAACGATTGCCAGGCCGAGGCCCGTTCCACCCACTTTTTTACTTCGAGCTTTATCAATTCGGTAAAAGCGTTCAAAAATTCGATCTAATTGTTCTGGAGGAATTCCAATTCCTTGATCCGTAACCGATATTTTTATAAATCCATTTTCTCTCGTGCCGGCTACGAAAACTTCTTTGTTGGGTTCACTGTATTTAATGGCATTATCAATAAGATTCACGAGAGCTTGTTCTAATAAAGGCGCATTGATATTGGCAATAAGACTGTCACTACATTCATGCTTAATGCGAATTCCCTGCGCTTTGGCGGCACCTTCACACATTTGCGTGGCGGCTATTATAACAGGCCGGAGGTGTGTTAGATTTAACGCCACTTCATTTGTTTCCGTCTGCCTCTCAACTCTTGAAAGAGTTAAAAGGTCATCGATGAGCATACCGAGACGAAACGCATGATTATGAATGATATCCAAGAACCGCTTTCTCTTATCAAAAGGCAAATCAGGATGTTGTATCAGCGTTTCGGCAAAACCTTGGATAGAAGTGAGAGGTGTGCGAAGTTCGTGCGAAACATTTGCCACGAAGTCTCTGCGAGTGTTTTCTAATTTTTTAACTTGGGAGACATCGCTGAATACAAAAATGAAGTCGTGATCACCAGAGTTCGTGTCTTTGAGTGGCCGCGCATGAATATGCAGATTTTTGACTTCGGAATCGAACAGTTCAAGTTCACCTTCCCAGTCCGATTTTTTTTCAGCCGTTTTTTTTATAAAGTTGAGAATCTCTGCGCTTCGGATAATTCCTTGAGCGCTTTGATTTAAAGACTGAGTCTCAGAAATACCAAGAATCTTTTGAGCCGAAGTATTGAGGTATTTAATAGTTAAGCTAGATGTTACGACTAAAATTCCCTCACGCATACTGGTAAAGATGGCGTCTTGGACACTCTTTTCCTTGAGTAAGTCGCCCAGCTGGCTGTCAAACTGTACCTTCAATTTTTTTTGCGAGTGAAATAGGAATGCCGTTTTACTTTCAACCCATCGTCCTCCCAAAAAAGCGACGAGCGCCATAATCATTGTTAGAATTATTCCTCTAGCATCGCCAAAAAAATCATGCTGCCAAAACCAAATTGAAAGGGAAGTGAGTAAGACTAAGATAAAGAAAAACACTAGAGGTAGTGAAAATTTTGTCATGATCATTGCCTAAGAAAATTCTTTGATTCTATAGCCCACGCCACGAACTGTGTCCACGAGATTTCCACTTTCTCCCAGTTTCTTGCGAAGGCCTACAATGACAACATCTATAGAGCGTTCTGTCACAGCATAGTTGGTGCCCCTGATGGCATCGACAATTTGTCCGCGAGTGAATACCCAGCCGGGTTTTTGCGCTAAAAAATAAAGGAGCTGAAATTCGGAATTTGTGAGTTCCACTTTTTCGCCGCCCACAGAAACCTCTCGTCGGGCTGGGTTGATTACGATGTTTTGAAGACTTAGCGTTTTCTCTTGGTTGGGGATTGCAATCTGACTTCGCCGCAAGACATTTTTTACTCTTGCTACCAAGACCTGTGGACTAAAAGGTTTGGTGATATAGTCCTCAGCTCCCAACTCGAGACCACGAACAATATCCGCTTCTTCGCCTTTGGCTGTAACCATGACGATACTGATGGCCTTGGTGTTACTATTGCCCTTTAAAATTTCACAGACCTTTAGTCCCTCAATTTTAGGAAGCATTAGATCCAGTAAAACTAGAGTTGGATTTCGGGAATGAATTGCCTGAAGGGCTAGGTCGCCAGAGCCAAAAGTTTCAACTTGATATCCTTGATTGATGAGGTGAAAAGAAATTAAAGAGGCTATGTCCTCATCGTCCTCTACAACAAAAATAAGAGGTATAGCGTGCATAGCTTGGCCTCAATTGGTTTAACAAGACACGACATTACTTCTCCGATTACTCCTCTGGCAACACTGCCCAACGCATTGCAAAAGCTAGATTTTAGTTTTTTTATACGAAATTTAGCGTAGCCTTCTAGAGGTAAACAATCATGGTGGTTGTGACAAAACAGGAGATTTTATGCTTAAACTAATTGCAATGATATTTTTGGCTGGTGCATTAGCATCTTCGTATTCACAATTTAGTTATGCCAACGAGCAAGACGTTGAGGAAATGGAAGACGAAGGTGGAGACTCCGATATTGATGTTACTCCTGCAGCTGAAACAAAACCTGATGTTTCGACTGAAAAACCAGCGGCGATTGCGGCGCCAACTCCTAAGGCTTCTCCGGTAGCAAAAATCAAAGCCAAGGCAAAAAAAAGCGGAAAGAATAAAAAAATGGCGGCAAAAAAACAGCAATAAAGGGTTTTCATTTTTTATTCATAACCTTGGTCTAGGGAATTATTTTGCCAAATAGTCATTGGTTCTTGGGCTGAATTCGCTAATATGTAGAAATATATAGAAAAATATGCATATGTTTGGAAAATATTTAAGAGGTAAAAATGGATAAGGCAAAACTCGAATACAAAGGTAAATCCTATGAGCTTCCTGTTACCATTGGGACAGAGGGTGAAGCGGGAATTGACATCTCCAAATTACGGGGCGAATCAGGTTTGATTACGCTTGATAATGGTTATATGAACACGGGTGCCTGCGCATCGAAGATCACATATATAGATGGCGAAAAAGGCATTTTACGTTACCGCGGTTATGATGTTGCGGATCTGGCTGAAAAATCCACATTTATGGAAGTGTCCTATCTTTTAATTCATGGCGAGCTACCTAAGGCTAAGGAGTATCAGGATTTTCGACAAAAAATGCGCTACCATTCCCTCATTCACGAGGACATGAAAAACTTTTTTAATAACTACCCTGGGCAAGCTCACCCCATGGCGATTTTGTCTTCTATGGTTTGCTCGCTTTCTGCCTATTATCCAGAATTTCTTCGCCCTGATCTTACCGAGGAAGATAAAGAAGGAACTATTACACGTATTTTGTCAAAAGTGCGAGTTCTTGCCGCTTTTGCCTTTAAGCGTTCTGTCGGTCAGCCATTTGTTTATCCCCGAAATGATCTCAATTATATTCAAAACTTTGTTCAGATGATGTTTGCCGTTCCTGCAGAGCCTTATGTTGTCGACCCAATGATAGAAAAAGCCATTGATTTATTATTTATTTTGCACGCGGATCACGAACAGAATTGCTCTACGTCCACAGTTCGACTAGTGGGTTCGTCAAAAGCCAACTTATTTGCCGCCATCTCAGCTGGAATTTGCGCTCTTTGGGGTCCTTTACATGGTGGGGCTAATCAAGAAGTCGTAGAGATGCTCGAGCACATTCATGCCGATGGTGGCGGATATAAGAAATTTCTAGAGAAAGCCAAAGATAAGAACGACAATTTTAAATTGCCGGCATTTGGGCATAGGGTTTACAAAAACTATGACCCACGCGCGCGAATTATTAAAAAATTGTGCGATGAACTCTTAAATAAATTAGGGATACATGACCCCATTTTAGATATCGCTAAAGGTATCGAAGAGGAGGCACTCAGAGACCCTTATTTTATCGAGCGCAAGCTTTATCCTAATGTGGATTTTTATTCAGGTATTATTTATCGCGCCATTGGCATCCCTACGAATATGTTTACGGTGATGTTTGCCTTAGGGAGGCTGCCGGGATGGATCGCGCAATGGAAAGAAATGATTGAAGACCCTGGTATGAAGATCGGGCGTCCTCGACAGATCTACATAGGCGCGACAAGCCGAGAACATATTCCGGTTGAGCGACGCTAGCGCGCGGTCAGAGGTTCAAAGTCGACAGAAATAATGGCCCCTTCGTTGGGAATATTTGTGCCATGAAATGTAATAGAGTTATTTTCGGGATTATAGGTCCAGCCATCGATGGATGATTCGGGCACGTGACGGCCACTGACAGTTATGACTATTGTTTCTACTCGCGGAACTCTATTCAAAAAAAACTGATTTGCGAGTTCAATAATTCGGCCAGAAATTTTGTTAAGTTCCGTTGCAAAATTTCCGCATAGTGAGGCCTTTGTGCCGCCAGTTTTGTTTACCAAATCTATGTAACGAAGGCCAATTTTTTGGCCTGAGCTACCGGCATGAAGAATGTCAAAACACGCCTGATCTAAGATAGAGATCGCAGACACTGAATAATTGCGTTTTAGAGCGGTGCTGAAAGTGAAAGAGTCCAAAAATGAAATGTATTTATCAATCGTGTGTAATGCCGGATTTGAATACTGTCCTCCTATTGCCTCTCTGCCATCGTGCGAGAAGTCATCTTCATCGCTTACTATAATTACCGAGAGAATGCCCTCTTGGCGCAAGAAGCCGCTATTGAATGGATTAATTAAGGTTTCCTTAATGCTTTGAAAAGCTCGCTCGTCGCCTGCTCCAGCTATCCCTTGGTTAATATTTTTGATGAATACGTCTTTCATGTTTGGCGTATTATTATCGATGATAGGTATACCACTGTGACCGGTGGCATCGCTGCCGTCACGAAATTTTGATTGGGTTAAGTTTCCAGAAAATTGTGAAAGGTAGGCATCCGTAGTAGTAAAGGCCATGCGAAATTGCATACCTCTATTAATAAATCCATCAATAAAAGAGTTAAAGTTGTTAGCGATATTAGATTGAGAAGATTGCATGGACTGGGAATTGTCGATAACCCAAAGTATATCGACTGTTTTGCTATGGCTACTGGAATTCTGCTGAAACACGTTTTTCTCAGGCGCCAAAGAAAATTTGGGGCTCGAGCACGCCGAGAGGCATAACGTCCCAAGGTAAGATCCGATATAAAGAGTAAGAAGTGCTAAACGTGTTCTCATACCTTAATTTTAAAGACTCTAGCGCAGTAAGATACGAAGCGCTCCATGTCAGTTAAATTTTTGAGGAATTCGCTCTTTTAAATAAAATGAGACGTGTTAAGTGGTTTGATTACCTTACCTATAAAAAAAATGGGAACTAAAAATAAAGATTTAATGGCAATTGCGTATACAAAATATTGTCCAATTTTTTATTATCTCAAAAACTTTCCTAATTTTTGGCGAAGGTCTAGCCAGTTTTTGCTCTTCCATTAAAATCTGTTATAGGTGGTGTAGGCTTCTGCGCTTAAAGCTGAAATGCTGTCTCAAATTGAGAGCGTTAATGGCTAAAAGTCGGCGCCTGGTCCAGAACCCTTGAGTTTTGAGCAAATAAGAGAGAAAATAAGATAAGTAAGCAGACAAGCCTGAGAGGTAAATCAAAAATAAATCATTAGTTGGAGCATTAGTTTTAAACTGCGGTTACGAACCAATCAAAATCGTAAATTGGCAAAAGGCCATTATTCTGTGGTTGCAAGGTAAAGTTGATGTCCTGGAATTCCACTTCACGACGGTCAGTAGTCCCTCTGTATCATTCAAACTCCCTAGCGTCTTGAGACTTAAACAATATGTACGTCCCTATTTTTCATTAAAGGTACGCCTCAG
This sequence comes from Pseudomonadota bacterium, assembly GCA_034439715.1. Lineage (GTDB taxonomy): Bacteria > Bdellovibrionota > Bdellovibrionia > Bdellovibrionales > SG-bin7 > JAWXAY01. Next base: position 31,947 of record JAWXAY010000072.1, read on the forward strand.
TCGCCAAAATATTTTTTTGCGGGATGATTATCAATGTCAATATTGTGGAGACATATTGAACGAGCGTAAATTAACCATTGACCACATTTTGCCGTTATCTAAAGGTGGCGGGCACGAGTGGAACAATGTCGTTGCGGCTTGCTCAAGGTGTAATAATAAGAAGGCCGACCGCACTCTCGAACAGGCAAGACTCAGGTTACTAAAAATGCCCGTTAAACCGACGTGGCTGCCAGTCAGAGACATAGGATTAGGTTCCTCTAACTTCCCCACCTCTTGGAAATCTTACATCGGACTTTAACCCTTCCTTAACATTGCTGTATCAAATTGAGAAAGGTGTTTTTAGTGTTTAGCGTTACGACAAAAGTCCGATAAGTACACTAGTGCATGTAACTTAGGTTGGGGAATAATAGATTGGATAAAGCAAAGCCTAAGATTCTAATTATTGCGGACAATGTTTCGCTGCTCGAAAAGGCCTGCGAGTTCTTAATTCGCCGTGGTTGGCAGGCGACTTGTATTGGGGGTCTGCGCACAGGTTTAGACTTTATAGCGAAAGAACAACCTACTCACGTGCTCATCAGCGTAAATCTGCCCCTATTGTCTATTTCTAAATTTGCCAGTCTTGGTGAAGAGCTCAAAAATAAGTACGGAATCACACTAGTGGCATTTGGCGAAAAAGAAGATGCCTACACCATGAGATCCGTAACGACTTGCGGATTAAAGTATTTTGTTTTTCCGCCAGTAACGGGCGCGCTACTTCATATAAAACTCAAAAAATTGTTAATGCTTGAAGATGATCATAAAAAACAAAAAGATTCTACTTTTATTACTGATCGCAAAAGTAACCTCGTGAGTTCATTAGATCTGAAGAGCTTCGCAGAATCCAGTTCCGCTCCAGGTAAATATCTACCCGAAGATATCATTAAAAATAGGCGCATTAGAAAATCTCAGGACGCAAGGCTTACTACAAGTGAAATTCGCAGTCGCAGATTACCGAGCGATATTGAAATAGTTTCCGAGCCAACTTTTAGAGGGCAGTGCATCGGTTTTAATGACGAGAATGTCGCAACCATTGATGAGGTCGAAGAGATTGGGGTTATGACGATTACAAGTGATGCTATGACCGGGTATGTAGTATTGGCGAGAGGGTCAAAAGATACCACTGAAATGAAGAAGCTCTTAAGAAATTTTGGAGATGATTTGATTTATCGCTTAAAAAGTCGTGGAATTACTTTGGCTAACATACATTTTATGAGTTTAAAAGTGAATCGTGTTAAGTTTGAAAAGTGGACACGAGAGTGTGCGCAGTTTTGCTTTGTCTCGGAACACATGGGCAGCGAAACAGCGGTTGCTTTTATCCCCCATACCGATAGTTTGCCAATCATCGAAGTATCAAAAGAGCATCCCGGTAATCTTATCATTCGATTTGAGGACCTCATCGCCAACAGCGAAATAGATTTTGACGTACATATCTATCTAGAGAAAAATGCTAGAACGTTTATCTATGTCAAGAAGGGAAGCGTTTTTACTCGCGAGAGACTCGAAAAGGTCCGCGAAACTAAATCGCCGCTCTTTATAGAAAATCGCGAAGAAACAGATTTTAGAGCCTACCATGCCAGCGTGAGACTTAATCAGTCCATCCAATTTCTACCCAGCTAGGTTCTTGCGGAATGCACGACACGCTGTGGGAAGGGGATTTCAATATTTTCGCTATTAAAACGAACATGAAGGGCCTTAATAAACTCATGAATCAATAATTGTTGATCAGTGCGGTGATGCGCTCTTAGTACCACATTAAAATTGATGCTTGAGTCGGCAAAGGAGTTATAGCGAATAACGGGTGTGAAGCTACTATCTCCACCTGGGATTTGTTTTAAGATTTGGTCCGCAACTTCGACAGTCACGCGCTCTACTTTCTGTAGATCGCACCCATAGGAAACTCCGAGAGGTACAAGCACCATGGTATCTTTTAACGGAAGATCGTAATTAGTCAGTTGGCTCGATGCCACTTTAGAATTGGGAATCACCACAAGGTTTTCGGTGATCATTTCAATCTGAGTACTTCGCCAACCCACTTTTCGCACAAAGCCTTCAGTACCATCTTCTAATTTAATAAAGTCACCAATTCTGATGGGACGGTCCACGAGTAAATATAATCCGCTAAAAAAATTATTAAGGGTATCTTGCATGGCTAGCGCTACAGCAAGGGATCCTATGCCGAGAGAAGCTAAAATAGGGGTAATTGAAATACCTAAAGTATCGAGGACAACTAAGACCGATGTGGACAAAAACGTCAGTCGAGTAATAGCAAGAATCAATACCCGTGTGCTGTGGGAGAGGGTCATCGGTAAAAAATCGGAACGAATAAGCGCCGAGAATACTCGGTCTAAAATCCACACACCAATTAGTATCAATCCTATTTTAGTGCCAAAGCGACAAAAAGGGTGAGAGCGCAAAACCACTGGTGCTGTTTGCAAAGAAACAGATACGGCTAACGCTATTGCCAAAATGCGAGTAGGACTGTGTACGGCATCGAGAACGAGGTCATCCCAAGTGGCGTTCGTGTGGCTAGCAAACTGTCTTACTCGTTTCCAAAAAAAACGATGTAAGAATAGCAACAGCGGGAATAAAAATAAAAAGATGACAATCGGAATCAGCCAAATCTTCAGTTGTTCGCCACTTCCAGTAGAAAAAAACACTCTTAAATTTTCGGGCATATAACAATAGTGAAATCAGGCGGCGCTTTTGTCCAGTATATTTGTCTTTAAGACGAAGGTCGAGTAAGCTCTGCCCAACGCTCATACTTTTTTTCGATTTGTATTTGTAGGTTGGCGATCTCTTTATGTATTTCTGTGAGTTTTGAGGCATTCGATAAAAGAGTGGGGTCTTCACTGTCCTTGAGGTAGCCGGCCAAGGTCTCTTCCAGTTTTAAAATTTCGGGCTCTAAGTTTTCAAGCTCAAACTTTTCTTTGAAAGAAAGCCGTACTTTTTGGTTTGAGGTATTTGTTTTACTCGTAACTAACGGTTGTTCGGCTTTGTCTTTTTCTTCGAGATACCAAGCTTCCCATTGGTGATAATCGGCAAAAGTGATAAGTTCACGAGACTGCCGTCCTTTTAACGGAAAACCCAATATTTTATTAGATACGGCATCCATGAAATAGCGATCATGCGTGACGAGAATCACCGCGCCTGGAAAATCGCGCAGGGCATCCTCTAAAATACTGAGTGTTTCAATGTCGAGATCGTTGGTGGGTTCATCGAGCACTAAAACGTTGGCATCTTGAAGCATAAGTTGGGCAATGCGCAGTCGTGCTTGCTCGCCACCTGAAAGTCGTTCGACAGTGAGATTGGCACGATCACCATAAAATAAAAAACGATCGAGGTAACTACGAACATGAAGCTTGCTTCCTCGGTAATCGACAAAATCTCCTTCAGCGCAAAGGTTTCTTAAAACCGTTTTTTTATAATCTAGCGTTTGTCGATTTTGTTCAAAGTATGCCGCTCTCATCGCTTCAGCATGTTTAATAGATCCCGCATCCGGCTGCTCAAGACCCAATAATAAGCGTATCAAGGTTGATTTTCCAGCGCCATTATCGCCCATAAGTGCGAGCCGAGTTTTAGGACCCACGAGCAAATCGATTTTGGAAAATAAAGCTTGTCCATTATAGGATTTAGTAATTCCGCTTGCTTCGATAAGTTTTTTAGGCGATTTAAAATTATCACCGAACTCAATGCCTACTTGGTGTTGCTGATTACGTTGGCGAAGTTCTTCAACGGTTTCGGCGAGCGCATGTGCACCTTCAATCCGAGCTTTCTGTTTGGTTTGCCGGGCCTTGGCGCCTCGACGTAGCCACTCAGTTTCGCGGCGGAGTGTATTTTTTAAGACTTTTTCATGCCGTTGGCTCGCCGCTATCAAAAGTTCTTTGGCTTCGAGGTATTGAATATAACTGCCATCAATATTGAGAAGATAATGTGTGTTCTGTGGACTTAAATCCATAATACGAGTGGCCACTCTTTGTAAAAACAGGCGATCATGAGTGATCATTAGTACAGAAAAAGGAGCGGACTTTAAGAAGTCCTCAAGCCATAAAATACTTGTCACATCCAAATGGTTTGTCGGCTCATCTAGAAAAAGCAATTCTGGTTGCAGTAGCAGTTCTCGCGCCAATGCCACGCGTTTTTGCCATCCTCCAGAGAGCTCCTGCACCAAAAAGTCTTCGCCAAAAGAAATCAAATCAAATCTCGCCATCAACTCGTAGGCATAACCTAAGTGTTCATCATGATCTTTGGATTTTGACAGGACTGTTGATAATATGGTGGCCCTGGATTCAAACTGTGGCGTCTGTTCCAAAAAACCAATTTTTAGTCCCTTTTTGCATGTAATCTGTCCCTCATCAGGTTCAATTTTGCCAGCTAATATTTTTAGCAACGTTGTTTTACCAGCGCCATTAGGCCCAACAAGTCCCACCCGTTCTTTGTCTTCAAGACCAAAACTCACATTTTTAAACAGAATTCGGCTGGCATAGGATTTTTCAACTTGGTTGGCACTGAGAAGTAACATAGGGTAGGAATATACATGGGTATTCCACATTATGAAAGAAGTTAGTTTTTACGACCTTGATCCAAATCTCGTGCTACACACTGTCGAGCAAGCAGGTTTTATTCCTACCGGCCAATACTGGCAGCTTAATTCTTATGAAAACCGCGTATTCGATGTGATGTTGGAGAAAACCGCCGAGAATAAGGCGACGCCAAAAACGGGACCAGAAGCAGATCGCATTATCATAAAGTTTTATCGACCTGGGCGTTGGAGTAAAGAGTGCATTCTTGAGGAGCATGAGTTTTTACATGATCTAAAGTCTGAAGGAGTGTTGGCGGTGGCGCCACTCCGCTTTCCTAATAAAAAATCAATTCACGAAGTGCAAGGTATGTTAGTTGCAATGTTTCCGCGAGTTGTGGGTCGTATGCCACAAGAATTCTTAAAAGGTGAACTGCAGCGCGTGGGTCGAACGCTCGCAAGAATCCACAATGTAGGTGCGCAAAAGAAGGTAAAATATCGACCCAATTGGAAAATGCCTTTGAGATGTGAAGAGAGCTTAAATGTTTTGGAGGGCTGGGTTGAGCCTACACTATGGCCACGCTATTTGGCTGCCGCGAGCGAAATTGAAAGTTTCTTAACTGAACATTTAAACCCCAAACGTTTTGTACGTATTCATGGTGATTGCCATAAGGGCAACCTACTTCAGTTTAGCGAAGATTTTATGTTTATTGATTTTGATGATTTTGGTGAAGGTCCCGAAGCACAGGATTTTTGGATGGTGTTGACTGGCGATGACGATACCTTTGATGATGAGTTTGACGAAATTTTGGCTGGCTATGAGGAGTTGCGAGAGTTTGATCGTTCACAGATAGAACTTTTTGGGCCCCTTCGTGGTCTTAGAATTATTAATTATGCAGCGTGGATTGCCAATCGGTGGAAAGATCCTTCATTCCCTCTGTTATTTCCGAATTATAATACCTATCAATATTGGTCCGAAGAAATTGACAGCCTCGAAAAAATAGCGGGCGATATTAATGAGGGTTTTGACTAGGGGATGGTTGGGTTATTTTTCCGCAGTGAACCAAGGGCTTTTCATTAATAGGGCCATCCTTACAATATTCGCTCACTGCCTCGGCGTACGCTGAGCAAATAATTTTATTTTCGTGAGGTAAGCTTTTGGCTTGTATAAAATGACATTGCTGATTTCGTTGATCATCGCCAGCGCAGGCCACGCAAGCCTTCCAAGTGGCGCTTTTCTCGGCCGCCGTGCAGGTTTTGTCCATGTCTCCGTTGAAGTCTTCTAAATATTCAAAGTCTTCAGAGAAATACGAAAGGGGTTTACAGTCCTTGCCGAATGAGCAAGTAGGAAGAAAAACCACTAAAGAAAAGATTGAAGATAAAACCAAATTATAAAATTTCATATCCCAGTTTTACAGGTTCATAAATATATGGCAAGCACTTACTTAACGGTATAAAGTACCACCTATGAACAAACTCCGAAAAGGTGTGGTAGGCGTCATTATTAACACTCAAGATCAAGTGCTTTTATTTGAGCGCTCTGATCGGCCAAATTCTTGGCAGTTTCCTCAGGGCGGATTAAAAGATTTAGAGACTCCCGAAGAGGCTCTCTACCGGGAGTTGCTCGAAGAAATTGGCACTAACAAATGTAATATTTTAAAAAAAAGTCGGGCTACGACGGTCTATCATTGGCCCAAGCGTTCGGGTAAACATTTAGGACAAGAGCATATTTGGTTTTTGTGCTCACTTCAAGCGGGCGAGGTACCTAATTTAAAAGTTTCTGATGGAAGTTTTGTGTCTTTTTATTGGGACACTCCTCAAAACGCGATTAAAAAAGTCATCGACTGGAAGCGTCCCTCTTACGAACGGGGTCTTAAAGAACTTGGCCTGTAGTTGACTAGCCCTTTACCTGAATGCCTTTTGCGCTCAGCGTGGCACGAATGATTTCGCGTTTATCGCCTTGAATTTCAATCACTCCCTCTTTTTGATCCGTAATGTAAGTGCCGCCCGAACCACATTTTTTTTTAAGTTCGGTACAAAGTTCCTTAAGATAAATTTCAATTTTGGGAAGTCCATTTAATACCGTGACGGTCTTGCCTGCACGGCCCGATTTTTCAATCTGCAACTTAACTATAAAGTTATTAGATTTTACCAACATATGAAAAGCCTATTTAAATTAGCGATTAAATAGGCCCCTTAAGGTGACTATAAATTTAGAGGTAAGCTTACTGAAAGCATCACAATCTTGGCGTTGCTTTCGAAGGCAACCGCTGAAGCTGGAGAGGACTCATCATATTTTAGTGTCGAGTAATCTAAATTGATCGCAACAAAAGGTAATCCCGTAAAACCTGCGCCAATTTTTATGCCGCTTCCCTTCGTGTCCGCACTTCCTGCCGTTTCTGGATCAATCGTAGAATCCAAAATATATGCGCCATAAACTCTAAGCGGAAGGATAGGTAACTCATAATCGGCAAATATTCCTAAGTTTGTAACCTTGGATTTTGTTTCTTGGCCAACGGCTGAACCTGCCGTTTGTTTTTCTGTGGTCGAAGTCATTTGATAGTCAACCCCAACAGCTAATCCTACAAAAGACCAGCCTAAGCGAAGGCCAATGCCACTACCAGAAATATCTCCCTCACTTGTGGAAGGAGTCGAAGGTACTTCAGTGCTCACAGTACTTGCAACCAAAAATCCAAAATAGGGATCAATATAAACCGCTTGCGAAACTGAAGCTGCAAGTAGGATTCCAGAAAAACTCAAAAGTACTAAAAAATTTCTTTTCATAAAAAAACCTCCGATGGTGTGACACTCGAAATTCTAATACGAACTAGATAATTTATCAAAGAACTGATGGTGGCCGACCTAAACTAAAGTCCAGGCGGCACACTTTGAAATTTAGTGGAGAGCGCCACTTTCCTCATTGGGAACTTCAATTTCTCCGCGAATCAACGAAATTTCGGTTATTGCATGATCAGCGGGATGATATATTTTTAGGCCAACAGGAGTACTTAGTGGGCCTCGAATCATTGCAACTACATCTTCGAGGGATTTGCCATAAACGCGTTCCCAAGTTGTATCAGGCGAAGTCTGAACTGCAGTGATCATATCACCGATTTCAATTTTGCCGATGGTGGCAGCAGGAGAATTAGGGACAATCTCTTGGATCACAAAAGCCTTTTCGCTTTGCTTTACGATCACGAGACCCACACCGATAATTTTGTCGAAGCTGTGCACACTGGCTTGCGCCGACGTAAATCCTGCTAAAAGAAAACCAAATCCAATGGCTAGTACTTTATTCATAAAACCTCCTTGAATTAATAAACGGTGATTTTATTGTTGCGGCTTTTTTTATAAAAGGCAAGCCTTGGGACGCACCCGGTTAGAGCTTCATCTCCCAAAAACTGTCTAAGACCTTGCGCACTCGAGCTGAAGGAAATCGACTCGCCAGTTGAATTATAAAAATGGAATGTTCGTTCTGCTTTAGTGGAGCGCCCTTAAAGGCAAATAGCTCTTTTCGGCTGAGGTGCCCCTCTACGCAGTGCCGAGGGAAAACCCCTAGTCCCACTCCGTGTGTTACCATGGTGATGGCGCCACTGAGGCTATTGATTTTTCCGCAGATCGAAAAATTTTGCAGATTATGCATCTGTCCCTTTGAAAAATAAATGGCCTGCCAATGTGTAAAAAGCACCTCCATTCCCGGATAGCTAATAAAGGTTTTTTCTTTAAGCTCAGAAATTCCATCAAAGCGCACCGATTTTTCGTGATTCCCAACTAATACATATTCTTCGCGCGCAAATTCCTCGCTGAGAATTTCTTTGTGTTGGATTCGCTTTGTGACAAAGCCAAAATCAATTTCTCCACTTAAAAGTTGCTCAGCAACTTCGTCAGAATGGCATATGCGAATGTCGAGATTGATTCCTAAGAACTTCTCTCGCTTTAGTAATAACTGTGGAAAGTGGGAGGTCATAAGGCAAGAACCGGGCATAGCATACCGTACTACGCCTTTAAGATCTTGTGCCTCGCTGCTCAAGATCTCGAATAGTGAGTCCAATTGATCCAAATAACTTTCTGCAAAGACTTTAAGTTTCGTGCCGGCCTCGGTAAGAGTAATTTTTCGATTGGCCCGCAGAAATAAATTCACGCCTAAGGTTGTCTCCAGCTTTGAAATATGCTGGCTTATGCCTGATTGGGTCAGGGCTGCTGACTCTGCCGCTTTGGTAAAGTTTAATGACTCTGCGGCATAATAAAAGGCTTTTAGGGCCGTGGGATCTAACTTTTGAAAGTCACGCATTTCACACTATTACCATTTATGATTGTAATGTTCAATAACATTAATTTCACTAATGTATAAAAAACGCCTAATGCTGTGTTTCCAGTGGCTGTAATTAAACAGATCGCTTATATTAAGGAGCAAGAAAATGAAGAACTTAAAAAAAATCACACTAGCTTTAACTTTAGCATTAGCCGTGGGGCTAAGCCAATCGACCCATGCCAAGGATAGCGCGCAATACTTTCGAGTATGGCAGGGATTTAAAAAAGTGGAACTGTCCTATCCGCAATTTATATCTGAACTGCCTCTATTTATGCGAGACACAGTCGATATTTATAGGGATCGAGTGCTGAATAATTACCTAGTTATTGTGCCGCCAGAAAATAAACCCGATTTTATACCCGACGAGTTGGCACTTGTAGCGTTAACGTCGAAACAAGGATATCAAGAAATTCGCGCCTCTGACGAAGGGCTACGCTATGCTGAAAGACATTGGGATGTTTTTGAGAAAGGGGTTTCAAAAAGCGCTGATCCCATGGTGGATTACTCTAAAGATAAACCCAAATCTCTTCTGCACAATCAGTCATACGATATAATTGGAAAACCAATTGATTGGACTCGAGGATACAATGCTGTATTTATTGGAATTCGTAAATCGGGTTTATCGAGCGACAGCTACTTGGCGCGATTAAAAACCCATATTGACTTGGCAAAAACAGTCATGTTGCCAAAAGGATTACGTGGGTACATCGTGATCGCTAATGAAAACTATGAGATCGCGTATCTCAACTGGAGTTCAAAAAAGGCCCATGATCAAGCCGGGCAGTCGGATGGCGGCAAAAAAGTTTTTAGTGATGCGGGCACGATTATGGATATCCTGATGTATCAAGAGGCTGTGCCATTTGAGGCGGGTCTTGAAGTTTCACCGAACCACGCTTACTCAACGATTCAATAAAGGAAAAATTTATGATTAGCCAAGTTATAAAAGTATTAATAGTTGTTACAAGTCATAGTCAGTTAGGAAACACGGGTAAACCAACGGGATATTACTTGCCTGAGGTCACTCACCCGTATCAGAAATTACAAGAATTGGGATTTGGTGTTGACATCGCAAGTCCCAAAGGTGGCAAAGCTCCGATGGATGAAAAAAGTCGAGATCTAAAAGATCCGATTAATCGAAAATTACTCGAGAGCAAGGAGTTTGTAGCAAAGCTTGAAAACACTATAGCTTTAAAAGATGTTAGGGCCAAAGACTACCAAGCGATTGTGTTTGCAGGTGGCCATGGCACGATGTGGGATTTTTCAAACTCAACTGAAATTAATAATCTCTCTCAAAACATTTATGAATCAGGCGGTGTGGTGGCCGCTGTCTGCCATGGGCCCGCAGCTTTAGTTAATATTAAACTGAGTGACGGAAAATATTTGGTTGCCGGAAAATCTTTAACAGGGTTTAGCAATGCCGAGGAGGCAGCGGCCGAGCTAACCAAAGTTATGCCATTTTTGCTGGAGGACGAATTAAAAAAGCGCGGTGCAAAGTACTTCGCTAAACCGCTATGGCAAGGGCATGTGATTACCGACGGCCGTTTGGTGACCGGGCAAAATCCCGCCTCTGCAGCAGGAGTGGGTGAAGCCGTGGCAAAACTATTGAAACGTTGATAAGTTGACACCCTTTGGTCGAGTTTACCGAGAAAGGCTGGACGTACACCGCTAAGAATTTATAAGATCAAAACACACGGGGGTATTCATGCGTTTATTTATTATTCTTGTTTTGACCTTAACGAGCCTACGCGCTTTCGCTATGAACGCTGACTGCGCCGCCTGGTTAAATTCAACCACTAGCGCGGGGACTTCCGCTACGTTTGGTGCTGACGGTACCATCGAGCCTAAAGAAGGCTACAAAATAGATGTTAATAATTTAAAAACGTTTTCGACCTCTCTTAAACAAAGCGGCGTCACTGGTGGTTTGTTCATGTTAGGAACATTAAATGTGGTGCGCGAAGGTAAAAATATAAAATCGATTACAAACGGTTTTAAAAACGGTACGTCCGAAACCATTTATCTAAATGATTCGGGCGAAAATTGTTTTCCAAAATCTCAATATTCATTAGAAGTTGTAAATGGCAAAAACGTTACCTACCTGGACTGGGACACAGAGATGTGCGGTAAAATTCAAGAATATTTTGATTCCCATCCCGAACTAAAGGAATGTGACAATAGTGCGCGCCTTTCTGAATTAAAAGGCATTCTTGACCAATACAAACCAAAAAAAGCAGGTGAACTGCGCTTTGCTTCAGTCACGGGAGCGTCCCGCACGGATTTTAATCCGATGTCGGCTGCAAAGGCCTACTCTCATGTTTGTGAGCGCATCGTGAATTCAAAGTTTGGAATGAAAAATATGGGCGCTCGAAAAGAACCTAAGCGTGGAGCGATTGCTCAGTAGCATCGCGTTTATCAGCTAGACACGCCCTGACTCTACGCGCTTAAATTCTAAGCCACCACCACCACCACCGAAGCATAATGTCTCAATTTGCTATATTTCTTATGAAGCAAAATGCCTCAAATATTTTGCTAATCTCCCTGTAGCACTGCACGACCCTGGCGCCAATATTGCAATTGCAGTTGGAAATGGAATTCCGAAATCGGAGGCAATAATATGGATTTCGAAATCGAGCAAATGCAGACAGAGAGTTTATCTTTATGGATGGATACCGTAGAGATGCCCGGCAATCCAACGCTCACAGAAAATTTAAAAACCGATGTCTGTATTGTCGGCGGAGGCCTTGGGGGTTTGACGACCGCGTACCTTTTAATGAAAGAAGGTAAGAGCGTCTGCGTCCTTGAGGACTCTGAAATTGGCAGCGGACAGACTGGCAGAACCACCGCGCATTTTGTTACCGCATTAGATGACAGGTATTTCGACCTCGAAAAATATCACGGAGAATCGGGCGCGCGACTAGCAGCCGAGAGTCACCGTGCGGCACTAGAAGAAGTCGAAAACATTATCGCCAAAGAAAAAATTGAGTGTGATCTAGAATACGTTGATGGCTTTCTTTTCGCGGCAGCAGAAAGTCCCCCAGGAGTATTAAACGACGAACTTTTGGCGGCCCATCGAGCTGGCCTTTCAGAAGTAAACATGGTTAGCCGCGCCCCGCTCGAATCCTTTAACACAGGCCCTGCCCTTTGCTTTCCTCGACAGCTTCAACTTAACCCGCTGAAGTATCTTAAGGGGTTAGCAGAATGCCTCCTAAAAAATGGTGGAAAGATCTATACCAATACTCATGTTCTAGAAGTTCATGGTGGCAAAGACGCCTTTGTCAAAACCAAAAATGGCAATATTGTGAAAGCTCAGTCTATTGTTGTGGCGACAAACACGCCCATTAATAACCTTTTCGCCATTCATACAAAACAAGCAGCGTATCGAACTTACGTCATTGCGCTTCTTGTGCCGCGTGGCCATGTCGCCAAGGGTTTATATTGGGACACTCTAGATCCCTATCATTATGTACGTGTCGAATCCTCCAAATCCGGTACCGATGACATTCTTATTGTGGGTGGGGAAGATCATAAAACAGGGCAAAATAATAAACCCGAAGAATCTTTCAGTCGTTTAGAAAAATGGACACGCGAGAAATTTCCGTTGGCAAAAAAAATCGCCTATCGTTGGTCAGGACAAGTGATGGAACCGGTTGATGGACTTGGATTTCTTGGCCACAACCCTATGGATCGAAACAATGTCTATGTCATCACCGGCGACTCGGGAAATGGCATGACCCATTGTACGATTGGTGGCTTATTAATTGCCGATCAAATTATGGATATAAAAAATCCGTGGGAAAGACTTTACAGTCCCTCGAGGATTAGTCTGCGTGCAACGGGTACATACTTAAGGGAAAATGCCAACATGGCCGCTCAGTTCGGCGACTGGTTTACAGGAAAGCAACTCGAAGAGTTAGAAGATATTTCACCAGGAGAAGGGGCTGTCTTTCGAAATGGTTTGAAACAGGTAGCGGCCTACAAAAGTAAAGAAGGAATTCTTGACCTGCGCTCTGCCGTCTGCCCGCACTTGGGTTGCGTGGTTTCTTGGAATAGTGTTGAAAAGTCTTGGGACTGTCCCTGTCACGGATCGAGATTTAATTGTCACGGAAAAGTTTTGGAGGGCCCTGCTGTTACAGATTTAAAAAAAGTGGCAGAACCAGTTTTAAACAATCTCTCTTTAGAAAGGAAGGTAGTTTATGAAAATCTTTAGCAAGTTAAAAATGGCCACTGTGGTATTATCGTTGACTATAGGGAGCTCGCTGGCGTTAGGCGAAAACGGCGCTGACAACACAAAAGTTAATGAACGGGATCGAGACCCCAATGAATTGACGGCAGACCAACAATCGTCTAATAAAGGCGACATCGAAATCACGCGTCGCATACGTCAAGCTCTACTAAGAGATAAAGATCTCTCTACTTATGCACACAATATCAAAATTATCACCATTGACGGCAGAGTGACAGTTAAAGGTCCCGTACGTACGAAAGACGAAGAAAAGACTATTCTAAAAAGTGCGCACGATGTAGCCGGCATTTCAAGTGTCATTAATGAAATGGCGATCACAAGGTAATTATACAATTAACTTTTAATAGGGGGATTTTATGAGTGGTAAAAACAAAGCGGCATTTGGAATTTTCAAAACACGCTCAGAAGTAGAAGAAGCTGTAGAGGCACTGAAGGTCGATGGTTTTATGTCCTCTGACATTTCGGTCCTTTTGCCTGACAATAAGGGCTCGCAAGAATTTGCCCATATAAAAGGGACCAAAGCACCTGAGGGTGCCGCCACTGGCGCAGGAGCAGGTGCCGTTATTGGTGGAACTATTGGATTGCTGGCAGGCATTGGAGCCTTAACGATTCCTGGAATCGGACCCTTTATTGCGGCGGGACCGATTATGGCAGCGCTCGCTGGCGCGGGAGTTGGTAGTGCCATAGGTGGTATGAGTGGCGCTTTGGTGGGCCTAGGAGTACCGGAGTACGAAGCAAAAAGATATGAAGGCTTTATTAAGGACGGTGGTATTTTGCTTTCAGTGCATACAGAGAGTTCCAAGCAATTGGCCGCGGCAAAAAAATGTCTTGAGAACACGGGCGCCGAAGATGTTTCGTCGACGGGCGAGGTTAGAGGAGAACGGAAGGTGTATTCTAAAAAACGTAAAGAAAGGGAAAATAAAAATTATATAGCCCAAGTGTACTAAATAAACTTTTACTGAGAGGAATTTAAAATGAAGAAAACTACAAACCATAGCAAAAATAAAAAAAATATTTCGATATTATTAGTCGTATTTTCATTCGGATTAGTGGGATATATGAGTTCTGTTAATTTTGCAAATGCAGCGGTCGATTCAGAAACTCAAAAAGCGGCCTCTCGATTTGGAGCGGCTACTGTTACAGAAATTAATTTTTCAAAAGAGTCCGGTGACTTATCTGAGGATGCGAAAAAAGAATTGCAACAGGTCCTCACTGAAGCCGGCAAAAAAGGAACAATAAAAGAGGTGAGAGTTGCCGCCTGGGCCGATCAGGAATACCCTCCAAAGGGAGTTGATTTGGCAGGAAGTCAAGTCGACCTTGCTGAGAAACGAGCTGGCTCTGTCCAACTGTATCTGGAAAAATCTCTTAACGTAGCCAGTGTCAGTACCTTAAATATGGCTGAGAGGCCTTCGAGAGTTCAGGATTTACTAAAGACCAAGGCTGCTAAAACGAAAAATACTTTAGAAAATACGGGAGCAGCCCCGACAGATTCAGATCACACTGGTCTATTTGGCCTAAAAGGCAAAGCATCGCAGGCTGTTATTATGATTTACAATAAGTAATTATAGTAAGGGGCCGGTTTACCGGCCTCCGGCAGAGGGCAGAATGAATGTCAGAGAAGCGTTGATCAAGTAGTCCGTCATATCGAGTCGTTGTGAAATTCCAGAAATTTCTCCCGGTTTAAGGGCTACTTGATTGAGCTCGGCACCCCAGTTCAGCCGAACAAAACGGCCAAAATAAAAGATAAATCCTCCGCCTAATTCAAATCCGCTAGCGCTATAATCTAATCTGTTAGCAAGGGCACCTGTGGTTTTGTCTTGATAATTGACTCTCAGATATCCAATCTTGACATAAACACCGGATGAAACTGCCTTTAATCCAAGAGCCGTATTGTTGCCGGTAATAAATTCGCTTTGGGTTTCTGAATTGGCTGTGTTTTCTAGATTTAAAACTTTGTAGCTCAAATAGGGGCCAAAGTTCAAATGGGTTTTTCCGATCGCATAGTCAATTCCTATGCCATAGGTTGACCCCGAGTAAGAGGGAACGGTGCCCTGTCCGTAAATATTTGTTCTGTTAATGCCGTAGAGCGCGTTTAATTGCAGGGAGGAGCCAAAAGAACCACCACCACCACTACTACTGCCTTTGCCCGGTAAAACCGTTTGGCTGTACCCATAGGATGAAATTAATAAAATAAATAACAGGAGTATTTTTTTATTCATGGCACCACTAAGACTCGAATGGGTTGACGCACAAATAGCAGAGGATTAGAAAAAGTCCTTGTCGCCGTGGCGCCGCTGATAGTTAGTTCTTCGCAGGAATTAAAAATGGACGAACAAACGATCAGATGTCCATTGGACATAAGTTCCATCGTTGTCGGCATATTGATGTAGTTGGCATCGACATAAAGCAAAGTGGCATTGGCGAAATTACTGTCTAAAATTTGCAAGCGATGGCTGTTAGCAGTTTGATAGGCGACAACAAAACGACCATCACTTAACTCGACGATGTCGGAAGGATCACAGTTTGTATTGCAGGCTAAGCCGCCTGAATATTGGGTCCCACCAGTTCCGTCGTTGGCATAAACGCGAAGGCGGTCATCGGTCGCACCTGGCGCTAAGATTACAAATCTATCTCCTGAAATCCGCTTAATATTTGAAATGTTTGCGGCTGCCGGGGCAATAACAAAAGGAAAGTTTGTAGTTACCCTTACGCCGCTACTATCATACTTTTCAACACTTTGTGTAGATTCAGCGGCAACAATGCTCCCATCGCTTAACGTGGCCATGGCTCTCATCGTGGCGCCAGTAAGATTGGCATCGTTGACGTGGGTAGAAGATGGAAATCCGGCTGTCGTTAAATCAATAGTTTCGATATGATCTGGATTCTCTACTGCTAAATAAAGTTTGCTTCCAGAAACGTTAAAGTCAGCGCCCCAGACAAATGTAACAGAGGGGGACGAGCTTGAATAAAGTGTTGTTTTGAATTCACCACTCGAACTAAACAAAAAAACCTGATGAGAGGGATAGGGCGTCGCCGTGTTGGCGACGTTTCCACCCGAAACAACTATGAGGTCACCACTAGAAATTCCTAACGCCGAAGAGGGATTAAGTGCATTCTCTAAAAAAACCTCATCTCCGCAGGCCAACATGCCTGCAACTGGAAGCAGGACTAACAAAACAAAAAATCTTGAAGATTTTAAAAATCTTAGCCAAATTGAAGTTTTAAGCACTGTGTTCATACCCACTATTTCGGCAATTGAACTTAGCACCTTAACGATTTCTTAGTGCATTATCAGTGGGTGTGGCTCAGAAGTTAATTCCTAGACTATACTCCCGACCAATTAACGGTCCAGTAGCGTGCCTCGGCACACTTTATTAGCGGCCTTTGCGGCTCCAAATATAAGAGAGTAGCCCTAATACAAAGATAAAATAAATAACCTTGCCTGCTTCGGGAACTGAGTCTTTGGCATAAACCAAAATAACACTTCCTAACATCATGAGACTGGCCAGTACTTTAAATTTGAACTTAATTACATGCCTTTTCTGCCAATCCAAAACCGGTGGACCAAAATACTTGTGATTAAGTAGCCAATTGTGAAATGAAGGGGAACCAATATTAAACAAAACAGCTGTGAGAATTAGAAAAGGCGTAGTTGGCAATAATGGTAAAAAAATGCCGATTATCCCAAGTAGCAGGGCCATGCAGCCAAGAGCAATACATAAGTATTTTATTATTCTGTGATTCACGGTATTACCCCTAACAATTAAAACTGAGCGGGGCAATCGACCTTTTGTTTTTCTATTGGCCTAGAATCTGCAATAAAAAGCGTGCAAACGCCGGGGCCTGTCCTAGTCAGTTTTAAATATTCCAAAAACCCTCTTTATTTTGAGTTGAGGGCTTTCTCGATTTTCTCAAGGCGCGCTTTAATTTCGGCGTTTTCTTGTTCAAGCGCTTCAATTTTCTGATCTTTAGCCGCGTCATTGGATTTGATTGAAGCAATATCTCGTGCCTGTTCAGCAGAAATCTTCGCAAACAAGTTATATAGCTCATTGAGGCGACCATTTAGAGACTTGAAAGCTTCGATAAGGGGCGCAACCAAGTGGTCATAGGCGACAGATTTCAGTCCTGATTTGGAATCTGTAATAACTGCTTGTGGATAAACTTTTTCAAGATCTTGAGCGATGAGGCCGATTTGCTGGCTCTGACCGTATTTTTCTTTATCTATCCAGTTATAGCTCACGCCTTGAAGCTTCAGTATGTTATCCAAAGAATCCTCAAGCGGCTGAATGTCTTCTTTGAGTCTGCGATCTGAAACCGCTGTACATCCTGCGCTCGCGCAAACTTGAGTGCCACCGAATCTTAAAACATTGGCCGCTGCGATGTTCACGTCTCCGTTCACATCGAGCTTGTAACCGGGGCCGGTGAGACCTATACCAACGTTGCCACCTAGCTGCATAGTCATTCGTCGATTGTACGTGGTTCCGTCGTAAGAAGTATATCCCAGTGAATCTGAACTATCTCTGAAA
>JAWXAY010000073.1:0-39854 GCA_034439715.1 Pseudomonadota bacterium
CTACGTTGAACGATACATGCAATATATGCATTGGGAAAATACAAAAAAGAAATTACCAGCTATTTTTCTGGACCCGATGATGTCTCAAAATTTTTCACTAATCACTTGTTATTTTTTAAATAGGCAATTAGCTCTCTGGGGTCGTCTGTAATTATACCGTCAACGCCCCAAGAAATTAATTTCTTCCAATCCTCTGCCTTGTTAACTGTCCAAGGCGCTACTTTCACATTCAGTTTATGAAGCTCGTTAACATATTTTTGAGTTAAAAGTGACTGGTCTGGGCTGATAAAATCAGGTCTTACTTCTCGTGCGATTTTAATAAGGCTCGGAAAATTTTTCTCGACTAGGGCTGAAATACGAATGGTGGGTTCAAGTCCTCTAACAGCTTTCAATGTTCTAAAATCAAAACTCTGCAAAACTGTTCTTGAGCCAAAACCATATTTATTAACTACGCTCATAACTAAACGGACAAACTCTTCAGGCGTAGGAGCGAGCCCGGGGTTCTCGATTTCAATTTTGGTTTCAATATTAAACTGCACTGTTTTTGCTTGTTGTTTAGAAGATTTTTGAACCAAATCAAAAACCTCGGCGAGCGTTGGAATTTTTTGCCCCGGCTTCGGACTTTGCATGGGAAACTTTTTATTTTTAAGAGAACCGCAATCAAACTTTTTAAGTTCTTCAAAAGTTAGCGAGTATATAGGGATTTTTTTTTCAACTCGGGCACCACTTTCGTATTGGCAAATATCAGAATTGATATATTGATCGTGAGTAACCACGACCACATTATCTTTAGTGACTCCCGTGTCGAGCTCTAAGTAGTCCACTCCGGCATCCAAAGCTTCTTCGAAGGCAACAAGGGTGTTTTCTGGCAGCACTGCTCTGGCCCCCCGATGTCCGTGAACATCTATTTTAGCAATAGCTAGACCTCCCCAAATAAACACCCCGCCAATAAATAGTCCCGATAAGCCGATTTTCAAAATATATCCATACCCTTCACTTTAGCAATAATGCCGTTCCAACGGTCAATAATTTCAATCGCCCTCGCCATGACCGCATCTAGATCAGCAAAACTGCCAAAAGGTTTAAATACAAAATCAAGCGCACCAAGCGCTTGGCAAGCTGCCACGTCTTTTATGGCAGAATCTCCCGTAATCATAATGACCACAGTCTCGCCCCGCTCTCTTTTTATATCTCTCAGTAAGTCAACACCTGTTTTTTCGGGCATCTTGACATCCGTTAAAACAATATCAAATGTACCAGACTTAAATTTTGCCAAAGCTTCCTTCGCGGATCCGGCTATCTCTATTTTGTCAAAACCACGCCAATTTAGATGGGTCTTTACCACTTCACATATGTCAGTATCATCATCAACAATTAACAAACGTAAATTACTTTTTGCCATATAAACCTACCCTTTTTACCAAACTACAATAAAATATAAGTTAAAACAAATAGGAAACATGTCATGAAGCCAAAGTTAATTTTCATTTTACTCTTGGTCTCCCTCAAAACTTACGGAGAAAAGGTTAATGTTAGCCAATTTTCTGAGCAAGGAATCGAAGGCTGGAAAACAAAGATTTTTGAGAGCGAAACAGTTTATAAAGTAACTGATTATCAAGGCGCCAAGTATGTTCAAGCCATAAGCAACAAAAGTGCCTCGGGTCTAACAAGAGAGCTTAAAGTAAATTTGGAGACCACACCCTTTTTGAATTGGTCTTGGATCATTACTGAGATTTTGAATGGCAATGATGAACGTAAAAAATCGGGTGATGATTTTGCTGCTCGAATATATGTCATAGCTAAAACGGGTTTCGGCATTTGGAATACCGCCGCCATAAACTATGTTTGGTCAAATAAAAGTCTTGTGGGAGAATTTTGGCCCAATCCCTTTACCTCAAAGGCTGTCATGTATAGTGTCGAACAAGGGGTCGCCGGCTTAGGAAAAATCAAATCCTACAAACAAAATATCCGTGAAGATTTTAAGCGCACTTTTAAGAAGGATATAAAAAAGATAGAGGCCATCGCGATCATGACAGACAGTGATAATTCTCAAAAGCAAGCAAAGGCCCTTTACGGTGAGATCTTTTTTACGTCGGAATGATAACTGACCCTGTGTTGTTTCATTTGATCGAACCTCAAACGAAACTTGTCCCCCGACTCATCTTTGAGGAGTGGCACGCAATAGCCAAATACGATACCCAATTCATCATTCCAGCTGGTTTTCACTTCCTGCTTCCATGGATTTTCTTTTTTAGCAGGCAAACTGCCCCGAGGAATTTCACCGACAGAAGACACCTCTCGTAAGCTTGAGAGATTTTGGTCAAAAAGCGGAATAAACGACTGTCGCTTTAAATCAATCCCCATAGTGCAGAGTTCCCGCTCGATCCCCGTCTTAGTTTTCTTTTGATAAATAGTTTCAATACCATAATTGATCCAGCGAGTTTGGTCCTTGCTTTGGTCTTTGTCATAGAATACGGCGGCAAGAGGTCTCAAGAGCTCTAATGTTTGATCCTTTTTGCTGACCTCAAATTCGAAACCAAGCGTTTTCAGTTTTGCCGACAATTTTCCTTTAACATTACTCACCATTTCAAGATCCGAAAACATACGGTAGGATTTGAATTTGTCGCTCTTAAGTACGTTTGTCAGGTGCTCAAATGTATAATATTGATCTTCGAGAACCATGTCAGATAGCATATATCGTTCAAAATTGGTGGCTTCGATGGCGCGACTTGCTCGCTGTTTATTAGCAAAACGAGAAATACAGATAGTGCCAGTCGGCCCATTGTTACAGTAATTGTACACTACCCTAGAATCAAAAAGGTCCCAAGTACGAACACGCCATTCCCGATTCATTTCATCTTTAATCACACTCATATCATTGATAGGCCAAATAAACTCACTCATTGTAAATGATTTATGTGATATGGGCCGAATGAAGGGGAAGACCTTTGTGTCAATTAATAACCCCTGATTACCAAGCGTTATATGTTTATAGGTATCATCGCTGACGACTTCGGTTTTCTCGTCTACAATTTCACCGTCAGTTTTCATAAAAAAATCATAGACATCATACTGATAGCCAATGCGATTTTTATCCTCGGTATCGATCTTAGAACTATAATAGGTGTAGCCCTTTGGAATTTTTGCAAAATCGATATTGTTTTTGATCTTGGCCATCGGAATATCTAACGAACCGTACAGGTAGGACCCACTTTTTTGAAATTCGTTAAGTGCCATTTTAAACGTATCATAATTGCCAGAAACCTTAAGATATGAAACTTCTGGAGCCAATACGCCGCTTTCGGTTAGTACAAAATTGAGATCTTTTCTTGTCGGATAAATTGAAACAAAGATTGGTAATTTTTTATTAACCCGGGTTTCCCAAATCTCGCCGGGAACATCTTTACTTGATAAAATGTCATATACCTTTTTAAATTTTTCTTGAACTAAGCTATCTATACCCCTGACCGTTTCAGAAATAAATTTAGTAACTTCTGCAGGGACCTCAACTTCATACTCAAATTTTGCCAATTCTTCGCCGACCTCAGGATACTCATCGACGGATAAGGGAATAGGGTATCCCAAACCATAAATGAGGGCAACCCGCTGGTCAGTCACGCCCCTATAGTAATCGACTCCGCCACCAATGTTTAAGACTTTTTTAGGTGTTTGATCCAAAACAAATTTTTTGAATCCCTCTCTTAATTCTAAAACGTCAGTGCCCAAGTTATAGTTTTCTGATTGATTTTTTGCAAACACAAGAGCGATGATTTTGCCTTGCTCATCAACTAAGGGACCACCAGAATTACCTGGGCTCGCTGCCGCTGAGTATCGTAAAAACTTAATTTTCGGGTGGTTGGGATCCCAAGTTTCGCCAGCGATAATGCCATCGCGAATAGCAATTCCCTCCCCGCCGACATTTCCGAGGGTAAAAACTTTTTGTCCAACATGGTACGTTTCGGCGAATTCTAAAAACTCATATTGGGCCAGCGTTGGCACCTCCAGGAAGAGAAAGTCTTTATTACTATCAAACCCTAAAATTCTTGAGGCCTTATGTTGTTTGCCATCGCTTGTTTTGATTTGAAATTTTTCGGTCATATTTAGATCGCTGGAGAAATGAAAGCAGTGATGAGCCGTTAAAACTACTTTTGGGGCGACAATGAATCCGGTGCAATAACCAATACTATCAACAAAATCCTTATCCTCAAGTTTACCGTAGGTCTTTACCTGATTCTCTACGTCAATACTTCGCTCAAGTTCAAATTCAACAACTTTGGCTCGGGCGAATTTTAAAATCTGCCCAGAATCCATTGGTAAGTTCCGTAAATAACCAAAATAGACAGCGGCAGCCACACCTAAAATAAACAGGCTAAGGCCCACTGATAATAGTGGCCCACTATGAAATCTTGACTTCGCTTGTGGATTCGCTAGACGATGAAGGTCAATGACTCCCGTAGGCGAGTCATGCAGTTGGTCTTCCCAAAAAAATTCTAGGCCCTCAGGCGTTCGTAAATGATCCTCTTGAGAAATCAAATATTTCACCTGTGTCTTTTGATTCTCAAAATACCAGTTACCGTTGTCGTGGTAAATTTTGCCGAATTCTCGGCTCATCATAATATTCATGATAACAATGTTGTTTTCTTTAGCTCTACCCACCATGTAGGTATGGTTCGAGTTGGGCTCAATTGTTGTTACAAGCAGACCACGGTAAAAAACTGTTAATTTCAAATTCACTCCTTGTGATATTCTAATATCGTAAATCAAGCGCCACCTGATTGTCATAGAACCTGGCTCTCATCTAGACTTTAGATTTTTCGAATTTATGCTGGCTAGATTAACAAAATAATGCCACACGTTATGTCTGCGAGTTTTCTGGGGATTTTTTGGGGATTTTCGGAGTATCTTGCGCGAGATATACGTTAGATGTTCTCTAGGAACTCAAGCATATCTGTAGGCCAAGGCGATAGTTGCGCGCCACTCACTATACGCCTTACGAAACTCTAGTTTTGCCTCTCGAATTTCTTTTTTCAGATTTTCTACTCTTTGTGTATTGTTCTCGTGAACTTGCCTTTTGAATTCCCCATACTCAGCTTTTAGCTGTCGAATGCGAGTTTTAGTGTCTATAATTTTTATTTGAAGGCTCTCAAGGTATTCACGTACAAATTCAAAACTATCAGGGCTGCGAGTGGCCAAAACCTGTTTTTCACGCAGAAGTTTTGCGCGCAATATAACAGCCTCATTAACCCTTTTTAATTGATTTGCTCCGCCCACATAAGACATCGTGCGAATCAGCCACTTGGTCGGGTCCCAGTGGAACCATCGGACACCATTTCGATAATCGCTTTCAAAAGTATGGTGAAAATTATGATAGCCCTCACCATAAGTAAAAAAAGCGAGAAGCAAACTATCACGCGAAGAATGCTTTTCCGAATAAGTTTGGGAACCCCAATAATGAGCGATAGAATTTATTAAAAAAATCAAATGATGAACCACTACGACTCTCAAAAGGCCGCCAAAAACAAAGCCGCCGAGAGTAGAACCCATAAAATAGCCAATTAACGTTGGAAGGCCTAACCCAACCATAATAGATAGTGGCCAATAATATTTGTGTTGCCATTGAACTCTGGGGTTTTGACTTAAATCTTTAACATTATCCAGATTTCGTTCATTAAACGAATCCTTATAGAGAACCCAGCCAATGTGAGCAAAAAATAATCCCCGATTAATGTTATAGGGATCATTATCAGTATCAACATGAAGGTGGTGCCTGCGGTGGTCATCAGACCAAGTTAAAGCTGAGTTTTGAAAGGACGCAGCTCCGAAAATTAAATAGACAAGTTCAAGCCAAGGTTGAGCTTTGTAGGTACGATGAGAAAAAAGCCGGTGGTATCCTGCCGTCAAGGACAGTCCCGTTATGACATAGAAGGCAAAAAATAAAACTAAAAAATAGGGATTAAACCCCTCGTGAACAAAATGAACGGCCATCAAAATAACGGCAATTATGGGCGAGCCCATCAAAAAAGCCACGTTTCGCCAATCGAGCTCTGGTTGTTTTGGTTTGATTTCCTGCAATTTTTTTACCTCATTACTTTTGTTTAAGCATGACAGATTTTTGGAGGTTTGGCTAGTCGGGTTTCAGCATGAATCAAAATGATAAAAAATCATTTTCATAAACAATTGGCTGACCGAGTGAAATTTTAGTTGGGACGACAGCAGACTTGGGTGTGTCCAATTCACATCTTGAGTTGTCGTTCTTAATAGCATAATAAACGCTTTGCTACAAAACTAGTCTAATTTGCTTAGCCAGGGGTACTACAGCCCAAGAACTTAGCTTAAGCTTTTGGGTTATTTAGCCGATAAAATCTTATAATGAGTCACTTGCCCTTGTTAGTCCTTCCCACACTTCTTTTATTTATGGCCTCTCCCAGTTTTGCTTTCCTCGAAAAAAATTGGGTCAAGACCAATTCCATGTATTCAACCTACCCCGGGCTTAGCGTGAGCGCTCAAAAGTTAAAAAGGTATTTTCAGTTGGGAGATCAGGTAATTCCGCTGGCAACTATGACGATTGTGGAAATTAATAAGAAAAATATAAAAGCGGGTGATCCCGATATTATTAATATCGGGCTCGGCAACATGTTTGGTTTTAAATACTGGGATAAACGACAAGAGGGAAACGACTTCCGCTACATCGGAGTCAATCCTAAAGACCAGGGTCTAATGCAGGTCGCCTGGAAGTCCGAGAAAGATCGCTTTCTGTATGCTGTGGCCATAGTAGAAGGTGAAGCGCATAATCCGGTTGCCTATGAAGTCGAATACATGCAAAGGCAATTGTTAAAAGGTAGCAAATCCTTTGCTGCCATGGAATGGTGGAAGTTTTTTCTGGATATGTTTATGCTGCCAAGTGCGGTGGCCCAATCAAATGGTTCGAAAAATGTAAAAATAGCAGACTATTTTGGTAGCCCCGAAGAAGTTAACGCGCTTATAAACATTCTCAATGCTGATGGTAACGTGTTCTCGCGCCTTTACGCCGATCTAAAGGACGCCTCAACGGGATTAGCTCAGGTGCCACCGAATCTAATCCCAGCGAGTGAAGACAGCGGTATTAGTGCCAGTGCGTTCAAGGAAATGTATGAAAGTATTAGTCCACAAAGAATGGTACAATCAATGGCAGTCGGCGCAGCGGTTGCCCCGATGGCGATGGCTAGCTCCTGGGCCCTTGAAAATATAGATAAAATTTATCTAGGCCTCAAAGAATTTATCACTAAAGAAAAAGCCAACCTCAAGCTACTTGAAGACTCCGCTAACCATCACAAAAATTATTATATGAATTCCTTAAATAATGAAAGGGCCGATGCTTTTAAGGAAAGTCTGACAAAACTTAAATTGGCACTCGACAGACTGAAGTTTACTCAACTGGATCTGGCTACAATTGGTAATAAAATAACCGTCTACAAAAGGTTCCGTGAAAAATATGGTAAGTGTCAAGAAGATTTGCAGAAACACAGACTCAATGATCTCATTGAAGCTCTCGAGAAACTAAATATCTATCAAGAAAATGGTACTCTTAAAAAATTTAAAATTTGCAAATCAATTAAAAATTTAGGCGTGTATATTAACGGAAATCTTATCGCCAAAGATGTGGCGCGCAGGGGCTACCTCTCCGCAATAAATCCTATATTGGATAATATGAGAACCACCATGAGCGATGGCAAAAGCACAGCACAAAAGATTTCTGCTAGTGCTGATGATAGCTTCGCCAAAGCCAAAGTTGATGCTGAAAAACGATTAGTAGCCCTCGAACAAACTTACGGTGAAAGACAAAAACAAAGAATAAAAGCCTGTGAAGAAAAACAAAAGGAAACCAAAAAAGGCAATCAAGAAATTACAGCCTACTGTTATGATTACGATTTAAAAGAAGACCCCGTTGGCGTAAAAGAGTGGGGTTCCTATAAGTCTTCGTTTAAAAAACTTGATACAATAATAGATAACTTTAATCGGTCCGCGCTTTTCCTAAAAGAGGGGGGCAGCCTTGAAAATAATGAGCTCGAATTAACTGCCTATGAAAATTTGTCAGAAACAACCAGAAAAATGACTGAAGAAGGCTGTCTTGAACCCGGCGGAAAGTGTCCCTCGGGCCTCAACTCTGAAGGCTTAGATAGGGCTACCGAATATCTTAAAAAGAATCAGCTCAGCAGGGCTCAGCTTAAAAAGACCTGCCCTGAATTAGACCAATAAATCATCAGAGAAGTTTATTTAAGAATTCTTGGGGCCTTGTTTTTAACTTCCTGAACAACTTTTTTGTGAAGAGAGGTATAAAAAGCTTGCTGATAATAGCAAAAAAAGACCGGAGTTTTCATTGCTCGAAATCCTTTACTTACCTTTAAACCTTCAATCTGTTTTGCCAAATGGAGTGGAATGACCGCCCTTCCGGCACCATTTAAAACTCCATCAATAATCGAATAGATTTCATCAAAATAAGACCGACGCCACGATTTGGGAGGTCGGTCTTGAATATTAAAAAAATCTGCCGTCGTTGAGTCGTCGGAATCATGGTCCAAAAAGACATTGTCTCTAAAAATACCATTTTTAGGTTCAACCAGGACATTCTCTTCAGAACCTATTTCAATATTTTCAACACCGTGTTTTTCATAGGCCTTATTCAACAGAATAAAATCAGCTTGCCCCGTTTCAAGAAGTGCTGGGAGCTGCCGGACTTCTCTAGTTAAAAACTCAACTTGGACATCGAAGTTTTCCGACAGCAGGGGGGCAAGACTGGGAATGAGGACAGACCTAACCACTGTAGAAAAGCCTCCAATTTTTATCAGACCAGAGAGAGAATTGCTTTTTTGAGTTCGAATTTGTCCCAGGACCTCATCCTCAAGAGAGATCTTCATTTGACAATAGCGAAGCATTCGTTGTCCCAGTTCCGTTAGTCTAATTCCTGATGATTCTCGAATGAACAAAGTGGAGCCAAGCTCTGATTCTAAATTTAATATTCTTTGGGAAAGAGCAGATTGGGTAATGTTGAGTTCCTTAGCCCCTCCAGAAAAACTTTGGGCCTTTGCCACTGCGACGAAGGCATCTAATTGGTTAGAGGGTAAGCTCATGACTATAAGATATATCGATAGGTATATTAAATCAATCAATTTTACTTTAAAGACTGTAAATGATACTTCTTTTTGCGAGGTTAAACAAAAAAACAAAGGAGAAAACAATGACAATGAATAAACTTTTTGGCTTTATGATTGCTGTAACTCTCTCAAGCCAAGCAATGGCCTATGGGCAGGATGAGTCGCCGCCATTTGACATCATGGTTTGTGAGGCTGGGGACATTAGTGTCTATGTTGGTATTTATCACTACAGACAAACTCATGGTGCTGGCCCAGCAACCATTCAGGTAAACGGAGCTAATTTGTACGGTGGATGGATTTGGCAAGCTGCGGAGGAAGGGACTCGACTCACGGGTTATTACCATCTACATGTCAAAGCCAATAGCCAAAATGGCTCAGGTCCCTTCTACCTTCGTACAATTTATAATCCATATTATAATGGAAAACTAAGTGGTGGATGGTTAGAAATGACCGGGGGTTCAGCTTCCGTTGAGTGCAAAATAATTAAATAAAATTAAATTAAGTAGGGCCTATCACCCGGTGGGCCCGACCCTATGTTTTAAACAAATCTGATTTTGAGGCAAATTAATCCCGATTTGGTAAACTCCTTAATTAATTCTCACTTAGAGATGCCTCATGATTTGTTTCTTTAAATGAATCTTGTACCAAAACAGTTAACTCGCTAATTTAACTAGGCTATATGCAAAGGCCTTAGTCTATAATATGCTCAAGACTTTTGGCTAAGTACCGACAAGTACTTATGTTGATGTTGTACGTAAGAAAGCTCAATCAATATTGGCTCTCATCCGCCACTTCACTGCTGGCGATCTCATTTCTATTTTTAGCTGGATGTCTTGAAAATAAAGGCACCGAAGAACTGGCCGATAATTCTTTTGGTCTTTTGATTTATTCTGTCAGCGGCGGCGATCAATTTTCAGATCCTGTCGAGTTATTTCCTGATCCCATAAAAGTTCGCGTTACAGATAATAAAGGGACCGGTGTAGTCGGAATCACTGTTCAGTTTTTTCAAGTTACCAGCCTAGACGCTCAAGTCATTAACGGCGAAGTTAAGACCGACGAAAATGGCTATGCCTCAACAAAAATAAGAGCTCCTGGAGATGTCGGCGCCACAGTCAAAATACGAGCTCGAATCAATGACTCCAACGTCGGGACGAACTTTAACCTATACACAAAAGTTCCAACCGATGGAGTTAAGTTTACGCTAAAATCTACTAACGACAATAGCGAAACCGCCGGCGTCGCATTCGGCTTTGAGGTCAAAATCTTAACTCTAGAAAATACCGTGTCAAATTATTCTGGTACAATGCCGCTACAGTGGAATTTTTTTACTGATAGTAGCTGGGGCAATGTCGCTCCTACCCTCATGGCAAATGTTTACAATTGCAATTTTGTAAATGGCGTGTGCAATGTTCCGGCGCTTACGACTCTAACCGATGCTAGCAAGATCACAACTGTGTTTATGGGCGACGGCGACGGCGGGCTCGCAGACGTCTTTGCTCACGCCATTACGGTGAATGTGAATGTTGCCAGTAAAATGGTTATTATGGATAGCTTAGGTGGTCCCGGGGCTGGGGCCTTGTCATATTTTTTCTGGAGATAAAAAATGCCGCCTTGAAGCTCATAAATGGCGGCTAAGTGGGGCTCCAGTAGTTGCAATTCTTGAAGGAGCACTAATGCCTCTTCAAATCTTTTTACCCTTGCCAAACGCTGACTTTCAAATAGAAGATCTATGGTGCGATTCAAAGCAGACTGATTGCTGCTGTCGCTTTGTTTTTCACCAAAAGGCGCCAATTTGATATTCATTCTTAAATCTGTGGCCGCGGTCCATTCGGTGACATATATTTTTTCGTCATTGTAACCTAGCTTCTTCATCTCGACAATAAAGGGGCCTTTAAGTTTCGGCATCCTTCGGGTCAGTTCGGCCTCAGAGAGATCAATTGGGGTTTTTCCAAGAGGCTCCCCTTGTGTCTCGTTCACTGCCCTAATAAATACTTCGGCCTCGCTCGGTGAACTCTGCATCGACAATCTACCCGAAGCACAGCCCTGGCTAAACAACATGATTATTAGTATTACTAGGGTCTTGGGACTTCCCACTTCCATAGACGTTTTTTCGGAATATAAAAATAAAAGCTAAAGGCTTAAGATCAATTAACTTTTTGAAAATTCCAAAGTTTAGCAATACCTAAACGGAGGACCTGCGATTCAAACCAAAGACCATCTAATTTAAAGTATTGCTCGTGATAGCCAATTCGGTTTTTTTTACCCGAAGCCATGCCGAGCTCCAGCCCGCTATTAGGTGAGTCTAGATCTACGACTTCAGGATCCAAGAAGTGGTCAATTTCAACTGTGCAATAAGCCCCCAGCCACTCTTCAATCGCATTAGAAAATGCATTGCTGGCAGGGCTGTCATTCATGACCCATCCCTGCTCCAGAGACCTAAAAGTTAACGCCTTTTCAAAGTTCACGAAACTAAGGCTCTCAAGCCTCTCTTTACAAATGGCCAGCTGATGTTTTTCAAAGGCGAACTGGCCTTCGATAAAAAACAAAAATTCTTCTCTGGTCAGAATGGCCCCCCGACCTAACCTTGATCCATCTTCCCAGCGAAAGAAATGTCCATCCCAAGCGCCAATCCACTGCTTACCATCAGTAAAGGTCAGTTGAATTTCGACAATTGGCCGATCCGTAGCTGCAATTTTTTCCCTATCTACAAAAGCCAGCATTAAAAGACGTTCTTGAATTTGCCAGGGATTGACATCTGGCAACCAAGGTTTACGAACATTATCTCTGTGAAAAGTAAAGTTTTTACCACTCACCTTCCAAGTGAAATCACTCACAGTGTCTGGGTGAAAACTTGCAGTCGCTTTAGGGGCTCTTGGGGTCGCATTAGACAATTCCTGCATGAGAGCCGAATAGGCTAATGCAGGAGCTAGCCTATGGCCCGATCGCTTTTGAAAATACACGAATAAAAAGCCCACCAGAACAATACCTAATACCAACAAAATAACCACTTTTTTTTTCATATATCTCTTGAGCTTAATTTTAATTCAAACCAAAAACAAGAGATACCTATTCTCACAACCTCTTGATAAGATAAAGGTCAGATGAAACTTTCTATTCGCATCAAATTTTTGCTGCTGTTTACTGCCGTGCCGACAGTTGCAATATTGCTTTATATGTTTTTTGTTTCAAAGCTATTTGTCGACGACAAATTGGCCTATATTTTCGACAGCAGCTTGACCCATGTCAGATCCACCCAAATGCAAATCCAGTCGGAACTTGAAGGGGCCCAAGAAAACTTACGAAAACTTTTTTTGGAATCTCATTCAGAAAAAATGACCTTGTCTAGCTTGGGGCATTCATTATTCCAACAAAATCCTGATATTCAGTTCTTTAGTATTTACGAAAAGTCGCAGTCAAAACCACAACAGATCAAAGCTCTTTTCACAATAACAAAGTCAAATAACCTCAAAGAAGAGGTTTTAAAAACAATTGGTAGTGATCAAGCCCCCTCAGCCAAAGACCCTGTTACCCTGTACTTGTCAACAACGAGATCCGATCTTCTTTTTTTGGAGATCACTAGAACTCATCTCGTAAAACAAGACGTGCCCGACGACAGCGCCAATCAACAAATTATAGTATTGGGATTTCCAAGCCAGAATTTTCTAAAAATTTTCAGAAAAAATTCTTTTTTTAGTACTTACTTAGTTAGTAATTCGGGACTGACTCTTTTGGGGAACTTAGAGACAGGTTCTTTAAAATTTGTCGATTGGCCTTTTTTTTCTAAAATAGATTTTAATTTGACTCCTGAAGGAGTAATGGAGGCCAGCTCGCCCAGTGGTGAACCTTTCATAGTCTCTTTTTTTCGTGATGAAATGAGTCAACTCATTACTTTATCTCTAGTTGAAAAAAATCGGGTCATGGCGGGCGCAAGTATCCTCTATCAAAAGTCATGGGTCTACATTGCGGCGATCCTGGCAATTTGTGTAATTATTGGGGTTCTTACTGGGCACCAGCTAACTTATCCTATAAAAATTATGGATCAAGCAGCCAAAGAAATTGTTAAGGGTAACTTCGATTTACGTTTACACATCAATACGGGTGACGAACTACAGAGGCTGTCGGAAAGCTTTAATCAAATGGCACAAGAAGTTTTGATCCGTATTAAATTAGAAAAAGAAAAAGCACGCGTGGACAAAGAACTCGAGACTGTACAATATGTACAAAAAGTCCTGTTTCCCAAATTCGATACTAGTTTTGGAAGCCTGCGAATTGCTGGATTTTATGAAACCGCCGTCGAGTGTGGGGGAGACTGGTGGTATTATAGTGAAATAGGAGATCTGGTGTATCTTTGGATTGGCGATGCCACCGGACATGGAATGGGACCCGCTTTTATTACAGCAGCGGCCCGCTCGGCGGCCTCTGTCATCGAAGTAATTCCTAATATCTCTCCGGCCAAGATTTTGGCATACCTCAATCGATCCATTTATGAATTCTCACGCGGCGAAATTATGATGACTTTTTTTGTAGCGGCAATTAATAAAAAAACAGGTCAAATGACCTATGCCAATGCCAGCCACGAATCACCATTTATTATCACGAGTCCCAAAGGACTCGTTAAGAGAGATCAGTTTGAAGTTTTGGAAGGACCCAATAGTCCTCGTTTGGGCGAATCTCTAAAGTCTGAATATAAGGAGTCTAACATAACCTTAAATAAGGATTCGGTCTTGGTGCTGTTTACGGACGGAGTGATGGACATTAGTAATGCCGAAAAGAAAAATCTGAGAGAGCGTGGTTTTCTTAACTTACTCGCCAAGTCAATTTCTCACTACCAAAATCCCAAAAGTTCGATTTCAAGACTTCATAGTTTCTTTACCCAGTACCGAGATAAAACGCCATTGGCCGATGATGCTGCCGTGCTGATTTGTGATTTCTTTCCGCCCACGTAATTTGGTAAACCAACCTGAATACGGTAAGAACACCAGTTATCTTGCTACGAAGTCCATTTCGCTAGATTAACAAGTGGTGCGCCAGAGTGGACTTGAACCACCATGCCCTTGCGGGCGCCAGCCCCTCAAGCTGGTGCGTCTGCCAATTTCGCCACTGGCGCACATTTTAGACCTTAATTGAGAATCTTAATATAAACATACAAGTATTTAATTTCAAATAATAATTTGGATTGTCTAAAGTCAATGCAACTAAACCCTTACTGGCCTCGACCCGACAGCAATGGACAAATACCTACCCAAGGACACAATATTTATAAAAGTCTGCAGTTCACCAAAGGGGACTCAAATGAAGAAAAAAGCCTTAGCCTTAATGATAGTGTTTTTTGCAAATGATGTTTTGGCGTCGGCCGGTGATGCGGGATGTGGTTTAGGCAGCCTAATAATTAGCAGAAACACCAAACTGTTTCAACTTTTTGCTGTTACCACGAACCACTCTTTTGGCAGTCAAACTTTGGGGATAACGTTTGGCACATCGAATTGTAACGCCTCTGGTTTAGTACAAAACGAAAGAGAAATCCGGCATTTTGCTGAGATCAATCATTCCGAACTTACCAAGGAAATGGCCCAAGGTGGGGGTGAGAAATTATTCACATTAGCTGCGCTATACGGCTGTAACTCGAGAGACAAACAGACGTTTGCTAAAATGACTCAAAGCTCTTTTGATAACATCAATCCGACCGATGCTACTACCGCCAATGAATTAGTTAATAACTTAAATTTAAAGGTACAAGAAAACAGACTCTGCCAATCGTACTAAATCGCAAAGACACCTAACCCAATTCAACTATCGCGTGGTCATATATATAAGGCCAGCCATGGAGGGTTGGAAACATGGATGTTTTAAGAGTTAAGAGTCAGTGTGAAGAACTAGAGTTGATCCTAGAGAGCCTGCGCAGGCCCCTCGACTTAAGGACTAAATCACTTTTGCTACAAAAATTTAGAGACCTATTGAGCCTTATAAATAAAGAGATCGTCACAGATGAGTGACCTTTTACTAATAACCTTTTTCTGTTTGGGCTACGCTTTGACTTTAATTCTTTATTTAGGAATAGTTTCCGGAATTCTCAAGCGGCGTTGGCATACGCTTTCTGTGCCAATTCCTCGAGATCCTTATAAAAAACTTTAAATTCTTGCTGTAAAGTTGAGAGCTGAATGTCCAAACCACCAGTTTTTTTCTCGCGTCCAGCGATTTCCAGTTGATGACTTGCCTCGCGTAGGGGCTCATAACCAAAATAACTGACGCTACCTTTTAATGTATGAGCGTGAAGTTCTAATTTTGCAAAGTCCTTATTAGCAACAGCCACCATTACATTATTTAAATATTCAGGTAGTTTTAATATGCAAATTGAGGTCAGTTCATTAATAAGAACCCAGTCATTTTCAAAGTTTTCAAGAAGCTGTTTTTCGTTTATGACCATAACCCTCTCCATCTAACTTATCGGTTGATTAGATTAAAGGTGAAGTAAAACTGTGTACTCTTCTAAATGTTGGTCGGCAATAGTGCCATATCCTGAACCTGTAATAATTTTTGGTGTCTCATTACTAGATTGTTGGCTGATCTGAATTTCCATATAAAATTCACCTTTGACCAACGACAAAGTATATTCTGACTTGAAGCTAAATTTGGCGTCGACGACATCTAATTTAAAATGGTATCCATCTTTTTTAAAGTCGCCCTCTTTCAGATGTTCCGCCATTGATTTTTGTAGCGGAGATAAAATTTTGGCCATAGTGACAGTTTTTTGATCGACCAAGTTTACTACACGATATAAGTAAGCTAAAAAACCTCTTTCTTTATTATCGAAAATTCGAATCAGAATATTATAACAAGAAGGATCAAAACATTTTGCATCGCCTGTGAAACGCTCCCCTTTTAGCGCATTCAAATCGGATTTTTTAGGTTTCGGAGCCACCGGAAGTTGCTTCTTTTGCTTGTCTAAAAGTTGCTTCAGGTCGTCGTCTAATATTTCTGCTTTTAGCTGTCCGATACCAGTTTTGGGGGTAATATCGCCCGTAAAATTCACTAAGTGTCTGCGTTTAGTTTCAGACCTATCACTAAAAACTTTTACGGAAACTGCAAGGTGTGTATCGTCCTTCTTTTGAGTGCTAATTTCAACGTGTCCCATCAGCGCCTGCAGGGCCTGATTTTTCTGTTCAATTTTATCATCTTTACTTTTAACAGAATTCTTGTACCCATCAATAGCTGCTCGGCTCATATCAAATGTGGATTGGTCAGGTGCCGATTTATTAAAATCGGAATCGGGTTTTTTCTTTTCGAGCTCCAGCCACCTATCTAAGCCAGCAGCGGCCTTTTGGTTACTACCACTAGGTCCGCCTTGTGGTGTCACACCCCTAGCCTTACGATTCCGTGCGTTGCTCCCACATGCCGAAACTATAGTTGCCACAACCAATAAACCCAAAAAAGCTTTAAAAAATTTAACCGTCATTTGGCCTCCGACTATAATCCTTAGTACTGTTGTGCAAGACGTATACCTTGCAAATAAATGACATTTACCCCAGGAGCTTTATTAAGTGACTATTAAGTGACTACGCATTAAATATACACTGTAAAAATAGTTTTCACTAGGCCGGCAATTGTCACTTTCGACGCAGCGTCTTTCTGTGCCTTGTGCCGTTTATGCAACTTTTCTGGGCTTGACGGGGCTATCTTCGATAGCGATGATTAACATCAGATTAATACAAGGAGGTTCTTAGTGATAAAAATAATGTCAATTTTAGCCCTAGTCTTAGGTGCCAACTTCAGCCAAGCAAATGTCGTAAACGCTTTGGCAATTCAACAAGCGCTGCTGCCATCTTTTACAACTCAATTAATATTTTGGGAAGTCGGACAAAAGATGGAACATAAAATTTCTGTTATGAATCTAGAAGGCAGTATGGCCACGGAAGTTAAGAAAGAAACTGAAGTTGGCTATTGGTTAAATCAAGATGTCTCTATTGCCGGACAAGAACAAAAAGTGCAAATGTTAATTAGCAAAGAAGACGGAACAATTTTAGAAATGATCGTGAATGGACAAAAACAAACTCCACCCGCAACTCCCGAGGTAGAAATCCTAGAGCAAAAAGAAGCGAACATCACAGTTCCTGCTGGAACATATGATTGTCTTTTTGTGAAAGTAAAAGATGTTGCAACTGAAAACATCTCTGAAGTTTGGATTAACCCCAAGTTGATTCCGATCAACGGAATGCTAAAAGCAATTCTTAGGCAACAAGGTTTAGAAGTCGCTGCTGAGCTAGTTTCTTTCAAGAAGTAATATTGTAAATTGCCCCCTCAATGGGAGCGATATGCATAAAAACGCCACTTTAAAATAGTGGCGTTTTTTTTAAGGCTTCATCTGTGACAATTGTCGGCAGCCTGCCAACTTTATGCATTATAGATATATGCCCCCTCACTCTTGTTGCCTTTCACATTGGCATACCCGTTGCAAAGTTTACTCTGAAACTCAAACCATATTCGTGGGAGAATGTTAGTGAACCACCTTCTTAATCTTAGAAAGATTGTTTTCTTTTTTGCCGGTCTCAGCTTTAATAGTGCCCAAGCTGACCTCAGCTGCCCTCAGAGTTTTGTAGGTTCTAATGAAGTTAAAATCAGTGGTTTAAAGTTAGCAAACCCGATTCCTAAAGGCGAAGATATCTTTGCTGACAGTTGGGACGGAGTAGAATTTTACCCCGGATTGCGGGCATTACAACAGAGAGATCGCTTTATATCGGTTAAAGGCAATAAAGTCGAACTGGAAATTATTTCACCAACAGGAAGCACTGAATTTGCACAAGCCCTAAGAGGAAGCGACCCCAACAAAATTCTTTTTACCGATTCCACACCTCAATTTAATTGGATTAGCATATACAGCTTAGTAAAGAAAAGTTTTGTCTTAAGGAGTTTAACGATTGAGTTAAATGATACAGTTGCATTTCGAGCTGCTGATTTTCTGATTGTAGAAGGTAAAAAAGACGAAAAACAAATGGTCACTCACTTGAAACCTGGCTTTAGAATTTCACCGAAGGCCAAATACCTGTCAATCGCTGTACTTAATAAAAACAACAAATTGTCTTTTAAAAAAATTGATATTTCAGAACACCTAACACTTGGAAGATCAGATTTGAGCGTCATACAAAATGGCCAAAACGCGTTTATTTTTAATTCGGAATTCAACTTATTTCAAGCGGTTGATTTACTGTCCAGCGCTCAGCCAAAGATAGATTACTCTTTTGTTGGAAATGTCCAAGCAGTTAATAAAACTGAAAGTGGCTATACTATTGTGGGCGATCATGGCGTTTCATTTCTTAATGCGAAGTTTGAAATAGATGCCTATCATCTTCATGAATTTTTAGCGAATCATAAATCCGATGTCTTGGGCAATCGCGCTGCCAATTTATTGGGTTTGGATTTGGTAAAGCCTCAGATAATTGTTTATGATAAAGAAGGCTCGATGCAAATCATTGACTTACCCCTCCAACAGAGACGCTCGAACAGAGAAAGACAGGTTTTATTGGCCTCTGATAATCGCTTAATATTCAAGGCTGAAGACGAACTCATCATTTATAAAGGTGATGGTGAGATAGTTAGTCGGATTGCTTTGACTGATAAAGAAAAACAAGAGGGCTTATTGATCAGATTAGAACCCAACCGATTTATGATTTATGTTTCAGGCGGAAAATACCGAGTTATTAATCTCTAGGCCGACTTAGTTTTTAAGTTTAGCTAGCACCGCCCCAACTAAATAAAGTGAGCCTGAAACCAAAATCATATCCTTAGGACTTGCCACTTCTAATATTTGACTAAGTGCTTTCATTGGGTCTTTATCATTAAAAAAAGCCCGCTCTGACCAAGCTCCGTATTTTTTGAGTTCAAGACCACGAAAAGGCGTTTCTGTTAAAACCACTCGAGCCCGTGGAATGCTAAAAAAACCTTCGAGCATTTTACTATAGTCTTTACTCTTACCAACACCTATCAATAGGTAAATATTCTCATACTCATGATGTTCAAGAATCTCTTTTAAACTTTGTACGCCTTGTGGATTATGATCGCCTGAAAAATATATTTTTTTTGAATTATAATTGACTGAGTCCATGCGCCCCGGCCAATTTAAATTATGTAACAATTGAAGGTATCTCGATGGATCAAAGCCCAGTTCACTAAAAACTGTCAGCGCCAAAGCAATGTTTTGAGCTCCCCGCAAACCCGGCAGTCGAATCTCTGCTCTGCCCCACTTGGTATCGATAAAATAACTGGGGCCCTCCGCACTTTTCAAAACTTCGTATTTAAAGCTTTCTCGCTCTATAAATCGAGCTTTAGACCTATTCTTATAGCCATCCAAGAGTTTTGCAATTTCAGACGGCCATGGCGCATGAATTACTTTGTGCTCGGCATCGCCTTCGCGCACAATTCCCATCTTATTCTTCGCGATTTCCCACAGGCTCTCGCCCAAAATATCTTGGTGGTCGAGTCCCAAGGTTGTAATAACAGACGTTTTGTGTTCAATGGCATTAGTGGCATCCCACGTGCCACCCAATCCCACTTCAAAAATCATTGTGTCCAATACAGGTGATTCGTTTAAAAAAATCTCCAGCGCCATTAGTGTTAACATTTCAAAATGACTTAAAACTTTATGGGGCAACGCCTTTTTTATTCTGTCATGTGCCAGACAAAATTTTTCGTAATCCACATTCTTACTCTGAATACGAATGCGTTCGGTAGTCTCGATTAAATGTGGTGAAGTATATAACCCTACTCTCCTTCCAGCACCCACGAGTAGCGCCTCAAGTGTGGCCGCAGTTGAACCTTTGCCGTTTGTTCCCGCTACCATTATCACTTTTTTAGGATCATACTTTAGATCTAAGAGCTTAAGACCTTCGAGCGTGGGCAAAAGCGAAGGCGGCCGATCGGGCATAATAACCCGGGCTTCTAGCTCGATAACTGCATTTTTAAATTTTTCGCGCCAAGAATTGGCGCTCACCTGTTTATCGGCCCCAAAACATTAAAAACTCTTTTGTGCAATTCAATATCATGAACTCGTAAATAGTGAATCCTTTTTGTAGCCAAGAACGTGGAGGCGCCTACTGTTTCAATGTCTCGTTCCCCAAATTCTCTCAAAGTAAATTGACTCAGAAATGACTTCCGAGAGTGGCCAACCATTAATCTCACTCCCAGAATCTTAAATTCTTCAATTCTTTTTAATATTTCAAGACTCTGCTGAGAAGTCTTACCAAAACCAATTCCGGGGTCAAATATCAAACGGTCCTTTTGAATTCCCATTTTCTCGAGGTAGGTGGTTTTCTCATTGGCCCAAGTCATAATTTCTTCAGTAGCATCACAATTAGTGTCCAGTGTGACATTTTTATTGGCCGGAATTCCTAGATTGTGCATAAACACAATATCACCTTGAAAGTCCTTAAGCACCGAAATCATTTTTTCGTCACTCACACCACTGACGTCATTGATCCAGTCGACTTTTAATTCCAAGAGTTTTTTTGCTGTTTCATGATGATAAGTGTCGATGCTGATTTCAACTTCTAAATTATTCTGACTGACAATTTTTAAAATTTCTGGGAATAGGCACTTGAGTCGTTCGATCTCCTTCTCCGCTGATAACGGGCTAGCCCCAGGGCGCGTACTTTCTGCGCCAATATCTATGACTTGAGCACCGCTGGCTACCAAGTCGTGAAGTTTTTTAACAAAGACTGCGGATTCCATACGGGCTTCGCCATCACTAAAAGAATCCGGAGTAAGATT
Source organism: Pseudomonadota bacterium (assembly GCA_034439715.1). GTDB lineage: Bacteria > Bdellovibrionota > Bdellovibrionia > Bdellovibrionales > SG-bin7 > JAWXAY01. The sequence goes on from JAWXAY010000073.1 coordinate 20,889, forward strand.
AAGTATTCCCACTAATTGTGGCATGCCTGCCTGCCAAGATATGGGCTTCGTATTAAAAGGGGTTTTTTTCTGCCATTCTTTAAGAACTTGATTGGTTTCTAAGCCCAATGGCGCTAGTTCTAGTAGTGGCAGAAGGGCAAAGGGTCTCTTTAAAATTTCTGGGTGAGGTACTTTCAACTTTTCAGATTCAATGTTTGTCGTTCCCCAAGATAAAATATCAATGTCAATTTCTCGCGGCGCCCAGCGCTCGCACTTCTCTCGACCTATTTTTTTTTCGATTTCTTTTAAAAGATCAAGAAGTTCAAATGGACTAAAGGTAGTGTCTCCAGATATTGCTAAATTTAGAAATGGAATATTCCAACTGTCCGGTGAGTCTTTTGGCAAAAGAGCGTCCGACTCAAAGGCCGTCGATACCTTAATATTTGCTAATAGACCTTGAAACTCAATCTCCCAAATGGCCCTAGAAATATTTTTTTTTCGATTTCCAATATTAGAACCAAGACCTAAAATGACCATTTACTGTACTTTACTCCCCCAAGTAGTCCGTCAACTGGGGGTTGAGTTTTGGTAATCGACAAGTGAAGCTTTGCATTGATATCAAGTTTCTGAGAGAGGAACTCAAAAATATCTGAAGACAGCTTTTCGAGCATAGCAAAATGTTTTTCGGCTAAAAAGGCACGCAAATCAAGAATAAGAGTATGATAGCAGATAGTGTCTTTAAGTAAGTCCGACTTTATGGCCTTGGGCTCTTCTGTAAAATAGAAATTAATATCAGCTAATACCTCTTGTTTATTTGCCCGCTCAGCTTCTGAAAATCCGAGGTGAACAAAAAGCTGAACACCTCGCACATTAAGAGTCGAAACTATGGCATTAGCATACGTGGGAATAAACTCCACTTAAAAGACTCCACATCTTTTCTGCAATAACATGGGCTGCACGGCGAGCACGTTCTTTCTGCAGGTCATCTAGACCATCTATCAAGTCAGCGGTCACTTGTGAGTGCCATTTGTCGGCCTCGAGATGTACGTTAAAAAAATCTAATGTGCGCTCGTCTGAGATGTTGTAGTGTTTTTTTAATCCCTCAATTTTTGACGCTGCCACTTCGGGGATTTGATTCTCATAAGCAAACAGGGCGCCTAATCCTTCTTCGTATGAAGACCGAGAGAATGCAAAAAAGGTATTAATAAGATCTTGAGTTGCCGCATTAGGTGCCTCATTGATCACGGACTCTCGAGTTTCGCCGATACCCTCAGCAAAGCATAACCAAAGTTCTGGGTGGTTTCGGTCGCCACGCTCTTCATCGATTAAGTTTTCTAATAGGATCTGGCGCTGAGAAATATCATCACAGTTAGAATGTGTGGCGCTGAGATACCGTGGAAATTGTTTTACATGTTGAAAGTACTGGCGAGCATAGGATCCCAGTGACTCCAAAGGCAGTTCGCCCTTGACCCAAGCCTGATAAAATGGATGCTTTAATAAATGATTTGGTGATAATTCCTGTAATAAATCTGTGCTAAAGGCCATATCCCCTCCCTTGGTTTTGTTTATCCTCAAACAACCCTTCAAGACGGTCAAGAAATAAGATAGAATATCTTTGATGAAGCGATGCCTACTTATTTTATTAGCCCTAACCTCTTTTACCGTTTCTGCTCAAACCATAGACCAAGTTAAAAAATTTAAAGTTTCAAATCCATCCAATACAGTTTCTAATACTCCCAGTAATGCGCCGTCTGTTGCTCCCCAATCAAGTCCTCTCCCACTTGCTCCCAACTTGCAACCCCCTTCTGCCCAAAGCACGGAACAGCCCTTTAACTTCTTGCTAAATCCCAAGGTGCAAAAGATAGCTAAATTTTTATCTAATAAAAAGATTGTTTCGGCGCTCAATACTTTTTCTGAGAGAGAAAATATCCGAAAGATGCTTAAAGCTCAGCTCGCTTTGATGTTGGTCATGTTTATTTTGCGCGCCTGGATAAGTCCTAAAACAAAGACCTTTATGGCAGGCCTATTAGCGAATCTCTGGCTGACGGCGCTGTACCTCTTTGTGTCCCTGTTATTACTGCCGAATTTTATTTATGGTCCTGGCTATCTTGATTTTGTTAAAGAGGCCTATGCCTTTTCCAAAGAATTTACCGGCTAAAAAAATACAATGATGTTTACTCTTCGCCGCTCGAACTTTCGCCTGTTTCTGATAAATATCGATCGTTATAGGCGATGTCTGCGCGATCTCTGAGTTTCTTGGTCCATTCACCTATTGCTGATTGAGCTCGCGATTGCGCCAACCATTTATCGCTGTCGGGTTCTTTGGCGTCTTTCAAATCCTTGACTATCGATTTGTAACGGAGGACATACCCCACACCGGCATTCATGATTAGCTTAACTGCCAACGGATTGTCTTTATTCAACCTAATTGCCGCCTCGACCGCTTCTGTGCTTTCACCAAGTCCTGGAATCTGGGCGGATTCTAAAGTAAACTCGGCAGACTCTTGCCATTTAACTCCCCATGTTTTCAGCCACTCATCTACTGCCCTCATATCCTTTTTTTCAAGGTGACCCGCTAATGTTTGGCTAACGGACTGAGTTTTTAATCTGAGCGTAAGAATTTTTGCAATCTCCTTTTTTGCCTCCTCAAATGAAGTTTCTTTGGCGGCTCTTTTCTCTTCAACCTTAATCAGATGATACCCAAATTCAGATTTTACAGGAGCACTTATTTTTCCAGGAGTTAAACTAAATGCCATGGTTTCAAACTCTGGCACCATCTGTCCTCGTCCAAAAAAACCCAGATCGCCTTGTTTCGATTTGCTCGAGTCTTCGCTGAATTTAGACGCCATTTCGCCAAAATTGTCGGCTGTGACTTGACCAGATATTTCAGTAATTTTTTTTAAGGCCTCTGCCTCACTTCCCGCGTCTGACTTTTTGGCTTTTATTAAAATGTGCCTAGCTCTAACTTCTTCCTCTTTGCGAAAATCCATTTTATGTTCGTCGAAATAAGTGATAATTTCTTTTTCGCGCGTTGCTATCGCTTGCTTTATGTCATCGTCGCTGACCTGAAGCTTGGGCGCCAGTTCCTTGGGCTCAATTTTTGCGTACTCAATTTTAAGTTTAGTATCCTTTACTATGCCTTCTTTTTTCCGCTCCATGGCAGAGGGATCGAGGGCAATTTTCATAAGTTCGGCTACTTTTCCATTTCGTAGGCTTTTGCGGATATCCCCTTCAAATTTTGCGGCTGTTAGTTTGTTATTCTTTAACAACTTATCGTAAGTAAGTTTATTAAAGCGGCCATCTACTTGAAAGGCGGAAATCTCAATGACGTAGTCTGTAACTTCAGCGTCAGTAACATAAACACCTTCTTTCTCGGCAGCCTGAGAAATTAGCTCTAAGCCTATTAGCTCATCTAGTGCCTGCTTCTTAATCATTTTCTGAAACCCAGCAAACTGGTTACCAAACATTTTATACATTTGTTCTTTACGTTCTACGGCTTGCTTATACTCCGGCACAGAAATAACGCCTTTATTCACAGTGGCTACAATGCCTCCACCTACGTTGCCAACGTTACTTGACGGAATTCCAAAAAGCGCAAAAACGACTGTTATGCCTAAAAATAAAAGTACGTTAGTTGCTTTGCGGGTTTGTGACCGGATTGCCATAATGCCTCCTAAGATTCGCAGAATATACATTTCATATTTATTATCTCAAAAATTCAAGTGCTTTGTAGGATGAGTTTTACCTTGTTTCTCATGCGTTAATAAGACAAAATTAATAAGGAGCCCCTGAAGATGAACTATTTTAGTTTTGATATAAAAAAAATATGTGTGATTGCGTTGCTAATTGCACTGCCCTTTCTGGCTATTAACACTCAGCGCAAGGACGGAGAGATGCCTTGGTTTTTGGTCCCCTTTTCCGCCTCCTTAGGGGTTGTCAATCAAGGCTACTCCGAGTTTAGCACAGGTGTGAGAAGGACAACCGCGTTCTACCTCAATCTTTTGGATATTAAAAAAATAAATCTGGCACTTCTTAAAGAGAATCTAGAATTAAAAGCTCGCATGACTCAGTTTGAAGAACTCAGCCAAGAAAACCAACATTTGAATAGCCTTTTGGATTTTAAGAAAGAATCTAAATCTGAAATTCTCATTGCTAGGGTCATTGGGATTGATATCAATGCGGACTATGAAACAATTCGCATTAATAAAGGCAGCCAAGATGGACTTAAACCTTTCATGCCCGTCATTGCCCCTAATGGCGTTATTGGCTATATTTTTAGGCCACAAACGCATTCGTCCCAGGTTCTTCTTCTTTCCGATAGAAACACTGTTGTAGATGGGCAGATACAAAGAACCCGAGCACATGGCCTTATTGAGGGCGCCTCGCGAGATAAATTAAGAATGTTGTATATCTTACGCGCAGATGATGCCGCAGTGGGTGACGTTGTGACGACTAGCGGAATCAATAAGATTTTTCCGCGCGGAGTACCGATTGGCAAAATCGTCAGTGCAGAAAGAGATGCCAATGGAATTAGTCAGATTATAGAAATAAAGCCCGATGTAAATCCCTATAATCTCGATGAAGTCTTGGTACTTAAGAAAGTAGCCGAAGAACCAGTGGAGCCCTCACAGTGAAAGAGTTTAATCAGACCGTAGCAAACATGGGCCTTGTTTACCTACTGCTAGTTGTTCTTTGCCTTTTTCAAACAGCACTTTGGTTTCAGGTTTTTCACCCAATTCCTCCTCCTAATTTGTGGTTACCCATTATAGTTTATGTTACTATTTATAGAAGAATTGGCATCAGCCTGCTCACTTTAGTTTTATTAGGATTTACTCTCATAACTTTGAGCTCGAAACCGGTAAATCTTTTCTTTCTCTCTTTGCTCGCTGTTGCGTTGACAACTCATCTCGTTCGTATGAAGTTTTTTTGGACAGGCTCAAGTTATTTTTTGATGTCTTGCCTTATTTCTATTTTCTCCTACCATGTTTTTTCTTGGCTGCTCTCCTTTAACTTAGAAGCAAATTTTTTACGTTCTCCACGCTGGGGCGCTTGGCTCATGGAATTTTTTTTGACACCCATCATTGCGCCTCTTTTATACAGTATTTTAAAAAAAATTGACCAGTTGACTGATTTTCAGGAGCCCGGGGAATTTGGATTTCGTAGACTATGAGAGCGCATTACGTCGATAGTGCCGAAGAAACCAGGGAGTATCAACAACGTTACTGGTTTCTCTACGTCATTGTGGTTTTTTTCTTTGTCATATTTTGTTTGCGTCTTTGGTATCTGCAAATTATGCGTGGGGGCGAATTACGATTTGTTTCTGAAAAAAACGTTAGCAAAAAAACGACGATCGCGGCGCCTCGCGGACTTTTTTACGACAGGGATAGTCGCGTCTTGGTCGAAAATCTTATTGGTACCGAGGCTGCCATCGTGCCTCAATACTTACAGGATTCTGAAAAAACCATCGAGGCTGTGGCCCTGACGTTGAAACTAAACCCCACTCAAATATCAAATGAGATTAACAAAAGTCGAAGAAAGAATGGCGCCTTTCAACCTGTAAAAATAAAAGAAAATCTTTCTCTTGAAGAAGTTTTTAAGCTGCGCTTAATGCGCATTGACCACCCTGCCCTGACAATTAGAGAAGTTATTTTAAGAAGCTATCCACTAAAAGAAAATAGCGCCCAGTTGTTAGGTTTTGTTGGTGAAATAACAAAAAACCAAATACCTGTCCTCAACAAGAAATACCGCGATCTCAAGTTTAGACAAGGTGACCAAATTGGCAAACGAGGTTTGGAGAGATTTCGGGACGAAGAAATCAGAGGTAAGGACGGCGTTCAACATTTTGGGGTTGATGCCAGAGGTCGTGGGGCCGAAACTTTAAGCCAAGAACTCTTAGAAAGTATTAAAAAATTTAATGCACAACCCCTACAGGGAAAAAATCTGTATTTGACTATCGACAAAGATATTCAAGAGACAGCTTTTAGCTCCTTCGTAGGGCAAAAACGTATCGGTGGGCTCGTGGCCATGAAAAACAATGGCGAAGTACTCGCCTGGGTAAGTTCACCGTCATTTGATCCCAACAATTTCTCCTCGGGAATGTCTTCAGAATTTTGGGCTCAGCTAATTAACGACCCCTATAACCCCTTAACTGACAAAGTTATTCAGTACCATTCAGCTCCTGGTTCCACCTTCAAGACGATTTTGGCCTTGGCCGGTTTACAGGAAAAAAAGATTTCTCCGTGGAAAACTGAATATTGTACTGGTTCTATGAGAATGGGCACTCGGCCATATCATTGTGCGAGCAAGACAGGACACGGCACCGTAAATATGTTCCAGGCTATTGAGCGATCCTGTAATATTTATTTTTTTAAATTGGGAATTTTGTTAGGAATTGATAAAATTGCGGAGTACGCCTTTGCATTAGGTCTTGGTAAAAAAACAGGAATCGACCTTTTTGGAGAAATAGCCGGCCACGTTCCCACCGAAGCCTGGAAAAAATCGGCTATCGGCGAAGAATGGCAACTGGGCGAAACGCTTAGTAATTCGATTGGCCAAGGATTTGTATTATCAACTCCCATTCAAATGGCCATGGCCTATGCTACCATCGCTAATGAAGGCCCCATGTATCGTCCGTTTATAGTAAAAAAAATTACTGATTACCAAAATCACACGATCCAAGAATTTCAACCGACCCTAATATCAGATCTTTCTGTGAAACAAGATAATCAACTATTTATAGATAAAGAAACTTTTAAAACTGTAAAGAAAGGTTTGTGGCAGGTTGCCAATGGCGAAAATGGCACGGCCCGCTGGTGGAAAATTCCTGGAGTCGAAATTTCTGGTAAAACCGGTACCGGCCAACTTTACTCCTTTGCTTCTTCCGAGGCGGCTTATGCCGATTGTGCCTCAAAACCCCTTAATCAAAGACACCATGGCTGGTTTATTGGTTACGCCCCTCCTGTGAACCCTGAAATTACAGTAGCGATTTTAGCAGAACACTCTTGTCACGGGAGCACGGGCGCCGCGCCCATTGTCCGCGACGTCATTAAAGCTTATTTTGAAAAATATCACCCTGAAATGCTAAAAGTTGCCAAACCTGTCGCTAAAGCAACTAATGATCCAAAAAGCGAACCAAAGAACGAGCCCAAAAATGAGCCAAAGAGTGAGCCCAAAAATGAGGTAGTCACCGAATGAGTCGGTTTACAGGAATGAATGTTGAAGAGAGAACATTTTTAAAAAGAATTGACTGGTGGTTTGTTATTTACATCTTGGCGCTCAATTTTATTGGACTCGTCAATCTTTTTAGCGCTACCCAAGGTGGCGCCTCTCACTTAAACCGCTTGTTTGCATTACAAATTATTTGGCTGATCTCAGGATGGTGCCTTTTCTCGATTGCCACTTTTTTTAATTATGACTGGTACCGCCGCTTTGCTCTCATCATTTACGTTATTAATCTAGGCCTTTTGGCGTTGGTTCCTTATGTCGGAAAATCTTATTACGGAGCCAAACGCTGGCTGGACCTTGGCTTCTCGAGCTTTCAACCGTCAGAAACAATGAAATTAGCCTTGATACTAATTCTTGCCAAAGTGTTATCAACTAAAAGCAAATCCGGCGGATTGGGCATAACTGATTTAATCGTTCCTCTTTTAATTGTCATGATTCCCTTCGCCCTCATTGTCAGACAACCTGACTTAGGCACCGGCCTCCTAGTTGCCGTCGTCGGATTTTCGATGATACTTTTTGTAGGAGTTCGCCGTTATATCGTCATACTAGCTTTAATTTTAGGTTTGTTTGGTTCAGTCCTAGCTTGGAAATATGGACTTAAAGAGTATCAAAAAAATCGTATTGAAACGTTTATGGAACCTGACAAGGATCCTCGCGGCAGTGGGTACAACAGTATTCAGTCTAAAATTGCCGTCGGCAGCGGCCGCTTTTTAGGCAAGGGTTTTCGTAAAGGCACTCAAGCACAGCTCGAATTTTTGCCAGAAAGACACACCGACTTTATTTTTAGCGTTCTCAGCGAAGAACACGGCTTTGTCGGAGCACTCACAACCATCGGCCTTTTTTCAATGTTGTTTTTTCTAGCCATTCGAATTGGCTCTCAAGCCAAAGATCGTTTTGGTTCTCTCATGGTAGTGGGCTGTATCAGTTATCTCTTTGGTCATATGGCTATTAATATTGGAATGGTTATTGGCCTCTTGCCAATTGTCGGAATACCGTTACCGCTTTTGTCTTACGGCGGATCCAGTATGTTTTCGACAATGCTGTGTCTGGGTATTATTTCAAGCGTAAGTTATCGAAAATTTTTGTTTTAGACCAAATAAGCAATTAGTTGAGATCCAGCAACTAAAAAAAATAGCGTTATTCCCCATTTTCTCTGCTGCCAAAGCCAAATAGCCGCCACAAGGTCCGCTAACGTCAGGTAAATTGGTACAAAGTCACACCAAACTGCGAGTGAATCGAGCCAGTAGGAGTCTAAGAAATTGAATTTTTAATCATCGTAAGAATTTCATCTTTACCGCGATTACCGACAAGCTGAGCGACTTCGCGACCATCCTTAAATAAAATGAGAGTCGGAATGCCACGTACGCCATAAGTTGAAGGAGTCTGGGGATTTTCATCTACATTCACCTTCATAATATTGATCTTTCCATTTAATTCCTGAGCAACTTCTTCTAATTTAGGTGAGAGTGCTCGACAAGGCCCACACCACTCGGCCCAAAAATCTACTAATATTGGTGTCAGCGAACCTAGCACGTCTTTCTCAAACTGAGAATCTGATGTATCTTTTGTGAACGATCCCATAACACCCCTCTATTAGGGGCAATCCTAACCTACGGTATTTCTTTTGTCGACTAGACCAGACCCATTAATGCAGCGAGAAACACCGTTAGATGCCTTCAATTTTGAATGCTTTTTGCCGAAATAGCATTGATGAGCGCTGTCAAAAAAATCTTAGTAGTCGACGATGACAAATCAATAGGCGATGCGCTTTCGCGCGCTTTTGCCACGAAGGGATTTGCTGTTACGATTTGTGGCAAGGCTGTCGACGCTCTTGAAAAGTTAAAAGTCGATGAATTCTGTGCTATTTTTGTGGATTGCATGCTTCCTCAACTTAGCGGCGTCGACCTGGTGGCTAAAATTACAGAAGGCAACATGAGCAGCTCCCCTATCTATTTGATGAGTGGCGTCTACAAGGATAAGCGCTATATCAAAGACGCTATGATTAAGAGTCATGCTGCTGAGTTTATCACCAAACCCTTTAATCTTGAAGATGTGTTAAAACTTGTTGTCAGCACAACGACAGATAAGACTGAGCTGTCAAGGCCTCCGCTATTCCGAGTTTTTTCTGATATCAGCGCCAATTCGCGAGATATCAGGAAGGCCATCGACTCTACTGATAGCATCCACAGTTTTGATTTGCCCATTGTGTATGGATTTCTGGTCAATAGCGGAATTGCCGGCCACCTTAATGTCGTCGAAGCCAAAGGCGATATATTTGGGATTTCTCTGCTTCCTTATAAAATAATTAGTGTTGATACCAATCACGCAAAGTCCTATCTCGGCGCTCTACTGGTTGAGAAAGGCTTCATCAATCATGAACAAGTGGATGAGACGCTTACCATGCCATCGACAAGAAAATTAGGCACCCGCCTTGTTGAAGCCAACCTCATCAGTCCCCACGCCATTTTCGAAGTCATGGCGGATCAGCTTGCTATTCGTTTGAGTAAGACGATTTACGACAGCTCCGTCTCCATCAACTTTAGTGAAAGTAAAGAGCTAAAAGATGGCCCTGGAATTGACAATGAAACTTTTAACGTACTCCTTCACGACTGGATTCTTTCTAAGATTCCATTCCCGTGGCTGAAGGCTTTTTATGTGACTTGGATGGATCAAGAAATTATTTCGGGCCCGGCCTTCTCGCTCCTCACAAAGGCCCTGCAGGCTCCGATTTACAAACGACTCCCGGGATTTGAAAAAATGTTGGTATCCGGACGAACCGTGGATCGACTTCTCACCGATGGGAATTATAACGAAAGCGATTTTTTTGTGGCCATTCACTACCTGGCAATTTTAAGAGTTATTTGCTTTGGAGCACGCGATGAAATCAAAGATTACGACGCGATTCGCGCCCGTCTCAATCGGGTATTAAAAGAAACCGACGGAAAAAACTACTTCGAGATTCTTAATCTTAGCAAAAATGCCAGGGAATCAGAAATCAAAAATGCTTATTATGAATTGGCAAAGATTTTTCATCCAGATAAAATCCCAAAGGAAGCGCCAAAAGGAATCTTTGACCTCAATCAAAAGATTTTTTCGCTGATTTCCTCTGCCTTCAATGTCATTAAAGACGCTCCATCGCGAGAACGATATCTAAAAGAACTCGATCAGGGACGTGCTGATGAGCTCCTAAAGGCCGAAGCTATTTATGAAAGAGGCAAGGCTCTCTTGAAGGCCGGCCGAGCCACCCAGGCTCTTGAAGCCTTTGCCGAAGTAGGTAAATTTAATCTCGCTAAATCAGATCTTACTTTATATCGTGTTTGGGCCATGCTTAAGCTCCTAGAGACAAATCGCGGCTCTGCCGACATTAAAAAAATTGAACAGCAGTTAGAGCAAATTCCGCCTGAAGATCGACATGATGCGATTTATCATTTTGTAAAAGGGTTGTTTCAAAAACAAATAGGTCGCACTGATGTTGCAAGAGGATTATTTGAGCGCGCCATTGCAGTAGATCCTCAATTTATTGATGCCCGACGCGAACTCAATGTTTTACGGCTAAAAAACGAAACTCAAAAAATTGATATCTGGAAGAGTGACCTCAAAGATATTGTCGGACTTTTGTTTAAATCGAAAAAGAAATAATTGTTCGTCACTACTTCTGCTTAAACATTAACATTACAAACTCTTGGCGTTTTTCATCAAAATCGTCGGGCACCTTTTCTTTACGAATGTCTTCCATTTTTTTATTGATAATTTCTCGACTAATATGTGTTTGATCTGGCAGCTGAAAATTCAAAAACTTTGAATTGACATATTTGGACGACTTTTCATGGGAAACATTCTCCTTAGACTTCACAAAGGTGTTTTCGTGACCTTCAGCCTTCGGTGCCGTACCTTTCAAAGCCTTATTAAGATTTTCGCGTAAAACTGCCGCATCGAGATGGCAATGGTGGCTCAGAAGTTCAATGACCTTTATTGGGTTAATCGGTGTTTCAACGTAACCCGAAACGTTTACGTTCATGAGATCTTGGGGTTTAAGTTTGCTGAGTGGAGAAACAACTAAAAAAATCTTGGGGCCTTCCCCCTTACCATTAATTCTTTTAGCAATTTCAATACCACTTATTTTTTTACCTTTGGCCGTCACAAAGATCACTTCGGGACGAAAGCTCAGGTATTTGTCCATAAACGATATCTTGATCACCTCGATATCAAATTTAAGCTTTCGCAGCAGCGATTCTAAAAACTGGCTTTCTTTGGGCTCCTCAACCACTAACATCACGCGTTTCATGCAATTAGTATCTCAGGTTGCTTGAAGGTAGGTCAACTTTCGAATTATCATAGAGATTAAGAGGTAAAGATTGAATTTAACTCGAGGTCGTCTCGCATTTTTTTATATTATGAAGCAAATGGTCCCAGTTTATGCGATTGGGGTTGTGGTTTTTTTATTGATCCTCTTAATGTTTCAGGTCTTAAGGCTAACCGAGTTTGTCTTAGTGCATGGTATTGGCACTTTAAACCTAATTAACATCGTATTCTATATGTCCATAAGTTTTCTGCCCGTGATTCTACCAATGAGCCTCTTATTCACCATTCTGTTTGTCTACAACCGCCTCAGCTCCGACACCGAAGTGTTGGCCTTCCACACGCTAGGTCTCAACATTTGGCACCTGTCGCTACCGGCGCTGGTGCTCTCGATCTTTGTCAGTCTTTTTTCGTTTTGGATGAGTTTTGAAGTAGGCCCATGGGGAAACCGCAAATTTGAGGTATTGATGACAAAACTTAGTAGTTCTAAAGCTGAAGCCAATATCAAGGAAGGAACCTTTTCGGAGTTTTTTGATTTTGTTATATATGCCAACAAGGTAGACGCTAAAAGTGGAGTTCTATCAAATGTATTCCTTTTTGATGAAAGAGACTCAGTAAACCCACTGACAATTATAGCTAAAGACGGAAGGTTTGGCAGAAACTCGACAGAATCAGAGCAACGAGGAGTATTGAAGTTGGACGACGGCAATATCCATCACACCAAGGGTACCGCCTACACCAAAGTAGACTTTAAAACCTACAATATTTTTCTTTCTGATCCCATCTCTATGCAATTTAAAGAAAAAACAATACACTCAATGGCCTTTTCAGAGATCAGCAAAAATATCGAAAGCAAAAAAGATGACCTAAAATTCGTTTTGAGTCTTAAGGTGGAATATCACAAACGTATCGCCATTTCTATCGCCTGTCTTTTATTTGCTCTGGTGGGTGTGGCCCTCGGCTCCAATATCTATCAGAGACAAGCCAGCTCCGGTGGACTGGTTGTTTGCATCGGCCTAATTGTGCTTTATTGGATTTTGTATATTTTGGGAGAGGGATTTGCCAAGTCGGGCACGCTTCCACCATTTCTCTCAATCTGGATTGCAAATCTTGTTTTCTTGAGTTTTGGCAGTCACCGAATGTCTAAACTTGTTCAGTAAATTGATTCTTGTTTGAGCGTGGCACCTTTCTAAATAAACACTCCGGCCAAACAAGCAGTCATAAAGGTTGCCAGGTTTCCACCGATCATAGCTTTTAGACCAAGCTTGGCAATTTCTGATTTTTTACCTGGGGCCATTAAACCAATTCCACCAATCTGAATACCAATTGAAGAAAAATTAGCAAAGCCACAGAGGGCATAAGTCAAAATAGTCATACTGCGAGGACTAATTGATTCGCTACTGCTCGCCAAATGTAGATAAGCCACAAACTCATTAAATACTGTTTTCTCTCCTAAGAGTTTTCCAGCTACCCCTATGTCTTCCCAGGGAATTCCCATTAACATGGCAATCGGAGAAAAGGCCCAGCCAAATATTAACTCGAGAGACAAGCCAAACAAACCGAAGAATGAATTCACAAATGCGATCAAAGCGACAAACGCCAATAACATAGCCCCCACGTTAAAGGCCAAATACATTCCCTCGCTAGCTCCTCGCGTAGCCGCTTCAAAAACATTGCTATCAATTTTTTCGCTTTCCTTAGGTAGGTCACCCAAAGTCTCTGGTTTACTTGTTTCTGGAACCATGAGTTTTGCAATACAAAATGAGGCAGGCGCAGATAATACGCTCGCCGCTAACAAGTGACCGGCGATATCAGGAATCTCGCCTCGTAACATTTTGACGTAAGCGACTAACACTCCACCAGCTGTCGAAGCCATCCCAGCAATCATAATGCACAAAAGTTCGGAGCGAGTCATTTTTAGTAAGTAAGGTTTTATCACCAAGGGCGCCTCGGTCTGACCCACAAAAATATTTGCAGAATTGGCAAGCGCCTCAGCTCCGCTAATTCGCATGGTGCGATACATGACCCAAGCCAGCGCTCGCACAATTATTTGCATGACACCCAGATGATAAAAAACTGCCAATAGGGTTGAGGTAAATACAATTGTCGGCAATATTTCGATCGCAAATACCAAACCGCCCACTTTTTCTCGCGAAGCCAGCGGACCAAATAAAAACGTCGTGCCAGCATTGGTAAAATCGATTACGGCATTAACGACATCATTCATTTTAATAAAGATAAAATTTAGAGGACCCGACAACTCTAAGGCGGGAATGCCCACAACTAACAGAAAAAATAATACCTGCAGCCCTATTCCCCAATAGATTGTACGGTAATTAATTCTTTTGCGATCTGAAGACAATAGATAGGCAATGCCTAACATAACAAAAAAACCAAAAAGACTCAAAACTCTCAAGTTCATTTGGATCCTGATAGCTCACGCATGCCACCTGGAAAATGCGCCGCATTTGAAAATCCTAAAGCTAGAAGCGCCTCAACGACTAGCCCAGACTCTACGCCGGTTTCACCAATTACGACAACTCGCATTTCGTTCCCAATGTTTACCCCGCGAAGTTTACGTGCCACTTCAATGTTAGGCCGCCCCTTCTCATCGATAAATTCTTTCCACTCAATGTTTATGACCCTGATGTTTGGATTGACCACACTAGGTAACGATTTCAAAAATTCCTGGGAATCACGTACATCAACGACCAAAGATTTTGCACTCGTATTCGGCCCCGCCAACCTAAGTCTCTGAATTTCTTCCTTTTCAACAATGATTGCCTTGTTCAGTTTTGGTTTCCAGCTCGGTATGCTGGGTAATGCGATTTCCGCGGCCTTAACATGTATCCACTTTGTTTGGTCAAAATAATCTTTACTTGCAAAGTGTACGTCAGTCACCCCCAAGTAGCGTAACGTCCAGGCCAACCGACCTTCTTCGCCTTTACCATCTCTACCTTCGCCAATAACAACAATAGAACTCTCGGGACCCACACCTAAACGAGCCAGCCTACGAGCCGAATGATAGAGATCCTTAACAAGTCTCCCTTTAGTCTTGGCCCCGGAATCTGTAAATTCATCCCAACTTAAATTAATGGCCCCTGGCATATGAGAAAGATTAAAAAGAAAGACAGATCTGGAATCGAGTAAAACCGTTTTCTCAGAAATTGAAAGCTCATAAACTACCGCTTTTGGTATTAAAGGTTTCGAACTCTCAAAGACTTTAGTGGGCTGAGTCTCACAAGCGCCTAATAATAATAATCCCGCTAAATATTTTTTCAATGTTCTTTCTTCATTGTTGGAAATAAAATAATGTCGCGAATGCTGGGGCAATCTGTAATAAGCATAATTATTCGCTCTATCCCGATACCCACTCCACCTGATGGTGGCATGCCCACATCTATGGCGTGCATAAAATTTTCATCCATCGGTTGGGCTTCTTCGTCGACCAAGCGTTTAGCTTCTTGCTCTTGAAGTCTAGCAAGTTGATCTTCGGGATCATTGAGCTCCGAATAAGCGTTGCCAAGCTCCATGCCGGCGCAAATCGGCTCAAAGCGTTCAACGAGGCGAGGGTTTTCACGATGGACTTTGGTGAGTGGCGAAATTTCTTTCGGAAAATCTTTGATGATCGTAGGATGCCAAATTTTATCTTCAACCTTTAAATCAAACAACTCCATTACCATCTCGCCATGAGTTAAGGGCTTCTCTAATTCCGAACCAAATTCTTTGCAGACTTTAAAAAGTTCCGCCACACTTAAATTCTCCACTTCAATACCCGCAAACTCTTTAATGGCGCCGTAAACCGTCAAACGCTTCCAGGGAGTAGTAAAATCGATCTCTTTACCTTGATAGTTGATTTTTGTAGAACCCTTTATTTTTTTAACTACGGTGGCAATTATCTCTTCAAATTGTTTCTGCTGATAATTATAGTCGGTATAGGCTTCGTACCATTCTAACATGCAAAACTCAGGGTTGTGAGTTCTGTCGATACCTTCGTTGCGAAAATTTTTTCCAATTTCATAGACTTTTTCAAACCCACCAACCACTAGTTTTTTCAAATAGAGTTCAGGACTGATTTTTAAAAAAAGCTTCATGTCGAGCGCCCGATGATGTGTCGAAAAGGGGTGGGCGGCAGCTCCGCCATATATAGGCTGAAGCACAGGAGTTTCAACCTCTAGAAAACCTTTATCATCTAAGAATCTTCGAAACTCTCGAATTATTAATGAACGCGTTTCGAAAACTTTTCTTGAGGCTGAATCCATAATAAGATCCAAATGACGGTATCGGTATTTGGCCTCAATATCTGTCAAGCCATGATATTTTTCCGGCAGGGGCTCAAGCGTCTTGCAAAGCATTTCAATATGTCCCGCACGTATCGAGAGCTCGCCCTTTTTTGTTTTAAATACAATGCCTTCGATACCAATAAAGTCGCCGATATCAATGTTATCAAACACAATGGCATCAGGCCCATTCAACTCATCAAGCTTTAAATAAACCTGGAGGTTGCCAGTTTGATCTTGAAAATTAAAAAACGCTGCCTTGCCCATCGGTCTTTTGGTCATTAGACGGCCAGCCATTCGCACTTTGGCGCCTTCCACTTTTTCTTCCGCGCTGAGCTTGGTTTCATAGAGCTCAATAATTTCACTCACCCTGTGCGTTCGTTCAAATGAATAGGGGTAGGGATTAATTTTTGCGGCTCTAAGAGCATCAAGTTTTTTTCGTTTTTCGGCACGTAGCGGATTTTCTTGCGACATTAATTTTGCCCTTTAAAAACATCCATGACACCTTGTAGAAGCGAGATGGCTTCTTTCTTGGGTCGCTGAAAAGCGTTTCTTCCCATAATGCTGCCAAAGCCACCGCCACCCGCCAAGCCTTTGACCTCAGCCAATACTTCTTCAGTAGACTTGGCTTCGCCGCCACTAAAAATCACGATACGTCGCCCGTTAAATGATGACTGAACCACATGGCGAGTGCGATCTTCTAGCGAAGCCACTCTAATTTTTTGGGCTTCATAAACTTTCTTAGCGTCTTCTTGCTCAATGTGGCTTGAGGGAGCCTTTACTTTTACAATGTGAGCACCTAATTGGCAGGCGATTTGCGCCGAGTAAGCAATGACATCTATCGCTGTCTCTCCCACTTTCGAAATATTTTCTCCTCGGGCGTAGGCCCAAATAACCACGACTAGACCCGCTTTTTTGGCTTGGCCTGCAGCTTTCGCAATTTCTTCATACATTTCTTTTCGCCGAGGACTACCAGGATAAATTGTAAAGCCAATAGCTCCACAGCCCAAACGTAACGCATCCTCTACTCCTGAAGTAAGCGCCGAAATATTAGCTTTTTCTTTATAAAGTGAGTCGGAGTTATTCATTTTTAAAATTAAGGGAATCTCTCCGGCATAATCACGAGCGCAAGCCTCGAGCGAACCAAGGGGTGCTGCATAGGCACTGCAGCCTGATTCTATGGCTAAATTAATGTGGTATGTGGGATCATAGCCATCGGGGTTGATAGCAAAACTTCGGGCGGGACCATGTTCAAAACCTTGGTCGACTGGCAAAATAACTAGCTTACCTGTGCCTTTTAGCCTGCCGTGATTCAGTAATCGCGATAAATTTGATAAAGTTCCCGGGTTATCTGATCCATACCAACTCAAAATTTCCCTTACCCTTGGTGTCATGACATCTCCTTATTATGCAATTGTTGTAGAAATATTCGTAAAGACTTAAAAAATCAAGGAATTGGGAAGTTCATTGGCACTCGCGCCTTGCGTTAGCACAACAACTAGCTACTCAACACAAACAAGATTGCATAACATTGAACAATCATGTCAGAAGAATTTAGCAAGCATAAAATTTTGGTGGTCGATGACGAGATCCTACTTGTTGAATTGCTCGCGATGCAGTTAGAGGGATTAGGCTGCCCTATCGTCACTGCAAATAATGGCGAAGAAGCACTCGAAAAATTGGAATCAAATGTTGATGTTTCTTTAATTATATCTGACGTCAAAATGCCCATCATGGATGGAATTACATTTTTAAAAAGAATTCGCGAGCGAGGCTCAGTTGTTCCGGTCATGTTTTTTTCGGCCTATGGTGATAGGGCCACACTTAAACAAGCCTGGAAGGAAGGTGCCTTCGACTTTCTAGAAAAACCCATTAACGAAGAAGACCTTGTCCGAAAAGTAAAACTCGCCCTATTATTTGGCAAAGAGTTTCATCTCACTGGGCATCTGGACAAAGGTGAAAAAAAATAGCCACCTTTATGGTCAATGGATCCATTGTTGAAAAATTTAATCATTATTGTCGAACAAAAAATATCGATACCAATCAAGTTGTTGAAAATCTTATAATGCGATATTTAGCTTCGGGAAACTAATCTATACTGGAAAAACTTTTTGGGTGGCAAAATCAAGCTCATCCATTTCTCGCGAAAATGATTGCATAAGAATCTTTGCAAAAGATATTGGCTCAATCTTAAGATCACCCAATGAAAGCGTCTCTACAGGCGTGCCCTCATTTGAGATATTAATCGCAAAGTGAATAAGACTTGAGATTTGGCTTACAGTCGCAATACTGATACTCAACTTTTTCTTGCTCAGCCATATGTCATCGCCCGCGCGGGTAAGAGCAAAAGCGATACTCTTATCAGTACATAGTTCTCTTAATCTTTCCAACGCTTGACCTGCCAGTAATCTTTGAGCGGCCACAGCAAACGAAAGATTTGCCGGAAATTTTTCAACTATAAAATGTAGCATTTTATCTGAGGAGATTTTAGCAAGCTCACGTCTGTCTTCGCCATCAACCATATTGTGTAGGGGAACATTACAGGGCCCTTGCCAAGCCACTATGCTATCGCCGCTAGGCCCAGCATTCATATAGGAAAAAAGCGGTTTTAATTGCGAGCCATCATAGGTGATTTCTTTTTCCAACCAAAAGTATTTCATAAATCTTTCAAATTTCTAAATCGCGCAGCGGACGAAACTTGAGGGCGTCATCAAGGGCTCGTTGAAAGCGCAGGCAGCTTTCACATTGGCCGCATTTTTCACTGGCTGAGTCGTAGCAAGGCCACATTAAATTAAAGGGGGCGTTAAGCTCCGTGCCTCTATGCACTATTTCGGTCTTATTTTTTTTTGTCGTATAGCTTTTAACTTTTATTTGAGTGGCCGTCGAATAAGTAAGTGACTGGTCAAGTGAAGTTAAAAATTCCTGAGTGTTATCAGGAAATGTCGTCCCCTCTTCGGCATTAAAACCCACGATCACACAACTCGCGCCCAGTCCTTCGGCAAATCCAGCCGCAACATTGATAAAAATGCCATTTCGATTTGGAACCCAAACTAGCTTGGCCGTTTTCATCGACGTTTTGTAATCACTGATATTGCAGTCTACTCCGAGTGGAACCTCGACTTCGCGATTGACCAATGAAGTTTTTGTAAATTCCTTAAAAAAAGGCAACTCAACTACCCGGTGA
>JAWXAY010000074.1:0-3091 GCA_034439715.1 Pseudomonadota bacterium
AAAAACGAAAACCGAAAAAATTCGAAAACCGAAAAAAACCCAATGGCAGTCAAAGCCATAAAACTGACAACGTGATTTATTACAATATATAGGGGGAATGATGGGAATTATGGGGATCTATGGGGAATTTGCAGAACGCTACTTTAAAGCTGGCTTTTCGCCAATACCGACAAAGGGAAAGCGGGCTTTTACAGAAGGCTGGGCTAAGTATTCAGACACACAAATAAATGAAGACGAATTTGACGACCTATTGGCGAAGCACTCACAACACAATTTCGGTATTGTCTTAGGCCCATCAAGCGGCATTGTCGGGTTTGATATTGATTACTTATTCGATGTTAACGAAAAAGATTTTAAAGGCACAAAGGCTGAATACGATCTACTTAAAAAAACTATTGAGGGCGAACAGGACGACATTAAAAATAAGATAATCGCCATGTTGCCAAGATCCCCATGCATAAAAATCGGCAAAGAGGGAAAGTTCACCTACTTCTACCGAGCGGCACCTGGATTTAAAACCAGATCTATGCAGCGAAACACGATCACGCTTGTTGATATTCTTTGGACTGGCCGGCAAACAGTTCTGCCACCGTCAATTCATCCCGACACGCTTAAGCCTTATCGCTGGATCAATGGCGATTTAACAAAACACGTTGAAGACTTACCTGAATTGTCTTGGGAAACGGTAGAAAAAATAGAAACCATGTTCGCTGGTAATTTCTTGCCAGGCGGTCAGAAAAGCGGCGCCACCATACGGGGGCGGAACAATATACTGAAGAAAAACGTATTCGGTTTGTTTCGCCGAGGTACAATTCCAGAGGACTGCGTTGACCACCTGCTAGAAATAGACAAAGAAGAGTGTTCACCTCCTTTATTTTCCGATCAGAGTGAATTTCCAAAGGCCTATAAAACTCCACATAAAGCAGCTCTGCAATTTGCCAAAAGTTGCTATAAATCTTTTAAGCATAATTTAAAGAAAGAAAACCCTTCAAATTATAACGTCAATAACGTCAACATTCTTGTTGTAGACAAAACTTTTCTGACTGAAATAAGCGCCGATTCGTCGGCAAATATAGAGCGCCTTAAGCTGGCGCGAACGGCAAACGGGGCCTGTGCCAATGCCGCAAATGTTATTAAGGTTTTAGAATCCGATTTCAAAAACCTAATTTGGTACGATGAATTTTACCTTAAGGTTTTTATAGCCACACCGGCCGGATTCAGAGAGTGGGAAGAGGCAGACAGCACCGAGTTTTGTATTACCCTTCAGGCACATTACGGGATGCCATTTCTGAGGACTGAAATCGTGCAAAAGTGCATTGAAGCTTTTGCCGCTAGGTTTATTAAAAATGAGCCCAAAGATTGGATGACCTCCCTCAAGTGGGACAAGACACCTCGGCTGGAAACTTTTTTTATTGATTACATGGGCGGCAAAGACACAGCTTTTGTCAGGGCCGTTTCAAAGAATTTCTTTATTTCCATGGTCGCCAGAACTTTTATCCCCGGATGTAAAGTCGACAACATGGTTATTCTAGAGGGTGCCGAGGGTAAATCTAAGTCCACGGCGCTAGGGCTTATTGCCGGCAAGTGGTTTGCTGAAACCCAGGAGTCGCCATCGAATAAGGATTTCTATCAATTGCTGCAAGGAATCCTTATTCTAGAAATCGCGGAGCTAGACTCTTTCAGCAGGGCTGACTCAACGGCCGTAAAGCGGGCTGTGTCGTGCCGGGTGGACCGCTACCGGGCTTCGTTCGGTCGGAAGACCAAAGATTGGCCACGGCGCTGTGTGTTCGCAGGATCTACAAATCGAGATGACTATGTAAAAGATGAAACTGGCGCTAGGCGTTATTGGCCGATTGAAGTTGGCTTTATCGATCTTTCAAAGATCAAAAAAGACCGTGACCAGCTTTTCGCTGAAGCGGTCGAGGGTTTTAAAAATGGAAATACCTGGTACGAGGTTCCGCAGGACGAGGCACTTATTGAACAATCGGCACGTTATTCTGGCGACGTTTGGAACGATATAATTTCAACTTGGCTCACTGCGCAAAGGGAAACCACGGTTTCACAAATAGCGACTAAATGCCTGAATATGCAAATTTCACATGTCGACCGAAAAATTCAAATGCGGATCAATTCTGTGCTAAAAATGTTGAAATTTAAGTGTTTTGTAGTACGTTCTGGAAATTCAATCGTCAGAATCTACCGCAGGGAGTCATAGTTTATGAGCATCGTAGTTGATCTGAAGGCCTTTTTGTTACGACGTTACGACCGTTTCGACCTAAATCGACTTTTTGTTAGATGTATAGAGAAATAACACACACTAGAAAACATATTAAATCTAATAAGATAAGTATATATCATAAGAGAATTATACATAAAAGGTTGTAACAGTCGTAACGTAATTGAAATCATTGAACTTTGATGATGTAACGGAGGACGTAACAAGTCGTAACAAGTCGTAACAAAAAAAAGGCTAAAAACAGGTTAATAATTTTTAAATTTGGATCCAAAAAAGCTGGAGGGCTAAAATGACAGATCAGGAAAAAGCAGAAGTAAAAGCGGTTCGTGCAGAATTACATAGGGTTGCCTCTGAAAAGTACGTGGAAGAATTTAGTGTATTGGTTAAAGGGATCTGGCCACCTAATTTAATCTTTTTGTTAGGTGGCGTCGGCAGCAACGAGACAGCGTCAGTTACGCTTAAAAATGGGTTGACTTTTAAATTTGATAAAATCTATCACCCGTTGAGTAAACACTGGATCGAAATCGGCTTTGAAGGTGACGACGGCGACGTTGAAATCATGGTTTCAGAGATATGCGTCGTCGAGATTAGGGATAAGCCCTAAACGGGCTCCTAACCGGGGTTTGCTAACAGAGCTAGATAAGCCCTCACTTCATGCGCGACATCGACGCCACGGGCCCTTAGGGCTTCAATATGGGCCTGGTCCACTCTTATGGAAAGGTGGCCTTTTAGTCTTTTGGACTTCTGCTTTGGTGGTTTGGTCATCGGGTGCCTTTCTTTAAAAAACTCGGTAAATAATAGTTTCGTCATCTACTTTAATAACAATAGTCCGCTTTTTTAAATCTTCGATTGACT
>JAWXAY010000075.1:0-79467 GCA_034439715.1 Pseudomonadota bacterium
CTACGTTGAACGATACATGCAATATATGCATTGGGAAAATACAAAAAAGAAATTACCAGCTATTTTTCTGGACCCGATGATGTCTCAAAATTTTTCAAGCCTTAAAACACTTCAAAAATTGGCTGAAAATACAGCAATTCTTGTCTTTAAAACCCGAAATTAGACTTGAGGACACCGTGGATAGATAGATGGCTACAATTACTGAAACTGACTCTCAACACACTCTTGGTAACGCGCAACTTCGGCAAATGTACTTAACTCATAGTTCGTTTGCGTATTGATCCAAGGAGAGCGCGGCAAGTAATCATTTGTGACATTCCAAACGATATTGCGATACTCAATTGTGGGTTCTTTGCAAACTTTGTTGCCCCATTTGTCGTAGACGCAATTCTCTGTCGACTTGATATCAAATTGAAATAACGGCAGTGACCCTTTCATTTTTAACGACGCCTGTTCAACCCGAGGATCCTGTCCCTTTCGTTCGTAGGACTCTTTGAAAGAATAAAAGAGCGATCCAGGGGATTTTTTATCTAAGAAGGAATTAATAACCAGATCGTAATCACTATGGTACTCGTAAGGGTATCTCAAGCGATAATCTATGTAGTATTCAAAACCAATCGTATGGCGAACCTCGTCGGCGCTCAATTGGGTTTCTTTTTCCGCATTATTAATACTGCCCCCAAGTTGGGTGCAGGTTGGAAAACCACCGCCACGACAGTAGGGAAATGTTTTTAGCGGGCCAATCAAATGGGTTTTTCCGCAGGAATAGATTTGTTCATGAACTTTTTCGCTACTAAATTTTGTGGGATCAATTTTTGTTTTTACTTCGTCTGCTAGGCTGAACTGTCCTGCGGCAATTAAACACATTAAGACAAACTTTGAAATGCAATACATTTGATGCTCCCAATGAATGAGGTGATGGTTACAGGAAAGTATAGGTTTGTGAAATTTATATTAGCAAGAGGATTTCGGGCGATTTAAAGTTGTTTAAATGTTGCGTTACTGAAAAAGCAACGGATGTTCGCTAAGCGAACGGAAAATTTACAAATGCATAGTAAAATCATTGATTTAACAAAACATATAATTTAAAGTAGGCGAGAAATTAAGGGAGGCTACTTATGAAAAAAATATTTGTTTTAACAATGGTTTTAGTGGGTCACTTGGCACTTGCGGGCGAAGCTTTAGATAGCCCCAAGCGAGCCATAAAAGTAAAAGATCGTTTACAAAAATCCGTTTTTCAAATTGAAGGCGTCAACGGAATTGGTGTCACGGGTTGTGATCCCGCAACAGGAAAGGCATCGCTCGATAAGGACTTCGTTCACTGTGTGAGTATTTCTACGGAAAACGAAGAGGCCTATGACTACGTTCTTGGGTTATACCCAACCCGCACAAAAGTGGGCGGCGTATTTATCGTTGTCGAAAATGTCGGTGTAATTACTTCCGAGCCTCGTTTAGGTGGCGGCAATTAATACCTTCGATTTTATCAAGCTTACGCGTACATCAGATTCGCGCGCCTTTTTAAAAAAGGCGCTCGAGTTTCACTATGAGCGGCAGGGCAAAATAAATCTTTCTGATTTTTCGAGAAAAGTGGGATTCTCTTCTCGCAGTTATCTCTCAGAATTTTTGGCTAAGAAAAAAGGCCTATCTCGTGATAGCGTGCTCAGAATAAAATCGGCTCTAAAATTACCGCCATTGTACCGACGTTTTTTTGAACTTCTCGTTTACCGCGATCAGCCCGAGCTTATGCCAAAAAATCTTTTGCTGCCTGATGTTTTAGAGCAAATCAAAAGTATGCAAGAAAGGTTGGCTGCGGAGGTGACAAAAGAGTTTTCGCCACGAAATGTCTCAAACATAGTTAAGAAGGCCGAAATATATCAAGTTTACGCGGCTCTCGGTAAAGTAGGCGTGGGTGCAACTTTAGATGAAATTCTTAAACGAACTGGTCTCGAAAAACCTGTGATTCAAGATGTGCTAGAAATTTTAAAAAACGAGAAGGCTCTTATTCAAGTCGGGGATAGAAATATTCCTATTAGTTCTCAGCTAGACTTTTTAGGATTAAGTGCGAGTGACGGCTTAACAGATTTAACTCGGCAGGTATGTAATGCTATTTCAAAAAATGCCGCTGAAATTATAAGTCAAAATGAAAACCATGTTTTCTTTACAGCTTTTTCTATGAATAAAGCTGACGCACTAAAGTATAAAAAGAAATTAAGAGAAGTGGTTTATGAAGTCATTGAGCAGTTTCAAGTAGAGGACGGAGATTCCATCCAGCAATTATTTTTAACTTCGCGCTAGCCTCGTGACGGCCTCTTAGTGTTGGTGGCTGGATCGACGAACCGGAATCAATTCGTCCCAACTTGAGACATCCCCTGTTTTGTACCGTCGTGATTCAATTCTACCCAGTCCCGAGGTTAAAAAAAAGACTCACTGCCGCCCGCTAACTATTGCGAAGCCACCACGAGACCTTCCTCAAGTAAATCCCAAAATTGTACGATAATATTTTTAGCAAGGGGCCCTAAGTATGGAGTACGTTAGAAGTGTCTTTGGTAATTCCAGATTTTCTTTATTGGCGTTGGTCATCTTGGGCTTTGCAGTGTCATATCAGAATTGTGGCGATGGTCTTCGGCCGCTAAAGCATTCAAATAATGGCCAATTTTTAATTGAAGAACCTAACCCATTTCCGCTCTCATTTCAGTTTAAGTCGCCAGGTTTAGTCGGCGCCTCCAGCCTCCACGATTTCAGTTCGAATTCATATACCCATTTAATTGAATCAAGAAAAAATGGCGAAAATATCGTTGGTTACGACTTGCTAGTATATGACTATTCGCCTGACAATGAATCGCCCTTAAGGCCGACCAGGACTGCACTTAATTTGCCTCTGTTACCTGGTGGCTATGTTGTTTCAGCTTTTTCTGATGGCACTCTCTATTTTAGAGGTGGAAACTCTTATTATGCTTTGGATATTTCTTCAAACACGGCTTCAATCGACCATAAGCCTATCGCAGTAGCCGACGGCACTTCATATGGTCCGTTTGGTTTTAATGGAAAAACATTTTTTTTCAGAACATACGGTGAGAGTGACCTCCTTGTCACTAAGGGTGTATATAAGCTCAATAGATATGAAATTACCAGCTCCTCCTCGATACGTCTAATAGAGACGATCGAAGGATGTAAAGAAGTCCACGAATACTTACCTATGTTAAGATGTGAGTCAGTCGATAAAATATCTAGTTACTTCGATGTTTCTGATCCAAAAATCTTAAAGAAAATTGTTTTACCCACATTTCCCACAGGTTTTCATGTCGTGCAAGCAGATCAAAATTTTGTCGTTGCCTCCAACACTGACGATGGGCCCGACCTCGTAGCAAAGAGTCAAGCCAAGTTATATAAAAAAGTTGGCGACAGTTACCAAGAGTGGGCCGATTTAGATTATCAGAGGACCCACTTTTCACTTAGCAATAAATTGTTGTTAAGAACGGCTTTCAACCCAGTCACTAAAACGGCGTTTATTGAGGCCTTTGATATCGGACAAAAAAACAATCCGGTTCATCTTGGCCAGTACCTTACATCGGTTTATACTGTTGACCCCACCCCTTACGTTGCAATTTTGAAAAATGACGTGGCGATAATTTCTGATATCTTTAGAATTAGTATGATTGATTTCCGAGATGTTAAAAATATCAAAGAAATTCCAATTCTTACTATCCCCAGGACACCTAATTACTTGGTGACCAGATATTTTATGATTCCTTCGTTTTTTAACATGCGGTACTTAGTTATAAACAATGGCGGACTGATATTAGATTTTAACAAGCCCACAACTGCCTTGGGAACTATTGATTGTGAATCCGCCAGTCCTATTTGTTTAGACATTATTACTGGCAGTGGCCTGAAGTTTTCAAACGCTATGAGCTTCACTCCCAAATACCCGCTATTTAGTGATGGTGCCGAAAAGATACGATTCATCTACCTTCCGCCGGGTAGTAAAATCGATACGACCGACATCGACAACTGGGTATTTCCCAAAAACACAAAAATTTGGAAACAATTTAAATTCAATGATGTGATTTATGAGACACGAATTTTGGAAAAAGCAGGTGTCGGCGCTGGTGCTGCCAATTGGAAATCCAATGTTTACGCCCGTCGAGATAATGGTGATGGCGGTCCAATACCCCGCGATCCCGCCGACAGGACGATCTTAAACGACACCTTCACTCAAAACAAAAACGTGCCTCATGTCGGCATGTGCATCACCTGTCATGGCGCCGCCAAAGACTACGTGCTTGGCTTCGATGCGCTGGACCTTTCTGGTCAAATTGGTCAATTCTCATTGGCGAACCTCAGCACCCAAGGATTTTTAACAATTCCGATAAATAAGCCAGTTGAAATTCAAGGTTCGCCAAATGCGAAAGCAGCTTTAGGGTATATGCAAACTAATTGTGGCACCTGCCATAGTCCCACGGGTGTTGCCGCCGGTGTTGGCTTGAATCTACGACATTCAAGTTTGGCCACAAGTCTTGAAACCGAAAATGCTTACATGACATTGACGGCAAGGGGAGCAATAGTGGCAAAATCTCCATTGACCAGTCGAATTTATATTCGTGCGACTAATCCGTTATTACCAATGCCACCGCCTTTTCTGAACCAAATACTTGACCCCAGTGTCAGGCAGATATTTGCCGACTGGATCAACGAACTGTAGTTTAGAACAGAAACAATTTGGACCGAACGTTGTCACGGCGGGAGCCTGGCAGCACCCTTTACGATAATTCTATTAACTTATTTGCTATCTCAGCAAAACCACTGCCACCTTCAGAGGGAGATACAAACTGCGGCAAGAATTTCATTTGTCCTGAAAATTTTTTGACGTTGGCCACACCAAAAGAATTATTAAAAAACTGAAACATCGGCTCGTCATTGGGTGAATCTCCGATAAACGCCGCCACATCATTTAGCTTTGCCGCACTCAGGCCTAATTCTCGTTCGGCAAATATTTTGCACATGGACAGTTTATCAAAATCGCCAAACCAACCGTTGACATGAATTGAACTTAGTTTAGCGGTGGCGCCCTTTGACTCAAATATTTTTTTGATTTCTTGGGCTTTAGATAGAGGCAACGCCGGGACGTCTTCACAAAAATCGATGGCTAAATCAAACAATCGCGAAAATTGATCAGATGCTATGGCAGTGCCCGGTACTTTTAATAGAATTTCTTTACCCAAAGTTCTAAGGTTTCTGCGGCTTTCTTTTCTTACTAAGGAAGGCAATGCAAAGTGGCGCTGCATCTTATTGTTTTTGTGCATAAAGTAAAAAGCGCCGTTTTCGCCAACGACGGCCCTGACTGGCCAAAGGCGCGCAATCATTTCGCACCAACCCGCAGGCCGGCCAGTAACAGGAATAACCTTAATGCCGGATTCAAAAAGCTGCCACAATGCAGTGTAGGCATTAGCAGCTAACTTACCAGAATCAGTGAGAGTATCGTCGATATCAGTAAAGACAATTTGAACTTTTTTTTGTTGAAACTGGGTTAAAGGCAGCATGCCGTCCTTATTTGAGATGTTAGTCGAGATATTAAGTGATGCTACTTCTTTAGACTATTCTTGAATAGAAAACTCTTGCAAGCAAAAAGGATTGGCTTGATTTTAAAAAGAGTAAACATTTTTATGGTATAACTTTTGACTAGGACTATGGCTAAGAAGAAAGCTCAAATAAAATCGATTAAGGAATCATCCAGAAACTCAGAGCCACAGGTGTCCTCGGGCTCCGGTAAAAAACTGGTCATCGTTGAGTCTCCAACGAAAGCGAAAACCATCAAGAAATTCTTAGGTAAAGAATATACGATTCAATCATGTATGGGCCATGTTCGAGACCTGCCTGAATCTGCCAAAGCTATGCCTGAAAAATTTAAAAAAGAGAAATGGTCTCATTTTGGTGTGAATGTAGATAAAGATTTTGAACCCGTCTATTTGATTCCCCGGTCTAAAGAAAAAATCGTGGGTCAACTTAAAGCGGCGCTAAAGGATGCTGATGAATTAATACTCGCGACGGACGAAGACCGCGAGGGAGAAAGCATTAGCTGGCACTTATTAGAAGTCTTGAAACCCAAGGTGCCCGTAAAGCGTGTGGTGTTTCATGAGATCACCAAAGAAGCCATTCAAAAAGCATTTAAGAGCCACAGAGATGTTGACGAGAATTTGGTAAGGGCGCAAGAGGCTCGACGTATATTGGATCGTCTTGTGGGTTACACTCTTTCTCCATTAATTTGGAAGAAAATCGCTTATGGCCTTTCTGCAGGTCGAGTGCAGTCTGTCGCGGTAAAAATTATTGTTGAAAGGGAGTTTCAGCGACTCGCCTTTAAGGCGTCCTCTTATTGGGGAATTGAGGGTCGGTGCGAAAAATCTAAAATTGGATTTAATGCGAGACTCAGTCAGTACGGCGACAAGAGAATCATCATCGGAAAAGATTTCGATGATAAAACTGGTGAGGTTTTACCCGAAAGTAAAAAGCATCTCTATTTAGATGAGAAAAAGTCTCAAAAAATAATTGATGAAATTAAGGGTAAGGACTTTAGCGTTACCGAGGTTGAGGAAAGACCCGTGTTCCGCAAGCCCGCAGCGCCATTTATTACCTCAACATTGCAACAAGATGCTAACAGAAAACTAGGCTTAAGTGCGCGCGAAACAATGAGTGTGGCACAGAAATTATACGAAGAAGGACTCATTACCTACATGCGGACGGATTCTACCTTTCTTTCAGAACAAGCCATTAAAGCGGCTCGCAACTGCATATTAGATAAATACGGCAAAGAGTATTTGCCGAAGGAGCCGCGCCTTTTTGCTGCTAAAAAAGTAAAAGGTGCCCAGGAAGCTCACGAGGCTATTCGTCCCTCTGGACAAGAGTTTGTTTACCCTGACGATGCGGGCCTCAAGGGAGTGCAGCTAAAGCTTTATGAACTTATATGGATGCGTACTGTTGGTAGCCAAATGGTAGACTCTCGGCAAAAACAAACCTCTGTAAAAATGCAAGTTGGGGACGCCGTATTTTCAGCCAGTGGAATGATTATTGAGTTTCCGGGATTTTTAAAAGCGTATGTCGAGAGCGAAGAATCGCAGGACGATGCTTTGAGCGAAAAAGAAAATAGACTTCCCCAATTAAATAAGGGCGACAAGATAAAGTGTGCCGAACTTATTCCATCGGGACATGAAACCCGCCCACCAGCGAGATTTTCAGAAGCAAGTCTTGTGCAATTTATGGAAAAAGAGGGCATTGGACGTCCATCAACATATGCGGCCATCCTAAGTACCATCGTCGATCGAGGCTACGTGCGTAAGGTCAATAATGCCTTGGTGCCTACTTTTACGGCGATTGTAGTGAGTGATCTTTTAAGAAAAAATCTGCCTAAGTATGTCGATGTGCATTTTACTTCTGATATGGAAAAAGCCCTGGATGATATCGCGGATGGAGATTTGGATATCGTCAAATATTTAGATACAGTTTATAATGGCAAAGAAGGCTTAAAAATTTTGGTTAAGGCGCAAGAAAAGGCCATCGATGCGGATCAAGCACGAACGATTAATTTGCCTGGATTTAAAAATCTCATCTTCAGGGTGGGTCGGTATGGCGCATATGTTTGCAGAACAGAAAAGGGTGAAGAGGTCTGCGCCAGTATTCCAGAAAGTCAAAGTCCTGCCGATATCACAGCGGACATTGCGAACAAGCTAATTGATCAAAAAATAAATGGGGCTGATGCTTTGGGCAAAGATCCTAAAACGGGTTTGTCAATTTATGTATTAACGGGCCGCTACGGACCCTACGTTCAGTTGGGGGATTCAGATCAAGAAAAGGTCAAGCGCATGTCGATTCCGCCGATAATTGACCCTACTAAAATTACCATGCCTCAGGCTCTAGAATTATTATCTCTCCCTAAAACTCTAGGTATTTTTCCTAAAAATAGTAAAGAAATTAAACTGGGCCTTGGCAGATTTGGACCCTATGTTGTTTGTGATGGTGACTACCGCTCCGTGCCCAAAGCCGAGAATTTTTTAGAAGTTACGCTAGACCGATCCATCGAACTTTTGTCTCAAGAGAAGAAGGGTCGTGGTCGGTCATCAGTTAAAAACGAACTTGGCAAACATCCTGAGTCGGGTACTGAGATTTACCTCATGGAGGGAAAATACGGGCCTTATCTGAAGTATGGTAAAGCTAATATATCACTGCAAGACGAAGATCCCAAAGGTCTCGATTTAAAAAAGGCTTTAGAGTTAATTGCGTCAAAACAAAAAACCAAGAAAGCGTCGAAGAAAACCTCTCAAAAAGCGCCAAAAGCTAAGAGCGCTTAATTTATTGTTATTGCGCTGCACACACCTTACAGATAAGTCAACTTCTTCCGATACTTATAGCAGAATTAGAACTATATAGTACTAACTTTAAACGAAGGAAATTTTGTGAATTATACTTTGCGAATTTCAGCAGGACTGGCAGCTGTTAGTTTTCTTTGGTCATTTATATTTTTGCCACTTCCGACTTACGCGGCAGGGTTGCAGTGTGAATATTTATTTTTGATTCAAACCCAGTTTTTAAAGGATCACCTCAACTACAAACATTTAAAAACTTTACCGCCCGATGTTTACGAGATTTTAGAAACACGCACAATAGAGCAGTACGTGAAATCTTTAGATCGATCTAAACTGTATCTTTTAGAGGCCGACGTCGTCCAAGTTAAAACTAAGCTTCGAGGTATTTTAGCCAAAGTTAAAGACTACAAATGTGACACCCTTTATGAAATTGACACGCTTTTGGGAAAAAGAATTAAAGAGCGTGCTGACTTTACTGCAAAATATTTAGCTAGCGGTTTTAAATTTGAGCCAAAGACAGAAATTATTTTGGATCCCGAAAAAAGATCGTTTGCGAAGGATACAAAAGAGTTGGACGAATACCACAAAAAATACCTTCAGTTTCAGATTTCGACTTATTTGCAAACCGATATGGCGCTCACTGAGGCCAAAGGCAATGTCATTCGTCGTTATCAGAGAGGGTTAAAAAAATACGAATCTAAATTAGAGGCCTCAATTCAAGAAAGGCATGACGAAATTTTTGATCTTTTTCTTAATTCCTTTGCGAAGTCACTCGATCCCCACTCTAACTATCTATCGCAAGACACTCTCGAGGACTTTTCAATCCAAATGTCTTTGTCTCTTGAGGGAATTGGCGCCACGCTTAGTTTTCAGGATGGATTTACGGTGATTGAGCAGTTAATTCCTGGTGGGGCCGCCGGTAAATCGGGAAAGCTTCAGCCTAAAGATAAAATTATTGCGGTCGGGCAAGGAGAGTCGGGGACCCTTGAAAATGTTGTAGAAGTTGAGCTTCGCGACGTTGTAAAAAAAATCAGAGGAGCCAAAAACACAAAGGTTAGACTTTCGGTATTAAGGAAAACAGCTAGTGAACAGTCAAAATTTGAAGTCATCTTAGTGCGCGATAAAATTAGTCTTGAAGACGACGCGGCAAGTATTACTTATGTTGATCGCGAAATTGGTGGGGTAAAGAGGAAAGTGGCCTTAGTGAACCTTCCTTCGTTTTACAGTGGCTCAGGAGATGACAGCCGGTTTAGCCAAGTCAGATCTTGTGCCAAAGATATGAAGAAACTTTTAAAAGAGGCTCGACAGAATAATGTCGATGCCATTCTGCTTGACCTATCCACTAACGGCGGCGGCTCTTTAGATGATGCTGTCAGCATCGGCGGATTATTTTTTAAAAAAGGTGGCGTTGTAAAAGAAATAGGTCCCGAGGGCGAAAAAATTAGAGCTGATGACGACGCCGAGGTGGATTGGTCGGGGCCGTTAGTGGTTCTGACAAGTCGAATTTCAGCAAGTGCTTCTGAAATTGTAGCGGGAACGCTTCAGGATTATGACCGCGCCATCATAGTGGGCGGTGATCATACTTTCGGAAAGGGCACGATTCAAAGTGTGCGCAGACTGCCTAGTAAGCTGGGGGCTACGAAAGTGACTGTGGGGATGTTTTTTATACCTGGCGGGACAACCACTCAGCATAAAGGTGTCGACGCAGATATTGTTTTTCCG
Source organism: Pseudomonadota bacterium (assembly GCA_034439715.1). Classification (GTDB taxonomy): domain Bacteria; phylum Bdellovibrionota; class Bdellovibrionia; order Bdellovibrionales; family SG-bin7; genus JAWXAY01. Next base: position 10,077 of record JAWXAY010000075.1, read on the forward strand.
GGAGTTTTTTCGACTGACGATGTGGGCGAGAAGACACTGGATTATTCTTTGGCGCCAAAGACAACCCAACCTTTTATTTCTCCCGATGCTTTTGTTACAAATGGTGCAGGTAAGTGGGACAAAGTTAAGCCCGAAGTTCTCAAAGAGATCCGGGAAGTATCGCTGAAACGCATCTCTCAGGATAGTGAATTTAAGAAGGTGGTTGAAGAAATTAAAAAAGCTAAGGATCAAGAAAAGAACAAGACTACAAAACTTAGTGAATTGATGAAAGAAAAAACTGACATTGAAAAAAAGGAAAAAGAAGAAAAGAAAAGTATTCGATATGGCTCCAAAGAAGAAAAAATGGCGGAATATATGAAGCGCTCTGACATTAAAGAGTCTTTGAATATTGCTTTTGACTTTGTCCAATTGCAGAAAGGCGCCCCCATCATGTTGGGTGAGGTCAAGGTTAAGCCCGACAGAAAATCTATGGCCCCGGAATCAAAAGATAAGGGTGAAGTGTCGGATGTCACACGGTAAGTTAGATTCAAAAATTCAGCTTAAGATTTTTGACCTGATGGTTAAATCTCGCGTTCTTGAATTAAGGCTTATCCAAATTTATAAACTGGGTGAAGGTTTTTTCTGGATTGGCGGTCCGGGAGAAGAGGCCTTTGGCGTGCCACTGGGACTTCTTGTGAACTGCGGGCAGGGCATAGAGCACGATTGGCTACATCTTCATTATCGTTCAACGCCAACAATGGTGGCGTTGGGCTTACCTATGGTTGATGCAATAAGACTGATGATGAATAAGGCCACTGACAAGTGTACAGGTGGCAGAAATTTCGCGGGTCATTTTGCTTATCCAGAGTGGAATGTAGCTCCAGTTTCATCACCCATTGAAATTCAGTATGGAGTTGCTGTGGGTACGGCGATTGCACAAAAACGCCATAATTCAAAAGGAATTACTATTGTCACTGGCGGGGATGCAGGAACTGCAGAGGGAGATTTTGCGAGCTCTTTGATTTGGGCGACAAGAAAAGGGAATGAATTACCTATGCTCATTACGGTTCAAAATAATGGCTGGGGAATTTCAACCCGCTATGAAACCCAACACGGTGAAGAAAACATAGCGGATCGAGGTAAAGCCTTTCGCATGCGGACGGCTGTTTATAATGGAAATGATCCTGTTGAAAGCTATTTAGGACTTAAACGTGAGTTCGAATATGTTCGTACGACGAGATTGCCAAGTCTGGTGGAGTTTAAGGTGAGCCGTCTTTACGGTCATTCTTCAGCAGATGGGGCCAACTTGCATCAGAACGAACCCGATTGTATTACGATTTTTGAAGAAAAATTGATTAGCCAGAAAATCTTGACCAAAGAAAAAGCTCAGGAGATTTGGAAAAAATACGATGAAGAAGTAAAAAAAGCCACAAATGAAGTTCGGGCCGAACCAAATCCTGAGAGTCGAGCGATTTGGGACCATGTTTTTGTTAATAATGAAAATGCGGACTGGAGAAAATTCTAATGGCAAACATGGCTCAAGCCATCCGTATGGCGCTCCATTATGCCGAAGAGAATTTAAATGTTACCGATATATTTGGTGAAGATGTCGGGGCCCCTATGGGCGGCGTGTTTACCTGTACCCAAGGCTTAAAAACAACTTGGAATAGCCCGCTCGATGAACGTGGGATTATAAACGCAGCGATTGGCATTGCGATGGCAGGTGACCGTTGCGTAGCCGAGATTCAGTTTTGCGATTATATATTTAATACCATTGATTTGTTAAAACACGCCGGAAATATGCATTGGGTTTCAAACGGAAACTTTTCTTTGCCTCTGGTCGTAATGACGCCAGTAGGAGCGGGAATTCGCGGTTCCATTTACCATAGTCATAGCTTTGATGCTTGGGCCACTCGCTTAACGGGATGGAAAATCGTCATGCCATCTACCCCCATTGATGCCTATGGACTATTACTGTCGGCGATTAAAGACCCCAATCCTGTTTTATTTATGATGCCCAAAGCCCTACTGCGCGTGAAGGGTGAGCTAAGAATTCCAGGTGAGCCGGACGACGACCGCGAATTAAAAAACAGAATCGACGCTCCTGTTGGCGATCGCAGTCAGTGGAAGCCCAGGTGGCCACAGTTGACAGATTACTCACTACCGATTGGTAAAGCACGTGTGACTCGCGAGGGGACGGCGGCGACGGTTGTGAGTTACGGCCGACACTTATTGATCTGTAATGAAATCGCCGACACGTTAAAATCCGAAAACATCGCTATTGAAGTGATCGATATGATGAGTTTGATGCCGTATGACTGGAACACTATTAAAGCCTCAATAGCAAAAACAAAACGGGTAGTTTTTATCAATGAAGACACCGAGGTCACAAATTTTGCAGAACACCTGTCTCAGCGCGTGGTCACCGAAATGTTTTATGAACTTTTGGCGCGTCCTCGGATAATTGCCGGTAAGAATGTTCCTGGAATTGGGCTACACCCCAATTTAGAGGACGCATCTGTTCCACAAAGACATGATATTAAACGAGAGATATTAGAATTAATTAACGAAGTTCCTTAATTTTTTTTGGGAGGTAGTTTATGTTTCAGGTTGTTATTTTTTTAGGAATTCTAGTTGGCTTAAGCGCTAATGCTGCCGACAGCTCATTTGAAGTTGTTGTCGCGAACTACGAACCAGCAAGCCATTCGATAAAATATGAACTCTTCGCAAAGAATTGCAAAGAGGCCGCTACGGTTGGTGAGGCTGTTGCTAAATGCAACCCAAATGGTACTCTTGACGTGACTGTTCCAGCAACATGCAATGCCGGGGATGGGGGGTTTCGTAGTCCGGGCAAATCCTTCTCTATAGCCAATGACTCATTAAAAGCAGCGGCGATAGAGTGTGGTAAGGGGACTATTTTTGTAAAGGCGGATGATGTCGAAGTTCCAAGGTCAGTTGGAGTCACTTTAAGCGATATCGAAAAGGCTTTTGCAGCTCGCGACAAAGAGCGTGAACCTAAAAGTACTTTGAAAAGCCGTAAGGGTGAGAACATCAATGAGGGATCGAGCCACTAGGGCTTCGAGAGCACTATTGGGTATTTTGCGCGAGCCACTTCAAATACGAGCGAGAGCCCTTTGCTAATGGCAACATTACCACACACGGGCACTCATAGCTATGAAGCCCGATAATTCGTTTTTCAACCCGTGTATAGTTCGTAGAACGAGTTTTAAAAATCACTCCGACCTCACGTGAGGTTTCAATTTTACCCTTCCAGCGATAAACAGATTCCATGCCTGAAAAAATATTAGCGCAGGCCACAAGTTTTTCAGAAACCAACACGCGAGAAATTCGCAAAGCTTCTTTTTTATTTTTAACAGTGGTGTAGATCCAACAAAATTTGACCGAAGCCATGTTAGTCGGCGCCCTGCTTAATTTGGTCTTGACGTTTTTTGTGAATTTCTTGTGCGTAACGTCTCATGGCGGCGATGTTATCCATCTCATCGTCTATTTCTACGCCAAGTAAAGTTTCAATAGCGTCCTCAAGGGTCACTATTCCCGTCATTTTATTGTGATCGTCTAAGACAATAAATAAGTGGCGGTTTTTTAATATAAATTGGTCTAAAACCTGTGCGACAGAAAGATCTTCATGCACAAACTCAACTCTGGTCATGAGGTCACGAATTAAGGTATTGTCGTGATCGCGACTGGCGGCTTCCATAATACGAAACCTGTGAACAACGCCAACAATGCCATCAAGATCATTAGAAAAAACGGGCGTTCGTGTAAAACGAAGTAGTTTTTGATCTTTCATGACCTGATCAACGGTATATTCGGCCGAAATTGCCAAAACATCGCCACGCGGAGTTAAGATATCTGCGACTAATACTTTACCGAGCAACAACATATTTTTGATAACCACGGACTCATTTTTGCGGAGCGAGCCCTCAGAGGCACCAATTTCTGCAGTTTCAATAATTTCGGCACGCGAGGTAATCATCGGCTTCTTTCCGCGAAATAAAAACACCAGTTTTTCGAGTAAAAATACCAACGGAAAAAACAAGAAAATTAATCCTTGAATGAGGTACGCAGCTAACGGTGCAAATTTTTTCCAATGTATGGCACCCAAAGACTTAGGAATTACTTCTGAAAAAACAATAATGGCTAGAGTTAAGAGGGCTGAAGCAACGGCGACATATTTATCACCAAAAAGTTTCAGAGCCTGTGCGCCCACTCCCGTGGCGCCACCCGTATGGGCTAACGTATTGAGAGCAAGAATGGCGATAAGGGGGCGGTTGATGTTTGCCTTAAGGCGGTTGAGAATGCGACCACTTCGGTTTCCCTTTTTTTTGGAAACCGAAATAAAGGCTGGCTGGACGGACAGCATAACTGCCTCTAGCAATGAGCATGTAAAGGAAATTAAAAGTGTGACTAGTATGATTACAAAAAATGTGACCATTATTTGTTTTCAGCAGCTCTTTTCTCTTGGTATTTTTTAACCAGCTCATCTTGATATGTCTTTGGGCAAGCCGAGTATTTTTTAAATTCCATAGTAAATTCACCTTTGCCTTGCGTACAACTGCGTAAGTCAGTCGAGTAGCCAAACATTTCTGTCAGCGGCACTTCGGCTTCTACAACGACGTAGGATTCAGTGTTCTGAGTGCCCATGATTACCCCGCGGCGTTGGTTAATTTGACCGAGTACGCTGCCTTGGAATTCCTCGGGAGCAGAGGTCTCAAGTTTCATGACTGGTTCCAGTGCTGTCGGCTGGGCGTGGCCAAAACACTCACGAATCGCTGCCATAGAACAAATGCGGAAAGCCATCTCACTAGAATCCACATCATGATAAGCGCCGTCATTTAAGGTAACTCGCACGCCCACTGTGGGAAAGCCGATAAGATTTCCTTTTTCGAGCTGTTCCTTAAAGCCTTTTTCACAAGCCGAAATAAACTCGCGAGGAATGCGGCCACCTGTGATGTCATCGACAAACTCAAAATCCTTGCCAGCATCGGCGGGTAGAGGCTCAATAAATCCACAGACTTTAGCATATTGACCCGATCCACCTGTTTGCTTTTTATGGGTGTAATCAAAATTGGCTTTTTTAGCAATTGTCTCACGGTAGGCTACCTGAGGTTTGCCGGCGACAACTTCGACTTTAAATTCGCGCTTCATGCGTTCAATGTAAATCTCTAAATGTAGTTCTCCCATTCCAGAAATAATGGTTTCACTTGACTCCTCGTCACGGTGCACGCGGAAGGTGGGATCCTCACGTCGAAACTTAGTGAGTGCTTTTGAAAAATTACCACCTTGAGTTTTGTCTTTGGGAGAAACCGCCAGAGAAATAACCGCTGCGGGAATATACATAGATGTCATAGTGTAGTTGACTTCGCCATCTGTAAAAGTATCACCCGTAGAGCATTCTACTCCAAAGAGGGCCACTATATCACCGGCATAGGCCGCGTCGATTTCTTCCATTTCAGCAGCGTGCATTTTTACAAGGCGAGGAATTTTTACCTTGCGACCGTTGACGACATTAGTAATAAAGTCGCCCTTTCTTAAAGTACCTTGATAAACGCGCATGTAGGTCAACTGTCCATATCGACCATCATCAAGTTTAAAGGCCAATGCCACTAAATGTTTATTGGGATCACACGCGAGATCAACTTTTTCTTCTTTTTTGTCTTGATCGAGTGCGAAGTTTTGAATTTCAGGAGGGCTTGGTAGGTAGTCCTCAACGCCATCTAAGAGTTTTTGCACACCTTTGTTTTTATAGGCCGAGCCGCAAAAAACAGGGACAAATTGTAAACTAATAGTACCCTTGCGGATGGCGCCTCTAATTTCTGCTTCAGTTGGATCTTCTTCCATTAAAAATTTTTCACCAACTGTTTCATCATAGTCCGCCACGTTGCCAATCATTTCTTTGCGGTATTTTAAGGCCTGTTCCATGAGATCTTCGGGAATTTCCTTTTCGACGGTTTCAAGACCATCTTTGCCTTCAAAATGGTAGGCCTTCATTTTTACTAGGTCGATCACACCTTTGTGGTTTTCTTCTAGTCCAATGGGAATTTGAATAAGCGCAGCATTTAAATTAAGTTTTTCACGAATCATTCCTAATACACGAAAGGGATTGGCGCCGGCACGATCAAGTTTATTGATGAAAGCAAGCCTTGGCACTTTGTAGCGACGCATTTGTCGATCTACCGTGATGGATTGAGACTGCACGCCCGACACGCCACAAAGGACTAGTATAGCTCCGTCGAGTACTCGTAGCGACCTTTCGACTTCAATGGTGAAGTCCACGTGTCCAGGAGTGTCGATAATGTTGATTTCTATGTCTCTCCAGTGAACGTTGGTGGCTGCTGATTGAATTGTAATGCCCTTTTCGCGTTCGAGGTCCATCGAGTCCATGGTGGCGCCGACGCCATCTTTTCCTCGGACTTCATGCATTTGGTGAATTCGACCAGTGTATAAAAGAATTCGCTCGGTGAGTGTGGTTTTCCCTGAGTCGATGTGGGCTGAGATACCAATGTTGCGAACTTTATCAATGGTCCATTCTTTAGTCGCCATGTCTACATTCCCCTTAAAATATTGCCCAGAGTTTAGTCATTATTAGTTTAGCCATGACTCCAACCAGGCAAGTTGTTAAATTAGGTGCCACATTACAAGATTTACGTTCCAAAAGTCAAAGGTATGAGTGGAGAAACTCTCTGTTTTAAAAGAAGTATTTGGCTATTCAGAGTTTCGTGGCGAGCAAGAGGCGATTATCGATGCCGTGCTCCAGCGAAAAAATAGCCTTGTTATCATGCCGACGGGAATGGGCAAAAGTCTTTGCTATCAGTTGCCCGCGCGTATTTTGGGCGGACTTACGTTGGTGGTTAGCCCTCTAATTGCACTTATGAAAGACCAGGTAGACCAAATTAGTAGGCAAGGATTTCGAGCCGGATTTATTAATTCCAGCCTCGATCGTGGGGCCCGAGAAAAATCCTATCTTAAGCTTTCGCAAGGTGAGTTTGAAATTCTTTACGTAACCCCAGAGAGATTTCGAAAGCCTGAGTTTTTGAGCGCGCTCAAAAAAAATGCCATTAAACTTCTAGCAATTGATGAAGCCCATTGTATTTCTGAATGGGGCAATGACTTTAGACCGGATTATTCCCGTCTTGGCGAGATTCGCAAGAGTTTAGGTGCGCCCCCTACGATGGCCTTAACTGCCACGGCTACCCCTGAAGTAAGAGAGGATATCTTAAAGCAGTTAGATATTAGAGAAGGTGCCCAGATTTTTATTTATGGAATTGAGCGACCTAATCTTTTTGTCAGAGTGACCGATTTGCACGGATTTGAGAGCAAATTGAAGCGTTTTTTAGAAATTAGAAAGACTCAAAGTGGTGCAATGATTCTTTATTTTTCACTAGTTTCTACACTTGAAGAATTTTCTCGCGCTCTCGATAAAGCGCAGATGCCGCATGTTACCTATCATGGTCAGCTCCCACAAAATATTCGACGAAATAATCAAGAAATGTTTTTAGCCTCTCAAGAGGGGCTCATTTTAGCGACTCCGGCTTTTGGTTTAGGCATTAACAAAGAAAACATTCGCAGCGTAGTTCATGGGGAACTGCCGGGATCGATCGAGTCTTTTTACCAAGAAATCGGTCGCGCCGGAAGAGATGGTGACGAGGCATACTGTGAACTATTATACGATCAGGACGACATCACGATTCAAATGGATTTTATCAAGTGGTCGAATCCCGATCCTAATTTTATTACTGCCACTTATCGTTTGATTAAAAATAATACGGCGAGATTTAAGCAACAGGGTCTTGATTATCTACGCGGGCAGATGAACTTTTATAACAAAAGAGACTACCGAGTTGAGACAGCCGTAAATCTTCTCAAGCGATGGGATTGCATTGGTGAGACCTTTCAGGATCCGTCAGGTGAATTTGTCGAGAAAACATTGTTTGAAAAGCGCATTAGAAATCAGAATAAAAAACTTTTGGATTTAGTCCAACTGATAAAGTCTGAGGACTGCCGAAAGAAAATCATTTATGCTTATTTTGGCGTAAATTCTATTGATTGTGGTCGTTGCGATAACTGTAAAGGTTAAATCTGGCATGAGTAAAATAGACTTTCCTGATCCCAGTTTAGCAGACGAAAATGGTATCCTAGCTCTGGGCGGAAATTTTGAAGTCGAGACATTGCAATTGGCCTACTCAAAAGGAATCTTTCCATGGCCACAGGCGGGTCACACTTTTTTGTGGTTTTCTCCCAAAAACAGAGGCGTGATTTTGTTTAAGGATTTTCATGTGCCCAAAAGCCTAAAAAAGGAAATGAAAAAAGGCGCTTATCGATTTACTTTCAATAGAGCTTTTGAGCAAGTCATTAAGTATTGTGCCATTTCGCCACGAAAAACTGAGGCTGGATTAGAGCTAGGCACTTGGATTACTCCGGAAATCATTACCGCTTATTTAGATTTTCATAAAACGGGCTTTGCGCATTCGCTCGAATGCTGGCACGGCGATGAGCTGGTGGGGGGCCTTTACGGAGTGTGGGTGTCGGGGGTTTTTATGGGAGAAAGCATGTTTTTTTTAAAACCTAATACTTCAAAAATGTGTGTGGTAAAATTAGCCGAATTTTTAATGTCAAAAGGACACGAGTGGATGGATACACAAATGGTGACTCCCGTCGTGAAACTTTTGGGTGGAAAATACATTTCTCGGACTCGGTTTTTATGTTTACTGTCAGAGGCACAAAGGAAATTTCCGTATGAATCTTTAAAACCGGCGCTCGCCCCAGGGGACGATTTTTAGGTTGTTGTAGTTGCCTCGAGGTTGGGTCAAAAAATAAAATATAAATACTATGCCAAGAATGCAGGCCAAGTAGAGTAAAGCTAGCTTAGAGTAACTACGAAGCCAAGCCACTTTTTCTTTTACTTTAGTCTTTTTAAATTGTTCTCGGAGCACTTCAAATTTCTTGTTGAGGCCATGGTTGAGTTGCTTTCTGTGTCCGCGAGTTAGATTCATAAAGGTCACGGCGACAATAACATTGCGCTCGGGGTATTTCCATAAGTCTCGTCGTGGGATCTCTTCGATGCGAATCACACGGCTAAAGCACGCCATTTGTTCTTTGCTTGGTACTTCGAATTCAATCATGATGTTTTCGCCAAGGCGGGGAATGTGGTCGCGATTTACTAAGAAGGCCATGCCGGACTCGGACATATCAATAATCATGGTGCCAACGGACTTTCGATTTGTCAGTCCATGCGCGAAGCGAATAAACTGATTGTCCTCTGGACGCAAAATGTATCTGGGTGCGCGCGTCACCCAACGTCTGGCCGAATTCGACATTTCTACTCCTTACAGTACTTTGATCGGTATTGCTTGGCCCAAACTTTAGATGGGGAATTCAGGCTTAACTTGCTAGATTTTGAGAATATCCCAAAATGGTACTATGGCTAAAACTCCAGCGGAGAAAAATTCAAAAGGGCCTATCGCCAAAATTCGAAGGAGGATTTATCAAGCCAAGATCACACTGATGGTGGTTGGCATCTTAGTGTTTGGTAACTTTGCTCTTCAATTAATTCGAAAACCAACAGAGCTCTTAAGCTTTCTTGGCCTCTCCAGTAAAAAAACTCCCCGCTCAACTTGGTACACTTACGGCGAGGATTTTTTAAAAAATGCGACACCTATAGTTACTGCCGATTTTCTGGCTGCCATTGCCCAAGTCGAAAGCGCGGGTGACCCGGTCGCCCAGCCGGCGTGGACCATGAATTTATCTCGCGAATTTTTTCGTTGGTACTCACCTGCCTCGAGTGCCGTAGGCCTAATGCAAATTACTGAGGGTAACTACCAAGAAGCTAAAAACCTTTGTATTCGAGGTGGCCAAGTTGTTCGTGCCGGGCTCTGGTATGAGGCCGATTCCTGCTGGTTTAACTCATTATATTCTCGGATACTGCCTTCGCACTCCATAGAAATGGCAGCCGCATATATGCACTTTCAGGTTGAAGCCATTCTAAAAAAGCTCAAAAAATCTGAAGTGGCCATTGAAGAAAAACAACGACTTGCGGCCATTATCCATCTTTGTGGCAAAGTACGCGGATTTACTTATGCCAGCGATAACTTTAGTTTTAGACGATTTCAGACCTGTGGTTCTCACGATGCTCGCTCTTATCTAGCTAAAGTTCTTCGGTATAAGAGTCTGTTTTTAGGACTGATGTTAGGTGCGGGCTCACTAAGATAATCTCGTTTTGGGCCGAGTACATTAGGAGATCTCGCCAAAATATAAGGCCAAATTGCCTGTTGGTGATATACGATGATTATATAGGGGATCAAATGCCAAAACAAATTAAAATCCTGCCAATTTTTCTTTTAAGTTTTATGGGTCTGAATTCAGCAAGCGGGAAGCTGTTCAAACATTCGGCCAATTACAATACTGCGCCTTGGTCTTATCACGCCATTGTTGCTGGCGGAGATTTTGAAAATCAACATTCTCACAGCACTTTTGCCTCGATGTTGGGTGATTCTAAAATTCAGTATTATTCGCTGTCGGATTTTTTTGAAAATTATGGTACGGGGCTGCATATCGCTCATATTGAGAAAAATAGATTTACCTCTGCGACTGATGGTTACTGGAAGATTGCGCCTGTACTAAGGTTTACGGTTCCTAAAGATGGCAATCTAAATTTGAGTGGACAATTTAGTAAAGTAAAAGGTTCTTGTGTTAAATCAACTTTAAAAGGTGAAAGTCAAAAATTAGCCATTGCTCACAACAAGCAGGTTTTGTTTAAAGATGATCTGACATTTCAAAAATCAAACAGCAAAGCCTTCAAAATAAAAATAAGAGTAAAGGCGGGCGATACCGTTGACCTTTCGGCTTTCAGCCTATGTCAAGTGACGGTGGATCCTATTGTGAAATTGACACCTATAAGAAGCAAAATTTTGGTAGCTGGCTTTTAATCTCGTTTAGGGCTTGGCACTTTACGAGACACCATTTAGAACTTCACGATACAGTTCTTGGTGGGATTCCACCATTCTCTCTAAACGAAATAGATCATGAAAGCGTATTTCAGCGTTGGCGCTCATGCGCGCGCGCAGACTATCATTGCCCAAGATTGTGTTGAGCGCCATGGCGAGACTCACGTGATCTTTTGGCGGCACAGTGAGGCCCGTGACGTTTTGTACGTTAACCGATTTCACTCCCGACGGAATGTCCGTGGTCACCAATGGGCAGCCGCAGGCTAGACCTTCTATGAGACACATGCCAAAGGCTTCACGCTCGTCAATCGAGGGGAGCACTACGACATCGGCCAAATGGTAAAATACACCCAAATCATGTCTCGGAAAATTTCTAAAAAAATGCACCTTATTTGTTAAACCCAAGCTGTGAGCCAGGGTCTGCAGCGCTTTTTGTTCGGGCCCATCGCCGACCAATAATAAAACGGCATCAACCCTTTTCATAGCCCGAATCAAATACGCCAAGCCCTTATACTCGACAAGGCGGCCTACATAAACAACAGTTTTTGTATTAAAATTGTTTTTGAGCTGATCAAACATCTGTTGGAGCGATGGCGTAAGTGCAAAACTTTTTTTGTTAATGCCAAACGGAATAACTCGACATTTATTTTTGAAATCTCTCAAAACCGGAGAGTTATCGACAAGTTCAAAACTCGAAGTAATGATGGCGCGCGCCTGTGCAAGTTGTTCGCGTAAAAGGGGGAGGTAAAGCCGATTGAGCCATGGGTAACTTAAAACATCGCAATGATAGGTAATGACATAAGGGACTTTAGTTTTTCTCAATGCCAATGTCGCGAGTGGATTTGGTAGGTGCACGTGTAATAAATCGGCATCTAAAGACTTAGCCCGCTTCATAAAAGAAAAAGAAATGGGAGTAGAGGCAATTTCAAAAGGGCGAGACATTTTGTAAACTGGTACACCGTTCACAAAGTGAATTTCATTGTGTGGTGTTGTACCAGTTACAAGACATTTTACGTTAAATTCACGTTTGTCGATACCCGTCGTAAGGTCATAAAGTACAGATTCCATACCGCCAGAATGTGGCGGAAAATACTTACCAACTTGAATTAATTTGGCGGGTGACATAGTTTAAATAATAGAAACAACATCCGCTCTTGTAAATGAATACTTTTCAGAACTAGTCTGAGCAAGAAATCCCGCCAGCCGTAGTTCGCGTTCAAAATGATCGAAGCTGGGGTAGAAGTGATAGTAAAGCAGGCCGGCATCAGTGTTATGATTTCCTAAAAATGAACTGACGGTATCGCCAGGAGACCAAATATTTTGACCACGCCATCTAAAGCGTAAAATTTGCGAGCCCCAGAAGAGTCTATCTCTAGGCGTTAACTGCCGAATATATGGCAAGCAAAACAAAACAGAATTTTGATTGCCCAATTGGTGTAGTTTTTTTAGGAACTCAACTCGCTTGGTTTGGGTAGGTATGTGGCCAATAATAGCTGGAGAAACAAAAAGAAAATCAAAATGGGCATTGCTTAAAGAAAACACATCGCCTTGCTTGAAAGTCACCCGACTTTTAATTCTGCTTGAGACCATTTGAGCGCGCATGATCATAGACTGACTGGAGTCGATCCCTAAAACCTTATAGCCCATTTTTTCAAGCGCAAAGGACTCTCGACCGGCACCACAGCCGACGACTAAAGCTGTGGGGCTGCCCTGAAAAAGCTTAAAGGCCGCGAAGGCAGCTTGCAGTTCCTCGGACTCTAAGCCAAGACGCACCAATTTTTCGTAATAATCAAGTTCTGTGGGAGTTGAGTAACGTTCGATCATTTTATTCATGAGTTTGTCGCTCGACGAAAGCGCCGAAGAAAACGATGGGGAAAACAGTGCCTCAGCAATCTGCTTAAGTCTACGTGGGATCTTTTTAAAAGAACTGAGGGTCATGCTAATATCTTAGCAAAAAATTCCGGCCTTGTGTGCGAACTTTTTTAAAGGCGGAACCCAAAATTTTAAGGCTGATCGCTAATAAAACAAGACCAAAGGCGAAAAGCATCGCCCATTCGACAAAGTTAGGTGGCGATTCTGAATATAGGATCCCACGAGCGCGCGTGAGCACAAAGTAAAAGGGCGAAACGAGTGCCACTGACTTCTGTAGAATCTCAGGTAGCACAGAAGTTGGAAAATAGAGACCCGACAGCAAAGTTAAAAATGAAATTGCGAAGGTCAGAGCTCTTTCTCCCCGGCCAAACAGGATAAGCACTGTAGCCGATAGTAGTCCTAGGCTCAAAAAAAACGGGAGTGAACAAAAAACAAAGGCCAAAAGTAATATAAGTTTTTGCAAACTGAGCTGAAAGCCAAAAAATAAAGCGGCCAATCCAACTAAAATCAAAAGCCGTACTGCATCCAAGGGCAGTTTTGCCAGTGTCCAAAACAATAAGGGGGTCTGAGTTCGTGTTGGCAGACTCATAAAGGTCTCAAGTGTCCCACTAGCCACAGCCTGACGAACAACATGAATGGTCCCTTCGATGAGAACGAGAGGTAAAGTGAGAATTAACTCCCCGCTAAAAACAAAGTTAAAGTAATCGACTGTTTCTGTAGTTAAATGGTCCTTAAGAGCCGGGGCAAAGGCCTCAGAAGTAAACCAATACATGATTAGGCTCAATACCGAACCGACAAGTGCGCCTCCTATGGCCCATTTGGAGGGGTAGGAATCCTGGTATTCCATTGCGACAAATTTAGAGTAAATACTCTGCCATTTTTTCATTGAAGTCGACCATTGGCCAGTCTATAGGTTTTAGACTGAAGCGACTGCCACTCTTGATCTAAGTGGTTAGTAAAAATCAATAATCGATTCTTGCTATTTTCTGATAGAATTTTTACTAAGCCTAGGCGAGTTTTCTTGTCGAGACTTCTTAACGGTTCATCAAGCAAAAGCACTTTACGGTCGCTAATTAGAGCCAATGTAACTCGTAAAAGTTGCTTCATGCCAGACGACATTTGATTAAACGGAGTTTTTAAAATTTTTGTGAAGTTGAAGTGTTGACTGAGTTGGTGCAATTTTTTTTCAAGACTCAAATCGTTCAGACCGTAGAATTCAGCTAGAAGCGAGAGATTTTCTTGCCCTGTTAGGCGTAAAAAAAATCCCCCATCGTTGACGCCGACATAGGCTAATCGGTCCTTAATTTTTAAAAAATCATTTTTAGTGTCAAGATTATCAATTATGACTTGGCCTTCGGTAGGTAATAAGAGCCCCGCGAGTGTTTTTAAAAAAGTAGTCTTTCCACTGGCATTATCACCGCAAATTTCAATAGTCTCGCCCATTTGCACTTCAAAATTGATATCATTTAAAACATTTTTGGCGCCGTAAGAAAAGGTGAGGGCTCGCGTACAAATCATTTAGTTAAACGGCGGAGGCCATATAAAAAAGCCTCAACGATAGTGTCGCGCATTAGCGCTTTGTAAAACATATAAAAGGCGTGAGGCTTTTTATGGAGTTGTTTACGAATTCTCTCAGGATGAAGAAAGCGTGCGGAGGTCTTGCGTAAAAACCAAGAGGCCAATGGCTTAAGGGGCTTTTCGCTTACTACACTGTGGCCATAGTACTTCTCGAGAAGAATTAAAGATACACCCACCGCATTTTTTAAGCGATAGGACTTAGCTCGCAGAAATATTTTAGGCCAACTAATCGAAGCGCTTTCTTTAAGTAACAGAAGATTGAGATCATATAGCCACTGAATTTCGTCAAATAAATGTTGAAAGGCGCCGTGGCCGCAGAGATAAACAAAAAGATCTTCAGCACAAGGCTCGCGAAACCAAACGAGCCCCGGAATTTTTGTTTGTCGGGAGTCCTTAATAAAGGAGTAGTCTATATCTCGGTCAACGAGAAGTCCTTTGTGAATTTCTACTGGAAAGTTATCAAATAAATAAACGGCCCGAAAAGCATTGCCCATCCATTTTTTGCCATTAATAGGTTTGCCACCCAAATCCTTCAGAACTTGCATTGATTTTTCCCAGTTCTGGGGCTCTACAAAAAGGTCCAAATCAGTATAGTTACGCTCGCTGGCATTTTCATAATAGCGAAATATCAGGGCCGGTCCCTTTAATATCCAAATAGGAATTTTACGAGCCATAAACTCTAGATCTAATCTTTTAAGGAGTTCTAAAAAATAAATATGGCGAACAAGGTGAGTTTTTTTTAATATCGTGGAGCCATTATTAGTGAGGTTCATCTCAGGCATACAACAATGCTATTACTCTTATTTTTTAATGTCAAAGATTTGACTTGAGCCAAAAGAAAGCTCTGCTTAGGAGAAACAGTACTATCAAGGAGATCCATCTTTTTAGTCGTGTTAAAAAACTTTGATTTGAAAGATGCCCCATCGTTGAAAGCCGGGCCAAAAGCGACTTCAAAGGCTGTCCCCTTTGACCCCAAACATAGGATTTATGTTTTCGTTTGAGCCCTTGGACCATTCCCCACATTTGATTTTGATTAAAGGGCTCGAGGTTTGTTGAAAAATCGCCTTTCAAAAATAGACCATTTTTTAGGGTAACGATTCGGTGTGATATCCATTGTTGTTCATCTTTTACGATGACGATGTCGCCCGTTTCGACTGTGGCTTTCTCAAAAGAGACTAAGAGTTCATCGCCTTCTTGAAAAAAAGGCCACATGCTGTAGCCAGAAAACGGCAGGCGGGCCAGGGCAGACACTTAAGAGTGTAATTTCAAGGAATTGCAGCTATCGGCTACCGCAGCCTTACGTCCTCCGGCCATTGACATTCCATTGCACCCGGCTCCATAAATCATTAGAGATTCAGTAGTTACTTTGGGCGAGCTGTAAGGTTTTTTTTCTGTTTTCTTGTTCTCTGTTTTGGTCTCTGGTTTTTTTGAATTTTTCATTTTTCTCTCCTGATTTTCTAGTTTATTTTTTGGGCAAATTGATGAGCTTCATATTTTATCTTAGCAAGCATCTGTTGAAATGGAGTTACTTTTAGTGGGTCGCCATGTTCGTGTTGAGCTGCGGCTGGGCAGTGATCGCAAAAGGACATATGTTTACCCTCTACACCCTTCATTTGGCCAAACTTAAATTCTCGCCATTTTGAGGCTAGTTTGCTCTCCCAAATTTCTGAAAAGTTTTGCTTGGTTAAATCTCCGAGCGGCTCTCTAACCTCAATGCAAGTAAGTAGTTCGCCATAAGCTGTAACAGCACATTTACCTTTAGCCGCATTGCAAAGATAGTCGGATTTAGTTTCGGTGGAGGGTTGAGGTGCTGAATAGGGCCAACGTGTAATATGCTTGATGTAAAATTCCCGAAGCTGTTCGGGCGTAGCGCGCAAAGATGTTGGTGATAGCTCTCCATCAAATTTAGGCGTAATAAAAGCATCGTGCCTAACAGCGGCGTTTCGGCTAATTCCCCATTCAGCCATTTCAAAATAGGACTCAATGTTTGCTTGGGTTAATAGACAATTAATATGAATATTTATTTTTTGAGCGACGCAGATTTCAATCGCCTTTTTGGTTTTCTCGCAAGACCCATAAACTCGAGTCATTTTATCATGGATGGCAGGATCTAGGCTATACAAGCTAAAGGCGATGTCGGCCATGCCTACTTCTTTTAAGCGCCTTCCTGTTTTTTCATTTATCAATAGTCCATTAGTGATCATAGAAAGAGAAAATCCCAGGCGATGGGCTTCGTCAGCAATGTCCCAAAAAAGTGGGTTCAACATGGCTTCACCGCCCATGAGGATTAAGTAAAGAGTTCCCGCTTCGCGCAGTTGCTTTAAAATATGTTTCCACTGGTCTAAGTTTAGAACTCGAGAGGCAGTATCTTTGTATTCAGGAATATAACAGTGCGAACAGCGCTCATTACAGCGATTCGTTAGTTCGAGCGAAGCCTGAATAGGTCGAAAGGCCTGGATACTGCGGTTCTGCCATTTGTCAAAAACCGAAACACCTCGTTCAACGGACAAGAAGCATTCCCTTCTCCCTCATTTCGCCAATGAGGGTAATTGTGTCGGCGGTCGCTTGTTCAGTCGGGACATCGAACTCATTACAAAGACTAGTCACAACAGCTCGTACACTCGTTTCTCCATCGAGCATTCTCCAAATAAAAGTGGCTGTTTCATTGAGTTCGTGGACCGCTGATTTTTGAGGAGTAAGAACTAACGCTTTGCCTTCCATTTCTTGCCAGGGAGTTAGAGTTTCCTTTTTAAAAACTTGATCAATCGTTTCCATCAACAACTCCTAAAAATGGGGTATTTAAATTGAGTTTCAAATTCCAGCTTGGAACCGTCGCTAAAAACCGCTCTGTAAGTTGGGTTAACTTCTGAACTTCTTGGTGGCTGACATGAGTCCAGTTGGGATACATTAGCGACATAAAAAATCTTCTCATAGCGGCTACGCCAGACAAGCGTGTTTTTTCTAAATCTCCCGCCTGTTCTAAAAAATAAAAACCATTTATTGGAAATTTTTTACCAGCTCGCCCTTTAAATTTAGGATTCTGTCCTAGTATCGGAGTTTCAGCAAACGCTGTGCTATTTTCAATGGTAATCAAGATCATATCGTCACCAAGTATCAGGCGATCTTTAATGCGCGAAACCGTTGTCGTTTTGCCCACGCCAGAGGGGCCGATAAACATATGTGCCCGATCGCCCTGACCGACAAAACACGAACTATGCATAACGATACAATCTTTTCTTAACAAAAACTTTGGCATTAACCAGCGAAGCGCATTATAAAATCCGTCATCTAAATTTGGCCGTACATAGACGCTGATTAGCTTCTCATTTTTTGCTATTCCCATAAAGTCACGCTGTATGGCTACTTCGCAATTACTATGTCTTGAAATTTCTAAGTCCGAAATTGGGTCCTCATTCCAATGGCTAAGTTCACTTTCGCTCACACCAAAGGGACTCTGCCAAGAAACACAAAAATCTAACGGTTCTGATGATGAATGATTTGTCGTCTCTAAAACGTTGTAAGAATTTAGGATTCTTTCAACCCAATTCTTCATTTCAATATTGTCGTAAGAAAAACCGACGTTGAGACCGTGGATCAAAAACTGTGCAGAAAATTCATTTTTAGATTTAAGCTCTAACGCTCTCGGAATCAGTGACCTTTTTTTATTTCGAGAATCAATCTGTACGTCATTCATAATACGTACCAGTTTAGCAAGATTGCGTAAAATAGGGAAAGATAATGAGTATAAATGCCGGCATCAGGACCTAGGTCGATAAATCAATTTCTTTGCACGTCATTTACTGCCACCCAGAAGGCCTTCTTTTAACTCGGGGTTTGGCGGTTCTTTTCCAATGAAAACTGACATGATGGTCTTTGGAAAATGAGGGTCAAAAATAGCACCCTGATCCTTGTTTTTTACAGTGACTTGCAGATGATCCGAAAAGACGCTAAATACCATGCGATCGCCTGACTGCATATCAGTCATCATGGTCAAAAATCTTTTTATAAGGGGCTTTTGCTCTTCGCATAGTGCACCACAATTATTTTTGAAGGCAACTTCCCAACCTTCAGTTACTTTGGATTTTGATACTTCTCTCAAGAAGTGAAGGACTACTTTTTTTGGACTGGTGCTCTCAATAATCTCATTCGATAATTTCGTTTTTTTTTCAATATAAAGGCCAGCCACATAAACTTTTATCGGGACAAATAAAATCCGAGTGAGTCGAGTGCCCAGGCCATTTAATACGAGTTCTTTTTCGTCAAGAATTTCCTTATCAACAAATTCGACATCGTAAATTTTCGCTGCCTGAGCTGTGGTTGCAAGAAAAACCAATATGATTAAATTCTTAATGATCATGATGTAAATACTTCCTCAAACTAAAAGAAAAGGCCAGGGATTTTACCTGGCCTTTGTTTCAAGAGTATGGATCTTCGCATTAAATGCAGGGGATATGCGGGATATCTGGTAGATCCGGAAGATCTGGAATTTTTGGCAATTCAATGCCGATATCTGGCAATTTGACATCGGGAAGTTCAATTTTGATATCAGGAATTGGACAATCACCTTCATGACTGTCTGCGAATGCGCTGATGCCAGTTAATAATGCAGCCACAAAAGAAATAGCTAGAATTTTCCTCATTATATTTCCTCCTGTTGTTAAAATTCGCTAATGAAGCAGCCCCAGGCTACACGAATAAAGACAACAAGCTCAAATAAAAAAGTGATTTCGTAGGACCTTGGTCTAGCCCCTATTCCAAAACATGTATCAAACGTTAGTACTTAGCGAAGTGCTAAGTGTCGCCTGGACTTACTAATATAAATTTTTCAGGATTTGCGAGCCGTATTCGACGGCATCCACAATTCGAACCAAATGATATCCGAGCACCTAGCTAATTCATTTTGAACACGGGGCCATTGTTTGCATCACCTTAAACAGTGCCTCGCATATCAACTTTGTTTCAAAATCAGTTTGTTTTTCATATGACGGGGAGAGCTCTTGGACATCGCTGGCAGGAGTGGGAGGCGCGGCTCCAACAAGAATCCAAAAATAAAAAATTAACCGTACATGCTTTTGTACTGATGTCGACACACTTTCATTTACTGTTGAGTGTAAAAACTAAAGAAAACCTAGATGTCGAATTCGAAGGTACGACATATTCCGTTAACAATTTCGAGCAGTATAAAAATTCTTATAGATATATTTACCGGAACCCCGTTGTGGCGGGGCTTTGTCTGCGGGCCGAAAACTATCCTTTTAGCACATTGCCATTAATACTTGGAAAAAGAAGTTCAAAAATTCCCGTGGTCGATCATATGGGATTAATCGTGGATCCCCAAAAAATACTTGAGTGGATCAACACAAATCCAACAGCTCGGCCCAAGTATTCACGATATGATTAGCTTTGGCTTTTTCCAACTCTTCACGGGAACCAAAACCCCATAGCACACCGATTGATTTTATATGGTTTTTTTGCGCAGCATGAATGTCATGCTCGCGGTCGCCAATCATTACACAATCGTTGGCAATCAGTTTTTCTTGATGAAGCAAATAAGATAAAAGATCCGCCTTGTCTGCTCTAAGGCCGTCGAGCTCTGGACCGTAGATTTTTTTAAAATATTTGTCTTTGCCGAAATGTTTGAGGACTTTTTCAGCGAGGGGCAGGGGCTTCGAAGTGGCGACATATAACTGATGTTTTATTTGTAATTGGGGAAGTGCCTCATCAATCTCAGGAAAGAATCGATACTTAAATATCCCAATGTCCGTATGGTGCTTGCGGTAAAGGGCGATAAACTTCGCACCAAGTTCGTTATGGCGTTCACCTAACAAAGAGACTACTGATTTCTGAACGGGGGGACCAATGCAGGCACGGATATCGTTATCTGGCGGAGGCTGGAGGCCCAATTCGGCGAAGGCCGAATGAAGACTCGTGCTAAAGGCTTCAAAAGGGTCGGCCAGTGTTCCATCTAAATCAAAAAGCAAGTTCATAGACGGCAGCATACAATTGCTAAATGGCTAGTTCAAATCATTAGTTGCGGACATGAGGGTTGGTGTTCGGAAATAATTTTATCCATTTGGGTTCTAAGGTATTGAAAGGGTTGGACCACAACTTGAATGGAAGCTTAAGTAAAAGGTTCAGAGGCTTTTAATTGACAGACTTAAGGCCTCCGACTAAATCCAAAACTAACAACCTTCAAAGGGAGAAAAAATATGTCTGGAGTTAATAAAGTTATTCTAGTGGGTCGACTTGGCGCTAATCCTGAAGTTCGTACGATTAACGGCGGTCAAACGGTAGCTCACTTTAACTTAGCAACCAGTGATGTATGGCAAGATGCTAATGGCCAAAAGCAAGAGCGCACACACTGGCACCGAATTGTTGTGTGGGGAAAGCTCGCTGAAGTTTGTGGTCAACATTTAAGCAAAGGGCGACAAGTATACGTCGAAGGCAAACTTTCTAATCGTTCATGGGAAGATAAAAATGGCCAAAAGCGTTATACGACTGAAGTTATCGGCGCAACCGTTCAATTCTTGGGCAGCCCTGCTGAACGTGAAACTCCAGCTTCCGAGACTAACCCTCAGGAGTTTGACTCTTCTCCAAACTTTGAAGCCAACGAAGAAATTCCTTTTTAGTTACACTGAATTTACTGAATTTTTGTAATTTGAGGATTGGAACCTGCGCGACCGGCAATACGGCATCTGTAGCGTAAGGTTCCGCCTTCTCCGCCAGCTTTGCATGCAGACAGCAAAATATCTAACAGGGGCAGGGCACCCGATAGGTACTGACTAATTTTTAAATCTAAATTTACTGAAAAATTCCCAAACTGCGGGGTCAGATTTCCGTTGTACATCGCCAGAGTCAGGTCAACTTTGCCATCAACTTTACAATCAAGGTCATCATCACTCGCCAAGAGAGAACTTTTTTCGATGACCAAAGTTTTATCCGCAAGCTGCAGATTCAGATCAATTTTTTTAAAGCGAATGGCTTTAGACAGTGGTTGATAATACATCTCACCTTCGACTGGCACAGGTAACTGAGTGAGTTCCAATTTTTTGCTTCCGACAACCAGACTGCCCTTGGGCTGTTCTGAAAAACTGGGGTCGAAGCTTCCGTCAAATTCTCCATCAAAAACACCATTGGCGAAAGATGTCAGTTTCGCCAGCTTCAAAATTTGATCAATACGAATATCTTCCCAGCCAGCACTAATGTCGTAGAGCATTTTCTTATCTTTACTTTGATCTTTAAAAGACATCGAAAGGTCGCCGCCAAAAAGTCCTCCTGCAGAAATACTGGCACCTAACTTACTCGATAGCAGGGCGAGAATTGAAGGGGCAATCGTTAAAGAGCGGAGACTAATTTCTGGCAATGGATTCACTGTTACGGACACTTTAGAAAATTGAAGTCCTGGACGGGGAATAATATCGATTCCCATATCTTCAAAGTGTAGGCTTACGGCGCCCTGGGTCTGTTCTGAAATCTTAGAGTTAACGAGGTCACCTAAATCGCCGAATGGAAAAAGAAACAATGAAAAGAATAAAGTAGCGGTCATGAGTGCCAGGATTTTTTTCTTGTGGTTCTTAAATACACCGATAACTGATTGGATGAGTGCAGAGAGAATTTTCTGCATTACTCAGTTTCTCCACGAGGTTTGCGTCGCACTTTAGTGGGCCGCTTATTTTCGGTATCGGAGGGCTCCTCAGAAGAATCAATTTCAGGGCGAGGAAGGTTGAACGAGGCTAGTGTATAAGTGGTTTCAAAGTAGTGGCTGTCTTGAGGGTTGGAGCGAACTTTTAACCCCACAAGTTTTACCGATGGGCTGAGGTCTTGGAAGTCAAAGGCGAGACTCACCAATTGGGTGAGATTAAGTTGTTTAAAAGATACGATAAGTCCCTCGATGGACAGATCCTTGGCCCCAAAGGGTGCCATGTTTACCATCGTGGGTTCCATCGGGCCTACTTGTTCGGCGATCAAGCCCTGTCCTGCGATACGTGATTGAATCATTGACTTTAATTGATCGGACGACGGTGCGGGGGGCAGTTGAGGTGTGGTTTTTAGCTCACGGTTTACTTCAAGTAGCCGGCGGATCAGAGACTGGTTATCCTCAAATTGCGAAATGGAATCGCTGGCTGTATTGAGATAAGAGAATGGAAAAAGAAATAAAAATGAGAGGGTTAAAAATGCAGCCACGCCGGCCATAATTATTTTTTGAGTTCTTGCAGGATAGGAATCAAACTTTTCTTTTAAAGAAGTATAGGCCTGAGACTCTTGCACCCGCTCCCAATAGGGAGTGAAAAGTTCCAGAAGTTTTTCTTTGAGATCCGAAAAATTCATTTAGTCGCCTTTACGTTTCGATCCACACTAATCTGAAAACCAAAGGACAGTGGGCCTTTGGCGATTTCGGGAGTCGTTTTTTTTACTTTAGAATCTTGAGAGGCCATCTTTAAACTGTTTTCAATAGCCAAAATTTGCTCTTGTCGCTTAACTGTACCCTCCACCAAAAAGTTTTGATTCTCAATTTCTAGCCGTAAAATATCAATGGTCTTTTCGGGCAAAGCCTCCGAAACTTTTTTAAGAACATCTAAAGCCGAGCTCATCTCTAACAGTCCAGCCACTTTTTTGCTGGCGTCAATAATTTTTCTATTTTCGCTAATATAGGTTGTGATATCCCTAGAAGTTATTTTCTTTTTAGAAATAAAATTTTTGGCAATCGTATTCATTCGCTCTTCGGAAGTAGTAGCAATTTTTAGAGCAAAACTTTCTTTAAAAATGCTAAAGACGCAGAAGGCGGCGAGTCCGGCCATAGCCAATTTTGCGGTATAGGACCACTTATGCCAAAATACTTCGAGTGTTATGTTCTTGAGACCAAAATCCTCCTTGCGGAAATTCAGAGGTGGATTTTTGGTTTTTTTTATTCCCTCAATGGCAAGTCCCAAGGCAACGCCGCAGCCAGTGACGATTGTCGGCGTTTTTTCAAAACTTACGCCGGACACATTTTGAAAGGGGTCAAAATAACTGCACGGAATTTCTAACTCCTGAGTCAAGTAAGCATTGATGTTTTTTACCCGACTGGCGCCTCCAGTAATTTGAAGACTCGTCACATAACAGTTGTGTTCTCCTGTAAGCTCCATAATCGTGAGCTTTAACTCACGAACCATCTCGTTAAAGCTTTCGATTATGGTTTCGGAAAACAATACCTGATCACGGCTGGCACCTTCAGAATTCAAAAGCACGAAGGCCTTAGATTGGACCTCGCGCATGGCCTCAAGGTAAAGCACGCCATATTTTTTGCTGACGAAATCTATAAGATTTTTTCCACCCCAAATTATAGTTCGGGTGCCAAAGAGTTTCTGATTTTTGAAAAGTGAGACTATGGTTTTTTTATGGCCCACACTAACGACTATGCTGCTCTGGCTAGGTGGCGATTTGGACGACGTGTCTCCTTGTTCTGAGGGCGTTTCCTCTTGCGGCGGCGCTTGGTCCCAGGCCTCGATGGTGTTGGCAATAGCCGCACTCTCCATGCTTATGATCTGCGGTTCAATGCCAGCATCGTGAGCCATGTGGAGAATTGCTTCGACTTTGGGTTTGGGGGCAGCGCAGGCAATGACTTCGGCCACGTTACCGACGTACTTGATTATTTTTGAATCAAATATGGCGTTAGACATATCAAAAGGAATTTCATCCTCAAGTTCAAAGGGTAAACTTTTGTTTATTTTTGAACGTTCGCGGAACGGAAAAAACTTATGCCTGGTGGTCACGCGATCTTGGGAAATGCCGAACACAAAGGTAGTGCTACCAAAATCCCGATTCTCGGCTACTTTTCTAAGTGTTTCTAAAATATTAATTTGGTTGTCAAAATGGGGGTCGGGATTTAGAGGGTATTCCGAGAGACTCTTTATAAAAAAGGTTTTTCCTGAAGTCTCAACTTCAGCAATTTTAATTGAAAATGTGCCCACATCAATGCCGATAGACTTCAATTTTTTATGCTCCCGTTCAAGCCTTTATTTTATGGACTTTTTTACGGTCTGGAAAGGTTTAATTTTCAAACCAATAAACTACCTGCGGTCGTCCCTTGGGGATTTCAGCTTTTTTTTCGGGTTCGGCTGGGGGCTTTTCTCCCGCTGCGGGTGTAACAGGGTTAACTCCACCTGGATCTTTGTCTGGATCTTGTTTTCCACTGGTTTTTTCTTTGGTGAGGATGTCTTTTAAACGATCTTTTACGCGATCAAAGTCGTAGACAATGGCCACGACTTTTCGACTCATATTTGAGTAATTTCCCACGCTCGTTACCCGAAAGTTGAGAATGGAGTCAAACTCAAGTGGAATATTTTTTTCTTTGAGGGAATTTGTTCTTAGGCCAAGCCCCTCAAGAAACGAAAAAAAATCTTTTTCATCCTGAAAGGGACCACCTTTAAGTTCATCACTTCGACGCTCAATTATTTTATCGGCGGTTTCTTTTTCAATTGAAGGATCGAGAGACATCAGAACATCTTTCGGCGCTTGGTTTACGTTAATGGCTTTAGAGCCATAGACTGTAATATTGGGAGCTAAAACATCAAAAAAATCGTCTTCCATGCCGGCGACCATATGCAGCTCTTGTAAAGTTTTAAATGGTTGATTGGGGGGCAGGTCAGTAGCATCGGATTCAGTATATAACGAATTTTCGTCGCCGCTATTTAGGCTCACCGTGTCCTCGTCGACCCAGTCAATCATGTTATTTACCAACTTCTCAAAATCATAGCCTTGATAGTCTTCAGCCCACTTATCTTCGCCTTTTAGTTTTGCATTAAAAATATTAAGAATTTTAATTTGAGTAGCTTCTCGCAAGTTTTTTGATTGAGAGCCTAGGTCATTGATATCTAGTTTGGCGCTTTCATTTTCAATTGTGGTCATGTACTTGCCATCAAAAATAGATTCTTTAAGTACTTTATTGACCTCGTCTTGTGTAGTCCTCAGGGCGTCCTTAGGTAGAGGTAAAGGCCAAGGCAATGGCATTTGCCAAATTTTATCGAGCATCGAAGCATTGGGACCTAAATCTTTTCCAAATTGAGCGAGTGCCTTTTTATAGATTAAAATTCTAAAAAGACTCATCTCGACTCCCGCCTTGGCCGCATAGTAAGCTCTTAGTCTATTAAGACCCTGCGAAGCCGAAAGACTTTCTATATTGGTACCATATTGAACCTCAACAGCAATTGTTGTTAATAAAGTCATCGCAAAAATTGCCATGAGAAGTGCTACGCCACTTTGCGAATTCTTTTTTTTATTCATCCGCAGCCGGCGGAGTAAATTTTTCATCATCGATATTAGTTCCTCCATCTTTTGCTTTCTTGCCGTCGAGCGGTGTGTTGTTCGGATATCTCAAGGCGGCCACCAGAATCATTGAATATTTTTTCTTGGAATCCAATTTTTTATCCTTCATTGTTAAGCGAATTTGTACGGCCTGGGGAAAGCGATTTCGGATTTCATTTTTTCCTTTATCGTCGGTACGCCATTCCTTTTGCCAGCCTTCGAGTTCTTCGCCAAAGTAACGCAGCTCAAATTTTTCAACGCGTTCCAAAATAGCGGTGTCTGTTCCACCCACGGTGAGGTCTTTGTCGATGTAGGGCGAGAGCTTTCTCCAGAGGCAATCTGAAGATTCCTTAACTTTACTTCCCCCTCGGCTTTGGCAGGGTTTAATAAAATAGCCAATTTTAGCCTGATCGCTCTCGAGGGAATCCTTTAGAGTACGAACATTACTTAAGGAGCTAAAGTAGAGCGAGTTTTCTTCTCCCAAAAAGTGTGTACGAATTGGCGGTGGATCTTTGAGTTCAAAGAGTTCTTCTTGTGCTGGCGCTACGGGATTGGGAGAAACGGGATTTGGAGGGGAAGGATCATTGGGATTAGGAGGTATTACTGGGGGAGCTTTGGCCTCCTCTTTAATTTTCTTTAATAATTCATAATGAATATTTCGGTAGTTAAAGGCCAAGTTAATATCCCGCTCAATAATACGTAAAACATCCCTCATGTTCGAAGTATGATCGATTTCATTCTGTACTTTGGTCCTGTCCTTGAGAGCTTTCCCAATAGAGTTGGCTGTCAGAACCGAGAGTGCTCCCAATATTGTTATGGCTACTAACACTTCTATTAGCGTAAAGCCCTTTTTCATTTTCCGGCTCCCGAAGGACTGAGGGCGATATCTTTATTGTAGTCGACGATGTAAGAGGTGAGGGCATAACGTTTAATCTCTTTCCCCTTTTTCAATACAATAACTGTCACTTTGATTTCCTTAATTGATTTACTGAGAACTTCGGTCAATTGCTTAACAATGGATGTTTCCATGTCACTAACCCGATCCTTTTCGCTCGTCAGAAGGCTCGCTAAATCTGGCATGGTAAATTCTTGAGAATTAAATTCCCACTTGTAATCCGGAAAGTCCTTTCCAAAATCGCCAGTGTCCTCTTCATCAATTTTTTCGAGCGGCGCATTTTGATACTTGAGTTCCATCTCGGTCATTTTCTGTTGTAAAAGAAACGTTACTTCATTGTAGAGTCTTGCCTTCCTTAAGCGTAAGACGTTTCCCCCCCAAGTACTGCTGATAATAATTAGAGAGAAGCTTAAAATCATCATGGCCACGAGGGTTTCAAGTAAAGAAAATCCCTTCATTGAGCCCTAATTTCTTTAATTGAAATATCACTGGTGTAGATATCGACTTTTCCGGTAATGGGATGAATAGCAATGGTCCATTTTAACTTTGCGCCGGCTGACAAATGAATGGCTGTCTCTTCAACCAAGCCCTCAGGCAAAAAATGAACATAGGCCATACCACTATCGATCACTTCATCGCTTCTGGCGTACTCCACGCTCGTGATTTCAAATCCATTGGGCACTTCTTGCTTGCCGCCACGAACAGCTCTCTTGTCTATTGAAAAAAGGGATTTTTTTTCATCATCTTCGTCATCAAAAAGGCCTTTTTCTTCTTTTTTGGTTTCAAATAAAACTTTGGAGTTAGATACTTCAGCCCAAATTTTATCAGGTTCTTTAGCGTTGATTTCAAGCGCCAATCTAAATGTGACATTTTGAAGTTTGGCACGATTATGGAGACTTCGAGACAGAGCCGCGAGGTCTCGAACTATTTTCTTCATATCTTGGTTGGGACTTCGAAGTTTTTGTGCGGCAATAACTACCATAAATCCTATGATAGCTAAAACCACGAGAACTTCTATGAGCGTAAAGCCGCTCCTATTCTTTCGCTGCCTCTTCCTCATTAGTGATGTCAGAGTCATACCCGCTTCCGCCCTCTTTTTTATCTTTACCGAGGGACTTTAACAAGTAATTGCCGCCGCTATTTTCGTACTGGATTTCATTGCCAAAGGGATCTTTCATAAGGCTAGGTTTTATATAGGCTTCGGGACCCCAGCTCTCGCAACCCGTTCCCTCCTGATTCAAAAGCCCTCTCAGGCCGGCATCGGTGGGAGGGTAATCATTGCAATCGGAATTGTAAAGATCGAGCGCCTTGCCCAATTCAGAAAGCTGAGCTCGCGTTTGCCGCTGCTTGGCTTTGTTAAAGTTCGACATAATTTTTTGCCCTAACATCGCCATCACGCCACCGACGATCGCAAGCACAATCATAATTTCAATTAAAGTCATACCTTTATCGTTACGCTTACTGGTCAGTTTACAGTTACCTTTTTTGGTGAGCCACATCTGAGAATCCCCCTAGTAGATCAAATACATTACTAAGATATGTTAGCCATTTCAAACATAGGAATCAAGATTGCGAAAACGATCATGCCGATAACGCTTCCCATTATCACAATAAGAATTGGGTTTAAAATAGAAGTAAGTCCGTCCACTCGAGTCTTGACTTCAAAGTCGTAGGCCTCACTTACCTGTAACAGCATATTTTCTAGATCGCCCGTTTTTTCACCAATATTTATCATGTTGGTAACGATGGGTGGAAACTCGCCCGATTTTTTTAAGGGGCCGGCAATATTTTCACCTTCGCTGATATTGTCTCGAGCTTGATCAATGGCGCGGGCCAGTACCGCGTTATTGACGACATTTCTGACGATGTCCATTGCGGTCAGCATTGGCACTCCGCCGGTGAGCAAGGTGGCTAACGTGCGAGTGAAGCGACTCACGGCTATTTGTCGGGCGACTTTACCAACGACGGGGATTTTTAAAATAATGGTGTCCCACTGGGCAGATCCACTTGGAGTCGAAGTCCAGCTTTTAAAAAATATCCATATGGCAAAGAATCCGGCCAGCACCCACATCCAGTTATTGACCATAAAACCACTCGCGTTAATTACAACAAGAGTATACCACTCTAGTTTTAATTCGGGAGCTGCTTCAAAGACCTCTATAAGTTTTGGAACAACGAAAATAAACATAAAAGTCAACATGCCCATGGTGACGATCATCATGATGATGGGGTACATAAGGGCTGATCGAATTTTTGCCTGAAGTTGACTTTGTGATTCCGTAAATTCTGCGAGCCGAATCAAAATCACATCGAGGGTACCCGACATTTCCCCCGCTTCTACCATCGACACATAAATATTTTTGAAAATTCGCGGGTATTTGGCTAATGATTTGGCGAGCGATGAGCCCTCGTTGACCATATTTTTAATATCCGCGAAGGCTTCTTTTAAAGTTTGATTCTCCACTTGTTCAGAAATGGCATTTAGGCTTTCTACCAGAGGGACGTTGGCCTTTAATAAGGTGGCTAATTGACGTGTGGCCATCGAGAGATCCTCAACGCCGACGCTGCGACCACTTGATAATTTCTTTTTACTCCCTTTTTTTTCAACTTTTTGTTTGTCGTGAATTTCTACGACATAAACCCCTTCTTTTTTGAGTTTAGTACGCGCCGACTTTAAATTTTCAGCATCCACGGTACCGCGGATATTTTTACCTAAATTGCTAATTCCTTTGTATTCAAATATTGGCATAATAAATTACAAATCCGTTTGGGTATTAGTAACGACTTCTTCAATAGTAGTAACGCCATTTAATATTTTTTCAATTCCATGGTCACGAAAGGGAACCATTCCACATCTGATGGCCACCTTTTTTATCTGCGCACTGTCGGATCTCTGCATTATGAGGGAACGGATTTCATCATTAATCAATAACAATTCTTGAATCAGTGTGCGCCCCAGATATCCTTTTTGATTACACTGATTGCAGCCGCCAGTTTTAAATACGTTTGCACGTGCCACCTGCTCGGGACTTAACTCAAGACTGCGAATCTCAACCTCAGACATTTTGTGGGGTACTTTACAATGAGGACAAAGTAAGCGCACGAGTCGCTGAGCTGCCACACCGATTAATGAGGTGGCAATTAAGAAAGGTTCGCAGCCGATATCAAGTAAGCGTGGAAACGCTCCCGCTGAATCGTTAGTGTGTAGAGTCGATAGAACCAAGTGGCCTGTCAGCGAGGCATTAATTGCAATTTCGGCAGTTTCAAGGTCGCGAATCTCACCGATCATTATGATATCAGGATCTTGCCTGAGAATAGATCGAAGCCCATTGGCAAAAGTAAGACCGATCTTTGCATTTACTTGAATTTGTCCAATGCCGTGCACGCGTTGCTCCACCGGATCTTCAACTGTAATAATATTGCGATCGACACTGTTAATTCGTGTCAGACAGGCATACAATGTTGTCGATTTACCACTGCCTGTAGGACCAGTCACAAGCATAATACCGTAGGTTTTACTAAGAATGTCAGTTATCTCTACGAGGCTCTTGTCCGAAAATCCCAATTGCTCGAGCTCTAAGACGACGTTAGATCTATCTTGTAGACGCATCACCACTCGTTCGCCGAACGCGGTGGGCACCGTGGACAAACGAACGTCAATGTCTTTGCCAGCAAGTTTGAGCGGAATGCGACCGTCTTGAGGAAGGCGTTTTTCTGCGATGTTGAGATTGGCCATAACTTTGATACGAGAAGTAATGGCATTTTGCAGGCGCTTCGGCGGTTTAAAGACATCATACAGAATACCGTCAATGCGAAAACGTACAGCCATGTCTTTTTCGTAGGGCTCAATGTGAATATCAGAGGCTTTTTCTTTAACAGCTCGAAACAAAAGTGTATTGACAAGTTTTATAACGGGCGCATCGTCATCGCCAGCATCCAAGAGATCGATGATGGGTTCATCGAGGTCGTAGTCTTCTTCTTCGATGTCATCCAATCCTTCAAGTGCCGCTGTGCTTTTTTCATAAACTTTATTAATCGCGTCCTTAATCTTGAGCGATGTCACCACTATCGGTGAAATCTTTTTTTCAAAAATGAGCTTCATGTCGTCGAGCGCCTTCATATTTAGCGGATTAGAAACCAAAATCTTAACCTGGTCAGATTCCAATTTAAAGGGTAAAACCTCAGTAGCTTTGGCGTATCCCAAGGGAATGTCCCGCACAAGATCGACGGGAATGTCATTGACCGGAATTTCTTTTAAAAAAGGAAGTTCGAGTTTAAGGCAAATTTCTTGAAGCAATGACTCAGCAGTTTTTATTTCTTTTTTTCTCAACTCTTCACCAAAATTAGTTTCAAATTGAGAAGGCATTGAGAAAATAGTCTGCACCTGCTCGGGAGTGAGGCTGGTGGTCTTGCTTAATAAAACTTCAAGGTCTGTTTGTGCCATAGTTATTGTACGACTTCTTCTCCATTAAGTGTTTCATCAATAATTTCGTCCTGCTCTTTGGGTGTCGCTTTTATTGTCGCTCGTCTATCTTTACCAAAATTCAGAGCATCTTCAAACTCTTTGCCAAAGGTGTCGCGCCCGCCTTGTTGCTCTCTGACGAACTCAGAGCGTTGTCTAATTTTTCGATTGAACAATTCTTGGCTGTCTTCTTCGGCTCGCATTATTTTTGGGGTCAAAAAGACAACCAAGTTTGTTTTTCTGACAATCTTCCTTATCGATTTAAAGAGCCAACCCAAAACTGGAATGTCTCCAAGAACGGGCACTTTATCAACTGTAATTGATTCGTCGTTTTTCATAAGACCACCGAGTACAGCGGTATTCCCATCAGGAACAACAATCATGGTTTCAATCGTCCGTTCGTCAATTGAGACAGCAGACGCTGCTAGTTCGGCCGCAGCTACTGGAACTTGGCTGATGCCTTTGATAGACTGGTTAACCTTCATGCGGATCTTACTGCTGTTGGGAGCGATAAAGGGTTCTATTTGTAGTTTGATGGTCGCTTTAGTTCGCTCAGTACTATTGTTGGTAACCCCGCCAGTGCCAACTTGGCTAGCTTTGCCGGTAGGGACATCAGAACCGACTTCGATCATGGCTTTCTCATTATTAAGGGCCATAATTTGCGGAGTAGAAAGGATGTTGGCATCAGTCGTGGTTTTTAAAAAGGAAATCAGACCAATCAAGCTTTTAACTTTTGTGGCGACCCCACCTACGGAAATATCAATAGTCTCTCCGTTGCCAAAACCAAGTATGGTGCCCTTGGAGGTTGGATTCAATAAGGCTCCAAAATCTCCAGTCACATAGCCCACGCGGGATTTACCACCGTCATCGGGATTTAAGAATTTAACGACGTTGGCAGAATAGGTATTAACCTTATCCGCCTGCATTTCCATAATAATCGCTTCGACGTAAACCTGGTCTTTAGCAATATCAATTTTTCTTAACAGAGATTTTACAATTTCATAATCGGGTTTACCGGCTGTCACAATTAAACTATTAGTAGATTTTTCGGCCGTGATTTTTACATCCCCACCAAAAAGCCCCTCATTCAACGGCACAGGATTAAAAGGCGAAATCGGACTACCGGCGCCTGGTGTTCCTCCTGCCCCTGATTTAGATTTTGAAGCTATTCCGCTGAGCGTGTTGGCGATACCCTCGGCGTCGCCGTATTTTACATAATACACGTAAACACCGCCGGCGTCCTCGGGTTTAAGTCGGTAATCTAGGCGTTGCACAAGTTTTCTGATTCGGGCAATTCCGGTATCGTTGCCAAGAACGATCAAAGAGTTTGTCCGATCATCAGAAATCACACGAAAGTTTTCGCTGCTGTCGGCTTTGGCCTCGCCAAAGCGGGGCACACTCGAAGAAAACGTGGTGCCAGCACGTCCGCCTTGCTTTCTTTTTCCCTCTTTATCTAAAATTTGATCAATAAGGTCAGATATAATTTTAGCTTTAGCATAGCGAATACGAATGACTTCCATGCGTTCTTCAAAGCCAGGCACATCTAACTTACCAATAATTTTGACGAGTCGCTCGATGTTAGAGCCAAAGTCAGAGATGATGATAGAATTTGTCGCGGCGTAGGCAAACATGATTCCATCTTTAGTGGCAAGTGAGCGTAAAACTTTATTTACAACTTCATCGGCGCTTATGTATTTAAGCTGAACAATTCGCGTAATCATAATGTCGGAATCTGGTGAATAACTGCCAGAGTAAGTTTCTATGCTGTCTTTGGTGGCGTTACGAGCCAGCGTGATTTTTAAAAATTTTCCTGAGGGAACAACAGTGTACCCGTTGACGGAAAGTGCCGTTAAAAAGGCTTTATAGGCCTCAGCGACAGTGATCTGTGTCGGCGCGATAATAGAAATTTTACCTCTGACGTTTTGATCTATAATGAAGTTCTTTTTGGTCAGTTCACTGATGGCCTTTACAACATCTGTAATTTCAGCATTGGGGTAATCAAAGCTATCTATGAGGTCCGGAAAGTTTTCGTTATTGATATCTTCTGGTTCCGCGAGCGCAATATCTGGCTTATCTGAATTTTTTTCTGTCGATTTTTCTGTCGGTGGCCTATTTGATGGTTCCTGCTGGGCAAGTTTACGCCCAAATGATTTAACTTGGGAAGGCGCCGGTTTTTGCGCGAGTGCTATCGGCACTACTATGAGCGTAACAATTATTGACGAAATAAATTTCATATAAACCTTCCTTGGCTATTGAGTAATCACAACGGAGTGATCTTCATCCCTGCCGTTTCGATTAATCCCGATCTGTATGTTGTTACTGCTTTTAACATCATTAAAAATTTGCATTGCCTTTGCCGGATTATCTACCGGTTGGCCATTCACAGTTTTAATAATATCATTGGGTAAAAGACCCATTTGAGAAAGTACGCTGTTGGGATCAATATCAAAAATCTGGTAGCCATCAATACGGCCCTGGGCATCACGATGAAAGTTTCCACTTGCCTGATTCATAATCTCAGGGATTTGCAAGAGGGTTTTATCCAAAAAGCTCTTATTAATTTTTACCTGATTTCCTTCGACGGTGATTTCTTTACTGGCCCCAACGGGTGATTTAACACCAAAGCTCAGTTTCCCATCTTCTTTTATTTCAGCAAATTCCATGCGATTCGTGTTTTTGTTTTTAATTAATATTTTTCGACGCTCCACTTTTTTTAACACTGCCATATTTTCAATCTCATCTTCAATTTCGTAAGCGACAATTTTACCGCGGCCTTTGAGTTCAATGCTAGCGACTGACTTAGAGCCATCGACATGCACGATTGTGCCCACGAGACTAATCGGGAGTTTGGTAGGTTCTGCTGGTAAATCCTCTGGAGACTGTTGTTCGCCATCACTTGTGAGTTTTTTGGCTATTACGCCATCGGAGTTGAAAATATTTTTTCGGGTAATCACCTGATAGTTTGACATTGGTTTTGGCTCAGATGTGTAGGGTCGCGAGGCGACGGGGACTTGGGTAGGCGATAAGGGTAAAAAATTATCGCGAATGTAAGTCGTGATGAGATCGGCAGAAAGGTAGCCTAAGAAAATCATCAAGATATAGATATAGCTATACTCAAATCTTGGTGGAGAAATTTTGACTTTTCGAATCGGCTGAATTCTATTCATTTTTATTAATTTTTATCCAAACGTTATCTAAAAGTTTAGCGAAATAAAGGGGTTAGATCAGTAAAAAGAAAAGTTAGCCTCGCCTAACGTCCAGCTCGATTTTGATATTGACGATCAGGCCAGCAGAAGCCCTATACTTAGGTCAAGACGGGGAGGAATTCTTATGAGCAAGAAGCGAATTTGTCGACTTAGCATTCTTATCTTTGGCGCTTTCTTTGGCGCTATTTTTTTCTTAGGCTGCGGTGACGAAGTTGAGAAGAAAATAGATACTTCTAATCTCGTTGCCGATTTTTCTGTGATTGGAAACAATAATTCGGTTAAATGCAGAGCCCAGTTTTGGGAAGGTAGTAAAACAAACTTAAGTGGAGAGCTTTCGAACGGCGATCAAGTTTGGTGTCAAGGCAATATGATGGTAAAAAAACAAGAAGCGAAAAGTGGGATTTGGTATGAAACCGATGTCGTTATTGAAGAAAAATTAGAATACATTTTAAGTTTTAAACGTCCGGGAGAAAATGCCTATTTAGCGCATGTCACTTTACCCAAAAAAGTTAAAATATTAAATCCTCATCACGGAGATAAAATTGAACAAGGTCGCGATATTTTGGTTGAGGTTACGCCCGGAGAAAAAAATCTTGATATAACGATTCTTGACTTCGAAAAAATCGAAGGCGGCATTAGCGTGGGTTATTCGGAAAGGGCCCCGGGAGACACGAGCTCTCACAAAATTGCTCACAATCATACGAGCACCACGGGAACTGCTGTCGCCCAGATTATGCTCCAGCGCATTCGCATCGGGAGCCAACCTGACGGACTAATGGGTGACACATCGGGAGTTCAAATGGACAAAATAGCCATTGAACTTAAGAGTAAGTAATTTGTCAGTTTCTTTCGTGGGCGCAAGTCTTTCATAGGGCTTTTGCAAAACTTACTCTGTTAAATTAACCAAACTCATTCAACTCAAAAATAGGATGTCTGCTGACGGCACACGTTTTGCTATTGGACAAGTATAAGTAACGTTTTTTGGTCTTTAAATTGTAAAAAGTTTTAAAGCGGCCTAGAAAAAATTGGGGGAGTGATGGAGTTGGGGGTTTTTGGTCTTCGAGGTTTTGAATCTGAGGTCGTAAGGGTTAATTTGTGTCGCATTCCGCAGGTCAGCATCAGAATTCGTGAAGCGCAAAAGCTTTTAGAGATGGCCAAAATAAAAGACGTGGACTTAATGTCCTTCGTTGTAACCAATGAAAAATTTTTTACGCTCAGTCGAGAATTTCGAAGCTTTATTATTAGCATTATTTCAATGGGAATTTGTGATAAATATAGCGCGAGTTGTGCTCCCCCTCAGCAAATGCTTATGAACGACAATTTGGAACTCCTCTTGGACTATGTTAAGTCCGATGTGATTTCTGATAAAAAACACCCCAAAGTTTTAGAGGCCTTTTGTCGACAGCTGGCACGAAAAAACATTTTTGCGCGCGTCCCTCATAAAGAAACTAACCCAGTAAGCTATGGATTATTTACTTCTCACGCGCGCTGGGTAAATTCCGAGGGTTGTCAGTACGGTTTGTTTTTTCAGTTTTTAACACAGGCAGTGCTTGAAAATGGCGTCAACAGGATTATTTATTTTGGCCCTCAAAATGAAGAGCTCAAGAGTTTGCAAAAGTTGGTTTCTGATCGCTGGCCAAATGTTAAAGTTTTGGCCTCTGTTGACATAGACGAAACTTTAAGGACTGTAGACTTTAATATCCACGCTTCTTAAAACGCGAAACTAAATCAACGCGGCCTCTAAAAAAGGAGGCGGTAGTAGTGATGTGGGCAAAAGATAGTTGGGCAGTGGTTCGTCCTCATTCCATAATGTGTAAACTCCGAATGGTAATGCACCCGATAAATAATGCTTGGGCACATTAGTAGCGTAGTCTTCATGAAAATTAATATAGCTTAAAAACTCGGTCCCTTGAGTTTGTTTATAGGCATAGTATAGCAATGATTGAAAAATATCGGGATTATCGCAATGCAGATGACTTAAGAATTTAAAGCGCAGCGCTTGATTTCGCTCGGGTAATTTTTTAGCCATGCCGAAAAGTGAACCCACCTTAAGGAACTGCCTAAGGCCCGCAATGTAGCCATGATACTCTGTAACATTATATTTTTGCACGGACAAAGCATCCCAGGGCGCCACACACCCTACGATATTTCCGTCGTTATCTCGTGCTAGTAAAAAATCCGAAAGACTTAAGCCTTTAAACCGGCTCAGTTGCTCCATCAGCGCAGTTTCGTCTCTTAGAGCGAAGCCCAGTGGCCTTTCTCGCAGTTTCTTATTTAAATAATTAAGCAGTTCGGTCAGGTCTGACTTTGAGGCCGATGAAATGCTCAAAGTACTCAAAGGACGTGATAAGTAAGGTAAGCGGCCGTGAAGTGTAATGTAATCAAACTTTCTCAAAAGATAATAGCGGGGCATTTTTCTCTTCGGACTGCGGGCACGCAAAAAAGTGTTGTAGGCCTTTCCTTGTTCTTGAGAAAGCACTGTAAAAAGATAGCGACATTGCCGCTTTGATTGGGAATCGTCAATAATGTCCAAAAAGGACTTGGACCACGAGAGAAGGGCTTCGCGTTGCGGGTCAATGCGTAAATCTGTCATGTAGCCGATTTTTTCTAATTTTCCGTTAAGCCAAGCTTCGCGGTAAACTAGAGTGACAAGTCCAACAATGTTTCTTTCACCATCGCGCAAAATATAAGGATCAAAGTCATTGCTGCTAATTTTATAAAAATCAAAAAACGGATGCACGCGACCAATGGCCACTTCGATGGGACCCGGAAAGGGATGTTTTTGAAAAAATCGGATGAGTTCATGACTGTCATTTTCAGTGGCCAACTCAAACTTCATATTAAGTTTTGGCCCAAAGAGTTTCTTTAGACTTAGATTTTGCATTTATAAAGCGCGCTGCCACAAATAGATAATCTCCTAGGCGGTTGAGATAAATTAAGTCCTCTTTAAGGTGAGGGCACTCAGATAAATGTTCGGCAACTCTGCGCTCAGCCCGCCGACAGACCGTGCGCGCCACATGTAGGGAGGCTGCTGAGATATTCCCCCCTGGCAAGATAAAATTCTTAAGAGGCTTCAGGCCTATTTCAAACAAATCCATTTGTTCTTCAAATAAGTGGATTTGTTTCGCGTTTATTTTAGGTAAACCCAAAAGAATTTTACTATCATCACAGGCGAGGCGGCTACCAATGCAAAATAAATCATGTTGAGATGCAGTTAGCGTTTTTAAAACCTGAGTTTTAAAAGCCGCTTTGGGCTTGCCGTTTAAAGTTGCAATACAAAAGCCAACATACGAATTGAGTTCGTCGATAGTTCCGTAGGAATGGAGCCGTGAGTGGGACTTTAAAACCCTTTTTCCGCTGATGAGGCTGGTTGTTCCTAGATCACCGGTTTTGGTATAAATCTTCATAATCACAATATTTTAGCAGCAAAAAAGATTGCAATGCAAAAGGTAATCATTAAGGTTAAGGGATAAGGACAAATAAATGAGACCTTTCTTTATTTCCATACCTCATGCCGGCGAAGTAGTGCCCACAGAGGCTACTTGGTTACGTGACCTCAAGGAACCGATCCTAATGTGTGACACCGATCGGTTTGTAGATAGGCTTTATCTTCCGACCATAATAAAACTAGGCCTCCCGAATGTCATTGCTGAATTTCATCGCTATGTTGTAGATCTCAATCGTTGGCCCGAGGATGTTGATTGTGAGTCAGTGCAAGGTAGTAAGAACAAATCTGGACTTCACCCAAAGGGTTTTCATTGGTACATAACAACTCAGGGGCAAAGGGTAATGGATAAACCTATGACTCAAGCGCTCCACGAAAAATTTGTTAAAATGTATTTTGAGCCTTTTCACTCTGAAATTCGCAAAAAATTTGCCGAAATGAAAAAAAGTGGCGCTAGAGAAGTTTATCATTTAGACGCCCACAGTATGCCGTCCAGGGGTGGCGCAATGCATGAGGATCCAGGTGAGACAAGAGCTCAAATAGTTATTAGTGACTTTAAAGGCAAGAGTTGCAACAGATGGTTTTTAGATCTTGTGGTGAGTGCCTACGAAAAAGCGGATTTTCAAACCCGAGTTAACTGGCCGTATATTGGTGGTCGCATCACACAAACTTATGGCCAGCCAGAAAAAGGTCAGAATACCATTCAAGTAGAAATGAATCGCGCTCTTTATATGGATGAACAGACAAAAAAGTGGCAATCCGCAGAAGCCACAGAAGTGCAAAAAAAGTTAGAGCAGGCGCTCTCAGAAATTTATAATAATGTACCGGAAATCACATGAGTCGAATTCCACTGAAAAAGTTTATTAAGTTTTTTTCTTCTCTCAAGTTGGCGGTAGTGTTAATTTTGTCCCTCGGTGCCGTAACTTCTGTGGGAACCATCATTGAGGCTAAATACAATACCATGACTGCGCAAAAGTGGGTTTATCATTCGCCCATCATGCTTGGCCTTTTGGCGCTTCTAATGTTTATTTTGTCGATGGTGCTCTTAGACCGCTATCCTTGGAAAAGGCAGCAGTCAGGATTTGTTTTGGCTCACATTGGACTTATTACTTTACTTCTTGGCTCCTACGTTACTATGCAATGGGGAATTGACGGAAGCTTGGCCTTTCCCATCGGTGAGGTAGCCAGAAAAGTGGTGATTGATGAAACTGAGATAAACCTATGGTCATCGTTTGATGGGGATCGTTACACCCGACTCTACCATAAAGATGTTGATTTCTTTTTGAAGCGACCGAGCAAGTATCCCATTTCCATTGCTACACCCGTCGGAAATATAAAAATTGATGATTTTGTCCCCTATGCTTTTGTCGAAAGAAAATTTGTGGGCAGCAAAGATAGAAAAAAAGGTGCCGGGCTCAGATTCCAAATGCAGAATCAGTTTGTGAACGTCATTGATTGGTTGGCTCAACGTGATGATTCGAAGGGTGCCATAGCTCCTTTGGGACCAGCACAGATAGTTCTTGTTACGGGATTTTACAAGCCGACCGGAAAAAACGAAATTGTCTTAGAAACTAATGGCGATAAGGAGTCACTTAAGTATACCGTTTATTCAAGTAAAGTGGGAGTTTCGCCAAAACGTGGTGTAGCGAGAGCGGGTAGCGAGATCGACACGGGTTGGATGGGGTTAAAGTTTAGAATACTCAATTACTTTCCTCATATCGATGAAGAAGTTACTATTAGACCACTCAAATACCCGACGGAATTGACTCGACAAGCGATTAAAGTGAGCCTTAATGACAGATCGCAGTGGGTGGAGCTAAATAACGTCGTTCGTTTTTTTGTAGAGAATCAGGTTTATGTGTTAGAATATGTGAATAAAGGCCTCGACATCGGATTTGATATGCGGCTGACTGATTTTACAGTGGGCCGTTATCAAGGAACGATGCGAGCCGCCAGTTACCAAAGTGAAATGGACGTCGAGGGGCAAGGTAAAGTAACTATTGCCATGAATGAGCCTCTTACAAAAAATGGTTATACCTTCTATCAGGCCAGTTTTCAGGAGGAAAACGGTAAACCAGTACTGAGTATATTATCGGTTAACAGAGACCCTGGTCGTTGGATTAAATATTTGGGTTCGCTTTTGGTTGTACTTGGAATAATCATCATGTTTTATTTTAAAGACTATTATTTTCCTAAAAAAGAATCAGCGTAAGGTGGATTGAATGAGTTTGAAATTATTGAAAAGGCCTCTTGGATTATTTTTACTTTTATTTTTTATGATGAGTCCGGCCATGGCCGTTCGTGATTCCGTTAAATTTTTGGCCATTCAAAACGGAGGTCGCCTTAAACCTTTTGATACTTTTGCTAAGGAGAGTTTGCAGCTACTTCATGGAAAAAGAAGTCTTGAGGGGCGTAGCGCGATCGATGTAATAATGACGATGTATATGGTTCCCGATCTTTGGGAAAACACGAAGTTTATTTCAATAAAAAATCTCGACCTTAAAAGAGAATTGAAATTTGAAGAGGGCCAAAATCTTTTTTCAATGAAAGACATTCTTTCGAGTACCCGTTTGCGGCTAATTATTGAAAAACTTCGCTCTAGAGAAGCTATGAAAGAAAAACTAAACCCTTATTATCAGGCCATACAAAAAATAGAGGGACAGATCTTTACTTACCAATCTATTGTCAGTGGTCAGGCGCTTACTTTAGTACCACCAAAACAAGGTGAATCTAGTCAATGGTTGCCGGTTTTTCATAGTACGGGGCCATTTGTTGATCTTTTTTCTAAAATCGGCTCAGAATT
Source organism: Pseudomonadota bacterium (assembly GCA_034439715.1). Classification (GTDB taxonomy): domain Bacteria; phylum Bdellovibrionota; class Bdellovibrionia; order Bdellovibrionales; family SG-bin7; genus JAWXAY01. Next base: position 50,564 of record JAWXAY010000075.1, read on the forward strand.
TGCGATGTCGGTGGGTGCCGAGGTCAAAGACAGGAAACCAGAGTTAGATACACTTAAAAAAACGCCAGCACAGGCAGAGATTGATTTGGCCCAAAAGGTAAGCGACTTTAGCGCGGCTGCTCGTGCGCAAAACCCTGAGCTTTACCCCAAAGACCGAGATATTAAAATAGAAGTCTTTTATAACTCACTTCAACCGTTTATGTGGAGCTGGATCTGCTACCTCGTGGCTGGCTTTATGTTTTTGATGTTTTTGTTAAGCCATCGAAAATGGACGAAAAATACGGCCTTTTTCTTTCTCTTTGCTGGCTTTTTGATCCACACTTTGGGTTTTGCATTTCGCATCTATATTAGTGGGCGTCCGCCGGTCTCTAATATGTATGAAACTGTCATATGGGTGGCTTATGGCGCCATATTATTTGGATTCATTATCGAGCGCATCTATAGACATACAGTTGTGCTCATTGGCTCGTGCCTTGTCGCCATGCTCTGTTTGATTCTTGCGGATTTAGCGCCGGCAATTTTGGATCCGAGTCTGCAGCCGCTCGAGCCCGTATTGGTAAGTAATTTTTGGCTCATTATTCACGTAATGACGATTTCTATCAGTTATGCGGCTTTCTTTTTGGCTCTTGCTTTAGGAAACATTGGTCTGTTTTTCTATATTCGAAACGAAGAAAAAAACAAGACTTCGATCAACCAGGTGACGAATGCCATTTATCGCTGCATTCAAATTGGAGTAGTGCTTTTGGCCGCGGGAATAATTTTGGGTGGAATTTGGGCCGACTATTCATGGGGAAGATTTTGGGGTTGGGATCCCAAAGAAACTTGGGCTCTTATTGCCTTGTTAGGCTACTTGGCTATGCTTCATGGCCGATTGGGTGGTTGGATTAAAAATTTTGGCATGAACGTTTGGGCTGTGGTGGCATTTTCTCTGGTTATAATGGCCTGGTACGGAGTGAATTTTGTCTTGGGTGCCGGCCTTCATTCCTATGGCTTTGGTGCTGGCGGAATAGAATACGTCGTCGGGTTTATCGTCGCCGAAATCATCTATGTAGTTTACGCATGGATGATGCGAGGAAAAGCTTAAAAAGGCATTAGCTTTGCGCAGGTCTTAAGCAGCTGAAATTATTTTTTTAAAAATCCTATTTGATTTCTTGAAACTAATGCTTAAGCTCAGTAACTATTAATCTAAACTAACTACTTGATTAACAGCAAGGTAGCCTTATGCATAATAAATTTTCTTATAAGTTTGTCGTGGGATTTTTACACACACTGCCAATCTTGTTTTTGGCGTTTTCCATTATTTCCTGTAAGCCCAAAGACAAGTCAAACAAGGATCCCAACAATAATAGCATGTCGATGGCTTATAACAAAGGTTACACTCCCGACCAGCCGATTGATTTTGATCATACTTTACATGCCGGCGTTAATAAAATTCCTTGTCTTTATTGCCACGCCAATGCGCCTCGCTCTCGGCACGCGACGGTTCCTAGCCTAAATATTTGTATGAATTGCCATATTCAAGTAGCAACTGATCGACCAGAAATTAAAAAGCTTCAAGATCATTTTAATAACGATAGGGCTGTTGTTTGGAACAAAGTTCACCTGCTTCCTGATTTTGTAATGTTTAATCATAAGCCGCATGTTCGAAAAGGAATTGCCTGTCAATCTTGTCATGGGCCCGTGGAATCAATGGCCCAGGTAAAACAATTTTCTGACCTATCGATGGGTTGGTGTGTGGATTGCCATCGTAGAAACAACGCACCCCTAAACTGTACTACGTGTCATCACTAATAAAGAGGCTTGCATCATGAGTGAAATTACTGAGAACAATCAAACTCAACAAAATAAATCAGAGAAACTCTGGGTCGGACTTGAACACTATTATGATGATCCTAAATTTTTAGAAATGGCGCAGAAGGAATTCTTGTCGTCGCCACTGAGCAGTGAACCTGACTCAGAATTTGGTCGCCGCGAATTTTTAAAACTCATGGGCGCGAGTATTGCCTTAGCCTCTACTTCATGCATCCGTCGTCCGGCAAACAAGATTGTACCTTATGTAAAGAGACCCGACGAAGTTGTTCCTGGCGTTGCCAATTATTACGCTACAAGCTGGCTAGATAATGGACAAGGTTTTGGCATGGTCATTAAAACCAGAGAGGGTCGACCCATTAAAGCCGAAGGATTACTAGAGCACCCGGTAAATAGGGGCGGACTTTCAGCTCGAGCCCAAGCTCATGTACTCAGTGTTTATGATCCCGATCGCGCGCGCGGGCCAAAGAAAAATATCGTTAATGAAAAGCGAACAAATTCTGACTCGGTAGAAGTGACTTGGGAAGCCGCTGACAAAGAAGTCATAGAGCAATTAAAAAAAGGAAAAGTGAGAATTCTATCAGGCACGTTGGCGTCTCCGTCGACAGAGTCTTTGATATCTGAGTTCTCTCGTGCTTTTGGGGCTAAGCATATCGTTTGGGATAATTTAGGTGCTGATGATGTAAAAGAAGGGCAAGCCCTTTGCTACGGCCAAGAAGCGGTGCCGCGCTACCGGTTTGATAAAGCTAAAACTGTCGTCAGCTTTGGTGCCGACTTTTTGGGAACCTATTTATCACCCGTAGAATTTACGAAACTGTTTGCTAAATCTCGGCATGCGGGACCTTTGATGAGTCAGTTGGTGGTTTTTGAATCCCTGTATTCATTAACAGGGGCCAATGCCGACACTCGTGTTTCGGTGGCTAGCGACCAATTGTTTGCGAGCCTCATGGGCCTTATTCATGAAATCGTCGTTGTGAACAAAAAATCAAGTTATGCTGGCAACGCAGAAGTTCAAAAGTGGCTGGAGCCCTACGCGAATGTGGCTGTGAATAATGGAGTTTCTTCAGAAATTTTTTCGCAGCTGGCTCAAGAATTATGGAAAAATAGAGGCGAGAGCCTCATCATTTCAGGTGGATTAAATATTCCAACAAAACAAGCTGTGCCTCTGCAAATAGCCACTAATTTTTTGAATTCATTACTCGATAACGATGGTAAAACGATTGATGTCAACATTTCGCCCAACAAAACCTACAAGGGCTCATTTAAGGCGTTGGCTTTGCTGATTGATGAGATGAAAAATGGACAGGTCTCGACGTTGATTATTCATCGCTCCAATCCTATTTATTCCCTCCCAGTATCTTCGGGTTTTCAAGAAGCTCTGAATAAAGTGGGGCTTGTGATTTATACCGGAGACCGTAACGATGAAACTGGCAGAATCTCAAATATGTTTTTACCGGATCACCATTCGCTTGAAAACTGGGGCGATGGAGAATTTCAAAAACAGGTTTACTCAATTCAACAGCCGACCATTAGGCCAATGTTTAACACCCGAGCCTTTCAGGATTCTCTCTTAACTTGGATGAGCCTCGGTGGCTCAAAGTCAGCGGCTAAGGATTGGCATGATTATTTGGTGAATTATTGGAAGTCCAACATTTACGGCCAGTGGACCAAAGGGGCAAAAAGTTTTGAGGAGTTTTGGGTTGACGTTTTGCAACGTGGCGTAATGGATGTTTCTAACTTATCGGCCAAGCGGTCAGCGACTAGTGGAGCTAGGCCTTTTAGTTTAGGCGCCTTAAAAAATTCTAAGGTAGAAGCGGCACCACCGGGTACAAAATTATTAATGTATTCTAAGGTTGGCATGGGCGATGGTTCGATGGCCAATATTTCGTGGATCCAAGAGTTTCCTGATCCCGTTACAAAAATTACCTGGGATAATTATTTAACGGTATCTGAAGAGTTTGCTAGTAAAAATGGCCTCAAGGAAGGCTCATTAGTTGAAGTCACTGCCAACGAGTATGTCGAGGCCCTGCCTGTGCACATTCAGCCGGGGCAACATTCAAATGCGGTGGGTGTGGCAGTCGGATATGGTCGTCGATTTGCCGGTAAAATTGCGAGCGAAAGTGGCGAGGAAGTTAGCAATAGATCGATTGGTCAAAACGCTTTTCTTTTTGCCAAACTTGAAAATGATCAGTGGATTCGCTCGGGAATGACCGTAAAAGTTACAGTCATTGAAGACAAGTTTCATCCTTTAGCCTGCACTCAGGGCCACCATATGCTGCGTGATAAAAAATTTGAAGTGAAGGATCGCAACATTATTGCCCATACCTCTCTTACGGAATTCTTAAAAAATAAGAAGGCTGGAATTCACCAACATGGTGAATTAAAGAGTATTTGGCCTGAGCACAAATACACCGGCCACAAATGGGCCATGGTCATTGACAGTAACTCCTGTACAGGCTGCAGCGCCTGCGTTGTGGCTTGTCAGTCCGAAAATAATATTCCTGCCGTAGGAAAGCGATACGTTTTAGAAGGACGTGAGATGCATTGGATTCGGATCGATCGTTACTACCGAGGTGACCCCGAGGCGCCTGAAACTTTGTATCAGCCAATGCTGTGTCAACATTGTGACAATGCTCCTTGCGAAACAGTCTGCCCGGTGGTTGCCACTTCTCACAGTAGCGAGGGACTCAACGAAATGATTTATAATCGTTGTGTGGGGACTAGATACTGTTCCAATAACTGTCCTTACAAGGTGCGAAGGTTTAACTGGTTTAATTATTTAGATCATAATGACACTTTAAAATTAGCCTATAACCCCGAGGTCACAGTTCGTAGTCGAGGGGTGATGGAAAAATGTACCTTTTGCGTCCAAAGAATTAAAGAAGCCAAGCAAACAGCTCAGGATAAAAAGGTGCCCTTGGCTGACGGCGATATCAGAACCGCATGTCAGCAATCTTGTCCGGCCGATGCGATATCTTTTGGGGACAATAACGATAAAGGCAGTCAAGTTAGTCAGCTTTTTAACTCTGACCGAGCCAGCGTTGTATTAGAGGAGCTTTATGCAAAGCCGGCAATTAAATATCTGACTAAAATTAAGAATCCTTTGATGGCACAAGTGAGTTCGCATCAAGAAGGAGGTCATTGATGTTTACCCGAGACCAGCTAATCACCGGAAATAAAACACTTGAACAGATCACCAATGATATCTGCGAGCCCGTAGAGACGGTGCCCACAATTAAATGGGTGGCGCTAATGTTGGGTGCTAACTCCACGCTTTTAATTTTCGTATCCACATTGATCATGATCATTGGACTCGGCATGGGCCTAATGGCTGTCAATCATCCCATCGGCTGGGGAACAGATATTATAACTTTTGTTTTTTGGATTGGTATCGGACATGCGGGCACGCTCATCTCAGCAATTCTATTTTTATTTCGACAAAAGTGGCGGACATCAATAGCGCGCTCGGCAGAAGCGATGACAGTTTTTGCAGTTATGACTGCAGGTATTTTTCCGCTTTTACATACCGGCCGCCCGTGGTTAGGCTATTGGTTGTTGCCTTATCCCAATCAACGCGGTCCTTTGTGGATCAACTTTCGGTCACCTCTTCTTTGGGACGTGTTTGCTGTTTCTACGTACATGACTGTTTCGGTTGTTTTTTGGTACGTGGGGATGGTTCCTGATTTTGCGACTCTGCGCGATCGGGCTAAAAATAAAATACGTAAGATTGCCTATGGTGCCTTGTCGCTCGGTTGGCGAGGTACCGCGCGAAATTGGAGCCACTATGAAATGACTTACCTCCTCCTGGCGGGTCTTTCAACACCACTTGTATTGTCGGTTCATACAATTGTATCTTTTGATTTCGCGGTCTCCCAACTTCCGGGTTGGCACACAACTATTTTTCCGCCCTACTTTGTGGCTGGAGCGATTTTTTCGGGTTTTGGAATGGTAGTGACTTTAATGACCTTGGTCAGGATCGGATTTCCAAAATTTAAAGATTATGTGACCATTAATCATATGGAAGTCATGAATAAGATCATCATGACTACGGGACTGATGGTTGGCTACGCCTACGCGACCGAGTTTTTTATAGCTTGGTATTCCGGAAATCCCTTTGAGTCTTTTGTCTTCATCAATCGAGCATTTGGCCCCTACGCCTGGTCTTATTGGATCATGGTAACCTGCAACGTATTTATCCCGCAACTTTTTTGGTGGAAGAGCATTCGTCGCAGTATTCCCGCAATGTTTGTGATTTCAATCTGTGTGAATATTGGTATGTGGTTTGAGCGGTTTGTTATTGTGGTAACATCCCTCCATCGAGACTTTCTGCCCGCAAACTGGGGCGATTTTATTTTTACTTGGGCTGACTTTGGTGTTTTGTTTGGTAGTTTTGGATTTTTTTTAACACTGTTTTTATTGTACCTAAGATTGGCTCCGGCTATTTCGATTGCTGAGTTAAAACCGGTGTTAAATGTGGGTCGCGACAATAATGGGCATGATGCCTCTAGCGGAGGAACTCATCATGGCTAAGAATAAAAAAGTCACGGTCGGAATATGGGAAGACGAACACAAATTGATCGAAGCTGCTCGCAAAACACGAGAGGCTGGATTTAAGATTTTTGACGCAATTACCCCTTACCCCGTTCATGGAATCGAAGAGGCCATGGGTATAAAGAGATCATGGATCCCCTATATTTGCTTTAGCTTTGGCATTTTAGGCTGCACTTTTGCCGTTTGGCTGACTAATTATGTCGCTGAGACCGAGTGGCCAATTAACATTGGCGGCAAGCCACTAACTCTTTGGGCTGCCTCACCCGGATTTATGCCGATCATATTTGAAGTTTCAGTTCTATTTGCGGCTTTAAGCAGTGTGGCTGCTCTGCTTTTTGTGGCGTGCGACCTCCCCAAAATAAATCCGCCAATAATTGATCCCGCTTTAACGTCGCATAAATTCGCAATTTTTGTAGATGAAGCCGACGCCAGCTATAACACGGCAAAAATTCAACAACAGTTTAAAGAGTGGGGCGCTAAAGAAACTCGGGAAACGGAGTTTTAGATGAATAGAATGACTTTTCACATAGTATTTCCATTGGCATGCCTGATATTGGGCGGGTGCGATCCCAAACAGCCCAACATTGAGATTATTCAGGACATGATGGATCAGGACTCGGTGAAGGCACAAGACTATGAGCCCAAAAAATCAGATGGATTGGCGATGCGGATTCCGCCGAAGGGTACAATTCCAATTAATTTCGAAGCCTACATTATTAAAGATGTGGACGAAGCCTCTAGCAAACTTAAGAATCCTAATGCGGATTTAGTTACGCGTACGGCTCAGGAGCAAAAAGACGTTTTAGAACGCGGTCGCTTTATGTTTGATACCTACTGCGCTATTTGTCATGGCCCTCAGGGCAAAGGCGATGGTGCTGTCGCTGATAAAATGTTAATTAAGCGACCACCTTCTTTGCTGGTGGCACCGATATTAGGTTATAAAGATGGTCGATATTTTCATGTGATCTCCCAAGGATACGGAGTTATGAGCTCCTATGCCGGGCAGGTAGGAAAATTTGAAGATCGTTGGGCGATTGTGACATGGATTAGACAGCTTCAAAAAATGAATTAATGAGGGGCAAGGACAATGGTTGCAAGTTCACATGTAGATATGAATGTTAAGCCAGGAAACCTTTTAGTTTCTGCACGATTTAAAACTACTTATTCAGTTCTAATGTTTTTAGGACTTGCCGTTTTTTTGGTGGGTTTAAAACAGTCCCAAGAAAGAGCGTGGGCCTCATACCTGATTGGGTTCTTCTTTTTTACTAGTTTAAGTTTGGGTGGGATATTTTTTACCTGCCTTCAACATGTAACTCATGCTGGCTGGAGTGTAAATATCCGTCGATTTTCAGAAAGCATGTCCGCGTTTTTACCTTATGCTTTTGTTTTAGGTTTGATTTTTCTATTTACAGGCAGTGGCAAGTTGTACGATTGGCTTGATTCAAGTTATATGATGGCAGATCCCCTTTTGGCAAAGAAGGCTTCATATTTAAACGGGCCTTTTTTTGCGATCAGAATCTTGCTATTTTTTCTTATTTGGCTAGTGCTAAAAAATCGAATTATTGGTCAGTCATTAAAACAGGATGAAAACAATGACTCCAGCATCACCAATAAAGTCGTGCCATGGAGTATTGCGTTTTTATTAATATTTGCGCTTTCCTATACGCTTTTTAGTATCGACACTATTATGAGTTTGGATCCTCATTGGTACAGCACAATGTTTGGTGTTTATTGTTTTGCAGGGCTGTTTCAAGCTTCCCTCGCGATGATGATACTCATTACTATTTGGATTCGAAAAAAGGGCTTGGTAAATGCTTTTGTAAAAACGGATCACCTGCATGATTTGGGTAAGTTTTTAAAAGGATTTACTGTCTTTATGGCCTATATCGGCTTTTCGCAATTCATGTTAATCTGGTACGCCAATCTGCCCGAAGAAACCGAATTCTTTTTGCACCGATCTCACAGCGGGTGGATGAATATTAGCTTATCATTGTTGATTTTTAAGTTTATTGTGCCATTTTTACTGCTCTTACCAATGAAAAATAAAAGATCCACACCTCACCTTACCCTCGTTTCAATTTTGGTTTTGATTATGGAATACGTCGATCTTTATTGGCTTATCTATCCTAATATTAAAGGCGGCTCGCACGTTATGTTTGGCGTTTGGGAGATCGGCGTATTTTTAGGGTTCCTTGGAGCCTTTATGTTTGCGGTTTCAAGATTTTTAGCTAAACATAGTTTGATTCCCATGAACGACCCACGCAGACACGAGTCTATGGCTCACCACGTGAGCTATTGAAAAAAACACAAAAGGCACTTGGTGTTTTTTTGTAATGACTTCTTGGACAGTGCTGCGTAAGTAACCGCTTTATGACTCGATTAAGATTTTCGTACGTATTTTTGTTTCAGATTATTTTGGGAAGCTCCGTGGCGACTTTTGCAAAACCAATCGTGGTCAATGTCGCCGATACCTTTTCTATCAACTGGACGAACAATAAAGAGGCCACTTCCAGCCAAAGAGTTAAATCTTTTCATGAGAACGTCGTTCCACAATTCCCCGAGTTTTATAAATATCGATTTAATACTTTAAAAAAGCAAGCAAGAGATGTTGGCCAAGAGATCGTAAGACATTTTGATGAGTTTTCAGAAATTTCGATTGAGTTTTCAAAGCTTTCAAAAGAGCTGCCGACAAATCTTGAAAACGCTATTTTAAGTTTTTCAGAAAGATTTAAAGACTTTGATTCGAATTTTAAGATTTACCTCATTCATAGCCTAGACGAAATGGACGGGGGCGTAAGAACAGTCGGCGATCAAGAGTTTTTTATTTTTGGACTTGAAAGCATGATTAAATTTCATAATTTCTCTAACAGAACTCCTTTTTTTCATCACGAGCTGTTTCATCTATACCATTTTCAGGTGCGAAAGGCCGAATTTAGAGAAGAACTTTGGGAGTACCTTTGGATAGAGGGTCTTGCCACCTATATGTCTCATGTTTTAAATCCTACTGCTACTTATATTGATTTAGCTTTGGACGTGCCTGAAGGATTAGTAAACAAATGCGAAAAAAATTTTCCGGACATAATAGAAGCTTTACTAGCTTCGTTCGACTCTAAGTCTCCCGAAGTTTATGCTAAATTCTTTTTACCCAACGCTAACGACGAAATTATTCCTTCTCGAGCTGCGTACTATATCGGATATCTATTAGCCAAAGAGATTGCTAAAACAGCGGCGCCGGCGACTCTTGTGAACTTGGGTGGCGATGCCTTAAAATTACAACTACGAAAAGCATTACAGCAACTGCTTCGGACTCATCAAAATGAATCCCATTTTTGAATACGTAAACTCCATTAGCAGCGATAAATAATTAGGGAAGCGCCAAATTTACCACGATAGACTTGATTGGTCCGCCGACTTCAACAAGTGGGCTTCCAGAATATGGCTGGTGCGCCACTTTGCCTGAGCCAAAATCAAAGAGGCGATTGATTTGCAAGGTTAGCGGAAATTTAGAGTCAACTTTGAGTCGGTAATTGTCATCGCTTAATCTTTGAATAGATAACCTTCGAATTAAATTCCCCTTATAAGTGAAATTTTTAAGAATCATTGGCGTCTTTGGATCAATCACCAAATTCCATTCAAGATAACCACTCACTATTTTTTCAGACGAAGTACCGGTTAGAAAACGCGGAAAACTGCCAATGTGAGATTGAGTTGATTGGCTAAGGTGCACTAGCCATGGCTTCGGATCCTGTCCCAAATAAGCGGGAACTGGTCTGAGACCAATCAAGTGGCGCGGAAGGCTATAAGTAAAAGGTGTTTTGCCCCAACCGGTAAAGTCTGAACGTGTGGTGTGATTGGGTTGTTCGCCGACAATGGGTTGCTTTCGGCCATCAACAGTGCGCTCACCATAAAATTCATAAACCGTTTTGTCAGAGACTTCTGCCATACTGGAAGTGAAGTTGCGGGTGATCACAAAAGCTAAATCAGGTCGCCCGCTATTTTCTAATCCTTGCGCCAAAATAACAAAGCTCGGAGGCCAGCGGCCGCCGCGCCAATATTGTCCAACACCAGAGTAGAGCGGATGTGATGACGACAAGCTTGCAGCTGGAAACTTCCCGCCAAATTTACCTTCAACTAATTGCATATCAGCAAAACGTTGAACTTGGTGGCTATCAGCGGCGGCAGCTAAAAATGGCCAGAAGCCAGCTTGAGTAGCAGTAGAAGTGTCTCGCTTGGTGCCGCCCTTACCGTCAGATATTAAATCAAAATAAAAACCTTGATTTTCGTCCCAGTAGCGATGGTTGAGAAGATCTTTAAGTACATTGGATTTAGACCAAGCGTTTTGAGCTTCGGACCATTCACCTCGTAGCGCATGAATTTCGCCGATGTCTTTGTACACCATCATTTGTTGCGCTAGTAAATCAACCCAACCCACGATATTATTGCGGGGAGCATTGTCAGCGCCGCTACCAAGATTCGAAGTCCAGTAACCAATTAACTTTCCGTCTGGATCAACGACAGAACGAGTGAGTTCAATCCACGCTGCATAATCGGTAAGTGACTTAAGAGAACGTGAGAGGCGTGGCGCTCCTTGGTTAGGATCAGAAAGCGCGAATAGATATCTCTCAACCCAGCCCGTGAAGTTGGGATTTGCGAACTCATCATTTTCGCGCTCCTTGCCGAACTTTACATCGGTAGGTCGATGATAAGAAATTAAATTGGAATGACGAACCTCACGTGGAATAGAGCCATTCTTCATCTTTATTTGTGTGCCGTAGTGAAAGTCGAGTGTAGCTGCGCTGAGTGGCAAGTGGTGTAGGCCAGAGCTGAGGCTAACAAATTGGTTATCCCAAAAAAATCCGTTACCGTTAAAAGCAGCGTCGTTTTGTACACGAAGCTCGTTGGCGGCGGCAGTACTGATGAGGTGGTTATTTGGGTTAAAAAGTTGAAATCCGGTCATGTTACCGGCGTCATCCATTTTTGCCACGACTTTCAGGTTAACTCCGAATTCGGCGGCAGCTAGGCGAGTATTTGGAGTCGCTTGATCTGTTAAAATCCAAACCAACTTTCTGTAACCAAGTTTGGTAGTAGTCTCAACTAAACTTGCCATCTTGGCAGCATTGCGTGTTAAGAGCGGAAATTTTACAGCAAAGGGACGCTGCTCAGAGAATGCAACAAAACTCGAAGCGTCGACCATTTGGCTTTTATAACTTTCGAGTAAAACGGGAAGGGTTTCGTGAATGATCTTGCCGGTCTGATCGCGGAATTGTACAACGGCATCATGTTGTTCACCGCTACGCGCGAACTGAAGTCGCGCTGTAGTTTGCCCCTCTGGCAGATCTTGGCCTTCAACGCCGTCTTGAATAATTCGCACAATCAATTTTTTTGGATTCAATCTGGCTTGAAGGGAGGTAGCTATAGCCGTCCAATCCAGGTCAATCCGCGCATTAGTCTTGTCGATTTTGAACTCCGGGAAGAGGGCCTTTTGATACTCTCGCTGGTTTTGATTTACGTCAAAAAACAGATCCGAACATTTTGACCCCATTGACTGCGTCGCAGTCGCACAAGCGCTGCCAGATAAAAATAAAATAAAAGGTATGGCCAGAATTTTGCTCATTACCTTTAGATTAGCAAAGTACGGACCGAGATAACTAGCTGAATTCTTGACATACCTTAGGAGATACTGTGCCCAAAAGTGTTATAAAAGTGGCGTCTTTTGGCATTGGTATATTTTTTGCCCTGAATGCCCAGGCGGGAGTGATGGAAGATAAATCTGTGACATTTGATCAGCGCGCCAATGCCGCTAAAAATACCTACGGCCTTGTGGGAAGCTCTGACGATGCTCCCATTTGGAATGGTGTTTATGTAGCTTCACAAGCACATCGATTCAGAGTAACTCACGATCCTCAGGCGCTTAGACAAATGGAAGACGCGCTCTATGGATTAGTAACTCTCCATGATGTGACCAATATACCAGGGTTTTTCGGGAGAAAGATTGAGCCATTAATAATTGGGCTTAATGGCGCACCTGTGCTCCAAGACGGTTATCAAGTCGGTCATGGAGTTTGGAGTAAATATGCCTGGAAGGGTAAAATTTCTCACGATCAGGTTGTCGGTTATCTTTATGGTTTGGGTGAGGCCTGGCCCTATATTCAAAACTCCGATTTAAAGACTAAAGTAAGAAATGTAGCCACTCAGATTGGTCAGCATTTTATTGATCACAAAGAAAAAATCCAGGGTCCGGGCACTGATCTTGATTTTTCGCCGGCGCGAATAAAAATCGACTTTCTTCCTGAAGCACTTTCATTTTTGACTGATGCCATTTTACCTCGAGGAGGCAAGGCGATGTACGCTTTGCAACTGTTAAAAGTTGTGTCGGTAATAACGAACAATTCGCTGTTTATTTCGTATTATAAAAAATTGCTAGATGATAAAAATTATGGCGCCCTGATTAGGGATTACACTCAAGGGTTTACGGAGAAAATTGTCGAAGACAATATCGGTGCGATCGATTTTTTTGCACGATTTCAGGCGGGATTTGTGGTGCGTGCCACACCGGATTCGTTAAGAGCCGACATTGCGCAGAATTTAAGCCATCTTGCGCTTTACTCATTGAGTAGCTTAGAAACAGACATCAGTTATCGCAAAGACTTCGTAGAAGCGCTCAAACGAAGTCATTTTTATGTCGCCCGACATTCCAACACTTTTTGGAATTTTTTGGCGGTCTCTCAAATAGAAAATGATCCACAAGGCATTATTGAGGGGAAAAACTCATTATCGGTTTTTCCGATGGATAATTATGGCCTTCGAAGCAATAGCGGAGATAACAGCATTCCTAAATACAAGGGGCTTTCGCCTAACTTTTTTAAAGGCGCCAACTGGAAATGGTATTCCAAATTGCCGCTGCCATTTGAAAGACGTCCTATGCACTCCTTTGCATGGCAACAAAATGCCTTTGAAATGGATGGGGCCTACGGTAGTCACGATTGCCCAGGGGTAGCCTATTTAGCCGCTTATTGGATGGGCCGTGCCTACGGTTATATTGGACCTCACGAATAGAATTTTGAGGTCTCTATTGACGAACAGGGTCTAGGTGCATTAATATTATACTTGATGATGCTTAATTTTCCTTCGAAAAATGATATCTATAATATCCAAAAAAATCCAACCATGATCAACTTTTAATGCCCACGGCTTTGTAATGGCTAAGATTAAGATCCATCTGCCCGACAATTCTATTCGTGAATTTGACCAGGAACCTACTATCCTGGAGGTAGCCCTCAATATTGGCGCTCGACTGGCGAAGGATACCGTTGGCGCTTTTATAAATGATGAAAAAGAGATTCAGGATTTTCGTCAAAAGCTAAAAGACGGTAGCCGCATTAAAATTGTGACTTTGAATTCTATTGAAGGGCGGGAAGTCATTCGTCACTCAGCCGCTCATGTGATGGCTCAGGCCGTACAAGAGTTATGGCCAGATATCAAAGTAACTATTGGCCCCGTGATTGATAATGGATTTTATTATGACTTTGATACCCCACGGCCATTTACTCCCGATGTATTAGAGAAAATTGAAAAGCAAATGCAAGAAGTGATTAACCGCGATCTTGAGATTGTGCGTGAAGAATGGACCTCTGAAAAAGCGATCGCGCTTTTTACTAAAATGGGTGAAAAATTTAAAGTGGAAATCATTCGCGACCTTAATGTGCCCAGCGTTTCGTTATACCGGCAAGGCGACTGGCTTGATCTTTGTCGCGGTCCTCATTTGCAAAAAACTAGTCAGATTAAAGCATTTAAGATCCTTTCCATTGCTTCGGCATATTGGCGAGGGGACGAAAAGCGGGAGAGCCTGCAACGAGTTTATGCGACGGCCTTTGAAAGCAAGCCAGAACTCGAGCGACACTTACATAATCTGGAAGAAGCTAAAAAACGAGATCACCGAAAGTTGGGTAAAGAGTTAGGCCTAATTTTTTTTCATCCCTTTTCGCCCGGTGGCGCTTTTTTTACCGGTAAGGGCACCATTATTTTTAATCAATTGCAAAATTACATGCGTGAACTTTATAAAGAATATGGCTACCAAGAGGTTATTACACCTCAACTCTTTGACGTCGAAATGTATCATTGTTCGGGTCACTACGATAACTACCGTGACAATATGTATTTTACTGAAACCGACAAAGGTCAGCACTCTTTTAAGCCTATGAATTGTCCGGGACACTGCCTTCTTTATGCGTCTGATTTACACTCATACCGGGAGCTGCCGATTCGCTTTGCTGATTTTGGCAGGCTCCACCGGGCTGAGCGCAGCGGTACCCTCCACGGCTTGACGAGAGTGCGCAGCCTCACACAAGACGATGCACATATTTTTTGTACAATGCTTCAACTTCAGAGTGAAATTAAATCCTTTATGCAGTTTTTAACTCGCGTATACGAAACCTTGGGTATGAATAAATACACAGTCTATTTGTCAACTCGTCCCCCTAAACGTCTTGGCAGCGATGATGTGTGGGACAAAGCCGAGGACGCGCTCACGGAGGCTCTAAAGGCGCTCAATATTCCTTACACAGTTAATCCTGGGGATGGCGCTTTTTATGGGCCGAAACTCGACATTATGTTTACTGATGCTTTAGATCGTCCTTGGCAACTGGGTACACTTCAGTTGGACTTTAATCTTCCTGAGCGGTTTGAACTAAAATATATTGGCGATGACAATAAAGAGCACCGACCTGTCATCCTGCACCGAGCGATTTTGGGAACTCTCGAGCGTTTTATCGGTGTTTTTTTGGAACATACCGCTGGCAAGTTGCCAACCTGGCTAGCGCCCATTCAGATCCAGATTTTAAATTTGACTGATCGCCAAAAGGATTACTGTGAAATGTTGGTGAAATCCTTCAGAGCCAATAACATCCGCGTTCATTTTGATGATCGCGTTGAAAAACTGGGCTTTAAAATTCGAGAGGGACAGCTACAAAAAATCCCCTACCTCGTAATTGTTGGCGAGAAAGAAGTTGAAACCAAAACAATTTCTGTTCGCCTTTTAGGTGGCGAGCAAAAAAATGCATTAGATTTGAATCAGTTTATTAACACTTTAAATTCCGAAATTGGTGGACGCTTAAACAAGAGCCCACTTGCGGAATTAAAACAGGAGGTCAGTCATTAAAGATTTTAAAGGTAGTAATCCATCACCCCCGGCACCGTTAGGCGGCCCAAGTTTTAGAAGGCCACAAAAATCTAAAGAGCCTAGTTTAAGAGTTAATCGTGAGATCAACGCCCAAGAAGTAAGAGTCGTTGATGAAGAAGGAAAAATGCTTGGTGTTTTTCATCCACGTGAGGCTTTAAAAATGGCCGAAGAAAAGGGGCTTGACCTCTTAGAGATTGCACCTAACTCGACCCCCCCCACCTGTAAGATAATGGATTTTGGAAAATGGAAGTATGAAGCCAAGAAGAAGGCTCATCAGGCGCGAAAAAACCAAACCATAATAGTGGTTAAGGAAATTCAAATTCGGCCGCGAACTGATCAGCATGACCTCGATACTAAACTTCGCCATGCGAGGCGCTTTCTTTTGGAGGGCGACAAGGTAAAGATTAGTCTGCGGTTTTTAGGTCGTGAAATGGCTCATCAAGAGTTCGGCAGAGAAGTTGTAAGTAGTTTTATTAAAGCTTTGGACGACATATGTATAGTTGAATCTCCGCCAAAATCTGAGGGAAAACAACTATTTGTGCTTCTTGGGCCAGATCCGGTTAAAATAAAAGAATACAAAGCCAAGTTGCCGAAAGAGCCCCTTAATACGGAGAATGATCAGCCCAAAGAACGAGGTGGGGAGGGATAAATCTCTTGTCATATCCCCTTCTTGTGGTATTAAATGTGACTCCCTCTCAGCGGAGGGAATAGCCAATTAGGAAAAACTAGGAAAAACCAGGATAGACAATGAAAGCCAAAACCCATAGCGGATCAAAAAAACGATTTAAAGTATTACCTAGCGGTAAAGTTCGCCGAAAAAAAGCGGGTCTTCGTCACTTATTGACGGGCCGGTCTAAAAAAAACAAGCGAAGTTTACGACATAAAGTTTATGTTCATAGTGCAAATAGACGAGCTATTCGTAGTTTGATGGTCTTTTAAAAATTAGAGAAAGGTATTGGGGGAGCAATGAGGGTTAAACGCGGTTTTAAAGCCAGACGTCGTAGAAAAAAGATTTTAAAAAGAGCCAGTGGATTTTATGGACGTGGTAAAGCTTGTTTTGAGATTGCTAAAAACCTAGCCGATAGAGCCCTTGCCTACGCCTATCGTGATCGAAAAGTTAAAAAGCGATTTTTTAGAGGGCTTTGGAATATCCGAATAGGAGCTGCGGCTAAACTCAATGGCACCAATTATTCTCGCTTTATGGGTGCTCTTAGAAAAGCGGGGATTGAATTAAATCGCAAGACTCTTGCCGAAATGGCAGTCGCAGATGCCAAAGGATTTTCTGCTCTTGTTGAGAAAATTAGATCTCACTTACCCAGCACTACTAAAGCCTAATCTGAGCGGATGCTGGATTGGAAAAAGGAACTGAAGTCGCCAAAATTTTCGCGGGGTTTTCTAAATTGCATCGAGCGGACAGGCTCGCCCGCCTTCTTGAGATCGGCGCCCTAACCTCAGCAGATGTTGCATTTCTAAATTCGGGGGGTCTCGAGAATGCTGACCTTGCTGAAAAATTTATTGAAAATGTTATTGGTTATTTTCAAATTCCTTTAGGAGTTGCCACCAACTTTAGAATTGATGGTACCGACTATGTGATTCCTATGGCCGTCGAAGAAACCTCCATCGTTGCAG
The DNA here is from genome assembly GCA_034439715.1 of Pseudomonadota bacterium. Taxonomy (GTDB): domain Bacteria; phylum Bdellovibrionota; class Bdellovibrionia; order Bdellovibrionales; family SG-bin7; genus JAWXAY01. The sequence continues at coordinate 67,731 of JAWXAY010000075.1, forward strand.
CAGCAAGCAAAACGGCGAAATGGATTCGTGAGACTGGCGAAATAAAAACCGAGTCCCTGGGCAATCTCATTATTGGTCAAATTCAGCTAGCCAATGTTCGAAGTTTTGGCCTCGTCCGCGAAAAAATAATATCTCACAAGAAACAACTTATAAATCAGGCCAATGCCATCGTAGCTTCAGGGCTAGTTCGTCGCGGTGGAGGGGTTCAGGATCTTGTCGTGCGCCAAGTTCCACGAGGTGATGGCAACGATATGGCTGTGATTCATGTGCTGGCGGATCCTTGCGATTCGATGGGCGCTAATACTATCAACCAAGTGTGTGAATTTTTAAAAAAACCAATTGAAGACCTAACCGACGAGAAAGTTTCGTTGTGTATCCTGTCCAACCTCGTTGACACACGCTTAACTCGGGTCACAATAATTATCAGAAATATCAACCCTGAGTTGGGCCATAGAATTGAAGAGGCATCATTATTTGCCCTGCGAGATCCCTATCGAGCGGCAACTAATAATAAAGGAGTGCTAAACGGTATCGACGCTGTGCTCGTTGCCACCGGCAATGACTGGCGTGCCGTTGAAGCCGGAGTCCACGCTTATGCCGCAAGAAGTGGACAGTATCGCTCGATTACCGAGTGGAAAATGCAGGGGTGCGACCTCATTGGGATTCTAGAGGCTCCCGTGGTTGTGGCTACTGCTGGTGGTGTAACTCAAGCTCATCCAACAGCAAAAATGTGTTTAGAAATGATTGGCCTTAAAAAATCAATGGACCTTTCGCGAGTCATTGCGGCGGTTGGATTAGTGCAAAATTTGGGTGCTCTGCGTGCTCTAACGACTGAGGGAATTATTGAAGGGCACATGAAGCTTCATATCAAAAACCTTATAATTCACGCTGGTGCGACTGACTACGAAGCCCCTATTCTTCAAGGTAAATTAGAAGAAATTTTAGCGCTTACAAAACGAATTACATTGAGTACCGTCATTGAAGTATTAAATGAAATTCGCGGTATTAAAGAGGATCTTGAAGATTTAATAGAGCCGTTAAATCCCTTAAAGAAATCAAAAAATCAGTAATCATTAATAATACCGACCGCCGAGCTTTCCACTTAAATACAACTTTATTTTTTCATAATAATTTTCTTAATGTTTTTTAAGCTCAGTCAGTGACTTTACCAGTTCACCTACAACTGGTTTTGCTGTTGCTGAAATATTTTTTGGGGCGGGTACCGTCATATTGTTAAGAATATCTTGGAAGCCCTTACCAACAATTGTTGGCAATACAGGTCTAATACCAAACTTATTTAAGATCAGCCGAGTAAGAACCGCACCTTTGGTAACCTTAATGGCAAAACCTAATTTAGAGGAATTAGAAAGTTCAGCAAAAGAAGCTTCCCAAGGAGCCATCATCATTTTGCCCAAAGTGATAGGATTGCTAATATCGCCTGCGACATAAATAATTGATTTGATGGCGAGCAGATTGTAGCGAAGACCGAGCATCAATTTTAAGCGTTCTTCGTTTTGAGCAATAATTTGTATGTATTCTGGAGCTGCTAGTGTTTGATTTTTTCCAGCTTTTTCTTCGGCGATTGCATTTACGCCCTCAACTAAAACATCAAAAAATGAAACAGGTTTAAAGTTTTTTTCTTTTGCCATAATTTCTTGATTGGGATTGAGTTCATGCATAACCCCAGCGAGCGCATAAAGATTTTTAAGAGCGTTGTCTTCTTTAGAGTTCTCGTCGTTTTTAGGCGGGCGTTTATTGAGAATATCAGAAATAGTTGCAGCGCTTAGATTTTGCGGCAAGTACTCAGTAATGTCGTGAAAGAATCGGCCAACGGCCAATTTATACATTAAATTACGGTGTTCTTCGTTATCGTTTTTAAAGCCACCTTTCCAAAGTTGAAATTCCATAGAAGCATAATAAAATGCCGCTGCTACCATTTTGGCTTCGAGACTAGTTTCTTCATTCATAGCATCTAAGGCGATGAAACCATCTTTAACAGATTCATTAAGGCGCATGTCGAGGTAAGTGTGATTTGCAGTTTCCGAAACTGTGTCCGTCGACATTTTCATTTGTTTCATGAGGTCATAGGTTTCCGACATTTTTTTATTCATTTCTAAGGTGTTGTCGTGCATTTCCTTCATATCTTTTTTCATAGAACAGGCCGAGGCTATTAGCGCGACGGATAGCAAATTTAAAATGGTTTTCATAGGCACTCCAAAATTGACGAAATCACGGCTAACTTAACATTTATAATGTATCGCGTCAAGTCATTAGAAACACTTTTGTTTTAGTATTACAAGCTGGCATGAGTGTTGCTCTATTACAGCTGCAATTGGCTTAGAATTAATATAGGAGATTATATGAAAAAACTGGCGGCTCTTTTTTGTTTATTGTCTGTTGTTTTGACAGCACGTGCTCAAGGCGCAGAAGTGAATGGTTGTTCTAGTGAAGCCTTCAAGGCTACGGAAGCTGTTGCTATTATAAATGGGAGCGACACTGTTCGCATTACCACAAAGACTATGATTGCTGGAAAAGAGATTGAACCCGGAGTGTTTCAGTATACTTACACCTATCGTCCGTATCTAAATGAAGAACTACAGACCGGTAGCTATAAAACCACAGTCAGAAACTCAGAAGTCGGTTGTCGAGTCATTAACATCGACGTAGAAGTCCCAGAATCATTTTAGTCTATGTGTGTCCCATCGGTGTAATTTCCAAATTAGGAAGTGTGTCCATGCAATCAAAATACGGGCATGCTTGCCACTGGCAATCATTAACACCAGGACATGTCACAGTTGGCGCAATCACAGATACATCTCGACCACGTGGCCCCCAACGCTTCGACGATTGAGTCTGCACGGGACTAAATATTCCTAAAGTTTTAACTCCTGTTGAGGCTGCTAAGTGCATGACGCCCGTACTAGGTGCGATTACCATTTGGGCTTCTTGCGCGACGGCGATAACTTCACGACCGCTTAGTTTTTCATTAAGCCAAATAATATTATTAAATCCCCTTAGTTTTTCAAAGAGCGGAGCAATAAAGGGTAAGTCTGATTTGGTACCGGTAATTACCACTATTGTTTTTTCAAGGTATTTACTAATGAGAGAAATATAATATTCGGAGTTGGCATTTCGCGATGACCCCCCCATGCCAGGATGAACCATCAGGTAAGATTTAGGCTCGAGGTTAAATTTTTTCAGGAGAGTGCCTGCTTCAGGAATCCTTAGTTCCAAATGGGGTTTAGATACATAGGGAATACTCAATACATAAGATGCTAGTTCAAAATTGTATTCGGACTCATGCTTGGCGCTTTGACTGCGACTTTGCCGTAGTCCCTTATTTAAGAATAGGTAAGAGTGCCACTGACTAAGTCTACCACCGCGGGTGGGCACACCTGCAAGAAAGCAAGCCAAGCTTAACCACCAAGGCCCGTGAAAAAGAATAGAAACATCTGTGGGGTTAGCCTTAAGCCAGCTATAAAGTCGCCAAAATTCACGCCAGGGGCGGAGTTTATTGACAGTCAGGAAGGTTCTTTTTTTTTGGCTAGCCTCAGCTATAAACTCAAGGCCCTGCGAAATCCACCAAGTGATTTCATTTTTGGCTGTATCTAGGGACTGATCAACAGGCAGGGTTAGTACTAAATCCCCAATGCGGTCGACACGAATAAAAAGAAGTTTTCTTAGCCTATTCATAGGCACCTCAGTATAAGGTGCCTATTTTGAAAAATCAAAAAAGATCTACAGATTAATATCTTCTAGCTGTAGCGGTTTGGTTTCTTTGCCTTTCCTCTTCGTCGTCGGGAGGGGGAGCATTGGGGTCGGGAATATTGAACCAACAGCGGGGGCGACCGCCCACTTCGCCTAAGGCACAAACGCCTATGGTGGGATCAACATCATCAACATCTATATTAAAATCAACCGTACAAAGAGCGCCTGCAAAATAGGTGTCCATCCTGCATTGTGCGGGTGGATGGTAATTAATTGTAGTTTCAGTTTTCGACTTATCCGGAGTATCAAACTCGGGCATGGTCTGGCCGCCAAGTTGAGCTAACAGGCGAGCTACACCTTTTCCTGCCATTGCACTTCGTTTGCAAACGGCGACGTCCATAGCTTTTGACCAAGCTTTTTCGCAAGCGAGGGCTGCTACTTCATCGATTTTCATGTTTGCGACAATGGACACACTGTCTTCGTCAGCCCAGATTCTGTGGAGACATTTAAGTGTGCCGTAATAGTCACTTTCACCTTCATTACTAGCCCAACCCATTTTCGGGTGTCCGCCTATGTGGTGACCGATTTCGTGACAAGCCACCAGAGTGAATCCATCTTGTGTGACTTCTTGATGACGGGCTAATCCTCCAAACATAGAGATAATCCACTGATCACCATTCTGTTCGGCATAGGCATTAACGGTTCCGTCCTCCCAGAATCGCCGAACCACAAAGGTGGCGTCTCGCTTTTCAAAAATAGGAGAGTAGATGCGCTCAACTTTGTCGAGAGCCGCAGTAAATTCTTCTTCAGAAATGCCACTGAAATTCATGTTAACCGACAACTTCAAATTGTTTTCGGGCGCGAATTCGTGGGCTTGGTGTTGCGGCATGTTTAGTGCCATGAACGGCACAAAAGCCAGTGCCATTAAACTATTTTTCATTATTTGCCTCCATAAATAAATTGAACGTTAAAAAGAAAAAAGGAGAGACCATCCTGGCTTCTCCTTTTTTCAGTTGAATCTAAATTTTAGTTTTTATCTTTTGGTTCTGCATACCAGCAGAGGGGGCGCGCGGCAGGCTCTTGATCTTTGTATTTGCGTGAGCAAACACCGAGATTAAAATCATCACCATCAATATCAACGTCTATATCAGAGCTAACGTTGCAATAGGATCCACGGTAGTAAGTGTCTAAGCGGCACTGACCTGCGGGATGGCTGTTATTTGTTTTCTTAACTACCTTTGAATCGGGAGTTTCAAATTTAGGCATGTCTTCGCCGCCAAGAGATGAAAGCAAGCGACCCAGCGCCATACCCGCCATCGCACCACGTTTACAAATTGCGACTTCGTTGGCATCTTTAGAATAGGCCTCACAAGTTTCAACAGCGACGGGGTCAATTTCTGCTTTACTCACGATTTTTTCGTTGTCGTCTTTGGCCCAAACTTTTCGCAAACACTTGAGGCTTCCGAAATAGTCCGATTGGCCTTCATTCGATGCCCAGGCAATTTTGGGGCCTCCACCGAGATGGTGACCAATTTCGTGACAGGCGACTAAAGTCATACCGTCAGCGGTAGTCTCTTTGTGTCTTGCTAAGCCGCCGAACATTTCGATGTGCCACGTTTTACCTGTTTGCCAGGCTTGAGCATTGACAGTGTCGTCGTCCCAACTTCTAACGAGATCAAAAGTGGCGCCATAGCCAGAAAAAATGGGTGTGTAAATTTTTTCAACTTGATCCAAAAGATCATTAAACTGATCTTCAGTTATTCCTGAACCACCCACAAATCCGACTGGAATGTGCAGATTGTTTTTCGGAATACATTGATCAGCTTTGAATGCATTTGCTGAACTCAAAAGAGAGAGGGTTGCTAATAGGGGAATTAAAAATTTCATGCGGTAACTCCTTTTACCTTAGTGTTAATAAATCTATTAAGATCCATCTTAATTTTCATACTTTAATATGGTTTATTTTTTGTACGAAATGTGCAACGAACTAAATTTTATTCTTGTGCAAAGGTTTATTTATATCAAAGGTTGGCGTAACATAACGCTGCGATAAGCGTGCAATGCGATGGATGCCGCGACCGCGGCATTGAGTGACTCCACTGTTTTAGTCATGGCTATCGAAATTTTAGTTGAAAACTCCATATCCCAGAGTCCAGGTCCCTCTTCTCCAACCAGAAGCCTTATATTTTGTTTCCATGGAAATTTATCAATAGGAGTACCACCAAAGTCCAGTGCAACTAGACCTTTAACGTTTGATAAAGCCTTTATGGATGGACCTTGTTCTAGCTTTAGTTTCAGAACGGCGCCACTGGAACTTCGTACAGCAAGTGGTAAATAAGGGTTAGCGGCTTCAGTTAATAATACCAATTTAGAAACTCCAAACGCTAACGCCGAGCGCATCATGGCGCCAAGATTTCTAGGATCACCAAAGGGGCACAGAAGTTCTAGCCCCTTCGGAGCTGCGTCAGGATTCCATTTTTCAATTCGATTTGCACGGCAAACAAGCAGGGAGGATTTCGTATTAAACTGATCGAGCTCTTTAAATAATTTTTTTTCAATGAGGTGCGTCTGGTGCTTCAAACTAAGTTTCGGTCCAAATTCTTCAGAAGCTAGCACTTCTATGACTTTTTCGGGATATTGAGCAAGAATTTCTTCTATCACTTTTTGCCCCGAAACCAAAAACTGTTTTTGTTTTAATATTCCCTGAGAGTCAGAGAGCGAGTGCCAGCGTTTGTAGTTAAGGTTCGTCGAACTTGTAATCATAATTTAGTGTAAACCACAAGCCGCCTGTCATGAGGAGTTTTTGGGATCTGGTAGGGGATGTCAGCCTTCAATTCAAAGGCGTTTTTTAATTCCAGCTGAGCCCGTTGGATTTCTTCGCTGACATTGGGACCTTTCATAAAATAAACTTCTCCGTCTTTTGGCACAAAATGAGCAATGCGTCTGAGGTTGCCGGGGATCTCCTCGACCGCCCGAGTGATAAAGCCAGGGGCGGGATAGTGAAAGTCTGCATCAATTTTGCGACCAATGATATCTAAATTTTTTAGTTCTAGTTCCTCCCGCACGATTTTTAAAAAATCCACCTTTTTTTGCACACCTTCAACGAGGATAATGCGTTCCTCAGGAAAGCAAATTTTTAGCGGAATGCCCGGGAAACCTGCTCCCGAGCCCATATCTATTAAAGGGAACTTTAGCTTAACTAACCTGGGAACCAAGACACAATCGATAAAGTGTTTAATGGCGACATCTCGCAATTTTACGAGACGAGTAAGATTATATGTCTTTTGGTGTTTCATGAGCAGAAAATAAAACTTTAGAAGTTTCTGTCTTTTTTCGCGCGAAAAGTCAGGGAGGCCATGATTACGAAACAATTCTTCGAGCCTTTCGCTGGCTTCACGAAAATTGAAGTTTTCGGTAGGCAAGCGATGGCGGCTAAGGGGCACTATCTTTACTTTACGCATTAGGCTTCCTTTTTATTTGATACCGGTGACAAAATAATACAATATTTGTCGATGTACCAAGAGAAAGTTAAGGCCATCCAAAATGAAGCCAAGGAATCCTTTTTAAAAGCACAATCCGTGAAAGAACTATACGAATTTAAGGTCAAATACATGGGAAAGAGCGGACTCCTATCTCAACTCATGAAAGAAATGGGGGATTTGCCTAAAGAACAAAAGCCCCTTATGGGGAAATGGCTCAATGAGGCCAAAACGGTGCTTGAGGCCTTATACAGCGAGCAAGAGACAATCCTTAAGACTAAAGAGCTAGGCTCAAAGCTTGTGTCAGAACGTTTGGATTTAACTTTACCTGGCGTTTTTGCTTTTTCGGGCTCTGCTCATCCTATTAAAACTCTGATGGATAACATTATCGAAATTCTAGAACGACTAGGCTTTAGTGTGCGCCTTGGCCCCATGATTGAGTCTGACAGAAATAACTTTGAAGCCTTAAATATTCCCGCTGACCATCCGGCTCGAGATATGCAGGACACTTTTTATATTGATAATAAATATGTATTACGAACCCACACTAGTCCCGTGCAGATTCGCACCATGGAGACAGAAAAACCCCCCATTAAAATTGTCGCGCCTGGGGCCGTTTTTCGCTGTGATAGCGACCAAACACATTTACCTAATTTTCATCAAATTGAAGGGTTGCTCATCGACCGTAAGGTCTCAATGGCGGATCTTAAGGGCACCATCGCCTACTTTTTTAGAGAAATATTTGGCAGCAAAACAAAAATTAGATTAAGGCCTTCGTTTTTTCCATTTACAGAACCTTCGGCAGAATTTGATTGCTCTTGTACAAAGTGTGGAGGAAATGGTTGCAGCCTTTGCAAGGGCACAGGCTGGATGGAAATGGGCGGATGTGGCCTCGTTCACCCTGAGGTTTTTCGACAATGTGGAATCAAGTATCCTGAGTGGCAGGGGTTTGCCTTCGGTTTCGGTATTGAACGCATGGCTATGATTAAATATGGTATTGATGATATTCGACTATTCAACGAAAACGATCTCCGATTCTTGAGGCAGTTCTAATATGAAATTTTCATTGAAGTGGATCAACGAATATGTCGACATTAAAGAATATCTGCTTGAACCACAAAAATTGGCGAAAATTTTGACCAACACTGGGCTTGAAGTTGAGGAAATCGATAACGCCAAAGAAAAGTTTAACAAGGTGGTTGTGGGTCAAGTTATGGAGCGCGGAGCTCACCCCAATGCGGATCGCTTGACCTTGTGTCAAGTCAGCATAGGGAGCGGTGTGGTTCAGCAAATTGTGTGCGGCGCCAAGAACCACCAGGTAGGAAACAAGGTCGTAGTTGCTTTACCAGGAGCGATTCTTCCGGGAAATTTTGAAATTAAAATCTCTAAAATCCGTGGCATCGAATCTTTAGGTATGCTCTGTTCTGAAAAAGAATTAGGATTTTCGCAAGAAGGTGAAGGCATTGTCATTCTTGATAAAGAAGCTCCCATCGGAAAATCCTATGCAGAGTACAAAGGCCTAGATGACATTTTTTTTGAAATTAAAGTTACGCCAAACAGATCTGACGTCAACAGCCACTTCGGTTTAGCACGAGAAATTGCTTGCCTCACCGGAAAAGAATACGGATTTCCGATTAAAAGTTTTGAAGAAATCGGTGAGTCCACAAAAAACAAAATTAAACTTGAGGTCAAAGACGCTAAGCGCTGCCCCAGATACACCGGCCGCTATATTAAAAATGTAAAAATAGGTCCCAGTCCCGATTGGCTAAAGGCTCGCCTTGAGTCACTGGGGCTAAATTCCATTAACAATGTAGTGGATATCACAAATTTTGTTATGTTGGAGCTGGGGCAACCCTTACATGCTTTTGATGCGGATCAAATAGCGGGACAAAAAATTACAGTCGATAGTTCAAAACCCAATGAGGTTTTTATCTCATTTGATAAGTCTGAAATCAAATTAACAGGTGAAGAGCTGATGATTCGTGACGGAGAGAGACCTGTCGCATTGGCGGGAGTGGTAGGCGGCTTAAACACGGGAGTCAGCGAAAAAACTAAAAATATTTTTTTAGAGTCGGCATATTTCGTAGCCGCTGCAGTCAGAAAGACCTCGCGAAAATTTGGTATCGAAACGGATTCGGGGTATAGATTTTCGCGGGGCGTGGATCCTGAGAGTGTTTTGTTGGCGCAAAATCGCGCGACCGAAATGATTGCGTCACTGGCGGGCGGCGAGATTTTGGGCGACATCTACGATATTTATCCCGAACGACTTGAGAAAAAAGAAGTGCAGGTAGCCATCGATTTCGTGGCCCAACAGTTGGCCATTGAAATCAATCCCGAAAAATTTATCGAAACAATAAAAAAAATAGGCTGTAAGGTGAGCGTCCAGAGCGACGGAATGTATAGGGTCAAGCCCCCTGGTTATCGGCATGATTTAGAGCTTGAGATCGATTTTGTAGAAGAGTACGCGCGTCTTTTGGGTTTTGAGCACATTCCTGAAAAATTACCAGCAACCCAACACAGCCCGACACCTCATAACAACTCTTATACGAACGAAAACAGTGTGCACAATATGGTACAAAGCCAGGGCTATCAGCAGGCCATAAATTTTGCTTTTGTAAAAGCGGGATTTCAAAAAACAATATTGGGAGATGTTAGAAAGTTACGTGACCTGGGCTTACCTATGAGTGACGAGCCGGTCGCGCTAAAAAATCCATTAAATGAAGACGTGAATGTCATGCGAACCTCACTAGTCCCAAGTCTTATCAAAAATCTCGATTTTAATTATCGCCATGACGTCGCCGAAGGCCGTCTCTACGAAATCGGTTTTGTTTTCGATGGGAAAGAGGGATCCTATGGGCAAGAGTCTCGCTTAAGTTTTGTAGCATGGGGCTCTCACAAAGGACTCTGGAGCGCCAAAGAAGTACCCGTTGTGTTTGAAGTGAAGTCTGTTATTGAAAGCCTGCTGTTAGGGCTTCGTTCTAAAAGTTGGTCTTGGCAAAATCTCGAAAGCGCCAAAGTGCCTGATTTTTTACATCCCGGCCAAAGCGCTTCACTTTTTTATGAAGGCAAGACTATTGGAGTTGTCGGAACACTTCATCCGAAAATTCGCGAAGAAATGAAATTACGCTGTGACGTCGCCGTTGGCGAAATAAATTTAGAAAAGCTGATGCAAGGTCAGCCCAAAATTCCAAAATTTTCAAAACTGCCCAAGTTCGCGGCTGTGGATCGAGATTTGGCTTTTGTAATGCCCATTAAATTAACTGTTGGTGAAGTAACGAATGAAATTAGAAAGGTGGGGGGCAGCCTCATTAAAGACATAGAAGTCTTTGACGTGTTTGAGGGGGGTGATGTACCAGAGGGACATAAGTCCGTAGCTTTTCGTTATAAGGTTCAGGACCCAGAAACTACGCTCTCTGATGAGGTGCTACTCAGCCTGCAAAAGAAGGTTATTGACTCCATTAGTCAAAAGTTTTCGATAACCGTGAGATAAAAATCTTGAAAGTTTCCAGCCACTTGGTACCCTTTTTGAGGGGGAACCTTCTTATGCCAGCTCGCAATATTGCCAGTCACAGCACCATTACAAAAGCAGACCTCGTTGAAAAGGTTTATCAAAAAATAGGCTTCTCCAAAAAAGAAGCGAGTGAACTTGTGGATTTAGTTTTTAATACCTTAAAGGGTGTTTTGGTTGAAGGTGACAACGTAAAAATTTCGGGCTTTGGTAATTTTATCGTGCGTGGAAAAAACCAACGAATTGGTCGAAATCCTCAAACAAATGAACAGATAACTATCAGTGCCCGTCGTGTTTTAACTTTCCGCGCGAGCCAAGTTCTAAAGGCGATTCTTCTCGGTCAGGATGTCACTGGTTTGAAAGACGATTGAGGTACAACTGATGGATATTCAGCAGCACCCGCAAGACAAGGCTCTAGACAAGCGAGTGCTCACACATTTGCTGGATGACGAGAGTTTGCTGCAGAGTCTTCAAAATATTCCGGATAAAATGGCATTTAAAATTGGTGAAGTGGCGGTACTTGCAATGTTAAAACAGCATGTACTTCGCTATTGGGAGCAGGAGTTTGAACTCTTGGCTCCAAAAAAATCAAATCACAATCAGCGCATGTATACGCGAAAAGACGTTGAGACTGTTTTATTGATCAAAAAGTTGCTTTATAAAGATAAGTTTTCAATTTCAGGCGCGCGTGAAGTGTTACGCAGGTCTCGCCAAGAAATGCGTAAAGATAAGGGTCTCAAGGAAGTTATCAAGGGCTACACCCGAGTGCATACAAAGGCCAAAGTGCTTCTCAGTGAAATTCGCCACGCTCGCGCCCGCTTAGGCCTCTAAATTATCTTGATTTCAAAAATTCATAGATTTAGATTAGCAGCTGACTTTTGCTAGTAGCGTCGGCGCGTGGCTCAGCTTGGTAGAGCACTTGCTTGGGGTGCAAGGGGTCGCTGGTTCAAATCCAGTCGCGCCGACCAATTTTCGAATACTGTTTGAGTAAGAAAAGCAAAAAACCTAAGGATCGTAACTAATTAATAACACTGAAAAGCAC
>JAWXAY010000076.1:0-6780 GCA_034439715.1 Pseudomonadota bacterium
ACTTGCAAGTCGTGGTGAACAAGTGCCAACACCACTCGAACACGCCCGCAAAACTCGAGCCGCATAGTCAATAACCGCCCTTATGACTTGGTTACGAAGTACTACTCAAGTATTAAATGCATAAGTGTAAATAGGTACGGACTAACTCATTTAATGCAACCGTAACAAGTTTTCCAAGCGTCAGCGACACCAAATGTGGTCTGGGTCACTTGAAAACAACTGTAACCTCGGTCTGCAGCATGATCCCTGCAAGCTAGAACTGAAATCTTCCGTCTATCGATTATTGAATTACAATTACCCCAAGGAACTTGATACCAATATCCCTGATCACCTGGGTGCAGATTAGCCTCTGTTGTTCTATTGCAATCGGGAATACTTTCGGAACTTTCTTTTTCTTGTATTAGATCTTCAGCTAATAAATATCGAACGATTTTTTCCATTTGATTGGAAATCGTATATTTTGATTTATCTCCCGATGGTGATTCGAAACCAGCCATCGCCGCTCAGATTTAAACTCTAAGACAGTTGTTTTTCGTTGTTCCAAAGAGCAAATGTTTTTTTTAACAATGAGCGCAGTACTAAAATCTCGTGCTCTTGATCTTTAATTTTACGCTGAAGTTCTCTGGTTAATTTATTGTAGGATATTTTATACCTGTTATTACTTTTTCGAACCCAAGTATGCACGGTACTCAGTTTTAACCGATGTTTTCTGCAAACAAGTGAGATGTTGCCGACCTCTTGTCGGAAAGTCTAAGCGGCTTGCAACAGTTCTACATGTCGTCTCAAAATGATACATAGCCGCTGCAGTACGGGAGAAATTATTAATCCTTGTTTCGAAAAATGTGGCCTAATCCCCAGGAAAAATACTTAGCGGGTGTTAGGTTTTTTTCTTCCGCTCTTCTTTTGGTTCTCTGATGAAATTTTGTCGCAGTCCTGGCTACTAAGGCAACAATTCACAGCTTTCTGCCCAAGACCGCTATGGACAAGAGTGTATAGCGCCGCCTTTTCCACACTAGGATTATTGCGAGCGGCATCGAGTTGTGCTCTTAAAACTGATCTTCCCCCCATCCAATTATCATTCGGGTCGGTTGATTCCCATTTAAGAGAATTTACAACTGGGCCGTCTTCGCTTTGGGCATAGTCAAGGGTGTAAGTTTTTTCTCTGCCTTGATATTTTGTTTTAATCGCCATGTCTGTAATTTGTTTTTGAGCGTTGTAGTTCGAAGTGAGTGTGGCATCACCAATAAAATCATTACCCTTGAGGTCATAGGTGACGGATCTTCCATTGCAACGATTCCCGGCGATTCTGTTATTTGAATAATATAGGGCGCCCAAAATCTGCGACTTTTGCTGGAAATTCTGGGCAATATCGGCAAAATGTGAACAAAGTTGGGGATACTGTTTTAAGATTTCCGCTCGCTTTTCGACTGAAAGTTTAAAGAAGCCTATCTCGGATTCTCCTAACTGAATAATCGGATTACAATTTTCATCAAAATCACTAATGGTATCTGAAAATTTTAGCGGACAGGTCGTGGAACGAGGTACTGAATCAATCAACACTCCTGCCGCGCCACCTGCCGACATAACTCTTCCGAGTCCCACAGCTTTAGTATAGCCAAACATTTTAAAGTTATATTTACTTTGTAGAAATTTAAGGTCTTTTAACTCCCTAGCCTTCTGTTCAATTGTTTCCTTAAGGTAGGTTTTCTGTGTCTGTCTTAATTTGAGGGAATCCTTATTAGGGTCAATATCGTTAAACTCTTGAGCCATTGTAATCTTTATCGCATTGGGATCTTTAAGCGCTTTTACGATGAGTTTATCTATCTCATCTACTTGAGCCTTTAAATTGGGGATTTCAGCGCTTAAACTGTTGATTTTGACTTTGTTTTTCGCGGCACGAAAACCCTCTTTAACCTCTAGCTTTTCGGCTGCTTCTTTTGCCCCTAGGTCTAAGATTAAGCCCCCATTTATTAATGCGCCTAAGAGGAGCCTTTTTTCAACACAACTAGATCCTGGATTCTCTTTAATATTTGGGGTGATGCAAATTAAATATCCAACGTAATCTAAGGCTGTGTCAAAGCTAGCTTGAATATCTTCGTTGTTACATGACTCCTGTGCGTTCAGCGAGCGGGAAATCATAATGATCAATAGAATAACCAGACTTTTTTTTGCGCGCTTCATTTCTTAATATTGCCACGAAGCTTGTATTTTAGGTAGATTGGCTACCTAGCTAGACGTTTGCTAGGCGTTTAACCTGTATTGAAACGGCATTATCGGTGAAATAACTAACGAGTTATTTCACACGTAGGTATTTGGTCAATCAATCTGCCAACTGCAGTTTCTTTGCTCGCCCAAAAAATACCAAAATCATAAACATCAATGTCTTTGACAATGTCCGCATGAGACCTATTGTCAGCACCCATTTGGATCATCAATCGCGCTCGCCAGTATTTGGACTGAGTGAGTGGTGTGCCCGATTGGCGCTCTCCGTTGTAGTAAAGATATGAGTAAGCCCACAAATCGCCAAGCGCCATGTTTTTACTCTTAAATCCCTCAGCCGGTGCATAGCTAAGTTTAAAGCCCTTGGCTTGAAGGGCTTCTTTGATTTCTGGCAAAAGTTCTTTGTTCTCATCATCATCAAGCAAAATCAGCTCACAAAGACGACTAACTATATTTTTGACTTCACGAACGGGGGCTTCCAGACTTTGTACGTTACTGGGCGCCAGCCCCGCCGGAGCACTTTCATGTAAACTCGACGGTTTCGCCGGCGAGGATATGCAGGTAGCTTCAAAATTTTTATCAGGACTACGTACCTGCAGATTCACTTCATATCTACTATTTTCCTTATCGTTGGCAGAGTATTTCTTTATGTTTAGATTTACGGTTTTCTTTTCTTTTGCAATATAGGTTTCGACGCTTAGTTTTTGTTTCGAATTCGCCCACCCCAAAATTTCCGCTTTACTAATGGCATCGGCAATCACAAAGTTATCGTGGTAATTTTGTCGGTTACGCCACTCCAGCACGGTAAAATTAATAGTGTTGGCCTCGCCATTGACGTCGTCATTTACGAGAATTTCACATTTATTACCGTTGGGAGCAAGACCTGCAAAATTGCCCTCGGGAAACCAATCACTTAATATTGTATTCGCAACTTTGGCAGAAAGTTCCGTCGGTGGTGCGGCGCTTGCCATAACTGAAACTAATAAGAAAAATAAGAAAACAAACCTAAAACCCATCTGAACCTCCTGATGGCATTTTAGTCTGCAATACGAAGGCCAGGGTTAAATCCAATAGGGAATAAGTAGACAAAAAGAGTCACATTTTCTGTTAGTATAAATACGCAAATTGGCTTTTATTTACTGCTAAATAGACTCTGAATACCCTTAGCTGCTTTTTCGAAATTTAAAACTTTGCAGTCCGCAGTTAGCGAGAAGTCATCGTGGCGTGAGACCGGTCGCTTTTCAAGTCCTTCGGTGGCGTTGAGACCACAATCATAAATTCTTTCTTCGTCCATGAATCGCAAAGAAAGATTTAAGACAGGACTAAAGTTTGTTCTTTTCGTATCTCTCTGGTCGACCACCCGATTTTCATTAAAGCTGAGCCCTCCCGTTACGTAGAAACCGCCATCTTTACCAGGGTCACCTACCGCACCTATAAAATAATCGCTGTTGCACATGCGGGCGCGGACGTCTTTAGACTCAAATCGTGAAGCATTGTTTTTCTGGCAAGATACTGCGGCGGCAGCGAGTACTGTCAACCAGGGTAAGACCCGTTTTTGGGCTGCAACAGTGACGCCAGCTCCAGGTTGAACAAAAGCATCTCCAAACTTGCTTGATGCATTAACGCTGAACGTGACTGCCAAGTCAGGCCGACTAACCAATCCGTCTTCTATATTTTGCTCGAGTGCTTGGATTTTAACATAACCTCCAAAACTGTGACTAATATCGTCAACTTTCTGGCCGCCAATGTAAGCACCAACAGGCGCATTTTTATCTGGAATAAATCCTTTTACTTTAAACATTCGGTGGACCGCATCCGCTCCGCGAGAAATATAGTTGCTGCGCATATCTAGGTACTTGGAAGCGTTTCCCCCAAACTCGACCTTTGTACCCTTTATCTCAGTTCCAAAGGCAACTCTAAGTGTATAAGTATCGGTGCTCAGATTTGTTTTCGGAGCTCCTTGTGGGTTGTATCCGGACAGGCCATTGTTATCACTAGTCTGACCAATTGTGACGCCAAAGCTTGCCCCCGGAAGGACGTGGGCGTGATGTCTTTCCAAGGCAAGTGGCTGACTATACCCTCTACCTCCGGCAGCGCTGCGATTTTCGATTTCCGGAAACATATATTCCACTGACCTTTCGGCCGCGCTGACCGAAACGTAGAGCTGAAAAATAAATGTTAAACAAATGGCGGTGGTCTTCGAATTACACATTAAGATTCAGTCCCCCAGGCAAGATTGAAATACTTCAATGACGTATCAATGAAATAAGTGCAATTCCAATGCCTGATCTAATGAGTTTTAAGAGGAACTGAAGGTTAAATTGTAAACGGATGTCTACTAGTTAAACGTGCGTCTCACTTTGAGAATATTGTTAGAATAGAAAACAGAATCTAATTAATTGCCCGAACACTTAGTTATGACGTCCACAACTTCATAACGTTCATCGCAGCCATACGTTCCAAGGCGAGCACATACGGATGTGACACAATCGCCACCAAAATTACCCACGCAAGCTCGGACTATTTCTTTAATTTCGTAGCGCTCGTCACACCCATATGTTCCTAAAAACCCACAGGCTGCTTTTATACAACCGCCATCATAATTTCCTCGGCACCAGACCAGAATTTCATTCACCTCATAGCGCTCATCGCAACCATAAGTACCTAGCCGGTCGCATGCAGAGGCTACGCAGTCAGTAACGCGGTCCTTGCATTCGTCCTCAAGAATAGGAGTAAAGTTTTTTTTGTTGAAATAATCATTTACATACAGAGAAACTTTTTGGCCGTGAGCTCTCTGTTCCCCAAGTGATACCGAATCTTTTGCGAAGATATTAAAGGAAGCCATTGTGAGGACCAATATAATTATTGTTCTTATTTTATTCATATTTTTCTCCCATTGAGTGATTTTCGTGAAGATTTTAAAGGATGTCTAGTTTTTATTTTGCCCAGTCACAGTAATGCTACATGCTACTCCTTATTTATAGCACCATTATGCAAAGATATTTTGATCTCAAGTGCATCCGGACCGTCAAACGAAGTAAAGTTGTCGATTTTTCCGTTTTGAGCCTGCAGAGTGAAGCGGTATTTCAAACTATCGTCAGGGCGAATTTTAACTTTTGCATTGTGAAGTTCTGCATCCACAGAAAAACCTGGTTCCATTAAACTGAGTGCGCCGTTGTGTCCGCGAATTGTAATGGGAATATTTTTAGGGATAGACAATTTACATCTAGCGCCACCATCTGTTGCCCCAAGATCCAATTTAAAAATGCCATTCTCAATCTCACCCACCTCTTTTTTTCGTGTGTTACTAGTAATGCACTTCCACTCGAGTTCACTGCCCTCCGCAGTCTCTATCCTAATGGCAGCGTTATGATATTCTAGGCTAACGCCAGTAATTTTTTTAGTAACGACGTCTTGGGTGCCCGCCAATGCATTTTGAAAAATATCTTTGTCGTCATCATAACCCTGAATATGGGCATCAATACTAAAATCATCTGGCATGTCCCAGTCAATGTTGCCCTTCATGTCGATTAAGCCACCAAACATTTTAACCTGTCCATCGTTGATATCGATGACAGGTGAGAACTTCCAAACAATTAAAAGCGTGGTAATACAAATAAAGCCGACGGTTCCCAGAAATCCGAGCGTCAGCCACTTAATAACTGGATATCGCGGCAAGCGCGGTGGTTTAAGACCGCGTTCTAGCAAATACCGATTGGCCACAGCTTCGGGCTCACCTAGAGAAGACAGAATGGACTCCACTCTTTGCGAAGGGTCTCGCGCCAGGGCTTCCATGACATGATTTTTTATCTCGGTAATTATTTCGGCTTTGTCGCTAATGGTGATGGGGCCGAGTGCGCGGTCGAGTTTGTTGAGGTAGATTTCTAAAGATAGTGGTGCCCTCATGCTTTTACTCCTCAGAAGATATAAAGTTCCTTCTAGGTATAGTAGTCAAGATTGATTTGATATAGGCTGACTTGGGGATGAAGTATGAATAAAAAAATCTGTGTGTTTTGTGGATCAAGCTTGGGGAACGACAAGGCTTTTGCCGCGGCAGCCAAGGAGTTTTCTCTAGAAATAGTAAATCAAAATCTAAGTCTTGTTTATGGGGGTGCCCACGTTGGCTTGATGGGATTGATTGCCGATGTAGTTTTGTCTCAAGGTAGGGAGGTCATAGGAGTTATTCCTAAAGGAATGATGACAAAAGAAATCGCGCACGAAGGGCTCACAAAACTTCATGTTGTCGAGTCAATGCATGAACGAAAAAAACTAATGTACGAACTCAGCGACTACTTCGTGGCTCTACCGGGTGGATTGGGCACGCTTGATGAGTTGTTCGAGATAATTACATGGAAGCAAATAGGCGTACACCAAAAGCCGATCGGCCTTTGGAACCACAATGGATACTATGATCATTTAATTAGTTTTATTGATAAAGCCAAAAGTCTCGGCTTTATCCCACAATCTTTAGAGAAACTGATTTTAGTTGAATCTGATTTTAAGCGCCTACTTAAGCGCTTAACCCAAAAGGACTAACTAATCTCTACCGCCGCCGTAACC
>JAWXAY010000077.1:0-14777 GCA_034439715.1 Pseudomonadota bacterium
AATCAAGCCCAACGGGCGCGAGCTGAATGCGAGCGAATTGACGATTTAACAAGCAGAGTGGGCGTTAGTCCTATCTACTAATAAAAGAAAGAACCCAGTTATCGATGATGTTTAAAAATTTTTTACTTTTACAGCGCGCCAAATGCATCGACGATTCCGCCAGTAATAACTTTGTTTTTTATCGCATCGATTTTTTTGACTGAAGACAAAATCTTTTCCTTAATCTGCATCCCCGTCATGTTGGGATTCATAGACAAGCTCAGCGCCGCCACACCTGATACAAAAGGTGCAGCCATGGAGGTGCCTGACCAAGACTGATAGCCACCATTGGCGATGCTCAAAATATTTTCTCCGGGAGCTGCCAAATGAACTGTTTCCTTGCCGAAATTCGACCACTCTGGCACTTGCCCCTTATTGTTTAGCGCGGCAACGCTAATGACGTTTGGCACTTGATAACCTGATGGGTAATGAGGATAGCGATCGCTATCCTCACCGTCATTCCCAGCAGATGCCACAAACAGCACACCTTTTTCATGGGAATATTTTATCACATCTTCAAGTGCTTGAGATTTCTCGCCGCCACCCCATGAATTACTTAATACTTTTGCACCATTATCTACCGCATACTTGATAGCCTCTAGCGCTCCGGCGAGGGTACCGCTTCCATCTTTCGATAAAAACTTAACAGGCATAATTTTTACCTGCCAGTTGATTCCGGCCATTCCGTGTCCATCATTGCCCCTGGCGCCAATCGTACCCGCGCAATGAGAGCCGTGACCATGATCATCTAAAGGCTCGCCGTCCTCATTAACAAAATCATATCCGTAAATGTCATCAACAAAGCCATTCCTATCGTCGTCAACGTCGGCTTCACCCCTATACTCCCTTTCATTTATCCAAGCATTAGGGGCAAGATCCTTATATTTGTACTCTACCCCCGTATCAATTACCGCAACCACGATTGAGGGGGAACCCGTAGTGGTATCCCATGCTTTTTCGACATTGGTGTCGATGTCTGCTTCTCCCTTTGTGCCGTCACTATCAGCCTGGCCTGTATTTTTCAAACCCCACTGGTTCAAGTAATGCGTGTCATTGGGCTGCAATTCTGCCCTAAAGATAAAATTAGGTTCTGCATTTTCGACAATAATATTCTTTTTGAGAGAAGCGAGGGATCTATTGGTATTTACAAGGACCCAATTCTTTGGCCCGCGAAGATCCCTAATTTTTTTAACACCAAGGTGCTTTCTAATTTTATCGCGACGGGTCTGCATAAACTCTTCTTTTAATTTTACCAGGTATTCGCCGACCACAGACTCTTTTGCAAAACTTTCCTGACACAAAGAAAATGCTAAAACAAAGATGAAATATCTCATGAGATGCTCCCGTAGGGTTGAATTTCCTTCTACGGTAATTATCGGAACCTTGAATTGAGCACCTAAGGTAATGGCAGTCTAGCGACGGCCTAGGTAGACTTTAGATTAGCCCTGCAGGCTTAAAACTTTCTCGCGGGCTCGGTTTATTATCTCCACAATATTTGGGAGTCGTAAGAGTTCCGCAGAAAAAACCACAGTACCCCGAAACTCCTCTTCACTAAGGGGATTTCCCCTCATCCATTCAACAAGCTTGGGGCTGGGCCAATGACAGAGACTAGTTGTAAACAAAGACCCACAGCTGGACTCACTTGCTTCATTTATTGTATCAATGAGAGCTGCGCCATCCATGTCTTGCCAAATCAGCACAGCTCGATCAAATATTCTGCCAGATAATCGATTTTCGTTTGATTTAAAAAAGACCCTGCAATTCGAGAAATTATTATTCTCAAAACTAGTGACCAGCGCTTTTTCCCCTTGTCTCATTTCTGTAGGAATATCAAAAGTCTGTGGATTGAATTCCTCCCAATTGAAATGAGAGGCTAAAGGAGCACTTATTTTAATTCGCTCTCCTAGTAAGGCCACCGCCCGACCCACTCCAGCACTCCAAATTTTGACTTCGTAGCTATCAATTTTTTCTGGTAAGGGCTGGTAAAACTGTAGCCTATTTGAAACGCTCAATAAAAATATTTTTTTTGCAGCTAAAATTTTTCTTAACTCTGAAGTGTCGAAAATTTCGCCGGTAATCGGATGATCCTCCGCGAACATAACAAGCAAGGTATCTTTTGAAAGGCTTTCTGCCCAGGCCTTAGGGTCCTTGAGTGAGTCTCCTGTTGTCGCCTGTACCTTGTATCCCAGCTTTGAAAAATCTTTTGAGATTTGATCAATAAAATAGTTGCAACCAGAAACGACGCCGATAGAAATTTTATGCATAAAAAGATGAGATAGGCCTAAAGATATTTCTTTAAGCGCATGGTGCAGGCCCAAATAGACCTGAACCTCTATGGACTTTAAATTTAGGATCTTAGCAACTTCTGTGTTTAAATTTTTCCAGCTATCGAGATTATATTTTTCGATTAACAATCTATATCCCTGCTTGATGCCGTTCCTCATCCTCTACCGTGGAAGGTATTCCACCTTTTAGGGCTGGCCTGTAGGCTAAAAATCGAATATCGTAAATAAAATTAGATCCATTGACACCTGGAATCTGCCATTCGGGCCCAAGCCTAACCGCATCCACAGGACAAGCTTCTTCACACATGCCGCAGAAAACACAACGCAGGATATCGATCTCGTATTTAACGGGGTATTTTTCTACCACCGGATCATCATGCTCAGCCGCTACGATATTTATACATTCAGCCGGACAGGCCGTCGCACAAAGCATACATGCCGTACACCGGAGTGACCCATCCTTTTTAACCGTTAATATATGAGTCCCTTTAAAACGAGGTGAATACTCGAATTTTTCCTCGGGGTAATTTAGTGTTGGCATACTTTTTCGATTAAAAATATTCGCTAACATCTTTTTAATTGTAAAAAACAGCCCGGCAATAATTCCAGGCAAAAACCATCTATCTATGGCTGCATCTTTTTTAACTAAGCTCATAGATCTCCTCGATGATGAAAGAATTCATTCCATACTCTTTCGCCCTTAACTGGAGTTTTCGAATCAAAAGGAATTTCGTCACCAGCAAATAACGCGGCAGCCTCAGTTAGAGTTAATGCTCCTGAAACGATATTTGTTACAGGTTTAATTTTTTGCTCCAGCCCCTTAAAATTAATGTAGGTTCCCGATTTTTCAATGGTGGACTTAACCGGTATTTGCCAACAACTCTTAAGCAGTTCCGTTCCGAGCACCTGATTAGTGGTGAGCCAAACCACATTATCAACGCTGTTTAACAATTTCAGTTTTTCACTAATATCTGGATAAACCTCTTGATTTTCTGGCCCCAAAACAACCACTATCTTTAATTGCTTGGCTTTTATCTTTTCTTCAAGCTTGTCCCAAGTCTGATCAAACTTACATTTGCTAAGGGCTCGCAACAGACCCTTAGTATTCGGATTTTTGTCGCCCCGATACAGCAGACCATCAAATGCCTCAAAGGTCTTTTGATTATTGATCCAATAAAAAACATTGTTTGATCCTAATTTAATTTTAAAGAGCTCAAACATAGCAGCATACTCTTCGTTGGAATACTGGGCGGTTACAATTAAGCCAATTGAATCACCACCGCCTTCTTTTTTTATTTTTTCTATAAGTTGGGCTGTTTGCTTGGCCAATTCACCGGCGTCACATTCAGTGGTTTTACCTTCCTCGGTTTTCTTTCCCTTAGTTAGACGTGCTTCTACGTTGAGGTGTTTATAGGTGTCGCGTCCTTTGTCACACATCCAGTGGCCATTAACGTCAGAGTTATATTTGGGCTTTAATCGATATACTCCGCCCTTATTGAAATAAACATTTACATTACAACCGGTAGAGCAACCCGTACAGATCGACTCGCGGTTTTTTAATAACCACACTCGTTGCTTAAAACGAAAATCTTTGGCAGTGAGGGCTCCCACTGGGCAAATATCCACTGTATTAACTGAGTAATTATTATTTAATGGCTTATCTTGAAAAGTTCCAACTTCACTGCGGTCGCCACGATTAAAAATGCCCAGTTCATTTGTTTTCGAGACCTCATCAGTAAAGCGAACACAGCGAGAACATAGAATGCACCGCTCAGTATCAAGAACAACTCTTTCTCCCAAGTCGACAACTTTGCGTTTTTTTACTTTACCTTGGCCCATTTCTGGTTCGTATTTTCCAAAATGCATGTACTGTTCTTGCAATCCACACTCACCGGCCTGATCGCAAATCGGGCAATCGAGTGGATGGTTTATTAGATGAAAATCTAGCGCCCATTTTACTGAGTCTTTTGCCTTATCGGAAACATTTGAAATTTTCATGCCCTCTGTAATTTTAGTGTTACAAGCAATCTGAGTTCGAGGCATACCTTCAATTTCCACCATGCAAAGTCGGCACACCCCTGCAATACTCAGTCCCGGATGATAGCAATAGTGAGCAATGGGAACTTCTTTTTGATAGAAGGCCTCCATAATTGTAGTACCGTCTTTGACTTCAATCTCTTTACCATTAATGGTGCATTTTGGCATAAGAGGTTCCTTTAATTTTTGAGCGACCTTCTCGAACAAAAAATTCAAACTCATCACGAAATTTTAATACAAAACTCATGGCAGGAAAGGCCGCCGCATCCGACAATGCACAAATTGTTCGGCCGCACATATTACGGGCTACGGTTTCGATAAGATCGATATCCTGGAGCTTGCCTTGCCCGCTCTTTATACCGTTGACAAGCTTCTCTAGCCAACCCGTGCCCTCACGGCAAGGTGTACACTGCCCGCAAGATTCATGGTGATAAAAATGCATTAAGACGCCCAATAAATCCACCATACAATTGGTGTCATCAATAACTATAACTGCACCTGAGCCCAACATGGTATCCATTTGAGCTAAACATTCATAGTCAAGGGTCGCCTTTTCAGATTCTTCTTTATTCAAAATTTTTGCCGAAGAACCACCAGGAATTACCGCTTTAAGCTTTCTCCCGGGTTTCAATCCACCACCTTCAATATTAATTAAATCTATAAGTTTATAACCGAGTGGCACTTCATAATTTCCCGGCTTGACGACATTTCCACTGAGCGAAAACAATTTGGTTCCCGGTGACTTTTCAGTTCCTTGCTTTCGAAATGCGGCTGCTCCATCTCGAATAACCAGTGTGACGGCAGCCAGCGTTTCAACGTTGTTAACTATTGTGGGTTTACCCAGGTAACCTTGAATCGCCGGGAATGGCGGCTTTAATTTCGGTTGCCCCTTCTTACCTTCTAGCGAAGAAATCATTCCGGTTTCTTCTCCACAAATGTATGCGCCAGCGCCCGAATAAATATCCATGTCGTGATTAAAGCCACTCCCTAAAATATTTTTTCCGAGTAAGCCATTATCATAAGCTTCACGCAGGGCCTTCTCGACGATACTCTTAGGATAAAAATACTCGCCTCGAATATAGATATAAGATTTTGGAGAGCCAATAGCAAAAGCAGATATGATCATGCCTTCTATCAGCTGATGGGGAGCGCGCTCCATCATCAAACGATCTTTATAGGTACCGGGTTCACCTTCGTCGGCGTTACACAGTAGATATCTTGGCTCACCATTGTTTGGCAAAAAACCCCATTTAACTCCTGTAGGAAATCCAGCCCCTCCACGACCTCTTAAACCTGAGGCTTTTACTTCATTGATAATATCGAGAGGCTTCATCTTCAAAGCTTTCTTGAGGTTTTCGTAGCCACCCAATTTTTGATAACCCTTAATGGTGGCATAGCCATCTTTATCGTAATGTTCCGTGAGGTGCTTAACTTCCATGAGAATTTCCTTTTGCCATATTTTTCAAAACATGAACCGCCTTCTCAGGAGTTAAATTTTCATGGTACTCTTCATTGACCTGCATCATAGGTGCACCACCACAGGCGCCTAAGCATTCCACACGTGAAAAGCTAAAATTTCCATCTGAGGTTACTTCTCCATCATTAACTCTAAATTCTTTCGTTAAGTGTTGAACAAGTTCTCGGCCACCATTCATAGCGCAAGAAATATTACAACAAACCTGAACATGGAACTTACCCACAGGTTTTTTGTTGTACATTGTGTAAAACATAAAGACTTCTTGAATTTGTGATTCTGGAATATCCATCAAGTGCGCGAGGTAAGAAATTATCTCGGCATTAATATATCCACCGTTTTCTTCTTGAGCCAGGGTAAGGCAAGGTAAAATAGCCGATCGCCGACTCTCGTACCGCGAGAGCTCATTTTTTACAAACTCTGTACCTTTATTAGAAAGTTTAAACATAATTCCTACCTATCTAGTTCGCCAGCTACGATGTTAACACTCCCAAGCATAGCCACGGCATCGGCTATCAATCCTCCCGTGATGGCTTCAGGAAACTGCTGATAAATCGAAAAACACGGTGGACGCACCTTTAAGCGATAAGGGCTTCCACTGCCATCACTCACCAAATAAAACCCCAATTCACCATTAGCACTTTCAAGACAATCATAGATTTCACCCTTAGGTGGACGTAGCCCATGAATCACCAGCATAAAATGGTTCATCAATCCTTCGATATTTCCGTATACGTCGCGTTTTTCGGGCAATACAATATTTTTATCACGAATCGTATAATCTCCCCCTGGAACATTCTTAGCCACTTGTTCAATTATTCTTAAGGACTGACGCATTTCCTCTACCCGCACGAGATATCGATCATAGACATCACCAGTTGAACCGATCGGCACATCAAAATCTAAAGTATTATATCCATAATAGGGAGTCAGCTTCCTCAAATCCAAACTCACTCCGGCCGCTCGCAAGCAGGGACCAGCAAAACCCCAATCTATCGCCGAATCTGCAGAAATTGCACCAACCCCTCGCGTCCGCTCTATCCAAATTTTATTCCCAGTTAAAAGTTTATCTAATTCACCCACACCCTTACGAATTTTTTTACAAGTATCCAAGACGTCGTCGAACCAACCTTGAGGAGCATCGTTCGCCATACCACCCACACGTGTTAGCGAGACCGTAAGCCGAGCCCCACAAAGTTTTTCAAACAGCGTGTAAACCATTTCACGGTAAGTAAACAAATGAAAAAAACCAGTTAGCGCTCCGAGATCCACGGCATTGGCACCGATACAGACAAAGTGATCGATGATTCGCGAAAGCTCCATTAATATTATTCGCATTGCTTGAGCTTTAGAGGGAACTTCAACACCCAAAAGCCGCTCGACCGTCTTACAGTAACCCACGTTATTAATGGGGGCCGAACAATAATTAAGGCGATCTGTATAGGGAATAACTTGATTGTAAGTATGGGTCTCGGCCATCTTTTCAAAACAACGATGTAAATAACCAATTTCCACTTCAGCCTTAGAAATTTTTTCTCCATCCAGAGCTGCCATAACTCTAAAAGTTCCATGCGTAGCCGGATGCGACGGCCCTATATTTAATGGAATTAAATTCTCAGGCAGATTGTTGGCATTAAAGCCATCACCAAACTCAATGGGCAGGGCGGTCGTACAATGTTGTTGATGATTTGGGTCATAGTCTTTTCTTAATGGATGTCCGACAAACTCGTGATGCGTAAGAATTCGCGTGAGATTAGGGTGACCCTTAAATAGAATACCAAAAAGATCATAGGCTTCTCGCTCGAACCAATTTGCGCAACGCCAAACAGGCGTCATGGAATCTATGGTTTCGCCATCACCGACTTGGCACTTAACTCTCAGCCGCTGTGTCGACTTAGACGAAAACAAATGATAAACTACATCAAATCTTTTCTGCCGCTCGGGATAATCGACACCACAAACGTCCAATAGAAAATCAAATTTCCCCGAAGATCTAAGGTACTTCATGACCTCAATGATGTCTTCTTTAGACACCAGTAGAACGTCGTCGCCAAAATTATTGAACAACTCAAATGTTTTATTGGAAAGCCGAGTGTTCAGCTCGGACCTCAGGTCTTCAATTCGACTCATTTTGCTAACCCCGCTCTAGAACGCCAGGGTTCAGGCATTTGCCATTTGTCTTTCCAGGGCCGAGGTTGATTCGTGGCGATCATTCGTTGTAATGACATTACTCCGTCTAAAACAGCTTCCGGAGTGGGTGGACAGCCAGGTACGTAAACATCAACCGGAACCACTTTGTCAATTCCCTGCAAGACATGATAGGCCCTGTAAAATCCGCCGGAGCTTGCGCAAACGCCCATCGAGAGAACATACTTTGGTTCCAACATTTGTTGATAGACATGAAGCAGAATCGGCGCCATTTTTTCGGTAATCGTTCCTGCCACCAACAAAAGATCTGATTGACGGGGAGAAAATCTAACGACTTCGGCGCCAAATCTCGCCAAATCATACTTAGGTCCCATGACCGACATGAGTTCAATTCCACAACAAGCAGTTCCAAAGGGCAATGGCCATAACGAGTTCTTGCGTCCCCATGCTACGATGGAGTCAATTGTAGACGTAAAGGCAAATTGTCGAGACAAATTCTCGATATCAGACCTGCTGGTTGGCGGAGTTATCGGCGTCGATTGATTCATATAAGTCCCTTAATCTTCTAAGTTTATACACCAAATAAAATTGAATTTCGCCGGAATTTTCAATGAAGTAGCCACAGCGCATTCAATGTGAGCTTTTTAAGTATTGTATTTTGAATGTTCGCTGGCAACTTGATAGATTAAAAACCTCTATGAGTCTTAAAAATCCCTTTCGCTTTTATATTTCACGCAATAGAAAAGCCTTTTCGTTAGGCATTTTTGCATTGTTGCTGACAAATATTTTCGATGGACTTTCGCCCCTCATCCTTAAGCGAGCTGTTGACGATTTGACGGCCAACAAGACAACCCATGAAATTCTACCTAATTTGGCTGTTTTCCTTTTTCTTATTATTGGCACTGCAATATCTAGATATTTTTGGCGAATATATTTTGGACGTCACCATCATGCGGCTGCTGAGGACTTGCGCAATCGGATTTTTGCAAAACTTACGGACTTAGGGCCAAGTTTTTTTGAAAAACGCCCCGTCGGTCAACTCATGAGTCTCATTACCAATGACGTTCAGTCATTTCGCATGGGAGTAGGTCCCGCGCTTTTAATGACGTTTGATTCTTTGTTTATTATGGCCACTGCAATACCCATTATGATCTATCTCTCCCCCCAGTGGACGATGAAGGCTTTCGTAGTCCTCCCCTTTTTACCTTTTTTGGTTTGGAAACTCGAACGCCTTATTCAATCGCGTTTTCGTACTAAACAAGATAAATTTTCGGAAGTCTCGGGGGTTGCCCAAGAAATTATTTCGGGAATTCGAGTCATTAAAGGTTACGCCCAAGAAAAAACTCATACACAGCATTTTAACAAATCCAGTAAAGAATTTGAAAACTCCTCCAACCGAGTGTCCACGGTTGAGGCAATGTTGGAGCCCTCACTGCGTGTTGGAGTCATCGTCGGAATCGTTATCTTGTTTTTTGTCGGTGGCAAGGACGTGATAAGTGGCACCGTAACTCTAGGAACATTTGTAGCCTTTTTCCATTACATCCATAAACTAAGTTGGCCCATGGTTGAAATCGGTTACTCAGTATCAATGATTATGGAGGCTCGCGCCTCTTTTGAGCGCATATCAGAAGTCCTCAACTATCCTCCTGACGTCGTAGACAGTGGCCTTGTTACTCCCCTTGAGTTTGAGTCTCTTGAGTTTCGAAATCTTTCTTTTCGTTACCCCACCGGGACCATTCCGGCACTAGAAAACGTGTCATTCAGCATTAGTCGCGGTGAAACTCTAGGAATTTTTGGAGCAATAGGATCTGGCAAAACTACAATAGTTCATTTGTTGTGTCGGCTTTTTAATCCTACTTGTGGTCACATTTTTTTAAACGGACATTCATTAGAGACAATACAATTGAGCCAATTAAGAAATATTATTTGTTTAGTACCACAAAACGTATTTTTATTTGGCGATTCCGTAGCCTCTAATTTCTCTTTAGGGGTCCCAGATTCGGTCGAGCAAGAATACGTTGAGAAGTATGCGAAACTTGTAAATATTCACGATGAAATTGTTTCTACTTCAGCAGGCTACAACACAATTTTAGGAGAAAGAGGCATAAATCTCTCTGGCGGCCAGAAGCAACGATTAAGTATTGGCCGCGGACTAATACGAAACAGCCCGGTGGTAATACTCGATGATGTATTAAGTGCCGTGGACGCAGAAACCGAACGAAAAATTCTTGTCAATCTTAACGAAAACGTTTTCAAAGATCGACAAAACAAAACTACAATTATTATTTCCCATAGAATAGTATCCATGGAAAACTGTGATAAAATTGTGGTGTTAGACGCCGGCAAAATTGTGGCAATCGGAAGCCACCAAGAACTCGTCGCCACCTGTCCCTTCTACCACTCGGTTCTCAAGCTCCAAACCGGACAACCACCCCATGTTAAAAATAGGGGAGCTCCCCTATGTTAAAGGCTCTCTATCAGTTTTTACCTTTTGTTGCCCGCTATAAAGTTTGGGCCATTTCGGTTGTGGTTTTTGTAGTTCTGCAGTCGGCAGTCGCAAGGTGGCTACCAATAATTGTCGGAAAAGTTATTGACCAGGGAATAGCCGCCGGAAATCTTAATTATATTAAAAAATGGGCATTAATTTATCTTTTTATCCAGGCGGTAAGTTCGACGCTTCTATACATTCAAACTATTTCCTTTCAGAAACTAGGAAATAAAATTCTATTTGATATCAGGGAAAAACTGCTTTCCCATGTGCAAAACCTACCAACCACATACTTTGACAAAAACCCCACGGGCCGGATTGTCACTCGTGTGACAAATGATGTTTCAAGTCTTGGCGCATTTTTTAATCAAGTTCTTTTTAGTCTCTTCACAAGTTTTGTGGAGTTTTTCGCAATTATCATAGCGATGGCCTTTATTTCTCTAAAGTTGTCTCTGGTTTGTTTAGTCTTCTCTCCATTAGTGGCCTTTATTACTATTAAGCTGACCCGTAAAATAAAAATAATTATCGAACAGCAGAAGTCAAAGCTTGCTTCAATCAATGCCTTTGTGGCCGAAAATATAAATGGGATGTCGTTGCTGCAACTCTACAACCGTGTGCCAGCCAATCTTTCAAAATTTAAGGCAAATTCCCGGGAGTATAAAGAGATCTCACTTAAGATGACTCACAATTACGCTTTGCTTTGGCCGCTGATGCACTTTTATACGGCCCTAGCGGTACTAATTTCTATTTTTTATGGAACACATCTTAAGACTACCCAGTCATTGCAAATTGGGCTCTTAGTGGCCTTCTTTCTTTATGTTCAAGATATCCATCATCCGTTGACAAATTTTCTCGAAAAATATGTGCAGCTTCAAGATAGCCTCACAAGCGCCGAGCGCATTTTTACCCTAATGGCAGAAAAAACTGAACTTCGCTCCAATTACCTCCCTCCCCCAAAAATTCGTGGCCATGTCGTAATAAAAGATCTGAGCTTTCGATATAACTCCAATAGTCGCTGGGTGCTTGAAAATCTAAACCTTGAAATAAAACCAGGGGAAAGTTTGGGAATAGTGGGAAAAACCGGAAGTGGTAAGTCCAGTTTGATTTCGCTACTTCAGAGGTTCTATGATTTTGAGTCAGGTCAGATAATTGTTGATGGACAAGATATTCGAGGATTTTCATCTGAACTATGGCGAAAACATATCGGAGTCGTTCAGCAGGATCCTTTTATTTTTAAGGGAACAATCGCTTCCAACATTAATTTAAATTGTTCAGCTATCACCCGAAAACACATTGAAGAGTCAGCTCAGTTGGCACAATGTTTTGGTCTGTTTCAATCTCGAATTGGTGGACTTGATTGTCCTGTTGAAGAAAAAGGAGCAAATCTTAGTCTTGGCGAGCGTCAGTTGATCGCCTTTGCCCGGGTACTTGCCTTCGATCCAGATATACTTATTCTGGACGAGGCCACCGCCAACATTGACTCCCATACTGAGTTTCTCATTCAGAAGGCTATCCAAAAAGTGACCGAAAGCCGAACCAGCATCATTGTTGCCCATCGCCTGTCGACCTTACAAGATTGCCACCGAATAGCAGTGATCGAGAACCATAAAATTATTGAGCTGGGCAGCCACCAAGAACTTATGAATTCAAAGGGGCATTATTATCATTTGCACACCAAACATTTCAATCCGTCCAGCCAAAAAGATCTTTTGATAACTTAACCCGATCGAATTTATTTACAGTTTAATACAATCGTATTTAAAGTGAATATTAGTGTTTGGAGGTAAAGTTTGGCTAAACTTTACGGTGTTAGTCACGGCATCATAGGTAATCGTTAGTCCCGCAATTGTGGGCGTGACATCAACATCAACCAAATTATCAATGGGTTTACATGCTAGTCCCTTTGAGTTTACTTGATCCTGAATATTATAGCCTATCGCACCAAGCTGAGCGCCATAATCCGAAGAACAAATGCTGCCAATCACTCCTTTTGTCATGTTGGCGAGTTTGGCATAAACGGTCCCATAATATCCTCGTACAGTTCGAGTTCCAAAAACTCTTACCTGAGCATTCAGACAGGTTTCGTCGCCAGGCTTAACGATAATGGCATGAGCACTAAAGGTTTTATCTACTCCGAATTTACTCTTTACTGCAGCAACTAAGCCTTCAGGCATATCTTTTTCTTCAAGGGGATAACCTGGAGCACTCCCACCTTGAGAACGTTCGTCTTCGTCTGCCAAAATAACCAATGCTAAGTGAGCCTTTGCCCTAAAAAAGTTAGAATCTGCTCGCTCTACGGCTAAACGAGCAGCATACACACCTCGTTCGTCGGGTGAGGGGCAGTAGTTCCAACTAAAATCATTTTGTTCACAGCTTATAGTTTCAGGTCTCTGCACTGTATTATAGAAAAGACTTTCTTTGTTCGTAGTATCTCTCGTCAAAACCGAAATGCCAGGCGCGAATGGAATAAACTTACCGTCCTGAAAGGCTCCGTTGCCATTGGCTGGCTTTGGGCCATTGGCTTGCCCACTGATCATACTTGCCGAAACGTCAGTAGTTGTTATTGCAATATGGTAATCTAAATTTGCCAGTGACTGAAGAAAGTTTGGAAAGCGCCCAGCCATTTGGGCTTGTTCTGGCGACATTGAGCCCGAGTTATCGTCTACAATAAGGATGTCGACAATTCCTGAACCAACCTTTATGTCATACTCAAAGCGCTCGACATTGTCCGAAATTAACGTACAAGCCAGGCTGGAGTTTTGGCACTTGTTAAAATCCTTGTTGGCCTCAAATGCAACTTTTGAGCAGCCAACGGCCAGCAAAACTACAAATGTTCCTTGGAATAAACGTCTAATAATCAACATTGAATTTTCCCTCTCTTACAAGTCCACTCTCACATATCCAATATGCGTGCCAATAGAGGCATTGGTTAAGTATTTGAAATTTAAGGGTTTTATTTATTTGCTCTGATCTTTAGATTCGTTAAAATCTCTGTTTTCTGTATTAAGTTCATATATTTAACAAACATATGTCTTTTCATATATTTAACGCATTACATTCTTCTTATAAATTGCCAAAATTGTCACTTGTGTGGCGCCTCCTGGGCAGTTTTGATCTTTTTCCTAAATTAAACCATATACTTTAGAACTTGCGCTCAGATAAAATTACGCCTGATGTCTCGATTAATCCTAATTCTAGTTCTTTTGGCATCGTCAATTTTTATGACTCATATTCTTTGGCTTGATTTCAAGGAAGACCAGCTACCTTCAAAAAAATTCACGCATCTTTGGCAAAAAGATTTGGACTACCTAAGTACCTTAAAGGGATTTCCTAAATGGAATGAAATTCAAAGTGCATCTTTCGTTTCTGGTAACCATCTCGCAAGGTCCTTATTACTGCAAGCAAACCTACCGCGCCAATTAGTTGACGTCCAAAATAGAAGTAAAATTGTTTTTTCGAAAAGCTCCGCCAGTAGTAACCGTTTTAAGCTTGAGGTCGTTTTGGTTTCTTGGAAGGATGCAAATAAAACAGGAACAGTCGTACAGTATGAATTATTGGATGGTAAAACCAAAAACAAACTGTGGGAATTTAGTCGCACCTTGATTTTTTAATTCAATTTTTTTTAAAAAAAAGCCCAGTCACTCCCTTTTTGAGGTTGTGACTGGGCCGTAAATAGAGCTGGCATTGTGCTACTCTCCCACAGTCTTTCGACTGCACTACCATCGCCGCTAGCGGGCTTAACTTCTGAGTTCGGAATGGGATCAGGTGTGGCCCCGCCGCTAATAACGCCAGCAAATCAATTCTAAATAAAAAGTAATATGTAAGTGAATATTGGTGATCTTTAGCAGAGACAATTTCTAAAGTATATTTATTAATAAAGCCTCACGACTTATTAGTACGGATGAGCTGAATACATTACTGTACTTACACTTTCCGCCTATCAACCTTGTAGTCTCCAAGGAGTCTTTAGAGGGCCGAAGCCCTAGGGAAAAATAATCTTGTGGCTGGCTTCCCGCTTAGATGCTTTCAGCGGTTATCCTACCCGAACATAGCTAACCAGCGGTGCCGCTAGCGCGACAACTGGAACACCAGAGGTTCGTTCATCCCGGTCCTCTCGTACTAGGGACAAGTCCACGCAATTTTCCTACGCCCACAAAAGGTAAGGACCAAACTGTCTCACGACGTTTTGAACCCAGCTCGCGTACCACTTTAATCGGCGAACAGCCGAACCCTTGGGACCTGCTCCAGCCCCAGGATGTGATGAGCCGACATCGAGGTGCCAAACTCCGCCGTCGATATGGACTCT
>JAWXAY010000078.1:0-3880 GCA_034439715.1 Pseudomonadota bacterium
CAGGTCAGGAAGGTGACTGATGGAAACATTAGTTCTGAGGGAAGAAAGACCCTCATTCAACTACCTCAATGATTTTGGGGGATTTTGGAAACCTGGGTATAAGCGTGGACTTTTTTCGATTTTTATAGCTGAAATTTTCACGTCTAGAATCCGTTTTTTTGATTATATATTCCAAATATATGACGCAGGCAGCCCCTTATGACTTGCATTTATTTCTAATAGAGGTAACATGGGGCAATGATGATTCCTGCGTCAGTGCCTACGATCGAAGCGAAGTTGAAGATTATTTTGGAACAACTTTATGAGATCCGCGTAGAACTGAAAGAGAATCAAGGTCAGGGATTTTTAATAAATGCAGAGCACAGCCTTACAACTTTTTTGCGATATCAAACAGACCTAAAAAAAACAGATACCAAATAAGGACCGTTGTTATGAAAATTGGTTGGGTGATTCGAGCCGAGGACACCGTAACACACGGTGTAATACACACAGTGTTGGCCTGTTCAAAGCAAGCTGCCACAAAGCAATGCGAAGAGTTGCGCAAAAGAGGGGAAACTGTTAAAGTTGGTTTAATAAGCCCCTATACAGAGATTTCTCTCGATAAGCGAGAAGTTAAGGAAATTGAGTCCCAAGACTTAGCGACTGTCTTTAAAGAGTATATAGATCTATGCCCCTTGCTCTTAGAAAGAACTAAAACTGGTTTGAAGATTGAGGTGGATTTAGCTGTTGCAGAAAATCCTATTAAATGATACAAAAGTCCAAGCTCAGGCTCTTAAAGACAGACGGGACGCACTGCTAGAGGAACAGCGGCGAAGACCCCAGAAAGACTAATTCAAAATAGTCTTAACAATCGATGATTTGCTGTTACATAAATTGAAGTAAATTTTTACGAATTATGTTTTGAGCTAAAGGGTTAGCCACTAAGACTTAATGGGCGATTGTTACAAAATTGGCAATAAAATACAAAAAAGAATATCAGAGTCGATGAATGAGAAGTATTTATCATCAGGTAAGAGTTGTTTGTGATTTGTGCAAAACATAGGGGAGTTGGATCTCCGAAAATGCCTCTGCGGCTTTTACCCTCTCTAAAGCTGAAGGTTGGTTGTTGCCTGCCTTCTGGCGGGAAGAGTGCGCGGATTTGTGCCCTGCATGTGTGCTCAAAAATCAAAAAGATATTAACCAAAACCCGCAAACCGAATGATCTTCAGAAGACTACATGAGTAATATTGAGAAAGTTATGAAAATAGCGAGTTTTACCTCAGTCCGTGTAATTGGAAAGTCAGGGGCTCTGATGACGATAGGAAGCGGCCCTAGTTGCGAGTGCTTTGGTGATGCTTAAAGGTTAAGATTGCCAGAATATTTAGAAGTGTCAACACGAGCCCACGAGACTTGTTTTCTTTGAAAAAAGGAATATGTTATATCTATGGCTTGGCTCACTGGACCAGAAATCACAAAGCAAGTAAGGCTGGGTCGAATTCGCATTGATCCATTTCGTTTGGATCAATGCAACCCTAATTCTTATGATTACCGTCTCGGCAACACACTCAAGCTTTTAAAACTTAATAGTCAACACAAAGGAACTCCCTGTATTGACCCGAGACTTCCGAGTCTATATGAAGAAGTAGTAATACCCACTGACGGCTACTTGCTTGAAACACCTAACGCTTATTTAGGCTACACAGTAGAGCAATTTGGTAGCGATCACTATGCTTGTTTAGTTACTGGCAAAAGTAGCGTTGGTAGGTTATTTGTTAAAAATCATGCTTGTGCTGGTCCCATAGATCAAGGCTTTTTCGGGCATATAACTTTGGAGATAACAGCTAAACTTCCAACACTGATCTTTCCAGGGATGAAGCTTGGTCAAATATTTTTCTTCGAAGTCTGCGGAAAACCGAACTTATATAACGGGAAATACAAAGAAAACAATAAAGGCATTCCTTCACAAATAATTAAAGATTGGGATTCTTGATGAAACTCTGCTTTTTTGGTCCTTCTGGTAGTGGCAAAAGCACTGCAGCAGACATAGCCTGTAGCCTTCTTAAAAATCAATACACAGTTGTAAGACTCGACGTGGCTACCCCGCTCCGAGAAATTCAAAACCTATCTAGGGAAGTTTTTAATCTTCCTCCTGCTGGATCTCCGGATAAGCCATCTAGTTTTGCCTCTGATGGAAAATTACTCTCGTTTTTAGCGGAACATTATGAATCACAACTTCCAATCTCCTTCGAAAATCGTTTAAACAAATCTCTTGAGACACTACAAAGTTCAGGGGCAGGCCCAGAAAAGGCGGTATTTATCAATGCGGACTGTCGCGATAATTGTTATGAGACATTGAAGCGTCTGGGGTTTACATTCGTGAAAGTTTACGCGTCCGAATCAAACAGGACTATTCGACGAGCGATCCGAGGAGACATTAGCCCCTACCCGGCTTCAAAAATAGAAAATATATCATCCATGGCTCATGACGAGATCGTCGCGAATAATGGACATAAAATGGCTCTCAGAGAGAGTGTGGCTAGTTTATTACGCAGGCTGGGACTCATTAAAAAGAAGATTAAGCTGAGCACGGATATTGGATGGATTCTTTGAATAATCGGCCCAATGAAATTACTGCCAATGAAATATTTACTGTATTCTTACCGCCTGCTAAATGTGCTAGATGCGCTTGTGCCCTTGAAAAGGCATTTGCATGCGTTACTCAACGTTTGCGCCAACTCGGAGGAGCGATGCCTCTTTTTTGTGAGAGTTGTTGTAACAACATATCGGCACTTATAGATCAAGGAAAGTTGTGCTTTCACGCGCAACCACCGGGTGTATGTAACCACAACTCATGCATCGGAGCCACAACTTGAACACTTCAGAGATGTACACTTACGCGGCAATCCCCGAAAACTTACCATGGCCAAATAGAGTTTGTTGTAGCGGTATGCTCCGTTATCGCACACTAAATGCTGACTGTGTACAGCACGGCTATAATTGCCCTGGTCGCCCTATTAGTTGTCATAATGACAACTACCACATTCGATCTCCAAATGGAGATTATCGAATTGAATATTGCCCTTGGTGCGGGGCTCATCTGAATAATGAGATTAAGTATCCACAAAAATCAGTCGAAAAGACTTCTCGCAATTACTTTGCGATGAGTGCGCTCGTCCTTTATCAGAAGTCATGTGTAAAACATGTTGTGAATGTAAAATATGTGCACCAAACACTTGCGAGTCTAAATATAAGTGGATGATTGAAGAACGTCCTGGGTTGTATACTGTATATGGAAGTAGCTCAATTTACTCACCCAGCCATGTTGCTCCGCCCAACACCCCTTCTCGCTGGAAGGGGCTCTTGAGTTGGCTAGGCTTTGTTTAAATTCTCATACAACTTTTTGTGTACCCGTCCCGGGGTATCAAATTCAAGTATTGAATGGGTCTGCTCTGATTTGCTGACCACTTCTTCACCGCAGCAGAAACAAAATCTAAACATTTCTAATACGTCGTCATCGCTCAATATTTGAGTATCAGAGCCCTCCTCTACGAGGAGGCTCCGTAAATATATCACATACTTACCTATCCGTTCTTCATTGGCTTTAATCATACCGAGATGATACAGGATCACTTAAAAAAGCAAAGGTTGTTCGCCGTTATAGGTTACTAGCAATTCGATATACTAAAATCTGTGTAGCATCCCCAGGGGCGCACATAACTTTGATGCCTAGCTCGGGGTCTGTCTGCTGATTAATGACTCCTCTTAAATTTTTTGCGTAATTGCTATTTTTAATTCCATGAGGGACAGCCAGGTTTCCAAAATCCCCCAAAATCATTGAGGTAGTTGAATGAGGGTCTTTCTTCCCTCAGAACTAATGTTTCCATCAGTCACCTTCCTGACC
>JAWXAY010000079.1:0-2616 GCA_034439715.1 Pseudomonadota bacterium
CTTATTCCAGCCCGCGATACCTTCTTTGAAGTGTTTAATATTTTTGTAGCCAAGCTTACATGCTTTGCGTGCGGCTTTCTGCCACGCCGAGCACATTGTGGATCCACAGTACGTGATGATCTCGGCATTTTTGTCAGCAGGAAGACTTGTTGCGAAAGTTTTTTCGATCGCATCAAAATGAACGGAACCGGGGACGTGAGATTTTTTGTAACTGTCTTCAGAGTTTACATCGATGATAAAAGCAGATTTGTTTTCGGCGATTTTTTGTAGATCCCCTTTGCTAACGGTCGGGTAATTAGAATCCGCCATACAGTCGGCAAAGGAATTGAGAGAAAAGCCAAGGATGAAAAGTGTAATAATGTATTTCATAAGTCTCCTTTAAGGTTGATATCCGATATCTCGATATCAGAATGTTGTGTGGTGCAGTCGGCAGGACTCGAACCTGCAACCCCCTGGTTCGAAGCCAGGTATTCTATCCATTGAACTACGACTGCGCATTTTTAAGGTTGAAGGGACTGTTTTAATCTATTTAAATGGCTGTGGGCTACTCATATTGCGCTGTTTAAAGATAAAAAGGTTTTACCGCCTTCGGCTGCGACCCTTATCATCATGAATGACATAGTTTTTATCAAGCGGAAAGTAAAAGTCAGCCGCAGTTTGCACTTCAGGACTCGTGGCCTCAGGCCATGACCAGATTTCTACCCGACAGCCACGCGAACGTAAATACCAGACAAGTGGAAGAAAATCCTTGTCCCCCCCCATAATTATCACCACATCTAATTTCTCAGCCATAGTCACAGCGTCAATGGTTAAAAACGTATCCGCATTTTTTTCGGGCCGTTTGATCTCGCCACCCAGGCTGGCCCAAAATGTTTCAAATGTTTCAGAAATCTCTTTATAAATGGGCTTGTAATAAAGGATGCGTGTCACCTCGCGGTCACCCACCTGTTCTAATATTTTTTTGTAATCTGTTCTTCCTTCATGATGCTTTAAGCCCGACATTTCTATATTTTCTGCGTCTACAAAGACACCCACCTTCTGAAACACCAGATTTTTCGTAACTTTTTTTGCTCTTGTTGGCGCATTAGCCATATTAGTGATCCTTTACTACCAAATGATTTGAAAGTTCGTTTGGATTTTTATAAGAAGCCGGAAAGTGCTGGGTAAGAATTTCTCCGCAACGATTAATTCCATTGATAATTCCAGCCTTCATGTTTTTCTGTCTAATACCGTCGATTAAAATTTTTATAACTTCATTCCATGTTTCTTTACCACACTTATCAGAAATGGCTTTATCTGCGAGCACAACTGCTTGTCGCTCCATAAAAGAGATAAACAGCAACAACCCGGTGTTCCCCTCCGTCGACTTTATACTGGAATGGTAAAATTCCAACTCGGCCCTTTCCATGACCTCTTTGCTCATGTCTTCAGTTGAAGTCAAAAATCTCTGAACTCTCTCGAGCTTCGCCAAAAAATAGGCGAGAGTAAGTATGCCTACAAGCAAAAACAATTCGACTCCCCAACCAAAATCAAAATAATATTTTAATTTTTGATCAGCGCCCATAATAATTGCGATTAAAACTAGCGCTAAAAACATTAGCGGCAGCACATGGCCAACTGGAGTCGAACGTTTGACTAAAACGGCCACGATTTCTCCGCTAGATTTTAATTCGGCACTCGCCGTCGCCTTCTCTATCTCTAATAAATCGTCTTTGCTAAGGTGTCTTTCAACCCATGAGAATTTTGTTACCATCTCCCCGAGGCTCCCCCACCACTAAAACCACCTCCGCCACCACTAAAACCACCGAATCCGCCGCCGCCTCTGCCGCCCATACCGCCACTTAAACTGCCTAAGGCTGCACCGTAAAGAAATCCGAGGCCACCACGTCGAGATCTGGGGCCAAATAAAGACGACAGAATAAAAAATATTAAAATCATAAAGAAAAATAAGTTGTTTTTGCCGCCCCCTTGCCGAGAGGTCCCGTTCCAGTTTTTTTTCCGATTTTGAAAAAGAGGAATTTCAGGATTCGTGGTTTCAGCAATTTTAATTAATCCTTGAACGATTCCGCCGCTGACCTGGCCCGCACGGAACAAGGGGATCATAACATCCTCAATAATTCTCTTACTGTTGATGTCAGTCAGCTTTCCCTCTAACCCCTGGCCCACTTCAATTCTGATGGCACGTTCTTTTTTTGAAATAAGAACCAGGGCACCATCGTCGGCTTTCGCACCGCCTAGTTTCCAAAATTCTACTACTTCGATGGCCGCCTGTTCAATCGGAAGTCCATTAAGGTCATCAACAGTAAGTACGGCAATTTGGGCTCCACCGCTTTCGCGAAAGACGCGCAAACCATTTTCTATTTCACGATTTTCAGCAACGGTCAGCAGTCGAGCGGAATCGGTCACTGCAGAAGTCATAGACGGTACTGTAAACTTCGCCTGAGCATTTATGCTAATTGCCGCCAATAATAATAGGTAACAAAATTTACTTTTCAAAACTTAACTTCGGGTGGTTTTTGCACTTGTTCTTTTTCCGATTCAGCAACATCCCATTGCGGCATCTTTTCAAATTTATAAATGAGACTATTAGTCCAACTTTCAGGGGGTACTGTCCCC
>JAWXAY010000080.1:0-103861 GCA_034439715.1 Pseudomonadota bacterium
AAGACTTGCAAGTCGTGGTGAACAAGTGCCAACACCACTCGAACACGCCCGCAAAACTCGAGCCGCATAGTCAATAACCGCCCTTATGACTTGGTTACGCTTGAACTTGTTCAGGTAGGTCATGAATTTCACGAGCGTGAAGTTTAGAGATCAGCACGGAATATCCTTTAAAGTATTGATGATCTCCCACAACCAATAGGGAATTTTTAAATTCATGAACTACAGTGGAAAGCTCCCTCGCTTTCCACTTTTCTAATCGATGACAAATATCGCAGGCGTTAGGCATTTGGTCCTAATTAGACCGACGCCAAAGGCCGCAGGGAGTTTTTTGAGGCGTAATCCACGCCACGGCTTGAGCGATTGAGGTATTCTTCTTGCGAAAAATCATCAACCTGAATTGCTTCATATCTGGTGATTTCAGCATCTTTAACTGTTTGAAATTCGTCTTTGGTAACGACACCTTTATCCAGTGCGGATTGAAAAAGGGCCGCCCCTTTTGCTTTAGGAAGTGTTCCTTTTTTAACTGCACTACGTACTTTTTCTTCTATGGATTCTGACCGCTTTACGATACGAAAAGCATGCTCGAGTCGGGCCATTTGTTGGTTCAAATCTTTTGGAATATAAATGCCTTCACTGATACGCGCACGTTGTTCGGTGTCCGCCAAAATCAAAGTAGCAATTTTATGCGTGTGAGCATCAAATGTTTCACCAGCGACAGAATTTAAATCGCTCCACGGACGAATGATTCCACGAAAAATCCAATCGAGTCCGGGTACTTTGAGGTTATTAAAAATTCCATTAAATGCTTTCTGAATTTCATATAGCGAGTGATTCATCGTAAAATGTACAAATGGAAGATCTTCTTTTCGTGAACCCTCGGCCTTAAAGCGCCTGAGGATGGCGGTGGCAATATACATCCAACTGAGAATATCAGCAAAGCGCCCGGTGATTTTCTCTCTTACTTTTAAGCTGCCACCGAGTGAACCCATAGCAATGTCAGCAAGTAAAGCAAATGAAGCGCTACACCAGCTGAGCCTGCGATAATACTTTCCTACTCGACCCGCCCCCAAACTGGGAGCAAGCCAACCACGAGACCAACTGAGCATGATACAGCGAAAGGCATTACGAATAACATGTCCGACGTGGCCCCATAATGCTTTGTCAAATGCGTAAAGATCATTTTTTTCTAAAGCCAAAACTTCTTTATAAGCGTACGGGTGTGCTCGCAGTGCGCCCTGGCCAAAAATAATGAGAGTTCGAGTTAAAATATTGGCGCCCTCTACCGTAATACTAATGGGTGCCGCAATATAATATGAAGCAATGAGGTTTCGTGGTCCTTGAGAAATTCCATTGCCTGCCATAATATCCATACCATCATTTACGATTTTTCGTTCAAGTTCGGTCGAATGATATTTTACGATCGCGGTGACCACAGCTGGTTTGATACCTTGATCCAAAGCGCCCAACGTATACTTTCTCATTGCCTCCAAGAGATAGGTAAATCCCGCAATGCGAGCGAGGGGTTCTTCGATGCCTTCAAACTTGCCGATGTTGACTCCAAATTGTTTTCGAATAGTGGCATGGCAGCTTGTCACTCTTGTTACTAGTTTGGCAATTCCAGCGGCCTGAGCTGGAAGTGATATTCCCCGCCCAGCACCAAGACACTCCATAAGCATCTTCCAGCCGCGGCCTGCACCAGCAATTCCACCGACAATATGGTCGACACTAACGACAACATCTTTACCTTGCGTGGGACAATTATAGAAAGGTACGCCCAAGGGATCGTGCCTACGGCCTAAAACTATACCGGGAGTTTTTGACGGAATTAGGACGCAGGTAATGCCGACGTCAGGACCCTTTCCTAAAATATTTTCAGGGTCTTTTAAGCGAAAGGCCAATCCCAAAATTGTCGAGATAGCAGCAAGCGTAATGTAGCGTTTATTCCAATTGAGGCGTAAGTAGAGTTTACCGTCAGTTCCTTTAAATAGAATTCCATCTGCCTGTATTGAGCCGGCATCGCTGCCCGCTCCGGGTTCTGTAAGCGCAAAACAAGGAAGCTCTTCACCCCGAGCTAAGCGTGGAAGCAAATATTTTTTTTGTTCCTCTGTGCCATAATGTACGAGTAATTCTGCTGGCCCTAATGAGTTGGGTACCATTAATGTAGTGCAGAGAGAAAGTGAGCGACTGCTGACCTTCGCCAAAACTTCACTATGGGCCATAGCTGTAAATCCCAGGCCGCCAAATTCCTTGGGAATAATCATTCCAAAAAAACGCTCTTTTTTTATAAAATCCCATACTTCAGGAGGGAGGTCTCGTTTCTCCCACGCCTGCCAATCGTCAGCCATTTCACATAATTTTTCTACAGGTCCGTTAATAAAATCTTGCTCTTCCTTCGTTAGTTTCGGATAGGGTTCATTCATTAATTTTTTAAAATCAGGTTTACCGCTAAAGAGTTCACCTTCGGCCCATACTGCTCCTGCGTCTAACGCTGTTTTTTCGGTCTCGGAAATATGCGGCACAAACTTCATGATCCTAAATAAATGCATGATCCAACGAGAAATTAACTGGGCACGTAAAAAAGGAATGTTATAAATAATGGCCCAAACTAAGAATACCAATTGAACAGATTTAGGTGCGAGTAAGGTCGGGATGGCTAGGAATATTGTCCATAACCACAGAGGTGCTCCATAAAAACCCATTACCAGAATCGGTATAAAAAGAATGAATGTCGCCAAAAACAGGCTACCAGTGACTTCTTGTAGCTGAATGTAAAACTCCTGCATAGGATACCTCTATAATTTAAATTTCTTTTTCAAATCCTTTAGTGCTTCTCTGCCTTTTTCATTGGCTTTTTCCTTGGCTTTCTCTTGACCCTCTTTTTTGCCAGAATCTAGAGCTGACTTTTTTGATTCCTCGAGCTTGGCCTGTGCTTGCTGTTTTATTTTGTCGACTTCTGCTTTTTTGCTGTCTATTTCCTTTTGAAATTTTGATTTGATCTCGTTAAACTGGGCATTCAATTTTTGTTTTTGCTGATTGATAGCGTCGTTGACAAATTTATTTAGTTTTTCTCGGGCCTCTTTGATTTTCAGGTCGATCTGTTTTTTAAAACCCTGCTCTATGGCTTCGGCTAGGTTTGAGCGAATCGACATATCAAGATCTTTTAGACTTCCTTTGACGGAGGCATCTAAAGTGACCACGGGAATTCCTGCCGCTACTCCTTTTAAGACCTCATCAACGATTTTATTTTTAGCTTCAATCTGATAGCCAATTTCTGAAAAACTATTTTTTACGGTCATTTCTAATGACTCGCCAATTACCTGAGCTTTGATATCACT
Organism: Pseudomonadota bacterium; assembly: GCA_034439715.1. Lineage (GTDB taxonomy): Bacteria > Bdellovibrionota > Bdellovibrionia > Bdellovibrionales > SG-bin7 > JAWXAY01. The sequence continues at coordinate 3,336 of JAWXAY010000080.1, forward strand.
GCCGCCGCGAGCCTTTTCAAAACCAAATTTTACGTCGGTAGAATTTGACAGAGATTTTTGTCCCACCGGGAAGGATCCTATTCGGGCCAAGAGAGTATCGACACCTTGATCCTTTGTACGGTCCAGTGTGAGTTGAGCCGAAAGACCTGTATACTGTTGTTTCGGAAAGTCACCTTTAATATTAACGGTAATGGGGAGGCCCAAGTGTTTGGGATCAGTCGTCACATTCCTGACCTCTCCCAAAACATCTCCAGAAAAGCCAGCCTCTGTTGAAGTAGAACTTACCTTTGCTAGCTTTAACCAAAACAAGGGGTAAGACATAGGACGACCAAACTGATAATTTTTACCCTTGGCTCTTTCGTGGGCCTCAAGTTTTTCTGCCGCTTTTTCTTCTTTGGATTTTTTGGGCGGCAAATACTTTTCGTACTTCTTTTTGTAATTCTCTATCATGTTAACTTTTGAGAATATTTCAGGACCAAAAAGCACATTGGCGAGGTTTTTTGTATCGAGTTTAGGGATTTTTAGTCGAGCTTCAAGATCATCGATGTCGTCTTTTGCTATTTTTTCAAGATCTTTAATTGCGTCACCGTACTTATCGATGTCTCCAGTTAACAGACCACCGGTTGCTTTCAAATTTTCGAATTTATTTTCAATTTCTTTTGTTATCCTGCCGGCTTCTTTAAGTTGAGCGGCAAATTCCACAGGATTTTTTGTATTGAATTTCATGTCTTTGAGTTTTTGGCTTAAATCTTCAAACTCTTTGGGCTTGGGCAAGGATTCAAAGCGAGACTTCCATTCCTTTTCTTTTTCTTTAAGTTCTTTTTCTAGTTCCTTCGCTCTGATATTTGATTTTAATTGGTCAGCCACTAGGTTTACTTGCTCTTTACCGCCCTTATCTTCGATCATTGTGGCGACATCGCCAAGAACGTTTCCCTCAAGCTTATCAGCAGCTCGACCTAGTGTTTTTTCAGCAAGTTTTTGTGCGGCTGATGGCTCGTCGCTCGCTTTGAGCGGAGGAGGAACCTTGCCTCTATTTTTTCGAGGGGTTTGAATTGCGATGTTATTAACAGAGGCTTCATCAATGACAATTTTTCCGCGCAGAAGGGCATCCCAAAGCATTTTAAACCGGACACTTTCGACCTGAACTCTATTGTTTATGGGATTTTCGGGATCGGTGAGTTGAATATTTTTGATATCAAGCGAAGCGTTCCAAAAACTAGTACGAACAGAGCCGATGTTAGTTTCAGCTCCATTACCTGAAGAAAGCCCCATCTCAAGGCCTAGTCTAAAGTGAGTATCAAAAAATAAAACGAAATAAAGCCATACGGCAAAACAGACCAAAAAAAAGGGAATAATCGCTTCGAAGCGGATAGGCCCTTTTTGTTTTATTATCTTAACAGGTTCGCTTTTATTGATGTCGGTCATGGTTGTTGCCTCTTAAAATCTTAGCCATATAGTGAATCGTATTTATAGTACCATTGGTAGAGTGAAGTAGCCTTAATAGCGTTCCAAAACTTGGTTTGCTTAATGTTTTCTAAAACTTTCTCACGATATTTAAAAATTAAAATCCTGGCAAAAATGAATACAAAGGGAGAACTAACAATGGCAACAACACCGGAGCCCATGACGATGGTGTTATAAAATCTAGTCCAAGGCACGATCGGTAAATTATAAAGCGTCGTAAAAAGTTCTTTTAGTGACTCCAATTCTAAAACTTTCTGGCCAATGAAATGAAATAGAGGGTCTAAAAGGTAAGCTGGGAACATAAAAAAGAATGCCGTAATCGTAGCGGCTCCGATTTGTATACGAAAAAAGAACATACACAAAATCACCAAAACGGTTTGTAGAGAAAAGGCGGGAGTCATTCCTAAAATAAATCCACAGGCTACACCAGCCGCTATTTGATTCGTGCCAGTGTCAGAATTTAATAGTTTTAAAAACGAAAAAATCTGTTTTAATAAAAATGTCATTTGTGTTTAAGCCTTTACTATATTAGGTGCAGGTTCAAGATAGACACCGCGTGAGTCTACTATGAGTGCGGCGTTTTGTTTAATCATGGCGTAATCAAACTTGTCATGATTGGTCGCTAATAATACACAATCGTACTTTTTAATATTTTCTGGCGTTATGGCCACACTCTTTAAATCAAAATAGTGCTCTCGCATTTTGGGGAACACGGGAATCAATGGGTCTGAGTAGTCAACGAGGGCACCTTTTGCTTTTAGAATTTCCATAAGCTCAACCGAAGGAGACTCTCGCATATCGTCGATATTTTTTTTGTAGGCGATTCCTAATACTAAAACTTTAGAGCTTTTAAGTGATTTGGTGCGGTCGTTAAGTGCGGACATGACTTTATCTATGACCCAGTGGGGCATGTGAGTATTAACTTCTCCGGCAAGTTCGATAAAGCGGGTGTTGAGGCCAAACTCTCGAGCCTTCCAGGTTAAGTAAAAGGGGTCAATGGGAATACAATGTCCACCCAGGCCGGGCCCGGGATAATAGGGCACAAAACCAAACGGTTTAGACGAAGCCGCACGAATGACTTCGTGAATGTCGAGACCCATTCGATCAGCCACGATTTTCATTTCGTTTACTAAACCAATATTGACAGCCCGGTGAATATTTTCAAGAAGCTTGGTCAGTTCCGCAGCGCGGGTAGAGCTTACAGGCACTACCTTATCTACGATTTCGCTATAAAGAGTAACGCCGGCTTTTTGACAGCTAGGTGTATATCCACCACAAACTTTAGGAATTGTTTTAGTTATAAAATTTGGATTTCCGGGATCTTCGCGCTCAGGGCTAAACACCAGAAAGAAATCCTCGCCCACTTTTAAACCCTTTTTATCGATATAAGGTTTAAGGACTTCATCAGTGGTGCCCGGATAAGTGGTGGATTCAAGAGAGAGGATTTGATCTTTCCTGAGAAAGGGAGCGAGGGAATTCATGGTTTCAATAATAAAACTGATGTCAGGCTCTCGTTGTTTAGTAAGTGGTGTGGGGACACAAATAATGAGTGCATCGCAATCTTTTGCTTTCGAATAATCGCTAGTTGCCTTAAATCTGCCAGACCTTGCCATATTAGAAATATGAGATTCAGGGATGTGGGCGATATAGCTTTTGCCATCATTAAGAGATTTTACTTTTTGGGAATCGATGTCTAGGCCATAGACATAGAAACCAACTTCAACAAGTCGGAGTGAAAGAGGAAGCCCTACATAGCCCAGGCCAACGACGCCAATTTTTGCTTCTTTCTTTTTTAATTTCTCAACAAGTATATCGAGCGACATATTTACCTTTCTAAACTAGTTCAGATAATACCGTATAAGGATATGCGAAGATTATTGAAATTCCAGCATTTTTTTGAATTTACGCGGTTGTGAGCTTTAGGTATATTTTTGCGTTAGTGGTGATAAAATAAGCACAAACTCGGCCTTTTGATCTTTTACTTTTATGACTAATTCAGAGAGTTTTCCAAAAAGTGCTTTCTCTGTGCTTTGTGTTAGATCAAGTCCTAAAAAAGCATATCGATTGGGCATCAAAACTGAAAGCTCGGTTGCTAACTTCTCTAATCTGTAAGGCGTATCCATTAAGATCTGAGCTTTGGGTTCTTTTGCGACCTGAATCAAGGCTTTTTGTCGCTCTTCTGTTTTTTGCGGTAAAAATCCCACGAAAAGAAAGGAGTCGAGTCGCATTCCTGAGAGACTAAGTGCTGTGGCAAGTGAGGACGGGCCAGGCAAGCTCGTGACGGGAATATTTTCTTTGCGGGCCAAGTTTACAAGTTCGGCCCCAGGATCACAAAATCCAGGAGTGCCGCAATCAGAAATCAGCGCTACGCTTTGGTCTCGGCACAGACTCGCTAGGGCCACGATATCTTTTTGGTTAGTGTGTTCGTTGAGAAGATGAGTTTCATTGGGGTCAAGCCTGTTCATTTTTATAAATTTAGAAAGTTCGCGCTCTTCTTCGCCAATGATAACCTCGCACTTTTGCAATACTTCGAGGGCTCTAACAGTGATGTCTTTGGGGTGTCCAATAGGGGTTGCCACAACGTATAGAGGCATTCTTTAAACCCCCATTAGACTTTTGTCGAGCAAGTGAGTGGGTTTTACACTGCTAAGGCTAGTGAGAAGTGACTGTTTGATGTCGGGGATTTTAGCTTCTAACACGCGCAGCATTTTTTTAATAAGAATGCGTTTACTGTCAAATTGTTCATTAGAACCACAGGCGAGCGGGCACTGACAGCAAACGATCGGAAATTTTTTTTGGTAGGTAAATTGTTTGATGTCTTCTTCGAAACTGTAAACGAGCGGCCGAAAGACGGTAATTTGTTGTTTTTCTGTTTGTAAAACAGGGGCCATTGCCGCCATTTTGCCAATGTAAAAAATATTTAATAATAATGTCTCGATAAAATCATCTGCATGATGACCCAGGGCAATTTTATTACACTTGTGTTTTTCAGCAAGACCTGAGAGTGAACCTCGGCGCAAACGTGCGCAAAGGGAACAGGGCATGTCGCCAGGTTTGGTTTTTTCGGCAACGATGCTGGCGATGTCAAATTCTTCCATGGCGTACTCATAGCCTTGGGTTTTGACATAATCCTCGATGATATCTTGGCGGTAGCCGCGGTAACCTTGGTCAATGTTGACGGCTACCACATCAAAATTGATCGGAGCTTTTTTGCGCAACTCATTTAAAACCCAGAGCATAACCCAAGAATCTTTGCCTCCCGAAATAGCGACAAGAATGCGGTCGCCCTCTTGGATCATATTAAATTCGGCGATGGCTTTACCAGTTTTATGCAGCAATTGTTTTTCTAATTTATAGAGAGAGATTTCGGGCCTGGATTCAGCGGATGGCGAAACTGGTGCCATGACTGGAGTTTTACAAACATCAGCTTGGGATTCCGAAAAAACCTGGCTGATTTGCGACAATAGTTCGAGTTGCGAGGGGACTTCCATATTCTAAATGGCACTCAAGACGGCATCGATAATGTTTTTTTGCGTCTCCCAACTCATATCAGGGTACATCGGCAAACTAATCACACCACGAGCGGCGTCTTCACAATGAGGCAATCTAAATTTTTCTTTTACTTCTCGGTAGGCCTCTTGATGATGGATGGCGCGCGGATAGTGAATGGAAGTGGGAATACCCTTTTCTTTTAATTTATTTTGGAAGGCGGAGCGGTCTTCAACCCATAAGGTATACTGGGCATAAACGCTTTTAGCACCTTTCATAATAACTGGAGGATTCAATTTTTTCTCTTGTTTAATAAAGGCTTCTGTAAAACGCATTGCGATTTCATGGCGTTTATTAACTTCCCACGGAAAGCGTTTTAGTTTTTCGATGAGGATGGCGCATTGAAGGGTATCCATACGGCCATTGAGACCAATACGCACGTGTTCATAGCGAGAGGCATCTCCGTGAGTACGAATTTGCTTTAAGATATTGGCTAAACTGTCGTCGCTTGTAAAAATCGCGCCACCGTCACCGTAACAGCCTAAGGGTTTGGCGGGAAAAAAACTCGTAGTCGAAACCGTTGTTAAATTTCCACTTTTTTTGCCATTGAGCTCGCCCCCAAAACTTTGAGCAGCATCCTCCATGACAGGAATTTTATGCTTTTCAGCGATTTTGTTAATAGCCGTACAGTCAGCGGGTTGACCGAAAAGTGAAACAGGAATGATGAGCTTTGTCTTTGGAGTAATAGCGGCTTCAAGTTTTAAAGGATCAAGATTATAGGTTTTAGGATCAATATCGACAAAAATGGGAACAGCGTGCGCTAGTGAAATCATTTCAGCCGCAGCGAAAAAAGAAAAACCGGTGGTAATGACTTCGTCGCCAGGTTTAATCCCTAAGGCCATCATGACCATGAGGATTGCGTCGGTACCATTTCCACATGTTATTGTGTGCTTTATCCCTACGTAATCGGAGAGCGCTTTTTCGCATTCCGCAACTTCGGGCCCCATAATATACTGCCCATGATTCAGGACATTCTGAATTCGTTCGTTAATTGGTTTTTCGAGCGCCCTGTATTGCGTTTTTAAGTCGATAAATGGAATATTCATAATTCGCTAAGATATATCGAAATTGGTGGGGGTGGTCAACCTATACGGATACTTGTTCGAGAGGGGCGATGGGGCCTATCCGATTTTCTTCTTTTTGCGTTGTACTTCTTTAAATTCCGGCAGAGATTCATAGCCATTAGGGTAGAGCAGAATGCTGGGATGAACATCGAGAAAAGCAGCAATTTTAACAGCCAGCTTTGGGCCTACTTCACGACGGTTGTTTTCGATAGCACTTAAGTTCGCTTGTGATATCCCACAAGCCCAGGCCATGTCATCTTGAACAATATCAAAATTAGCTCGAAATGCCTTGATGATATCTCCAGCTTTAGAGCCAGGAATTGCAATTAACTCTAGTGGTTTTTTCATTTTTTTATGTCCTTTCTATAGTTGTGGTCAGGGGTAATTCGTGCAATCTTAACCTTCACTATTTCATCAACAATCCGATAAATTATTCGTCCTCGGCGAGAATAACAAGATGAACGATATCCTCTCCATTCATTTTCCAGCTCGTGATCATCCCACCGCTTTTGTCCTCGAACCGATTCAGGGCCACTCAAAGTAACTTGTCTAATCCAGGCACTAATCACCATTCGGTCATCATGGTTAACAACACCTTTTCGGATGTAGGCCTCCACCTCATCATGTGCCTTTTTAGATTCGAACTCTACCCGCCACATCGAGATCCAGAATAGTATATCATATTTGATATGTCAACAATGAAATGCGATTATCTCAGGAGATAAAGGTTCCTGCGTCTTTGCGAGAACTTTGACTAAACATCAAACTCACCTCAGTGCCCACGCCCTCTTTGCTTTTGATAGAAAGCTCGCCTCCCCAAGATTTAACTGTGCTTTGGGCATGCCAATAGCCAAGGCCTGATCCTGCGGGTTTGCCATAAGTATAGCCTTTGGTGCCTATCTTTGAGAGAACATCGGGGCTCATCCCATTGCCGTTATCTCTGATTTTAATCGCAGCGACACCTTGGATATTATCTAAACTTACGGTTATCTTAGCTTTGGGATCTAGTTGATTGGGGAAAGATTCAGAAGCATTGTTTAATAGATTCGAGACGATGCGAAAAAAATCTGAACGTACACCGGAGATTTCGGGAGCCTGATTAATTGTTTCAAAATTAATAGGAACTTTTTGAGTCTCCCTTTTTTCATTAACTATTTGCCCTACAATCTTAGCGATATCTATTTTTTCGAGAGGTGAGGCCTGCTCGGGGTTTTTGGCTTTTTGTAAGTCTAAAAAAACAGTTTCAGTTCGTTCGATTGTTAGATCTAAGAATTTCTTTAGGCTCTCCGGCAATTGTTTACTTTTCGCTATTGCACGTAATGCTGAAATTGGCGAAGCTATATCATGCTGGGTCTGGCTGGCCAGGTCCATGAGCCACTGGCGCTCAAACTCAACCCGAAGCGCGCGAGTTTCCTCTTGGCGATTTTTTCTTTGATAATAATAAACTAGGCCTAAAAAAAGTCCGAGCAAAATTACCCTTAAGATATTGTGACTAAATACCAGCCATGCATCTTTCTTGGCCTTAAATTCTAGGTGCCACTGATTATTATTTAGACTTGCCAATTTACCACTGAGTAGTCCACTGGAATTTTCACACCCGTCGCGGTGGCTCGAGTCGTAAAAATATCTTTCTGACGGAGTCGTTTCTTTTAGAACCACACAATTGATCCAATTGGCAACCTCCATATCGCGTAGAGTTCTTGAGAGCTGATAGGAGTTAGCAAGATCGGCTTCATTTCGTAAAAGCGCCGTCACACTCTGCCATACTGCCTTTTGCTGGGAACGCTCAAAATAATAGAATGCGGCCTCGGTAGCGGTAAACGCTACAATGGCAGCAATGGTTGGCACCAATAATCTCTTCAATATAAGAATCTGTTTGCAGGGCCTAAATGCCACGGTGTCCATCCTAAAAAAACCATTCGTGCTAAATAGAATATCTCAACCTGAGTTTCATTAAAAAAAGATATATGAGGCATCAGCCAATTTCTTTTTTGGCCCCTATCTAAAATAGAATTAGCTTCACCCGCATTCTTGGCAAAATGAAAAATACGATTGTAGGGGAACCTGCTACTCGAGGGACTATTTCGGAATATCAAAAGATGACGAAAGGCCTCCAGCAGCGAGTGCTCCCATAGGTTTTCTCCCTCAAGAGAGGCCGTACTCCCAGGAAAAGCTCCATCTCCCGAAAATCCAACAACAAAGCCGACGTGTCCTAACACTAGTTTGCCTTCTAAGTAAAACGCCACTGATTTTTTAAAAAAGCGAATATGCGAAAAGTGAGATACAAAATATTGACAGACGCCATCAAGCTCTGGGTTAAACATCTCGTCCATCGCATAGTCGTGATCGATCCATTGGCTAAGTGCCCAGCGCTCTAGGGCTTCGAGTACAGATCGAAGAACGGTTCTGTTCCGATCAAACCCTGCCGCAAAGCCGCAGACTGTGGGGTGAGTATCAAGAGCCCATGCTTTATGAGACCCTTCATCTTTTTTAAATTTTTGGAATAGCGAGCGTTCAACAAATTCACACGCAGCAATTTTGCGGGCTTGATCCAACTCGCGGCCAAAACCGCCTGAAAGTGGTAGCCCCGATTGGGTAGTTATGGTTACGTGCCAAGCTTTTTTACCCTCTGCAGTAGTTATAGGTGTTTCTTGAAAATCTTTGATCTCAGGATTTATTCTTTTTAGGGCTTCAACCATATTATTTAAACTTTATTTCGTCGAATCGCACTCTGGTAATCAAAGAGCTTAGGCTATTGGTATCGATATCGCTGCTCATCAGATACTGCCCGCCCACGTGAAAAAGAGGAATCAGCGCAGAGTCTTCGTGAATATATTTGTTAAAGCGATCAATCGTCTGCTGAATAGGTAGTTCAGTCATCTCATACTCTTTGGCGAGTGCACAAATACGACCCGAAGGGTCGGCAAACTTAGGACCTAATTTACTGCAAAAAAGCATATCGGCAATCCAACCCTCAAATCCGCCGCCAATTTCAGCGCCCACTCTTCTAATATCATAGGTTTTAGTGTCAGTGAAATCTTCCCAACTCAGGTCTTTAGAATTGAAAATTTCATATGGCCAATCCAAATCCTCGAAGGCCCCGCGTAGGGTGTCTTCAACTAGCGCCGTCATTGAGTCAACTGGCTTGGGGACGGAACGAATTTTAATTACATTGCCCGGTTTTTTTATGGCTTTGGAAGGAGTTGGCAGCGCTGCCAGTTCGCTAACCTGGTTAAAGTAAAAAAAATCGGCGGCATTAAAGGAGAAGTCTGAAAGATCTCTATCTTTAAACTTTTCTTTAACCTTATTTGAAAAGATTCTTCTCAAATCAAGATCATCAAATATTCGATTTTTTCCTGTGCTAATACTAAGGGTCATCAACGTGCCGGGCATTTGGCGAACCATCGTAAAACCTTTAGGTATGACTTTGGGTTTATCGCTGGTTTCAAGAATAAAAGATGTTGAATTATCTTTGAGATCATCAACTGTTCCGTTGCGAATTTTAACCCGATCAGGAGTGTAGTCTGGGTTGAGTGGCCAGTCTTTTCTTTTTTCGAGGGTATAATGGCTGCCGGGCTCAAATTCAACCAAACGATAGGGCCCCGAAGATATAAACCGAGTTTTGTCTTTCCAAGCATCACCATTATAATTGTCTTCACAAATAAAACCGAACGGCGCCATAGTCAGGTATTCTAAAAATCCGCTACGAAATTTTTCGGTAAACTCAAATATCAGTTTATTTTCTCTTGATGAAATACCAAGTACGTTGCCATCGCCAGTTTTGCGAAACTCCCGATAGCCCTTTAATTTATTAAATACGGGTTGTTCTTGGTCTTTTGATAACCACTTAAGGCTGCGAATAAGGCTTTTTCGCATACCATCGGCCGTAATTAATTCGCCGTTTTCGCACTTAATACCTTCCCGTAGATCGAAGGTCCATAGGTTGCCGTCGTTATGCCAGGATTTTGCTAAAAAAGGCACAGGTCTTTCATCGCTATAGTAAACAACGAGGGTAGCGATCATCGGGGCTACCACTAGATTATTGCTGTAATATTCAGAATCAAAAATAGAAGTCGACACCGGGTGTTTTAGGTTCTTGTATAAGAATGTAAGCGCATTATGCTTAGTAGCTTTCAATTTTGACTCCCAAAATTTATCATGGATTCTTGAATTAAATCCCTTTATTAGGTGCTGGGGCCAAATCCATAACAGGTACAGTGACAGTAATGCTGTCAGCAGTACTAAACCTAATATTTTTGCCCTCTTGGTCTGCGGTAACACTTAGGAGATCCTCCCAGTTTAGATTAATTTTTGCCTGATTGTAAAAAGCTTGCTCCACCATTTCAAAATTAATGCCATAGGTATCAGCGTTATAGCGATCGATGTACAGAGGGCCTATAGATTCGGCTTGTGCTAGATTTGCTAAAATGGCGGCACTGGTGAGTATAAGTTTTTGCATTTTTCCTCCTGATGGGGTGGGGCTAAATCAATGAGAGCGACTATACCAAACCAGTCCGTCGTTTCATATGGGAGGAATGTAGTCGTGCAAAAGTTACTTTGTGTTAACACTTTCTGGCGCCCAGTTAGGGCCATCTGATTAGTTTAATTTGGGGTAGATATAAATTGTTTTTGTTTGGGCGTCGACAATGGCAATCGAACGTTAGAAAATCTTAGTTAAGTTGAGGCAGCCCCTTAAATCTAACTTGCTCAAGCTAAAAGCATCTCCCACCGACTAACACCCCGCAAAATCGCCTTGAGAAAAAGCAATTCCTTGTGAATACGCAGGGTTTTTAGTAATTCAAGTAACGCAATTACACTCTTAAAAAAAGCATGCAAATAGAAGGAAAAATGCCCTATGTCCAAAAACCTACTTGTTACTGGCGGCGCGGGATTTATTGGCAGTAATTTCGTACGAATGAGCGTGGGCGAGGGCCACAAGGTAGTAGTACTCGATTCCATGACCTACGCAGGTCACATGGAAAACCTCGAGGGCGTTAAGGGCCCGGGAAAATTTGAGTTTTATAAAGGTAGCATCACCGACAAAACCATCGTCGGCCAAATCCTGAAAGAACATAAAATCGATACCCTAGTAAATTTTGCGGCCGAGTCGCACGTTGATCGCTCGATCGACGGCCCATCGGTGTTTCTAGAGACCAATATTTCTGGCACCTACAATTTACTCGATTGCGCACTTGCTTATTTTAAGAGTCTTGGCGAAAGCCTTAAGCAAAGTTTTAGATACCTACAAATTTCAACTGACGAAGTCTATGGTGCCCTCGGCGCCGAAGGTAAATTTTCTGAGACCACCTCATACGCTCCTAACTCACCGTATTCGGCCTCGAAAGCGTCGGGTGATCACTTGGTGCGTGCCTGGCATCACACGTTTGGTTTGCCAACGCTCACTACAAATTGCAGTAATAATTATGGGCCATATCAGTTTCCAGAAAAATTAATTCCCACAATTATTCGCTGTGCACTAGCTGATAAACCGCTGCCTGTTTATGGCAATGGCGGCAACATTCGCGACTGGATTCAAGTTGAAGATCACTGTCGTGGAATTTGGTTGGCCCTTGAAAAAGGCAAGGTGGGTGAGACTTACTGTTTCGGCGGCAATGCCGAAAAAAATAATCTCGACGTTGTTAAGACAATTTGTCATGAAATGGATCGACTAAAACCCAGACACAACGGCCAGAAGTATGAGTCGCTAATTAGTTTTGTACCCGATCGCCTTGGTCATGATTGGCGCTACGCGATTGACGATACCAAAGCTCAAAAAGATTTGGGCTTTAAACGCAAGTATAATTTTGAGCAAGGATTAACCGAAACTATTAAGTGGTATCTCGGTAATCAGTTATGGATGAAAAAAGTTATGGAGAAATCCTCATGAAGGGCATTGTTTTAGCAGGTGGCAGCGGCAGTAGGTTGTTCCCGTGCACAGCGACCATCAGTAAACAGATTTTACCAGTCTATGATAAACCTACAATTTATTATCCTCTCTCGATGCTCATGCTTGCCGGCATCAAAGATATTTTGGTTATCAGTTCACCACGAGATATCCCGATGATTCGTGATTTATTAAAAGATGGCTCTCAGTTTGGAATTAAACTGAGTTACCAAGAGCAGGCTCGGCCGGAAGGCATCGCACAAGCCTTCATTATTGGCGAGAAACACATCGGTCAAGATTCAGTTTGCATGGTTTTAGGTGACAACATTTTTTATGGACACCATTTAAGTCAGTTACTGCAAGATTCGGCAAAACTAAAAAAAGGTGCGACGGTTTTTGCCTATCACGTGACGGACCCAGAGCGCTACGGTGTGGTTGAGATTGATAAGTCAAATAAGGCAGTCAGCATTGAAGAAAAGCCAAAAAGTCCCAAGTCGAATTTGGCTGTCACTGGACTTTATTTTTACGATAACGAAGTAGTAAATATAGCAAAAAACCTTAAACCTTCGGCGCGAGGGGAGCTTGAGATTACAGACGTCAACAGAACATACTTGAGTAAAGGCGACCTCAATGTTGTACAAATGGGGCGTGGCGTGGCGTGGTTGGATTCGGGCACACCTGACTCGCTTTTAGAGGCTGCCGAATTTGTAAAGACCATTGAAAAACGTCAAGGATTGAAAATTGCCTGTCTCGAAGAAATTGCATTTTTAATGGAGTTTATCAGCCTCAAAGAATTAGAAGCGACCGCTGAGAGCTTTCCAAAATGCAGTTACGGTGATTATTTAAAACATATTGTAAAGTTGCAAAGACTATAAATGACAAGTCAAAAGCATAAAGAACTCACTCAAGGAAAACTGCTAGCCAAGAACACGGTTATCAGCCTCATCGGCCAAGGTGCGCCGATGTTTATCGCATTGGTAGCAATTCCAATTTTGATTAAAAAAATGGGACTCGATCAATTTGGTCTGCTCTCACTTTTTTGGGTGGTGCTCGGTTATTTTAGTTTGTTTGATTTGGGACTCGGGCGAGTTATCGTAAAACTGGTATCAGAAAAATTGGGACAAAATGAAATTGGCGAGATACCGGCCATTGTGTGGACCGCGTTACTCCTCACTTTACTCGTCAGCATTTTCGGTTCACTTATTATTTATTTATTGGCCCCTTTTTTAGTGCATGACGTATTTAAAATTCCCGAGGCACTTGAGGCTACATCTGTGCGCTGTTTTTATTTGCTGGCAATTGGCCTACCGGTAGTTACCATGACCGCCGGCATTCGCGGGATACTCGAGGCATTACAACGTTTTGATATTACCAACGTTTTACAATTTTTTTTAGGAGTATTTAATTACCTGGGGCCACTGTTGGTGCTACCCTTCACCAACAATGTATTTTGGATCATCTTGGTTTTACTGGCTGGTCGATTTGTCACTTGTTTGCTGACATTGATTTCTTGTTTTTATGTGATGCCAGAACTGGCTACCGGAGCTAGGGTCAACAGGGTTCTCATGAGACGAATCATTAAGTTTGGCTCATGGTTAACAGTCAGCAATGTCATAAGTCCCATTATGGTTTACTTAGACAGATTTATCGTAGGTGCGATGGTTTCGGTAACTGCAGTAGCCTATTACTCGACGCCCTATGAAATGGTAACTAGACTTTGGGTTATACCAGGAGCCATGATTCAGGTTTTGTTTCCAGCCTTGAGTACTTGCTATCATGCTGATCGACCAAGATTAGTTCTGCTCTATGGTCGTGGAATTAAATTTACTCTTCTTACAATATTCCCCATAGTGCTCTTGATTATTGCCTTTTCTCACGAGGGCATCACGCTGTGGCTGGGAGCTGAATTCGCTCAAAATAGCGGCAATATTTTACAGATATTAGCTCTGGGTGTTTTGTTTAACAGCGTGGCACGCGTGCCATTTTCGCTGATTCAAAGTGCTGAGCGTCCGGATTTAACAGCCATTATCCATTTAGTTGAGCTTCCTTTGTATATTATTGCGCTTTGGTATTTTACCAAGACCCATGGCTTGACTGGTGCAGCGTTAGCTTGGGTCTTGCGAATGGGCCTTGATATGGTGTTGATGTTTGTCTTTGCCAACAGAGTACTGCCATTAGCTAAGCGCGAAAGTTATAATGGGTTAGGTTTTACGCTCGTTATCACGATTTTATGTGTGTTAGTGGCGCTTCCCCAGACGTTAGGATTAAAAATTATCTTATCCCTTGTTTCAATTATTGGGTTGTCAGTAGTTTTTTGGTTGGTAGTATTAAGTTCTGACGAAAAATTACTCTTTAAGCGTTGGTTATCGCGTCTGCAGTTTAATAAGGCAATTGAAGTGGAGAGTTTAAGCAAATGAACCGAGTCTGCGCCGTCATAGTAACCCACAATCCTGACCCTCGATTTATAGAAAATGTTGAATTAATCGCAACTCAGGTAAATCAGATCATTATCGTGGACAACGGTTCGCACGAAGCCGGCCGCAGACTTGTCCAAATTGTCGAACGTTTAGAAAAAGTAAAGGTGGCCTACAATCCTGAAAATCTCGGAATAGCTGCGGGCCTAAATATTGGTTTTAAGAACGCCATCAAGGGCGGTTTTGATTGGGTACTAACGCTCGATCAAGACAGTCGCCCCGGTGCTAAAATGGTTGAGTCTCTCTTTGACGTCTACGATAAATGTCAGAATCAAAAGCAGATTGGTTTGTTAAGTGCGGTTGCGATCGAAGAGAGAATCCCCACAGAGATTTCAAAAGTTCCTTGTGTCAATTCCAATGGGCTTTATCATGATACCGAAGTCGTCATGAGTTCTGGCAGCTTGGTTAAGACCTCAGTGTTTTTAGAAGTTGGGGGTTTTGATGAAAGTCTTTTTATCTATTACGTCGATCATGACTATTGTTTTCGGATTTTAGCTGCAGGCTACAGGATTTTTCAAACCCCACTTGCGACTTTTTATCATAATACTGGCCTGATTTCTCGTCATAAGTTTTTACACCGGCACTTTTTTACAAACAATTACAGTGAAAAAAAGCGCTACTATATTACTCGCAATCGCTTAGTGCTTTATCGAAAATATCTTTTGGCAAGGCCCAAGTGGGTATTCGACGACATGGTTCGATTTGCCAAAGAATTTATAAAGATACTTGTCGCCGAAGACAACAAAGTAGAAAAAATCTACTCTATAGGCAAAGGTATTACGCACAGTCTGCAAAACAGACTGGGGTCTTATGGCCACTCCAACGAATTACATTGACCGATCTTTTTCAGACCATGAGTTTCAGCGCACGCTGATTCAATACTCGCTAAAGATAAGCTATTTTTTTGATAAAATATTTAGGCCCAAAGCGCTTTATCAGTACGAGGCCTTGTTAGAAATTAATAGTTTAAACGCTGAGCAAAGATTGCAGAGTCTTAAAAGTTTAAAACAGCGCACTCTGATCAAATGGGCTTTTGTTCTGCATGCTTATTTTGATTCTTCGAGACTAATGAAAGAGTGGACTTACACTTTTTTTCTTTGGAGCAAATTTAGTGTAAAAAAAATAATTCGGCACAAAGACAAAGATTTTAAACTATGGATCGAAAAAATTGAGCCGCAAGAAATCGAAAAAATACAATCGAGAAAAGTAAGTTTCTCGTACTTAGCTCTGACAGTTGAAAATCCAACTTTTGAGAGTTTGCTAAAATGCCTTGAAGAAAAGGCAGCAGATTATGTGGTTCTTCAGCTTTCCGCAGGTCATGCCAGCGATAATTTGTATAAAGCGGTCGATATTTTTTTAGCTGAACATCCCGAAGCCGAAATTCTATTTGGTGACGAAGACACTCAAGAATTATCCGGTGAGCGAAAAGATCCCGAGTTTCGCTTTTCGTGGTGTATTGACCGATTTTATGCCGATGATTTTTTATCTCATTTTAGCATTTATAAGACGAGCTTTTTACTTAAAGTAATTCAGCAAAATAAAAACTCCTATGGCCCGCTTAAATATAATCTCCCGTTTCTTGCAATAGAAAGTGCCCAAAGCAAAGAAATTCGCCATTTACCATTTATATTATTTCATCGACTGAAAAAGTCGTCGAGATCTGAGCAGTATCAAGAAGCCGAACGAAATCTGCGTAAGAGTGCGCTTGACCAACACCTGCATAGGTTAAAAGAAATGGCAGAGGTAGAGGTCACAAAAAAGGGAATTCCTCGGGTAAAGTTCTTAGCTCCAATAGAGCTGCCATTGGTTTCGTGTATTATTCCGATAAAAGACAAAGTAGAGCTTTTAAGAAATTTAATAAATGATTTGAAATATAAAACAGACTATCGAAATCTCGAAATTATTGTGGTTGATAATAATAGCAAAGAATCAGCGACGCTTGAATACTTAAGCCAGTTAAAATACGAACCTGGCGTAAAGGTTGTGAGTTACCCCAATGCCTTTAATTATTCAGCGATCAATAACTTAGGAGTAGGCAGTGCCACGGGTAAGGTGTTGGCCCTTTTAAACAACGATTTAGAGATTATAAATCCAGATTGGCTGGCCGAGATGGTAACGCATGCTTTAAGGCCCGGCGTTGGAATTGTAGGTGCAAAACTTTATTATAAAAATGGTTTTATACAACATGCCGGTGTGGGCGTCGGTGTTGGACCTATCTCGGGCCATCTTCACCGACAGAATCATCGAACCGAAAGTGGATACTGGAATCAGTTACTGTTTACACATACGGTGGGTGCGGTAACGGGCGCTTGCATGGTCATAAAAAAAGATCTTTATGATAAAGTTGGCGGATTTGACGAAATCAATTTAGCCGTAGCTTATAATGACGTGGACCTCTGTTTACGCACACGAGAGCTGGGGTACCGGGTTGTTTGGACCCCTTTCGCTGAGCTTTATCATCTCGAGTCGGCAACAAGGCCCAATGATGCGCTACCGGCACAAGTTGAGCGCTATTTAAAAGAAATTCAATATATGAAAGCTAAGTGGGGAAAGTACCTTAAAGATGACCCATTTTATAATATCAATCTCACTCGTGATTGGTTCGATTGTGAGCCGCGGAGAATTTAAACTCACCACGACTCCGAATAGGTTTTAGTAATTCTTTGAAACCTGCGGTGAAGGAAAAAGTATTCATTTGCCGGCTGATCGTCAGAAACTATCAAGGTTAAATCGTCTCCTAAAAAATCTTTCGGATTTAGTTCGTTAGCCACCATTTTTTCTAAAAGAGATAAAGCTGAAACTCCGGGATGCCACTCGATCATGTCCTGCAAGGCAGCCTCAGGCATTCGGAGCAGCAGCTCTGCTGCGCTCGGAACATTAATCGGCACGTTTGAAGCTAAGAAATGATAGCCGCTGTCTTTTATAGATCGAAAAAGTCGCACATAAGGAAATGAATTTAATAGGGACCTGGTAACCGCGTTCAGAATGCGAGTGTCTCCACCGGGAAACCATTGGGCGAGCATGCCATTTGGTGTAAGTCGAGTTTTAATTAATTCGTAAAATTCAGAGGAATATAACAGGCTAGATCCTGCCGCCTCTATTGGTGGGGGAGGATCGATGGTTACTAAGTCAAATTTTTCTTTTGTTCGAAGTAAAAATCGCCTGCCATCGTCAATAACAATTCGGCCTTTAGGGTGATTAAGGTACTGGGCGGCGTCGCTATGAAAATACGGAAAAACATCTCGTACAGAAGGTATTAATTCAACCGCAGCGGAGTTAATATTCCACGTTAAAAGGGACCTGAATGTTGTGCCCATACCAAAACAAATCACCAAAGTGTTTTTGGCGTCGTCAATTAATACTAAGGGAAAATGTGCCATAAATTTTGTGGCGGGTTCAAGCGAGGTTATGCCCACACCATTTACGAGAAGTTTTTTGTTCATATCTAAACCATGAGCGACTACAGTAGCTGTGTGATCTCTTTTGACGACGGCGGTGCCGTAATAAATGCCGTCCTCATAGCTATGGCTAACGAAATATCCAATTAAAAGAAATGCTATGCATGCCGTGCCAAGTCCCACTCTGAGAGACTTTTTTTTTACTGAATTTAATCGCATAAACGCCAGACAGACAATGGGGAGACTTAAAATCAACAATGTAACTTTGGTGCCGACCCAGGGGAGCAGAAAGTAGCCGGCGACCAGTGGTCCCAAGATTGAGCCCAAAATGTTGATGGCGTAAGCCTGTCCCATGAGCTTGGGGTCACCTAAAGAAAATCGATCCACAAGTTTTGGGGTTAGATATCCTAAAATAAAACAAAATGGAAAAATACTAGCAAGGGCAATGTTTGTAGTAGGGTGTAAATAGGGATCGCTCAATATGACCGGTAAGATTGAGGTCGCCGCTGCTAGAAACACAAGTACACCATCAGAAAAAACAGTTTCCGCTTTATAGTGTCGGCGGAGCATAAAGGCCCCTAACCAAGTACCTACCAAGTAAGTAGCCAAAATTTTGGCGAAAGCATATATCGTAGTGAGTGTGACGGGAGTAAAGGCGCGCACCCAGCCTACTTCCATCGCCATAGACACAAATCCGGTGATAAAGAGGACAGAAAGTAGATACCACTTTGGTGTGACTTCGGCACCGGAACCCTTAATAACTACCCCTTCATTTTCTAGAGAAGAATAATCTTGCTTCTTAGTAGAGTAATAAATCGCCGCAAGGCCGATGGCAAAATTCACTATGGCGCCTACGATTAAAGTTTTATGAAAACCCAGTAATTCAATAAGAGCCATTGAAGTTAACCAAGTACCTAGAACTGCGCCGACTACATTTGCCATGTACAAAAAGCTAAAACTCGTGCGAGCATTTGGCACATTTCTCTTAATGTGACCGATCATTAAAGGTAAGGTTGCACCCATCAAAATACACCATGGGAGTAAGGAGATACAAATGAGCATTGCGGACCAAAACAGGTAGGCGGCTGAATCAGAAGTTTCAAGTTTTAAGAGATAGTTGTTACTCCATGAAAACAAAGCGGGAACGACAAAGGCTCCCAGGCCTATACCAATTTCGGCTATGCCGTAGGTTTTGAGCAAAAAACCAGAGTCTGAGAGAGAAAGTTTTTCAAATTTTCCGCCGAAGACGGTGCCTAGCGCCAGTCCCAACATAAAAACTGAAATTACGACGGAAACGATGGGGGTAATTACGCCAAAGTTAGCAAAGGCGAGTCTTAACCACACGATTTGGTAGAGAAGACCACAAAATCCTGATAAAAGAAAAAATAGGAAAAATAGACGGCGTGTTGTCATGTGGGGCCCCCTGAAACATTTGAAGTGTTAACTAAATTTAAGAGGTGTTCAAGTCAAGATAGCGCAGGGCATCATTCAATTGAAAGAGGATTTGAAAACAGATTTTTAAATCTTGATCTCATGGGGCAAGCTGGATAAATTCAAAAAACTAAACTTCTAACAGGGGAATCTCTAGTGCAAAATAATAGCTTGGCGCTATTGAAAAAGTCTTTTAAAAAAGCTTTACTAACTCGCCTCAGTGAACAAGCCGTACAAAAAGAATACTTCGATAACGAAATGAAAACTCCTGTTCACTTGAGCATCGGAGCTGAAGCCATTTCAGCTGGTGTGCAAGCTTGTCTACCAGAGCCGTTTCAAGCTTTCGGAACGTATCGCAATCATGCTCTATACCTTTCTATCACTGAAGACACCGATACTTTTTTTGGTGAACTATTCGGTCGAGTGAGTGGATGTGCGCGTGGTAAAGCGGGATCTATGCATATGTCAGCTCCTGAAAAAGGTCTCATCGCTACCTCCGCTGTGGTTGGTACAACAATACCATTGGCCGTCGGGGCGGCTGTTGCTAATCGGATTATGAAAAAAAATCAACAGGTCGTAGTTTTTTTTGGTGACGGCGCGGTTGAAGAAGGCGTGTTTTGGGAGAGCATTAACTTTGCCTGTTTGCAAAAGCTCCCGGTGTTGTTTGTCTGCGAAGACAATCATCTCGCCATACATAGCCATAAACATGCCCGGCAGGGATTTAAAGCTCTGGGAGACGTCGTTGCTGGCTTTGATTGTTATTATGATTTCGGTGATGGTTCTGAGTTGACCGATGTTATCGAGAAAACACAAGGCATGTTAAACAAAATGCAAGCAAACTCTAAACCCGGTATTTTGCACTTCGAGTATTTTCGCTTTCTAGAACACGTTGGCCCAATGGAAGATTTTAAGTTTGGATACCGAGAAAAACCCGAAGCGGCTGAAGCCAAACATGATCCACTAATCAAAGCCGAAAATAAATTGGTTTCAATGGGCGTAGATGCCCTTGAAATTGAGAGCTGGAAGTCAGAGTTTCTGTCCAAAATTAAACAGAGTATGGAAAAAGCGAGGAGAGCGCCATTCCCTGACCCATCGGAATTATTCACCGATGTGTTGACTGAGGAACCCGCGACCAGTAACTCCCAGGGTTTAAGTCATTAATCTGAGGTAAATATGAAGCTTTCCATGCCACTCATGAATAATAATATTACCCGTGAAGATCGGGATGTCTTGATAGAATTTTTAAAGGGTGACCCCATACTTACACAATCGACCAACGTGAAGGCGTTTGAGAAAGAGTGGTCACAGTGGCTGGGAGTTAAGTACAGTGTGTTTGTTAATTCGGGATCATCCGCCAATTTTATTACGATGAATGCCATCAAGCAGATTTATGGGCAGGGTGAAGTCATCGTGCCGACACTGACTTGGGTGTCAGATGTGGCCAGTGTTATAAATGCCGGACTAAAACCAGTATTTGTAGATATTAATGAGCGCCATTTAGGAATGGATTGCGACCAAATCTTATCTAAGATTACAAGCCAGACACGCGCTGTATTTTTGACTCACGTTTTAGGTTTCAATGCTCTTTCAGATAGGCTACTTAAAGAATTAGAGGCGCGTAAAATTCCTTTGATTGAAGATGTTTGCGAATCTCACGGCGCTACCTTTAAAGGTAAAAAACTTGGCTCCTATGGCTTGGCTTCAAATTTTTCATTTTATTATGCCCACCACATGACCACAATTGAAGGTGGCATGATATGCACCAATGATGAAAAAATTTACGAAGTTTCTCGCCTCTACCGTTCCCACGGCATGGTACGGGAAGCTACTTCAGAAGACATGAAAAATTCTTACATCAAAGAAAATCCAGAATTAAATCCCGAGTTTATTTTTGCCTATCCAGGATTTAATATGAGGAGCACAGAGATCAATGCCGTTCTTGGTCGGAACCAATTAAAAAGTTTGGATGCCAATAATGAAAAAAGAACGAAAAACTTTAAACTTTTTTTAAGTCTACTGGATGCAAAAAAATACCGAACTGATTTTGATATTGAGGGCAGCGTGAATTACGCGTTAACTTTAGTAATCAAAGACGGCAATCCTGAGAAAGCTCAAAAGGTGATGGCAAATTTGAAAGAGGCTGGCGTCGAGTTTCGCCGAGGCCTCTCGGGCGGCGGAAGCCAAATTCGTCAACCTTATTTGCGGGGCTATGTGGCTCCTGACGATTATAAAAAATTCCCGAAAACGGATTACGTGCATTTCTATGGATTTTATATAGGTAACTTTCCGAGCTTGGAAGAGCAAAAAATTAATGATCTTTGTCAACTTCTTAATAGGACAATATAAATATGAAGCAAAACATGTTTTACCGAGATGCTTTAGCGCTGGCTCAAGAAAAAGAAATGGCCGCTGATCCAACAGTTTTTGTGTTTGGTTTAGATGTACCCGATCACAAACAAATTTTTGGCAGCACAAAAAATCTTCTCGAAAAATTTGGTAGCGAGCGATGTTTTGGCACTCCCTTATCTGAAGACGCCATGACCGGTGTGGCATTGGGCGCAGCCATTACCGGCATGCGACCTATTCATGTTCACATTCGGGCTGATTTTATGCTTCTGGGAATGAACCAAATTGCCAATATGATTTCAAGTATTAGGTATATGTCAGGCGGCAAACTTAAGGTTCCTTTGGTTATTCGCGCCGTGATCGGTCGGGGTTGGGGGCAGTCTGCCCAACATTCTAAATCCATGCATAGTTCGTTTGCGCATATTCCTGGACTTAAAGTCGTTATGCCTACAACTCCGCAAGATGCCTATAGTTTGCTTCGGGCTTCAGTTCGTGATGATAATCCAGTTATTTTTTTAGAGCACCGCTGGCTTTATGATATTTCTGGCGAGGTTGATGATTCTAAGTCTGATCAGCTTGGCAAGGCCATTGTCAGGCGTGAAGGTAAGGATGTGACTATTATAGCGACTTCGTGGATGACCGTTGAGGCCCTACAGGCGGCCGAAATTCTGCAAAGAAAAAACATTAATGTCGAGGTCGTTGACGTTAGATCTATTGCTCCTGTTGATATGACGGCCCTCGAAAATTCGGTGAACAAAACTAAGAATTGTTTGGTGGCTGATTATGACTGGATATTTTGTGGATTTAGCGCAGAAGTGGCTGCTGAATTAAGTCATCGTTGTTTTGAAAGTCTGGAGCGGCCGATTGAGCGCATTGGCTTTGAACACGTGCCGTGCCCAACGACTCGTCCCTTAGAAAATATTTATTATCCTTCGGCTTTATCATTGGTTCGTCGAATTGAGAAAATGTTAGGTCTTGCGAAAACTGACGTGAGTCAGGACAAATTTTACACCTATGAAGAACGCTTCAGAGGTCCATTTTAATTGGAGGCAATTTGGAAAAAACCGACGTATTATTAATTAATCCCAGCGCTCTAAGTAGTATCTACCAGTCGCTAAGTCATGACCTAGCGGCCATTGAGCCTCCGATCTGGGCTGCCTTGATTGCCAATCATTTACGAGCTCGCGGCAAATCTGTTCAGCTTATAGACGCCGAAGGAAATGGCATGACGGTAAAAGATACTGTCGGCGCCGTCGCAAATTTAGAGCCAAAACTAACTGTGATAGTAGTTTATGGCCAGCAGCCTTCAGCCTCAACTCAAAATATGTATGCGGCCTCGTTACTCTGTAGTGAACTTAAGGCCACCTATCCAGAACGTAAAATTTTATTAGTTGGTGGCCATGTTTCAGCCTTAGCCGCCAGAACTCTCAGCGAAGAAAAAGCGGATTTCGTCTGTCGCGGTGAAGGCCCCTACACCATTGATGCCTTATTAGCTTCAGATATGAATGACACCGCTCAATTGGCAAAAGTACCGGGACTATTTTATCGTGAGGATGGAGTTACAAAACAGGGACCGCCTGCTACAAATATTGCACAAAATATGATGGCACATGAATTACCGGGAATGGCGTTTGATTTATTGCCGATGAAAAACTATCGAGCCCACAACTGGCATGCGTTTGACCATATCAACGAAAGACAACCCTACGCCTCTATCTACACGAGTCTTGGCTGTCCTTTTAAATGTACCTTTTGTTGTATTAACGCCCCGTTTGGTGGGTCGAGCTTTAGATATTGGGACCCTGAGTTTATGATCACTCAGTTTGATATCTTGGCCAATACTTATGGCGTTAAGAACGTCAAAATTGCTGATGAAATGTTCGTGATGAATCAAAATCATTTTTTAAAACTTTGTGGACTTTTAAAAGAGCGCAATCACGGGTTTAATATCTGGGCGTATGCACGAGTCGATACAGTGAAACCACAATTTTTAGAGAGTCTAAAAGCGGCTGGAGTTAATTGGTTAGCGCTTGGTATAGAATCTGGTAGTAAGCACGTTCGTGACGGAGTTACTAAGGGGCGATTTGGCCAAGAAGATATCCACAAAATTGTTAAGCAGATTAAAGATGCTGGAATTCACGTGATCGGCAATTATATTTTTGGTCTGCCAGATGACAATTTAGAAACTATGCAAGAGACTTTAGACATGGCCCTTGAGCTTAATTGCGAAATGGGGAACTTCTACAGTGCTATGGCCTACCCCGGGTCAAAATTATACGACATTGCCATTGAAAATAAATGGGCGTTGCCGGACACCTGGCTCGGTTACTCACAACATGCGGTGGAGTCATTGCCACTTCCCACCAACTTTCTTAGTGCAGGAGACGTGTTAGCATTCAGAGATCGCGCCTTTGATACTTATTTTAGTAATCCTAAATACTTAAATCTAGTCCAAGAAAAGTTCGGTACTGATACTTATAATCATATTCGTGAAATGACGAAATTGAAGCTTAAGAGAAAACACGCAACTGTGTTTCCGGCGGTAATAAAAACAGAAAGCGCCAGTTTATTTAGTGGGGGAATAGTATGAAAATTCTAGTAACTGGTGGAGCTGGGTACATTGGTTCAACCTTGGTTCCTATGCTATTGACCCAAGGCAATCAAGTCACTGTGGTTGATAATTTTATGTATCAGCAGACTCCATTGTTAGAAGTTTGCGGTGATAGTAAACTTGAAATAGTCAGAGGCGATGCCCGCGATGAAAATTTAATGGCGAGTCTTGTGTCAAAGCATGACGTGATTTTGCCATTAGCCTGTCTCACTGGTGCGCCTATTTGTAAGAATGACCCCGTGGGCGCTACGACAATTAACCGTGATGCCGTGAGAATGCTGCATAAGCTGAAGTCAAAGCATCAAATGATGTTATTCCCCTGTACTAATAGCGGCTATGGCGTTGGATCAAATGGCCTACACTGTGACGAAACAACTCCTATGAATCCGATTACCCTTTACGGAAAATTAAAAGTGGAGATCGAAAAATACCTTCTAGATGCTGGCGATGTATTAACGTTTCGTTTGGCAACTGTATTTGGAGCAAGTCCTCGTATGCGTTTGGATCTCTTGGTGAATGACTTTGTATATCGTGCCATTAATGATCGCGCGGTGGTATTGTTTGAGCCCCATTTTAAGCGAAACTACGTACACGTGCGAGATGTGGCTAGCGCGTTCATGCATTCTATTAAAAATTATGACAGTATGAAGGGCCAAGCTTATAATGTCGGGCTCAGCGACGCTAACTTAAGTAAACAAGAGCTTTGCGAGGCCATTCAGACGCAAATTCCTGGCTTCCAGTTTGTAGTTTCAGAAATTGGCGAGGACCCAGACAAACGAAATTATATCATTAGTAATTCTAAAATTGAAAAAACGGGTTTTAACGCTAAGGTGAGCTTGGCTGAAGGTGTTACCGAGCTTAAAAAGGTTTTTCAAATTTTAAAGAGATCGCAGTATTCTAACGTATGAATCCAAACTTATTTCAGCAATCTCGAATTTTTGTTACAGGACATTCAGGATTGTTGGGATCGTCTTTGGTGCGCGAACTAAAAAAACAGGGCTACTCTAATCTTATTACGGTTAGCAGAAGTGAGCTTGATCTCTGTGACCTTGGAAGTACTAAAAAGTTTTTACAAAAAATGAAACCCGATGCCGTCATATCTTGTGCCGCTAAAGTGGGTGGCATAAAGGCCAACTCCAATTACCCGGCTGAATTTATTCGCGACAATCTCCTCATTGAAACGTCTGTGATTGAAGCGAGCTATTCGGCGGGCGTCAGACAACTTGTTTTTGTGAGCAGCTCATGTGTTTACCCCAAAGATTGTCCCCAACCCATGAATGAAGGTTTTTTACAGGCCGGACCCGTCGAAGACACTAACTATGCTTACGCGCAAGCAAAGTTAGCTGGCATGAGTATGTGCCGGGCCTACTCAGAGCAGTATGGCTTAAGATATTTTTCTGTAATTCCTGCAAGTCTTTACGGGCCCAACGATAATTTTGACTTAGAGTCGAGTCATGTGCTGCCGGCTCTCATACATCGTTTTCATATTGCTAGAGAGCAGAACCAGCCAGAAATTAATTTATGGGGAAGCGGCAAGCCACGTCGAGAATTTATGTATGTCGATGATGGGGCTCGTGCGATCATTTTGGCACTTCAAAAATATTCGCAGCTTGAGGCGCTTAATATTGGTACCGGCGAGGATTGTGAAATTCGTGAGGTCGCAGAAATTATCAAGGGAGTAGTTGGTTATAAGGGTCAGATCAAATTTGACAGTACAAAGGCTGACGGAATTTTGCGAAAGTTAGTGGACTCTACAAAAATATCGAACCTTGGTTTTAAAACGCAGATAAGCCTTTTAGAAGGTATCAAAAGTACTTACGATTGGTTTTGTTTAGAGAAGCATGTCAGAGGTAAAAGTTAGGAGATTTAAGTGGTAAATAATATTAGGGAAACTCTTCAAGCAAGTATTGATATCAGAAAAGCAATGATATCTGACGATAAAATATTAGCCGCAATTGAGTCTTCAGTGCGAGAATTAACGGCGTGCTTTAATCAAGATGGCGGTTTACTTTTGGTCGGAAATGGCGGCAGCGCTGCCGATGCCCAGCATTTGGCAGCTGAGTTTGTGGGACGTTTTTATTACGATAGACCGCCTTTAAGGGCCGAAGCACTTTCGACTAACACCAGCGATCTCACCTGCATCGGAAATGACTATAGTTTTGAAGATATTTTTTCGCGTGCTGTGCAGGGCAAGGGCCGCAAGGGCGACGTGTTAATGGCAATTTCGACCTCCGGTAACTCTCCCAATGTAGTTAAAGCGGCCGAGGCTGCACGAAAAAAGGGTATGAGGGTTATATCATTAACAGGGTCTTCCGGCGGAAAGCTTTTAGAAATAAGTGATGTTATCATGAGAGTGCCATCTAAAGATATTCCGCGAATTCAAGAGTGCCACATAACTATTGGTCATATTATTTGTGAGCTGGTAGAAGCGGCATTGTTCCCTAATCCAAAGAAGTAAATATGAATTTCCCTGTACTCATTCTAGCTGGTGGTTTTGGCACAAGACTTAAATCTGCAATCGGCGATATTCCAAAACCAATAGCTCCTGTTGGCGATAAAACCTTTTTGTATTTTTTAATAAGTAATCTCTATAGGCAAAGTGTGCGCGAAATCGTTTTTAGTCTTCACTTTAAAGCTGAGTTAGTAATTGCAGAGGTAAAAAAGATGAGTTTGCCTCAAGATTTAAAATTAAAGTTTGTCACAGAATCGGAGCCCATGGGCACAGGTGGTGCGATAAAGTTTTGCTGGGAGAGCTGTTCAAATTCCGAGGGTTTGATAGTTGTAAATGGCGATACCTATTTGTCTTCAGGGATTCAAGAAATTGAAGGGAATAACTTTCGAGATGCTGTGATAGGCTTAACTTTTATCGAAAATACCTTTCGTTATGGCTGCGTCGACCTCGACGATAATGAGTTGGTAGTGGCATTTACTGAGAAATCACATAATAAATCTGGTTGGATTAATAATGGCTTGTACCGGCTTCCGGCACACTTACTTAATACTTTGCCGCAAGGAAAGTATTCTTTAGAAACTAATATTTTCCCGAAATGGTGCCTAGAGGGAAAAATCAAAGGCTTAAAATTAGATGGGGAGTTTATTGATATAGGGGTACCTGAGGACTATCAAAATTTTCAGAAAAACCTTAAGCAATTCACCAATGCAAACATTTGACTTTGCTATTATTGGCGGCGGAGTTATTGGCCTGACTCTGGCCAGATCTTTAAAAAAGAAATATCCCACTCAAAGTATCGCTGTTCTCGAAAAAGAACCCAACTTAGGCGCACATTCTAGCGGTCGTAACAGCGGGGTCATTCATGCTGGATTCTACTATACGGCCGATAGCCTAAAAGCTAAGTTTACTCGCGAGGGCAATAAAAGACTGCACAGCTACTGCAAAGAGCGCCGTTTAAAAATTCGTGAGTGTGGAAAACTTGTTGTCACACGTAACGAGCAAGAAGAGGCGGACCTAGATGAACTCTATCGTCGGGGTGAACATAATCAGGTGCCTTTAGAGTTGATTAGCCGAGATGAGGCCTACAAAATTGAGCCAAGAGTTAAAACCCTAAGACGAGCGCTCTGGTCGCCGACCACGGCCTCTATCGACCCCCATGAAGTATTACATGCTTTACAAAAAGATTGCCTGCAATCGGGCATTGAAATCTTATTTGGCACGGCTTACCGCGGACGGGATAACGACAAAATTAAAACAAGTAAGGGTGATATTGCAGTTGGTTATACTATAAATGCCGCCGGACTTTATGCCGATCGAATAGCTCGCGATTTTGGTTTTTCTAAAGATTATAGGATTTTGCCTTTTAAAGGTCTTTATATTTATTCTAATGAGCCAGCGAACTCTTTTAAAACCAATATTTATCCTGTGCCTAATTTGAAAAATCCCTTTTTAGGAGTTCATTTTACCGTAACAGTTGATGGTCATGTGAAAATTGGACCGACCGCTATTCCTGCGCTTTGGCGCGAACAGTATGGTTTTTTTGAAAACTTTCAAATGGGAGAGTTCTGCGAGGTGGTTTTTCGCGAGATGGGATTATTTTTTAGCGCCGATTTCGATTTTAGGGGTTTAGCGCTTGAAGAGATAAAAAAGTATTCTCGCAAGTATATGGTGAAATTAGCTTCTGAGTTAGCTGAAGGTGTTGACTCAAAAAATTATCTAAAATGGGGAAAGCCCGGTATTCGCGCGCAACTCTACAATATTAAAATCAAAAAATTAGAAATGGATTTTATTTTTGAGGGTGATAAGAAATCGTTTCATGTGCTAAACGCCGTGTCGCCTGGATTTACAGCCTCAATGCCGTTTGCCGATTATTTAGTAGACCGGCTGACCGAACTGGCGAATTAGCGCGATTAAATTTAATTTTAACGAATGCCATATAGTTGCTTTCTAATAAAGGCGAGAACGCCCATTGGCAAATATTGTTTTAGCGAACTTACCGGCAACAATCCCAGAAAACTGTGTATGACGCGCTTTATGAATAGTCCAGATAACCGTGTATAGGAAATATTCATAAGTTCCCGCTCTAGGCGTTCCATGTTCTTGGACAAATTAACTTCGTGTTGAGCGCTTAAGAAGAATCTTGTCTGAAGAGGGTCTGGGGGTTTTGCGTTGTCCTCAAACCCCGCCTTTTCTTCAAAAGAGGCAGGCTTTATTTTATGGGATACAACTGTTATCGCCCCGCGGGTTTTCGATTTCGTAAGCCCAAAGCGCTCAGCAAAAAATGAAATACGTTTTTCGTGAGTGTGGTGTTCGTTGAGAATCTCGGCGGCACTCAAAACCAGGCGCTTTCTCAATGAATTGTCATTTATGAGCGCGCGAGAATATTCGTAAGCTTCTGCCATGTTGGAGTAGTATAGAGCGGCCACGTTGTGAGGAAAAACCTCAGCACACTTTTGGTTTTTCTCAGAAAGAATAGCTGCCCCATGCACGGCGCTATCAAAGATTCTAAAGTTAGGACCCCCATTTTTATTCTGGCTATGAAATATGTTTAAATTAATTTTAAATTGGCGTAATAGATGAGACATCTGCTCGTGAGTGCAAACATTTGCATAGGAGTAATTTTTTAATAATTCTGGAGCGACTCCCCAAAGATAAAATAACCAGTCGTAGCCTCCACATACCTGTAAGTCAAAATCCGTCAATGCCGACAAAATGCGTGCCCTTTTGATTCCAGAGAATGCATTTTTTAAATCTTTTGATCTTACAATTTGGCCCTTCTCAGTTAACCAAAGCTCTTCCAAGCTCGGTTCTGAAAAAATAGCTTCATACAGTTGTCGGCCAAAATAAAATTCTTTATTTGAAGATCGATATAGACCAGCCTTAGCGAGCTCAATATAATTGCAGGCCCAAAGTGTACCTAAATGAACTATGTCTCGCGGCCGATCTATTTCAGTATATAGACTCTCAGCCTTTGCACCCACGCTAGAAAATGGCAGCCACTGCATTTTTTGATTGAGCGTACGGCTACTCTCAAAGTCGATACAGGCAGAAAAAATATCGGTTAACTTACTATTTGTTACCGATTGCGGATTCAAGAGATCAGGAGAATCCCAGTACCAAGTAACAGCAGGTACGGATTTTTTCTCTAAATAACCCATGGTCTCGGCAGTAAGCCCGGCGGCATTAAGTGAGATGACGAGATCAGGTGCCAACTGTTCCAATCCTTTTGAAAACTTATAAGCGTCATGGAGATTTTTGAAATCAAAGTCATTACATTGAAAATAACCAACATCAAAACCGAAGTCCGCAATGGCATTGATGAATGAATGACGCGTGGCATCCACAGATCGTCCGTCATTCATGTATGACTCAGAAAGAACAGCAATACGGGGCATTTGTTTATTAATCAATAAGCACCTTTGGTCGCAGTTCGGGAGAAGTTATCATTGTACATTCTTTGATGGGTAAAGTAATAAATTGTATCTTTATGAAGGTCAATTTGAGTTTTTTATCAGGCATGTTGGTCCCTAAAATCTTAACTGCTTTTGCAGCTATTTTTTTTGTAACCTTTTTTGCGGCTTCGACAAAGGAAGGTCTGCCTGCTCAGTTGGATTTCACCTCTAAGACTGATGAAGTTGTTAGTTATTTTGGTGGGGATGTCCAATATTACATGGAGCAAGCTCGTGATTGGTTAGAAAATGGAAAGTTTGGGACCTGGCATGTGAGTATTTTTCCTCCAGGTACAGCAATTGTTTGGTCGGGGATAATCAAATATTCAGGTGAGAAAAATTTTCTATATGGTTCGATGCTGGTGACTGTTTTTCTGTGGGCAGTGGCATTGACTTTGATGTTTTTTGCTTTGAGTTCTTTGAGGCCATGGTGGTTAAGATTCCTTGCGACGATAGGGATCTGGTTTTTTTCTTCATTTCGGGATTGGTCTCTTGGGGTTGGTTTAGCTTTTTCAGAATCCAAGGCTACACCTTTGTTTATAGCGGCTCTTGCCTGTGCCTTCTTGGGACTTAAAAATAGAGCGCTATCTGGCATTTTAGGCGGCGTTATATTTATGACTCTCGCCACCTACGCAAGAGTATACTTTGATACGCTGGGAATATTTATTTATGGGGCTCTTTTTGTTTGTGGTATGGCAGCCCTGTATTTCAAAGTTCAAAAAAATGAGTCCAGCAAAAAGCTAATACTCAGCATGTTGGTGGCACTGCCATTATTTTTCTGCTTATTGTTTCCATGGAAATGGCGCAATATGCGTGATCCTCAGGTGGGTAAGTTTGCCATGGCGCCCGCCCATCAGCACATGACTTTTTATAATCTGTGGCTAACAGATGAGAAGTTGCCTGAATTTATAATCGGTGGAAATAGCGCCTGTCATGCTCAGCCCGAAACCTGTGAAAAACTAGATCAAGCTGATCTAAAAACTCTTACAGATGACGTAAGACGTAACCTTGCACTTGGCGCTCTCGTGAGAAATCCCTTAAGTTGGTATTGGCATCGAGCAAAAGTTTTCTCAAAATTTTGGGTAGATCAGAGTTGGAACCCCAGCTCTTGGTTAATGGCTACTGAGGGAATTATTGTTTTTTCATTTGTGCTTTATAGTTTGTGGATCATATTTAGGGGAGTCAGGGCGAGGAAAAATGAATTGATCGATTGGGCCGCTTACTCTATTGGTGCCGCTTTCTTTTTGCACAGCTGGATTATGTTTACATTTGCAGGAATGGATTATAGGCATTCATTGCCACTCAGGCTCTTCTTCTATTATTTTCCGTTTCTCATTTTATCCCTTAAACTTAGAAAGCCCTCGCCCATCAAGGTACCTGCGTGAAGCCACAGTCATTCACTCACATAGAAACTACAGAGAAAGTGGTTGCCCTGACTTTCGATGATGGGCCCTATCTACCTTATACTCCACAAGTGCTGTCGATTTTAGAAAAGTACGATGCGAAAGCCACGTTTTATTTTCAAGGTACCCATATCGAAGAAAATTTTGACTGTGCGGTTCGCGCTCATCAATTGGGTCATGAATTAGGAAATCACTCTTACTCTCATAGGTCATTTAGGAAGAGACCACCGACGTCATTGTATCGAGAGATCGTACGAACAGATAAATTGCTTGAAAAAATTGGTGTCGACTATCAGACAACTTTTCGTCCTCCCTTTGGCGAAGTAACCTTTATGTTGGGAATTATACTTTGGAAGCTCAATAAAAAGGTTATTTATTACAGTGTGGTCCCTAAGGAACATGAGCTTATAACTCCTGAGAATATACATGATTATTGTGTAAAAAATGTATTTCCCGGCTCAGTGATTGTACTTCACGATGGTGGCAAGAATCGTGAAAACACAGTATTGGCCGTCGAAATGATTGTTAAAACTCTCACAGAAAAGGGCTACTCCTTTAAAACCATCTCAGATTTATTTGGTTTCGGAAACGGTCATTAGTCCTCCTCAAGATTTGGTATAAGTTAAAAACTTTCTTGCTCTATAGGCTAATCGAAGGCCCACTTGACTCGATAAGACCACAACTCTCCCGATATCTTCACTTTCGTAAATTAAGAAAAGCCAAAATCGCATTAACGTGACTATTAAAATCAGTGTGATCAATATTATTCTGAATAATGAGGTCAGGGTTTTTTGGTTCTTCTGCCGCAAGATCAAAACCCACGACGTCTTTCATGGTGCCCTTTTCAAAAGAGCTATAGAGGTTTCGGGCATTGCGATTTTTTAAAACTTCCTTATCAACTTGAATTAAGACCTCGGTATACCCTATGAAATTTTTGCGATTCCACTCATGTATCTCCGAAAAAAGCGACATTGTAGAAACCACTACCCAAAAATTTTGAGCGTCAAGCGCTTTCGCAAATCGACATATTCGATAGGCGTTCGTCAGTCTGCTTTGATAATCATGCTTAATCTGAGGATCCCCAACGATCTCTCGCACCAAATCGCCATCGACACTTACTACTGTTAAGTTTCGATTTCTCATTTCTCCGACCAAAGCCTTAGCAATCGTGGTTTTTCCTGCGCCAGAGAGTCCTGTTATCCAAATGACCATGACTAAAATGCCTTTTCGAAATGTTTAATAAATTCTGCGAAAAGATTTTTCGGCAGATGATTGATGCCTGCAGCACCAGCCCGACCTCCGCCTGTTTCATAGCGAGAACAAAGCTCGACGGCGCCACTGGCGGATACTAGCGGGGCTCTTACGGAAACCATAAATCCATCTTGCCCGTTGTCTACGGCCACACAGTGCGCGATTGAAGGTTCTTGTTGTGCTAAATAGTGACCCACCTCTCCTATCACGCGTTGAGCCCAGGGCTGATGAGGCAAAACCAATGTATTATTAAAGGGAATATGGAGCTGCAAGGCTTTTTCGAGGTCCTGCTGCCTTCTTAAAAAGAGCTCCCTACACAAGGTGTCTTGTTTAATGAAATCAAGAGGGTTTGCGAATTTTGCAATTCTCTTCCACAATTCTGAAGGATTAATGTAGAGGTCTTCAATTTTTAAGCCATAAGAATTGTAATTGAGGGCTTGGCCAAGTTCGGTTAGCAGAGTGATGTCGTTTTTAGCTAGTTTTGCTTTTACGCAAATATCAATAGCTGTTTGATGAATATTGTCACCGAATAGTCCAACAGCGGCCCACAATTGATGTTGCTCATTTAAAAACTGGTTGACGATCCAAGATGTATTTACACTTGATGAAGTATCGATCCAGCATTGGAGGTTCTCATGAATTAGTAAGGTGTCAGATTTGCTTTTGTGATGGTCAAACCACCGAACATGGCAACCTTGTGATAAAAGTTTCTCTAAGGCCAAATGATTTTTTTCGATTTCAATATCAAGTACAGTCACGGATGTAGACTTAACATCAGATATATTTTTAAGCAAAAGGGTGTCTCGCTTTACACCGGTGACAAGAACTGGCGGCTGAGCGAGTTCTTCAGCTAAACAGAGCTGTTGGAGAGCGCAGATCCCATCGGCATCACCATTAAAAACGAAAATCATGAGACCATCCTGAAGTACTTAAAAGCTGCTCACACACACTTAAGTCTTTCTTACTATCAATTTCACACCACTTGCCTTCGACACCAACTGTATTAATTGTCGCACCACTCTGTAAAAGTAAGTTAAGCAGACTTGTCATGTCTAATTTGTTTCTCTTTATGGGATCAAGTTGAGTGAGTTGCTGAGTTATTTTTTTCCAGCCAGAAGGGTTGATCAGCAGAAGTCCCATATATTGACCCTGGATATCCGAAAAATTTTGGGTTTTTTTTCCGATTTCAATTAATTTACCGTTTGTGTTCATTATGAAGGACTCGGCATCTGAAAGCGGATTTTCAAAACGTTTTTCCCAAAGCTGTAACCACAAGCGATCGTAAGAGATCACAATATCCCCAGAACTATTCATGAGTTGTTTAACTATACTGGGATGGTAAACAATATCAGAGTAACTCACTAAGCAAGTTTCGTTTTCTAACCACTCGCTGGCACACACCAGTGACTGAACCATATTGGTTTGTTCCCAGTCGGAATTGATAAAGGCTCGATCTGCGTAAGGGGCCAACATGTCTGCGCGATATCCTGTGACAATTCCAATTTGAGAAACAACTGAAGTTCTTAAGGATTGAATTTGCCATTCTAAAAGAGTTCTTCCTAAAAGCTGTACTAAGCATTTTGGATTATTCTCGGTCAATTGGTTTAGACGTGCCCCTCTGCCAGCGGCAAGGATTATCGCTTTCACTGTTCTCCTTTCAACGCAAAGAA
Organism: Pseudomonadota bacterium; assembly: GCA_034439715.1. Taxonomy (GTDB): domain Bacteria; phylum Bdellovibrionota; class Bdellovibrionia; order Bdellovibrionales; family SG-bin7; genus JAWXAY01. The sequence continues at coordinate 37,782 of JAWXAY010000080.1, forward strand.
GGAGCGAATTAATTTGTGGCTCAAGTCAGGGTTTTTTTCTTTACGCTCAGGATGCCACTGAATTCCACCGACCCTATGCTGTTTATGAATAAGGCCTTCGACCCACTCGCCATCAGTAGTGAGGGCAATGGGCTCTAGTCCATCAGCCAGCTCGTCTTTTCTGACTCCAAAATTGTGAAACGAGTTTACCTCATATTCTTGATCAAGGCCTTTTGGCACAAACTCACTTTGAGTTAATTGAATCAGGTGCTCTTTGCCCACATGGAGGTTGGAATTATGAGGACGAACTTCTCTACCGTAATAATTTTGAATAACCTGTAAACCACGGCAAATGCCAAAAACAGGAATTTTTTTTTGAATGGCAAAATTTAAAATTGAGTTTTCAGTTTCGTCTCGCCGAGGTGCGGAACCTAAATCATTTCCTCCAGTTAGTATGACGCTATCGATATCCCATTTTTGCAAATAGCCAACGATATCTGAACCCAGATTCGGTAGGAGTAACCAGGAAATCTCGGGTAAGGTTTTTGACATAAACTGGTACCAGTCATGAGAAATAGCATCACGTTCTTCGAAATACTTTTCGGCATTGGCAATCCTTAGGCTCAGTCCTAATCTTTTAGCCCCCAGTTCATTAACCATAGACGGGCCTCACTATTCGATCTCGGCAATTGAGCTCTACATAAGGGACCTCTAAGAGCTGATCAAAAGTTAATTCTCCGCAGCCAATAGCTGCTGGCAAGCCATACTCAGTGCAGCGGATTGCCATATGGGAATTCGCTCCCCCAAACTTAGTAATCAAACCTGCAATCTTTCGTGTAAAAATCCAATCAAATCCCGGATCGGCATTCTCAATACAGACAATTTTATCTTGCAGATCGGTTTTCATTTCGGATTGGGCATTTAAAAAAAGGACGGGACGTTCGATGCGGCTATTAGTAATAAAGTTAGGTGCGCTTCTGTGCACGGGGACTACATCGAGGTCTTTATATCCTCGAATCAGGTAGCCTAAACGAAGGTGACTTAGTTGGTTTTCAAATTCAAGCGATTGTTCGACGAGTGTTTTAACATGGTTTTGCTTTTCCCCGTTAGAGATGGGCAAGGCCTGAATGTTTAAAATATCTTCGAGAGGTAAATGAGAGAGCAGATCTCTACTTAAATTGAGAGACTCTCCCCATTTGGCAATACATTCTATGGCGTCCGAAAGATTTTTGCTGAAAATGAATTTAGAATATTCTCGGCCGATTATGGATGCTTTTGCATATTCGAGGAAAGTTTTAGTGGAAATATTTAGCTCCAAGGTGTCCAGCTCGGATTGTAGTAAAACGCACTCGTTAGGGCTAAGTTCTACCTCATGAAGTTCAGCTGAGGTAGAAAGTCCCAGTGAGGAGCTACCAGAGAAGAAATCTTTTCTTTGGTCATATCTTAAGGAGAGGATGTCATAGGTGCCTGGTCGAAGGTGTCCATACTTTTGTAAGAAAGCTTGCTCAGTTAATTCAATATTTGAAAGTTTTTTTAGGTCTTTCGAAAGGGAGGTTGTTATAGTGTTCCAAGATCTTTTTATTTCATTCAATTTTTCTAACGATAATATTTTCTTAGAGACCGCAGACTGAAGTAGCGATTCGGCAATAAAGGCATGCCGTGCAACGATAGCGAAGGGACGAGATCCCAATTCTATGCATTCACTCAGAAGGTTTTCGGCGACTTCGAGTTCCTTTAGATTGTTCCACCTAGAGGCGAGAGGCATAAGCTGTTTGGATTTAAGTGTTTCAATGTTTTGCAGGGCTTCGAAGAGGCTTCCGGTATCACTGGGGCAGACGCAGGCTTGTGTCAATGTCTTAAGCCGCTGTTTAAAGTGTTGGAGTTCTGACTCTGTCAATAGCCCGGGATAGCGCCTCTGAAATTCTATATCAAAATCAAAAGTTAGAATCGAAAATGCGATTTGAAATTCAACTTTGTCATGCAGTTCAGGATGCTTTCCAAGACGGTAAAGCCCAGCGTTAACTAACTTTTCTGCAACTCCATCGTTGAGGCCAGCTGGCAGAAGAGAATTAAAGCTGTTTCTAACATCAATATAGGGATGACTTCCTAAAATAACCATCAGCTTTTCACTTTGTATGGGCCGATAGCCCATCTTTGCTCTTGCTTCGCGCCAGACTCGGTCAGTAATTATTTTTTTATATAGAGAGATCGCAAGCGGTCGGGGGCAGGTCCCAATAATCTCCGCCGGATTCCAGTCTGGCATCTGTCCTAAAATAGTTGAGTCGCCCAAAACCGTTACCTTTTTTTGTGAGATTTGAGCGAAGGATTTTTTGGCCTCTAAAAGAGAAGCGTGAACGGTTTTATTTAAGGTCGCCCAGGTTTTTTCAGTTGATAAAATTCGTACTTGGACCAAATAAATTTGACCGTTTTTTGTTTGAGCAAACTCGAGATCGAGTGGCACGTGGCCACAAATGCTTTCAATCTCTCGAGTAAATTCAATCCATTTTTTGACTCGTTCAGAGTCTATCATCGCCAAGTCAGTGTCTCTAAAAATTAACACCATTTTACTAACGCCGACTCCTCCTGTTACTGAGTCGGTTTTTCCGGACTCGTCATCATAATTAATGACGTAGTAGGGGGCCCCGTTGGTCATGAGGTGGGTAGTAATAACTCCACTAACGGCAACTTGGTTTAGCATGGGCTGAATCAGGACCTGATCTTTAGTATTTCGCGATGTGTAGGAGCCAATCACCTGTGCAATTGCCGAGTGAATTTGATCTGCGTTTTGAGTTTGAATATCCAGACAGGACAAAAAAGCCCCAGCCATTGACTGTGATTTTGTATCTTCGCAAGCGGCACTACTACGAACGATCAATGACGGGTATCTCGAGAATTTTTCTTGTATCTCTTGAACCAATCCCTCAGAGGAACTCAACCAGTTTTCGACACTAAAGTAATATAGATCGAGTATAGTAGAGCGTTTAACTTGGGGCTTTAACTGCTCCAGAGTCTCTGACTTTGTGCCAAAAATAAATTTGGTATGTAATTCCATAATATGCTAGAAATTAGTGACATTGCGCCTAAAACTCAACCTTTCTCATCTATATTTCTATCTTAGAAGCCCAGTTAGGACGCTTTACTGGCGTGCCATAAAGTTAAAGGATCAAATTTATTGGCCCAGCGTAGAGTTAAAGAATCGAATTTATTGGTCGCTCTACGATAGTAAACACTTGAGTGTGCTCATCGATGCCGTTAGGCGGCCTAAGATTTACCTACAAGTTGTAATAAGTTCGCTCAGGGTCATTTTTAGAGGAAAAAAACTCGTCCTTATTTATTTACTATATCGAGGACATCAGAGCTGGGTTGACGGAGTCGTCCAAAAATTGGCTAAAGATCCCAAATTTGGAGTAATTATTTTTACTCACGATGCTGCTTTGCCCAAAAGTCAGGGTAAGAATATTAAAGTCTTTTTTTTGGATTCCTCAAAACCTTTTCGGGGACTAAATCTCCTGCCAGCCGTATTTGCCGATTTGTATCTAACGCCAACCTCCGTCACAGGAAACAACGCGGCATTTATCTACCCCAAAGTTCATTTTTTTCACTCTCTGGTGAGCGTTCACTTTGTTTATGAGAATGACACCTTCAGTGACTATCAGTTTATCTATTGTGCGGGCCAGCATCACATCGAAGAAATGAAAGAGTGGTTTGCAGACCGAAATCTGAAGAATAAATGTCTGATCCCCGGGGGGTACCCTAAGCTAGATTCGCTTTTGGCTAAAAGATCCCAGCTGGTGAAAACTCGGACAGACGGCATTAAGAATACTGTAATTTTTGCACCGACTCTTTTGAGTAAGAAGAGCGAAAAATTTTCGGCTCTTTTGGTCGACGGAAAGCAAATCATTAAATTACTTTTGGAAAGTGGATATCAAGTTACGTTTAGACCGCATCCCTTAAATTTGGAGAAAACAGATCCCTATGCTTCGCTGGTAGAGGGATTAATCGAAGAATTCCAATCGCATGCTCGATTTACTTTGGACCGGTCTGTAGATTATTTTGAATCCTATGAAAATTCCGACTTGATGATTACTGATATTTCGGGAACGGGTTTTACTTACGGTTTAGGCTTTGAAAGGCCTGTAGTGTTTGTTTCTCCCAACGAAGGTGAGCACTCACCTCAAAAAGGAGTTGAGTTTCTTTGCCGGAAAGATATCGGAAAAGTTGTTGAGGATGTTCAGTGTTTACCTAAGGTCTGCCGCGAGATTCTTGATAATTTTGAGAGTTATCAAAAAAACCTGCTGGAGTTTCGTAGCAAATTTATTTTTAATGTTGGCGAAAGTGATGATTATTTTATGAAGAATATATCGTACATAATCACCGGAAAGAAACATCCTGACTGGACATATATTGACTAGTCTTATTTTAGCTGAACCGTCCAAGAACGAGTTCGATAGGGCACTTTTACAAAATCGAAATCTTTAATTTCGTTTTCGATCATGTTCAATATTTGTTGAAATTTCTCGGGACCAGCCTGTGCTTGGATATCGTTTACTGACCTCCATGCTCCTAGATAGCGAGGTTTTTCCATCTGAACCTCATGTTGGGATTCAATGAATAAAACATCTTTGAAGTCGCCAGTCGAAGTTAAATTGCTCTCGATGTCCTTTGTGTAGGATTTTGCGCCAGAAGAAACACGCTTTAGCTCTGGCAACATCTCATGAATTTTATCTTCAATTTTTAAATGCAGGGTACTTTTGTCTAAGTCTCTTGGGTTCCAGAGAGCAGTGAAAAATCCCTTTGGTTTTAAAATTCGTTTGAATTCTTTTAAAGCCAGAGCCGCATTTGTCCAGTGAAATGAAGAAGCCATCAAAACCCAATCTACAGAATGGTCTAATAGTCCGGTTTTTTCTCCGGTACCCTTTGACCAAATAAATTGAGAGTTTCCAGAAAACAAATATTGTCCCTCGGCTCTCATGGCATCATTGGGTTCAACCGCAAAACCTGTCAGCCCAATCTCAGACAGGTTTTCTGTTAGTTTACCGGTTCCTGCACCGACATCCGCCACAACGACACTTGTTTTATTAACGGACTGTTTTACGTATGCTTGTAAAGCCTTCAGCGTCGACAGAGAATAGCCAGTACGATGAATATACTCTTTTGCCAGCTGACTAAAATCGCCTAATTCCATTTGCCCTCAATACTGATCATGGATGTCCCAGGTGAGAAATGAGAGGCCCCGTATTATCGAAAGATGTTAAATACTTGTTTGTTCCCAACAAGGGTGGACCATCATATACCTTTTGATGGTTATCTATTACGATACAGCGAGAACAATAGCTATTAACGTCATCAGCGCTATGAGTGACTAAAATAATAGTAGTGCCGAGTGCATGGAGAGTCTTTATTTTTTCAATACATTTTCTTTGAAAACCGACATCACCTACGGCCAATACTTCGTCAAAAAGCAAAATTTCAGCTTCCATGTGTACGGCAATAGAAAACCCGAGTCTTACCAACATGCCGCTTGAATATTTTTTGACTGGGAGATAAATCATTTCACCCAATTCAGAAAACTCGATTATATCATTTAAATACTGGAGTGTTTTTTTTCGACCAAAACCTAAGATGGCGGCGTTAAGAAAAATATTATTATAACCGCTCAATTCAAATTGAAATCCAGCACCCAACTCAAGCAAAGGAGCAAGAGCGCTTGAGACCTTAATATTGCCTGAGTCCGGATGGTAAATTCCGGAAATAAGTTTTAAGATTGTACTTTTTCCGGCGCCATTCCTACCCATGATTCCAACAAATTCACCTTTTGCGATATTAAAGCTTACATCTTTTAAAACAGTAAATTCATGGGTCGTACCAAAATCAAATTTGAATTTTAGTGCATTGACAAGAATGGACTTTAAATCGGTCGGCCTGTCTTCGGAATAGCGGAATTTTTTTGACACGTTTTCTACTGAGATTACGGATTCATTCATATGATTTCAGCCAACTTTCTACCCTGCCGATCAAAAAAATAAAGCCCCATAAAAAAAATGGCAAGAGTCCAAAGGCTGGCAGTAACGAAATATTCAGTTGGCGCGATCCTATTATCCATTACCAAATCGCGAAAAATAATAAACGGCGTAGCTATAGGATTAGCAAAAACTATCCAACTTAATTTGGTGGGTATCAAGTTTTGGCTGTAGACAATGGGTGTTGCGTAAAACCAAACTTGAAGTATCAATCCGAGCAAGTGCTTTAGATCTTGAAAATGTATGAATGCCACAGAAAGAAATAAAGAAATGCCATATCCTATTAGAAAGAAACAAATTAAAGGAAATATAATTAAAATCAGACTCCAATCAAAAGTTCCGCCGGTTAAAAGATTCGAAAGCAAGATAACAGGTAGAGCTATGAGAAAAGTAATGAAATTTGTAACGGTCACGACCAGAGGAAAAACATTTAAGGGTAGGGGAACCTTACTAATCAGACCTGAGTTAGCCCGAATTGATTCTAAACCGTCCATAATCGTTTGCGAGAAAAATGTCCAAGGCAGCACGCCGGCAATAATGAAGGCCGAGTAACGAGGAACAGAGATTTTCACGATAACCTGAAAGACAAGATAGTACATTGCCGCCGTTGCCATCGGTATTAGGAGGGACCAGGCAATTCCCAAGAAAGATTGACGATATTTCAGTTTAAGATTTCGCGAGATTAAATTATAAACCAGAAACTTATGCTTTGCACAAAAGGCATCGGTTTTGATCCAGGGGATTAGCATTTGCGCTTGAGTCATCGATTCCTCGTGACCAATTTAATAGTTGCTGAATTTTTGTTTGTCCACTACTTGGTGTAGAGATGGCCACATTTTCAATCATTTTAGCGACTTTCAATTCTGAAAAATTTATCCATGAATGCATTCAAAGCATATTGAGTCAGGTTTTTACCGATTTTGAACTTTTGATTGTGGATGACGGTTCTACCGATGGCACTCCGAGGTACCTGGAAGAATTGGCCAAGAGCGATCAAAGAATTCAAGTATATCGCAATGTTAAGAACAGGGGAATGGGCTACAATTATCGCTTTCTTTTAGAAAAATGTAGCGGGGAATTGATCGCCCAAATCGGACACGACGATTGTTGGCATCAAAACTATCTTTTGGAAGCCGCAAAATGCTTAAAAAATAGGCCAAACTTCGTAGCGTCAGTAGCAAAAACACGGCTTATAAACGATCAGGGAACGGTTATTGAAAATAAACTTTTTTTGCACGATCAGATTGAGAGTAATAATCAGCAAAAACTGGTTTTACAGCTCTATCAGGGCAATTTTATTTGCGCCAGCGCTGTTGTGTTTCAGAAAAAATTTCTCGTAGATAGCTTACCACTAGTTGATTTGGATCAATTTCAGGATTGGATGACATGGCTTGTGTTGGCTTTAAAAGGGCCGTTCTATTTTGGCAGTGAGCAGCTGGTTTCGTATCGGGTGCACCAGAACAATCTAAGCCTCTCGGGCAGGAGTAGGGCTTTGTCGCGACTGGAGTGTAACTGGCTTCGGCCTTTGTTTTTGAAATCAAAAGAATTGTCTCAGTTTGTACTAGCTCAACCCGATCCCGATGCTTTTTTATTTAGTCTTTTTGCACAAGTCGACAAAAGTATAAATGTCGACAGAGTCGAAGAGGTGACGGCGGTTTTTCAGTCCATTAAGGAGCAAGAGGTCTCACTTGGCGAATTACCATCTTACAGGGCCACTATGGGCATGTTTTATTGGTACTTTGGAGCCTTGAAAAAATCATCGCTTTATTTCACTGATGGCCAAACTTCAAACTCTTGGGTCAATTTGCTATCATCATTAAATTGGAAAACCCTGTTAGTGTTCAAAAAAGAAGCAACAGCAGAAATACCACGCTTTTTTATTAAATTTAAAAATATTGGACCCTGTTTTTGGGTGCAAATTCGCTTGAGAAATGCACCCCTACCGATTATACCCTTCACTTTGGTTCGGAACACAAGACACTCGTATTTGGAATCTTTAGAACGGTTTATTGCAGGGCAGCAATATTTTAATTTTGCTCGAATCGTAAAATTTTTTAAAGGGAAATTTAAGAAATGTTTGATACCGAACGGGTTGAGAAGCTACCCAAAGAAGACAACCGACTTGGAACTTGGGAGCTGCTAAAGTTTGTTAGCAAAGGCGATGACCGGGGCGAGCTTGTTGCCATTCAGAATAGTTCTGAGATCCCGTTTGATATCAAGAGAGTCTATTATTTAGTTAACACTAAGGCAGGCGTAATTCGTGGATTGCACGCGCATAGCAACTTAGACCAGGTCCTAATTGCTATTTCGGGTTCTTGTCGGGTCAGCGTCGATAATTCACAAAAAAAAGAAGAATTTTTGTTGGATGACTGCCGAGTTGGTTTGAGAATTCGAAATTACGTGTGGCGAGAAATGTTTGAATTTTCCCAAAACTGTGTGCTTTTAGTATTAGCAAATAGATTTTATGATCCCAACGATTATATTCGAGATTATGGAATCTTTTTAAACAAAGCTCGAGGACTTTAGTTTGATGTATGGAAATTAACTTCCCGTTTGTGGACTTAGCTCTAGTGCACGGTGATTTGCGGCCGCAAATCCTCAAGACGTTGAGTGACGTCTATGAGCGACGCGTTTACATTTGTGGATCTGAACTTGAGCAATTTGAAATCGAGTGGGCAAAGTATTGCGGAGTCAAATATGCCATTGGGGTTTCTAATGGTTTAGACGCGCTCGCATTAATATTAAAAGCACTTGAGATTGGACCTGGCGATGAAGTAATTCTGCCCGCCAATACTTTTATCGCCACGGCCCTCGCAGTTTCACAGGTAGGCGCCACGCCAGTACTTGTGGATGTGGACGAGGCGAGCTTTAACTTGTCCTTATCCGAAGTAGAAAAAAGTATTACTAAAAAAACTAAGGCTATCATTCCCGTGCATCTCTATGGCCGATTAGCAGATATGAAAGGTCTTGTTGAAATTTCGAACCTAAATAAAATTTGGTTAATCGAAGACGCGGCTCAAGCGCATGGTGCCGAAGTCGACAAAATTAGGGCGGGAGCCTTTGGCATTGCAGGGGCGTTTTCGTTTTATCCCGGTAAAAATTTGGGGGCTTTAGGTGACGGAGGTGGTGTCGTTACCAACGATGAAGCTCTAGCAAAAAAGATTAGAAAACTGAGAAATTATGGCTCTGAGACTAAATATTACCATGACCTAAAAGGGAGTAATGCGCGACTTGATGAGATCCAAGCCGCAGTGCTGAGAGTAAAATTAAATTATTTAGAAAGCTGGAATAGCTTACGCCGTGAGATGGCTAGTGTTTATCAACAGGCGCTGGCAGATACGCCGTTGGTATTGCCACTAGCTAGTAAAGCCAATGAAAACGTTTGGCACCTCTATGTTGTTAAAACAAAAAATCGCAAAGAAGTTCAAGAAACTCTCTTAGAGAGTGGCATTCAATCGTCTATCCATTACCCAGTGCCTATTCATCTTCAGAGGGCATTTTCAGACTTAAATAAAGGACTAGGCAGTTTTCCGGTGTCGGAGAGGTTGGCAAATGAAATTCTCAGTTTGCCATTTTGGATAGGTCTGAATGTAAGTAATTGTGCAAAGGCTATTAAAAAATCTTTGAAATATTAGGGAGTGTTCGCTTGGCAGATATTGAAAATACGAGTTCGGTTCCCACATTTTTCTCGCATCCTCAAGCCTTGATTGAAGAGGGCGCACGCATTGGTGCTGGAACCAGAGTGTGGGCCTTTTCTCACATACTTTCGAAAGTTACGATCGGTAGAGATTGTAATATCTGTGATCACACCTTTGTTGAAAGCGGCGTAGTGATAGGTGATAGAGTGACAGTCAAGTGTGGCGTATACATTTGGCAGGGAGTTACTCTAGAAAACGATGTTTTCATTGGCCCAAACGCCACCTTTACTAACGATGAGTTTCCTAGAAGTAAAAAATATCCCACTGAGTTTTCAAAAACCCTGGTTAAAAATGGCGCGAGTATCGGCGCCAATGCTACATTACTGCCGGGAATAACTATCGGCGAGTTTGCCATGATCGGAGCGGGGTCTGTGGTAACAAAGGATGTTCCTGCCTACGCAGTGGTTTGTGGTAATCCGGCTAAATTGATTCGCTACTCTCAATGCCCTTCGAATTCGCAGAATGCATGATATTTATATCCGGCCTTTTTGAGTTTTTCTCCGCCTTTTAGCTCGGGGAGGTCAACCAGGAAACAAATCTCAACAATCTCTGCTCCCAACTTTTCAATTAAAGAAATTGCACCCAATGCTGTTCCGCCAGTGGCCAAAAGATCGTCAATCAGTAAAACTTTTTGACCTTTTTGAATAGCGTCTTTTTGGATCTCGATAGTATCTGAGCCGTATTCCAAGTCGTAGTTATGAGAAACAATGTCCCCAGGGAGCTTGCCTTTTTTTCTGACGGGCACGAATCCCTTGTTCATAGCATAGGCGAAGGCAGAGCCTATTATAAACCCTCGGGCTTCAATTCCGGCTACGATGTCAAATTCGTAGGAGCTGTAGCGGTCCTTCATTTTATCAATAGAATACCTTAATCCCTTGGCATTTCCTATGAGCGTAGAAATATCCCGAAAAAGAATTCCTTTTTTGGGATGGTCAGGAATGGTGCGAATCATTGACTTAATTATTGAATCAGTAGGCATTTTAATGTCTCCCATTTAAAACGAAGTCTGAAACTTCCACTATGTGGATTAGCGGGTCAAGCTATTCTTAACAATCTCCAAGTGATCGTTTGACAAACACAATTGACAAACACAATTGATAAAGTTTAGAAATTCTAATGACTGCTTGGGGCATTAATAAATTGCTTTCTAAACATGGATTCATGGCGATCGCGATCTTTGCGAGTATTGTGGCTTTTTTCGCTCTGACGTGGGACCTAAGGCCCTTTCCTATAAATGCGGGAGTGGACGATGCCAAGTACGTCAAAGACGCATTAGAAATTGTAAATGGCAACTGGCTTGGCGCCTATGACAACCTGACTCTTAGCAAAAGACCTTTTTTTGGCATAGTTCAGGCGGCAAGAATTCACTTGGGCATTCCGTATACTACCTTTGAGTTTAGTTTTCATATTTTTTGTATGTTGGCATTTTTATGGGCCCTAATAAATCTTGGATTTAATAAATATTTTTCTTTATTTTCTTATTTTCTAATTCTTTTTATGCCACAGTTTTATGATTTTCAAACTAGCAGAGTGAGTAGGGATCTATTCAACACGGATCTTCAAATATTAATTTTTTCTTTAAGTTTTGTTTTAGCATTAGCTTTCGATAAAATTCAGAGCACACGTAACAAGGGTTTTCTTGTTTTCTCCCTCTGCCTTTTATTGTCTTTGCATTATGGCACCCGCGAGGAATCATTTCTGATTTGGCCGGGCCTCTTGATACTACTGATTGGTCATGTCCAGCGCTATGGTCCAACACCGCTGTTTAAAAAATGGCGCTATGGAATGTCACTTTGTTTATTTTTTCTGTCGGTAGTTACAACTACGAATTTCTTGTGGCAACTTAAAAACTACTCGAAATACGGTCTATTTATAACTATTGAACACGAGGCAGGGTCATTTTCTAGAGCTATAGGTGCTTTAGCCAGTATTAAGGAAGAAACGGAACCCTCGCGGCTATTAATTGATCGAAACGAACGATTAAAGCTGGCGAAGCTAAGCCCCACTTTTGCCAAGGTGTATTCCTCTTTCGACAATCCCGACGCCGATCCGTCAGAGCGTTGCCAAAAGGAAGGCCACTGCGAAGGTTACGACTATTCTCACCAAATTTTCGCATTTCGTGATTTGTTACCCAAAATGGGAGTGGGAAATAATGCCCGAGAGGCGGAGTTATTCTATCGCAGTTTTGCGCGAGAAGTTGAAGACCTTTGCGTGAGCGGTTCGCTCAAATGTGTGCTGCCCCTTCGCGCCACCATGTTGCCCTCTTTTTCTATGGCGATGCTTCCGCGATTTAGTGACATCTTGGCCCAGCATATAAGAGAAATTTTCGAAAGTTCTACGGTCGGTTATAGCTACTGGGAAAACCCTTTTACTGCCGATGACCAAGTTAAGTTTGAAAAAATGACTCTTCAAAAAGTATTTTTACTCAAAGACAACAAGCTGATATTGGGCGAACTGCCGACACCGATAGAAAATATAAATAACCAGATTAATAGGCGACAACGGTTAGCGGCTCTCTACAGTATTTTTACAAAAATATTTATAACGTTGGGAGTGGTGGTAATTGTTTTTGGTTTATTTTTTGGATTATTTAAAAATGTTGTGATTGGATATATTCTAGCGGCAGCGCTAGTTACCATTATTTTAAGAGTGCTGGCTATCACTTCGATTGGGGCCGTAGATAGCCAAATGGCAAATGCCTATCTTTATCCTATTTATCCTGTCGTGATTTGGTTCTTTTTAATTGCTGTATATGAAGTGGTAAGTTCACAAAAGTTCTTTAGCAAGAGCCTCAAACGCCCCAACCTTTAAATCCACACTGATTTTGACGATTTGACGAGAGGGGTCTTTTAACAGCCAGAGTTTGATCGAAACCGGTTTTTTATGGGATTCATTGGGCTTTACATTTAGCTCAAGAAGCGTGGTGGGCCTTGTGCCGACGGGTAAAAGTAAAACCTCGTCTTTCGACGTCCTTAGGTTTACCTTTAAAAGGTGTTCATGATCAGCCAAATTAAAACTTTTTTCTTGGCCTAAACTTAATGGTAAAGTTCGCAGGAAGAACAAGGCCGATCCGGCCAACTGAGAGTTTTCTATAAAATTACTTTCGCTTTTTTTATTGGTTCTTCGGCCCCCGCGCTCGACAGCGTTCTCCCAGTACCTGGCCTTGCCGTTTAGCTCGCTTAGCATATAGAGACTGCCATAACGAGTGGTTTCGTCATAAATTACACTCATGGCCAGGGGTTGCCATGAGCCCAGTTCGACATATGTTGTAATGACATCGTTGATGCGAAAAAGTTTAAAGGACTCCGAAGACTTTAATTGGACTCTCAATTCGAGTGCTAATTTACCCCTAATTTTGATAAGACGAGAAACCTCAAGTGTCAATTCGCCAGCAGAGAGGCCCAAGTAGGACATTTGCAAAACTGATTTCTCACCTAAGCGAAACGGGAGATTTCCCTGAGATGTAGCCACCTTTTGTTCGGTAGCAGTAAGCTCTTGAATCTGGGCCAATTTGTCAAATTCATCATTTTTATCAAAGCCCGCAGCTCGTGCCAGTTCCTGTTCGCTACCAATATTTTTACTGACCAAGGCATCAAAAATACCAACTCCCAGTTCTCCGGTATAGGTAAAGCGATGGTTGCCCTGGTACAAATTTCTAAAGCCATTTTTGAATGTACCACCGAGTTCTTTTGTTTCTGGGTGATAATAAACAGTATCGAAATGGTCGCCTTCGACCGCTTGAATAGTTTCGCTGGCACTCATTACTTTTATGGCAACATCTTTTTTAGCGAAATGGGCAAATGCTAAATAGAAAATATTTAAGAAAATTAGAACTAAAAGAAAAAGTTTTGTTTTTCTGTTCCAGCCGAACAACATTTTTAAAGCGACGTTTTTTGGGCTTCGAGACTTTTCTTGTAGCGCCAGCTAAAAACCTCAGAAATAAACTGATAGTAGTAAGCCGCGCCCCATTGTAAAATCTGTAACTTTCTCTCGCCACCGATTCGAGGTGGTTCATCGCCAGGAATTTCGGCAATCTTTAGGCCAGCCTTGGCAGCTCGGACTGAAAGTAGTGGTTCCCAACTTATTTTTGTATGAAACAATGTTTCTGGAATTTTATACGAGCTGTCTTTGTCGAGGTCTAATTCGTAGGCCATGTTTTTTCGGTAACCGCGGTAAATGACCATGGCATCCGTATATCGCGCATTGTGCAATACGTTTACAGTCTTGGTAAATAGCCAATTACCGAAGCTCGTAATGAGATCATCGTCTTCACTTTTCGCTGATCCTAGATAGCGCGACACTATTACCATGTCATAGCCTTCTGTCATTTTATGAATCAAATCAGGCAAAAGCTCTGGGATAGAATTGCCGTCGGGGCTAAAGGTGATGACATAATCACCGGTAATGAGAGGCCAGACTTCTGTGTACGCATGGCGAAATCCCTTTTGTTTTTGTATATACACTTCGTAGCCATTTTCACGCGACCACTCAATTGTGCCGTCGGTGGACCCCCCATCGAGCACAAGAATTTGATGAAACAAATCTCGGGGAATTTTAGGCATTATGGCTTTCATGCCAATTACTTCATTCAGAGTGGGTACAAGAAGTGTAATTTTCATATTTTCCTTTACAGTTAGAAAGAACTCTTTTACTTCCTAAACTTTTATGAAACTATCAATGTTATTGTTAAACAGAAAATAATGCCACGCATTAATAATGAAGTGAGGTAATCCATGATCATCAGCCAGACGCCTTTTCGTATTTCCTTTTTTGGCGGTGGTACAGACTACCCCCTTTGGTTTCGCGAACATGGCGGCGCAGTTCTGGCCACTACGATCGATAAATATTGTTACCTTAGTTGTCGCTACCTCCCTCCCTTTTTCGCTCATAAACATCGAATTGTTTACTCGGTTATTGAAAATGTGAAAGAGATTGAAGATATCAAGCACCCTGCCGTGAGAGAAGTAGTCAAATATTTAGGCATTCGCGATGGTTTAGAAGTGCATCACGATGGAGACTTGCCTGCTCGTTCAGGATTAGGCTCAAGTTCTTCGTTTACCGTCGGACTGCTCAATACGCTTTATGCGCTTCATGGCAAACTGACTTCAAAGGCCCAATTAGCCAAGCTCGCCATACATATTGAACAAAACATTATTAAAGAAACAGTTGGTTCACAAGATCAGATTTCGGCGGCATTTGGCGGATTTAATATCATTAAATTTAATAGAGATGATAGTTTTCAAGTCGATCCCGTAATTATTACGAAAGAGCGTAAAGAAGAGCTTGAAAGTCATTTAATGTTATTTTTTACAGGAATATCCCGTACTGCTGAGACCGTTGCGCAAAGTAAACTAAAGAATTTTGAAAAGAAGACGTCGCAACTTTCAACGATGTTTCAGATGGTGCAAGAAGCCCAAAGTATTTTAGAGAGCTCTCGTGTGTCCATTTGCGAAATCGGCGAGATGTTGCATGAGGGGTGGCTCCTGAAGCAGGAGTTGTCAGATAAAGTTTCGAATAAATTTGTAAGTGATATGTATACCTCGGCTCTCGAGTCAGGTGCCATTGGTGGCAAACTATTAGGTGCCGGCGGCGGGGGTTTTATGTTGCTTTTTGTTCCGCCCGAGCGTCAGGAACAAGTGCGACAGCGCTTGCGCGGCCTCATTGAGGTGAATTTTAAGTTTGAAAACCAGGGTAGCCGAATTACGCTTTACGATCCCAACTTAGGTAACAGTGTTGAAACGCTAAAGGCTGCGGCATCGATACAATTACCTTCACCTGATCAGCTAATGTAGGCCAGTTTAAGATTTATAAATCCAAATATTGCTTACAGCCAATATATTCTGTGACTAGGTGTCTTGGTGACACGTCAAAGGCAGGATTATAAACCTGGCTCGACGGATGCCCCTCTGCACCTATTACTTCTTTCGGGTCTCTTTGTTCGACGGGAATATTTTTGCCATTAGGACAATTGGGATCAACCGTTGTTGATGGTGCCACAACATAAAAAGGAATTTTGTGAACCGATGCCATGGTGGCGACGGTGAACGTACCAATCTTATTGGCAAAGTCGCCATTTTTCGCAATACGATCAGCCCCCACAAAAATTTTCTGAATTTTACCGAGGCTCATCAGAAACCCCGCCATATTATCGCAGATTAAAGTAAAAGGAATGCCGTGCCTATGGAGTTCCCAGGAGGTCAGCCTAGCGCCCTGAAGCAAGGGTCTGGTTTCATCCACATATACATGAATTTTTTTACCTTGATCATGAGCTGTTTTAATGACACCTACCGCGGTGCCAATGCCAGCTGTGGCGAGTCCTCCGGCATTACAGTGGGTGAGGACTGTATCACCATCATTAATAAATTTTGCACCCTCAAGACCCATCTCTAGACATAATCTAACATCTTCTTCAAATATTTCTGTGGCTTTAGCGACAAGATTTGCGACCGATGGGGTTGGCACTTTCAAAAGTGGTAGCATACGATCAACAGCATTCATTAAATTAACTGCAGTAGGGCGAGCCCCTCGCAGGGTCATGGCCGATTTTAAAAGTTCGTCACGTGAAACATCTTTTTTAGCGTAATCGGCGATGGCCAGCGCTGCTGCGACGCCAATGAGTGGGGCACCGCGAACCTTAAGACTGCGAATGTAATTAGACATTTGATAGGGGTCACTGACCTCAAGCCACACCTCGCGGTGGGGCAAAAGCTCTTGGTCTAAAATTGTAAGTTTCTGTTGGTTAATTTTGAGGCCGAGGGAGTTTAATTCTTTAAATAACACGATCGTTACCTCCATCAATTGAAATTTGCGCGCCCGTTGTTTTACCAAATAACGGACCGGCCATTGCTATCACCAAGCCGGCAACATCTTTTGAAGAAACTTCGGTCTGTAGCAGATTCTTTGTTTTGTATTGTTCCACTGTCATACCATAGTGACGGGCGCGATTTTCTAAAACTTCTTTGGTCCAAACACCTGTATCAAATACGGCGTCGGGATGAAGAATATTGACTCTGATTCCTTGCGGAGCGAGTTCTAAGGCCGCGACGCGAGCGAGCTGAGTAAGTCCTGCCTTAGACACTGAGTAGGCGGAGGCGCCGGGTCCAGGTGCGAGCACGTTTTTAGAGGCCATAATTACGACTGCTGGGTCAAATCCATTTTTTAAAAAGGGGATAGCACTACTGAGTACACGAAAGTGGCTGGTGAGATTCACGTCGATTGTTTTTGCCCATGTGGCCTCATCTAAATCTTCTATTTTTATGCCAGGTGGAAAAGTTCCCGCATTACTAACTAAAATGTCTAAGCCGCCATACGTTCTTATGCATTCCGCTATAGAATTTTTCACTTGTTCGGTGCTAGTTACGTCACACATCAGACCCCTGAATTCAGGTTTCAGAAACATTTTAGAAATTTCAGGGTTAGTGTCGAGCGCTACGACACAGGCGCCTTCTTTAAGAAAATTTTCTACACAGGCTTTGCCAATTCCGCTAGCTGCCCCTGTAACGAGCGCCACCTTGCCTTGAAGCACAGGGAGTAGTGATGATTTTTTTATTTTAGCCTGTTCTAATTCCCAATATTCGACTTCAAAAAGATTTTTTTCGTCTAGCGGTTGCCACTGCCCCAAAGCTTCGCCCCATTGCACCGCTTTCTGAGTGTGTCTTGCGATATCACAAATCACTTGCGTGGTCTTATAGGCCGGGGCCGCCGTGATAACGCCGTAACCTGGCCAAACTAGCCAACGGGGCGTGGGGTTTAGCATGGTGAGGTTGCCAGTTGTCTGGCGCTTAAAATAACTTTGATATTTTTCGCTGTAGGCTTCGAGCTCCGTTTCAATTTTATCTTTATGTATAAGAGGAAAGGGTTTGGTGTGGATGACATGGTCGGGGGTCACAGTGCCGCGGCAAGCGACGTCGTCTATATTTTTTAAGTTCGAAAAACCCACGGCCTCGGGGGATTTATCCCAAGTCAAAACGAGAGAAGTTTTGGCTCTACTACCTAGCACTTTACGGATTTGCGCGAGTTCTAAAAGGTTTTCTTTTGCCTCGCCACGGGCAATCTTATTACCACCGCTTTTTTCTATGTAATTTTCGGCAAGGCTTACTACTTTAATCATATTCTCGTAGGCCAACTTGGCATCATTTGCGAAAGTAAACACGCCGTGATTTAATAAAATTAGAGAATCAATTTTTGACCAATCGATATCTTGAGTTAATTCAAAAATTTTTCGAGCCAAAATAAATCCAGGCATGACATAGGGAATGATAACGGTGCGATCTCCATAGATCTCATGAATTCTTTTTTCGCCATCAGGATGATTGGTAATAGTAACCACGGCGTCAGCATGTGTATGATCGACGTACTTAAAGGGAATCAGCGAATGCAAGATAGCTTCTATCGAAGGACCAGGGGCTGATGGGTCTGTCATTGCGATTTTTTGTTCACGAACCATATCGCTATCACTTAATTTTTCTAAACGAGCCAGTTTATGTAAGACTTCCATTCGCACAGGCGCAAATCCCTGTGGCTCGATAGTCTTAAGATCCCAACCACTCCCTTTGACATAAAGAATATCCTCTCTGTCGCCAAAAATATTTGACTGAGATATCTTTACCGAAGTATTGCCACCACCGTGCAAAACTAAGCTGGGTTCCTGTCCCAAAAGTCTTGAGGTGTAGACGCGTAGCTTTAAAGGGTCGTTATCAGTGGCAATAACATCTTGCTGATTCCAGCGGCTCTGCATGGCTATGCTCCTCATTCATCTCTACAATTGATTTTTGGCCATTAATGAGTATAACAAAAGCTAAGGCTTAGCAAGAAAGAGGCAACAATGTCCACCCTAAAATCCCTAGACTCACCAGTCACGTTAAAACTTCCCGACCAATCCATAACTTGGGGAGACTGTAGTAGCTGGGTATTGTTTGCGGGACCTGACATAATTGAAGATGAGGGTTTAGTCCTCGAGGTGGGAATGGAGTTAAAGCGTCTCACACAAGAGTTAGGCATACCATGGATATTAAAGTGCTCCTACGATAAGGCCAATCGGCAATCCAGCGATAATTTTCGTGGACCAGGGGTTAGTAAGGCACTTGCAAACTTAGGAAAAATTAAATCTAAAATAGGCTGTGCGCTTTTAACCGATGTTCACGAAACCACTCAAGTCGATGCCGCTGCCGAAGTCGCCGATGTCTTGCAAGTTCCGGCATTTTTATGTCGACAAACAGACTTAGTAGTTAAGATCGCGCAAACTAAGAAGGTAATGCATATTAAGAAGGGCCAGTTTATGGCGCCTTGGGACATGGGTGCCATTGTAAAAAAAGCGCAGAAAGCCGGTAACGAAAAAATATTGCTTTGTGAACGAGGCGTGAGTTTTGGTTACAACCGACTGATTAATGACATGACCGGTTTGGTTGAAATGCGCGCGATCGGCAAACCTGTGATCATGGATATCACACACTCGACGCAATTGCCGGGCGCCACAGGAACCAGCAGTGGTGGCCGCCGTGAAATGTCGCCCGCATTGGCGCGTGCAGCTATGGCAGTTGGTGTGGATGGAATATTTTTAGAAACTCATCCAGATCCTGATAAAGCGTTATGTGATGGCCCGACGTCACTGGCACTTAAGGACATTCCTGAGCTTTTGAAAAGTCTCAACAAAATTTGGAAGACGCATTTTAATTAAAAAAACTTCTCGGCGCAATAGCGGGCGGACTCAGCAATAAATCCACTAATTTTTTTATCCGGAATCAACCGCGTAGCCACATGTTCAGAGTGGCTAATTCTTAAAGTCGGTACAAACCTAATTGACAAGCCTAATTTGCGGCAAGTCTCTGCTACAAATATTTCCTCACCATAGAGAAAGACACCATGTTGTAGGTGACCGCCAGCCTCAAAATAAGATCTATGAAAAATTAAAAAAGCCCCGTGAGCTGAGTAGATATCCTGAGCGCCTAAGTTGGTAGTTACTTTCTTAAGCCTATTTTTAATTTGAGCACGCCCTATAGACAGCAGATGATAAACCGTCGACGTTAAGTAGTTACTAAAAATGTATTTATAAGTGTGCATGCGTAGGGATGTTGGCCGCTCCAACATGTGGGGGTTCTGATTCTGGCCCGATAACAAAGACGTAATGGTGGGAGCAAAAACAGCCGCATTACTAAGACTCAAAATTTTTGCTATAAACTCGGGGTCTTGAATGCGAATGTCGGGATTGGAAACTATAACAAACTCAGGTAAGGAGTAATTTTTTAAATACACTTCTACGGCCCGATGTGCGGCGCCAAAATAACCAAGATTGGTTTCGGGCTTTATAATCTCAAGCGAAATTGGAAGCGCTTTTAGCGCTTCCAATTTGCTATCGTCCTGAGGCGCATTGTTGACCACGAAAACATCCAATACCGATTTTTTACTCTGTTGGCTTAGGTCTTCAACCAATGTCTTGGTTTCAGCAAAACTATTATAGTTTACGCAAATAAATAAAATTTTAGGATTTAACATAGGTGGGTCCATGAATTCGCCAGTAGTAGATCCCTAAAGTTAGCGCGAAAATCAGCATGAGTTGATGATTGATTTCAGCGTCTTTAAAAGTACATTCACCTATGCCTCCAAACTGGAGCGCCACTTGCGCTCCCATCGAGCCCAGTACAAAGGATCTCTGCCAAGATTCCTCGTGGCGAAGTTTTTGCCACAGACGCCAGGAATAAATAAAAAGCGAAATACAAAAAACAAAAAATGCTAATGTGCCAACGAGTCCTGTGCCCGACAAAAATTGAAAGAAATTATTGTGAGCATGGCCGCCAAAGCCATCAGTGATACCTAGCTTTTTATAATAATCATGAACAATACGTTCATTTTCCCAATAACCAACACCGAGAATCGGGTAGTCTTTAAATATCGCGTAGTTAGCTTTCCACATGGTGACGCGTTCAGTATTGCTGGCATAATTAGGATTAAACAAAGTCAAAAATCGATTTTTTATAGCGGGATTAAAGGCGACCCCTAGGCCCACTACAATTGCGATTATTAAAACTGTCGCGAAAAAAACTCTTCGTTTGAAAAAGAAGGCGCAAGCGAGAATACCAAATATCCCGCCCATCCAGCCACTGCGAGTAAAAGTTGAAAGAATAGCAAGCCCAACCAAAGTAGCTGTGACGCCCGCTACGCGACGCATTTTTTTATCTTTTTTATTCGCGAGAATAAAAAAAGCAAACGGCAGAGATAAGAAAACCCCGAAGGAGTTGGCAAAGGTCATAGAAGAATTGAACATGCCGATAGAGCGATGGGCTGGCAGAGGTTCGGTTTGGCCGGTAAACTCAATACGAATATTGGTTTCGTGTAGGAGATCTATGCCAGTAAAATGTTGAAACAACGCGTAAGCTGAAACTAAACAAGCCACAGAAAAAACGAGGTAGATGATTTTTTCAAACTGATTGCCATTTGTTAAAAGTAAAGCGTAGCGAAGACCGATAAACAGGAGTACCCATCTGCCGCGGCCCACAATATCCCAATAATTAAAAGGTGGGGGAGTGTTTATGAGAGGTGCGATAATAACGACTCCCAAAAATACCAAAGCCGCCATATCTGCGAGAGTGAAAAAGCGCAAAACCTTTGTGGTTGCAAGGTCTCGACGTTCGGTAAACAGAAGGACGCAGGTCAAAAAAAATGTTAGCCAACCAAAGAGTTCCATGCCGGCCATACTCGTTAATAGCGACACGGCATAAAAAATAAGCGTATAAGGTATGATCTTTTTGAGCATTTTCCTTTACCATTATGTGGAATTTATGATTAATTACAATGGCTAAAACACTATGAAAGACGAAAAAATTAAGATAATGATAACTGGCGGAACGGGGCAGGTTGCAAGGGCCCTAAGCAATGCTTTCGGGCCCAGTGCGGTCCAATCAGGGCGTGATCTCTTTGATTTTTCGCAGCCTCAGCATCTCAAAAAAAAACTCGACGAATTACAACCAACTTTAATTCTTAATGCCGCGGCTTATACCCAAGTGGATAAGGCTGAAAGTGAATCTGAGTTGGCATTTTTAATTAATGCCGAATCTCCCAAAGTAATAGCGGAATGGTGTGCAATAAATAGGGCCCGATTAGTTCACTACTCAACTGACTATGTTTATCCCGGAGCTGGTATTAAACCTTGGCGTGAGGACGATGGTGTGGGGTCGCTTAACGTCTATGGAACCTCAAAAGCCAAGGGCGATAAATATATTGAAGATTCAAAGTGTAATTATTTAATTTTTCGCACCAGTTGGATTTATGCTTCTCATGGCAAGAACTTTTTAAATACAATTTTAAGACTCGCTCAAGAAAAAGAGATGCTCAAAGTGGTGAATGATCAAATAGGCGCGCCTACATTTGCCGGAGACATTGGCGCTGCTACATTTAAGATTTACCAAGCTGCAATTCAAGCTAAAAGCTTTCCATCAGGGATATATCACCTGTGCAACGAGGGAGTGGCCTCTTGGTTTGAATTCGCTACCGCTATTTTGGCAGAGGCAGAGAGTTTAGGGTTCAAATTGAAACTAAAAGAGATATTGCCAATTTCTAGTGAGGAATACCCCACGTCTGCAGTGAGACCAAAAAATTCGCGTCTTGAAATGACAAAGTTAAAAAATACATTCAATATGGAAATGCCATCTTGGCAGAATGCTTTAAAAAGGTGTCTTAAGGAAAAACTAAAGGAAAGATAACGAGGAAAGATAATAGTGAAGATCACAGATCTAGAAATTGAAGGAATAAAACTTATCGAACTAAAGGCTCACCATGACGCCCGCGGCTTTTTTATAGAGCGATTTAATTTTGAAATTTTTAAAAAGCAGGGTTTGCCGACAAATTTTAAGCAGGATAATCATTCCCGCTCGCGGCCCAAAGTTATTAGAGGTTTGCACTTTCAGCATAATGAACCCCAGGGTAAACTAGTGGGTGTGATCCGGGGGAAAATTTGGGATGTGGCCGTTGACTTGCGTCAGAACTCTAAAACTTTTGGTAAATATGTCTCGGTTGAGCTTTCTGAAGAAAACCAGCGCGTACTTTGGCTCCCAGCCGGTTTTGCTCATGGATTTTGTGTACTAGGCGAAAGTGAAGCCGATGTGCTCTACAAAGTAGACGTGCCCTACAACGCCAAAGGCGAGTTTGGTATTAAATGGAATGACTCCCAATTAAATATTCCCTGGCCGATCGCGAACCCTATTGTTTCAGAAAAAGATCAAGTTTTGGCGTCCTTTGCTGATTATAAGGAGTCCTCATTAGCCAACCAATCCTGGTGGAAAAAATAGCTTTGACAATCCTCGTCCCTCTAGGGGAAAAGAGGCTGTATGATAGGTATTTTTAAACGTCCCGCAAGAGTTTCTCTCGGCCACATTCTGCCTGACTCGGTTATTATTATTGCGAGTTTGTACCTAAGCCTCTATTTGCGTCTGGGCATTAGCGAAATTCCAGAACATATCGTTACATTTCATCAATATTTACCGATTATTCTCGCCATTCGCCTCAGTGTAAATTGGGTGTTCGGCGTATACGAAATTATGTGGAGATACATATCAGCAAGAGACGCCATCACGTTGGCCAAGGCTACAGTGACATCGTCAGCCATAGTTATTACCATTAGTTTTTTTATTTTTGATCGTTTGGGCCAGATGCCACGTACGATTTACATTATTGATTTTCTCTTGGTGACGATAGGGCTGCTCGGGATTCGCATTCACCGACGAATCAGGTATGAAGCGCGGGGACAGAAAGCCAAAGGCGGCCAGAGAACTTTGATTTTCGGTGCAGGAACCCAAGGCCGCACTTTAGCCAGTCGTTTTGTTTCGGATCCTGGCGCGCAGATTGAATTAGTTGGTTTTATTGACGATGACCCTCAAAAAATTGGTATCAAAATAGAGGGCCGTCCGGTCTTAGGCACTATTGAAGATCTTGAAGAAATTCTTAAGGATAAACAAATTGAACAAGTTGTTATGGCCTTTGACGGTTTGGGGGGAGAAGTCCTTAGACGTATTTTGCAAATCTGCTACTCCCACGGTATAAGACCCAAGTTGTTAACTAGCCTGAGAGCTTCGGCGCAAGCCCCGGCAGTCGAGCTTTACCGAGAGGTTTCACTCAATGACTTGCTCAATCGAGCCTCTCATGAGATGGATCTAGAAAGTATTAGCGGGTTGATAAAAAACAAATGTATTCTCGTGACCGGTGCCGGCGGCTCCATTGGTAGCGAGATCGCGCGTCAGGTTTTTTCGCACAATCCCCAAAAGTTACTTCTCATGGATAACAGTGAGTTTAATTTGTTCAATATTGATAAAGACCTTCGCCTGCTTTCAAATAGCGTTTCTAAAATTTATCCGCTTTTAGCTGACATCAAAGACGAGCGCACTGTTGAGCAAATTATTGCGACCCATAAACCGCAGATTGTGTTCCATGCTGCCGCTTACAAACACGTGCATTTGGTAGAAGACAATCCCAATTCCTCAATACTAAATAATATTTGGGGAACGTTGGCTCTAGTTAGGCAAGCTCAAAGGCAAGGGGTTGAAACCTTGGTCATGATCTCAACCGATAAAGCCGTTAACCCTGTGGGAATTATGGGTGCGACAAAGCGAGTTTGCGAATTGATTGTGACGGCGGCAGCGCTCGAATCAGGTAAGAGGTTTTGTTCAGTGAGATTTGGCAATGTCTTAGGTAGTAGTGGGAGTTTGATCCCGACATTGCAACAGCAGATTCGAGAGGGTGGTCCCGTCACCATCACGCATAAAGATATGACTCGATTTTTTATGTTAATCCCAGAGGCCGTCTCTTTAGTTTTAAAGGCCTCAACAATTGCACGCCCAGGAGACATCAATGTTTTAAAAATGGGTGAACCTGTTAAAATACTAGATATCGCCCGCAGTTTGATGACACTCATGGGCGTTAATGAGGAAAAGGTACCTATTGTTTTTACGGGACTTCGTCCGGGCGAAAAACTTTTTGAGGAGTTATATATTCGTGGGGACGAACTCAAGAGTGAACATCCTGATATCTTAATTCTCCCAAATGGGGATTCTCACCTGCAAAATGGCTCTGAAGAAAGTAAAAAGCTCATGAGCGCCGTAGAAGCTAATATCAAACTTGCCAGCGATGGCGCGCAAGAGGTTGTTAACCATTTGCATGAACTGGTGAAAAAATATTCTAGCCCACACACCAAAAAGGCCAAACCAATGGAAAAGGTATTTCACTAAATGAAAGTATTGTTAGATCCCGCGGTTCTCGTCACTTTTTCTCTTTTTCTGATGAGTTTAAAAATTAACTCGAAAAAATTAAAAATCACAGTAGCGCTGATGGCGCTAACCCTTTTTTTGCCAATATCAGAAATATTGATTTCTAATTTAGAAAATAAACATCCACTGCCACTAGTGTTACCTCGGGCCGAGGCGGCAGTGGTTTTTGGTGGGGGCTTTTTGGGCTTTAATCAAAGGACGAATCAATATGTGTACGGCAGTGCTTTTGAGCGCTTCGGCGAGGCCGTTCGTTTAGTTCAGGAACACAAAATTAAATATTTAATTTTTACTGGCGTGACACCTAATCTTCACGCCGGATATTTATCAGAGGCTGATTCCGTGTATCGATTAGCGAGGGAATGGGGCCTTAGACCAGAACAGATAAAACTTGATCACAACGCAGTAAATACCTTTGAAAATGGTAAAGCTGTAAAAAAGATTTTAGAAGAATTAGGCGTTACCGAATTTTTATTGGTTACCAGCGCCAGTCACATGACCCGCTCTTTTCAGGTATTGAAACGCTTGGGGTTAAATCCCTATGCCTATCCTGTGGACTATCAGGTTGGCGACCGAGATTTCTGGAACCCAAATGGTTTTGGGCTCAACAAATGGCTCTTACTAAAAACTTATTTACATGAGGTCGTGGGATTTTTATATTATAAATGTCGAGATTACATCTAAAGAAACGATTGAGGTTAATATGAATGAAAAAATAAATGAAAAAATATCAGTGACGGGCGGGTTAAGAACGGATGCCGAAAAAAATGAAGCTTCTTTAAATAAAAAATGCTTTGAGCAAAATCTGACGCCCTGGGAAGAAAAAATGGCTAACTTTCCAAAATATGTTCGCCGCCAAAATTTGACACGCTTTTTGGCCCTCTACGAGATTTTTAAAAAAGTTTTACCGGTTAAGGGATCGGTCATTGAGTGCGGCGTAAATCATGGATTTGGAGTCATGACCTGGGCTAAGCTCAGTGCGATTTTAGAACCAGTAAATTTAACTCGTAGAATTTATGGCTTTGATACCTTTGCCGGCTTTCCGACAATTGGCGAGAGGGATCGCTCGCAAACCAGTGCCCACGTCAAAGAAGGAGATCTTTTTGCGAACTCACTTGAAGAGATCACAGAACTTTGCAAAATTAACGATTCCACAAGATTTTTAGGTCATGTGCCAAAAGTAAAATTGGTCAAAGGTGACGCCACCAAAACAATTCCCCAGTTTATAGAGGAGCACCCCCATCTAATGGTAAGTCTTTTGTTTTTAGATTTTGATCTTTACGATCCTACAATGACTGCCTTGAAATATTTCGTGCCTCGCATGCCAAGGGGTTCTGTTTTGGCCTTCGATGAACTCGACAACCCACTTTGGCCAGGCGAAACACAAGCCATGCTTGAGTACTTTGGTGAGCGAAAAATTAAAATAGAGCGCTTTGAATTCGATCCGTACATTGGCTTTGCCGTGCTAGAGTAGCTCTTCTACAATTTGGTCTGTTCCCGGTGGGGGATAAGGTTCTAACTCTTTTTTTCTGAGAATCGTCTCAAGAGTCTTTGGTTCAGCGCCGAGGTGCCGGGCGATCTGGTAAACTCCGGCCAACGATTTCTTGCGATCCACCAGAGTTAAAACCGTTAGTCCAATTATTTTTAAATCTAGAGCTAAAGAAATATTTTTTGTGTATAGAAGTGCCAGGCGACTCTTCCAGGGACGTATGAGGCGATTGTAATCTAAGTCAGGATTTTTACTAGATTTCAAAATTTGACCTTCGTCCGCAAAAACGATTGAAGCCAGATCAGAAATTCCAGGTTTTACTTCGAGGAGTGATTGCTCGACTGAGGTATAAAGTTCGGTGCCATGTCTGCTGACCTGGGGCCTAGGGCCGACCACACTCATGTCGCCGATTAAGACGTTCCAGAGTTGAGTGATCTCATCCAATTTTAAACGACGTACAATATGTCCAATTGGAGTAATGCGGTTATCTTGGTCACTGGTTGAATTGACACCCGTCTTATTCGCGCCTATCGACATAGACCGAAACTTAATCATGTCGAAGGGTTTGCCATTTTTTCCTACTCTTTTGGCAATGTAGAATGGAGAATGAAAGTCCTGCAACCAAATGGCCAAAGCGGTTGGTAGTAGCACGGGAGAAAATACCACAAGGCCTATTGACGAGGCCAGGACATCGAAGAACCGTTTGCTCACAAGTGTTCCCTCATAGTGGCAACGACTTTTTCGCTGGTAACTCCGGCCCATTTACACAGGTATTCTCCGTGACCCATTACTTCGGGGAACTTATCAGGAAAGGCGATTTTTCTAAGAGTACCTTTGAAGTTCATTTCTAACAGCGCTTCAGAAATAATCGTTCCGAGTCCGCCAATGACTGAGTGCTCTTCTACGGTGAAAAGACATTCATAATTTTGAATTAAACTTTGAATGCACTCTCGATCTATTGGTTTTAAGGTCGGAAAACTATAAACACCGACCTTAGTTTGATTTTCTCTTTCTAAAATGTCTGCGGCCAATACAGCAGTCTTAAGTGCACTGCCATAAGAAAGAATAGCCTGCTTTTTGCCAGCGCGGACTTCAATAGCACGGCCCAATGAAATATTTGTGAGTGGCTTTGTGTAAATGTCATCGGCCTTGCCCTTTACAAGTCGAAGATAGACAGGAGTTTTGCTGTTAATGATATGGGGTAAAAGTACACGAAGTTCAGAAATGTCAGCGGGACAGACAACAGTCATATTGGGAAAGGCTCGCATAAGGCCAATATCTTCAAGCGCAAAGTGAGTGAGACCCTCCATTCCGTAACCTACGCCAGCACCGACGCCGACAATTTTTACTCTCGAATTATGACCGCTGACATCTACTCGAATTTGATCCATGGCTCTAGAAGTGACAAACGGTACCATTGAATAAACGAAAACATTGGCTCCAGCAAGTGACATTCCCGCTGCGACACTCACCATATTGGCTTCAGCCACTCCGATATTCATAAATTGCTCAGGGCAAGATTCTCTAAATTTATCAAAAAGAGTAAAGCCGAGGTCAGCAGTGATTATATGAATTGTAGGATCTTGTTTTGCATAATCTAAAAGTGAGCTAACGAATTGACCTCTAAACATGTGCCCTCAATTCTGCTTTGGCATCGGCGAGTTCTTTTTCGTTGGGACAGCGATAGTGCCAGAGAAGTTTATTTTCCATGAATGAAACGCCTTTACCCTTAATGGTATGGGCTATTAAAACTGTCGGCCTATCCAAAACGCTCTCAGCTTTTTTAAGGTGTTCAACAATTTCACTCGGGTTATGTCCGTCGACTTCATAGGCGTTCCAACCAAAGGCTTGCCATTTTTCTGCCAGGGGATCTAAGCCAATTACGTCTTTCACATTGCCCAAGGCTTGAATTTTATTATAATCGACAATAGCGACTAGGTTATTTAGTTTGTGGTGAGCCGCAAATAAAATAGCTTCCCAGTTAGAGCCTTCGTTAAGTTCACCATCACTTAAAAGCGTAAAGACTCTAAACTTGTTAGGTCCCTTTTTTCCCATATATGCCATGCCACTAGAGACGGGCAGACCATGCCCTAGGCTTCCGGTCGATAGTTCTATTCCGTATTCTAAATTAAATTTGCTGTGATGCTCAAGTGTCCCTCCATCGATGCCATATCCAGCCATGACTTCTTGAGAAATAAATCCGCGACGATTTAAAGCACAATAAAGAGAAAGGCAAGCGTGGCCCTTACTCAAAACAAAGCGATCGCGTTCAGGATCTGTCTTTTTATTGGGATCTACCTTGAGATGCGCGAAATAAAGTGCGGTGATGATTTCGACTGTTGAAAAACAAGAACCCAAATGCGCACTATTGGTTTTATAAGTCCGCTCTAAAACATCAAGTCGCAACTCGCGCGCTATCTCAGAAAGTTTTTTTACCTCGAAGTTCACAACAGGCTCTTCATTTGATAAAAAGCTCTGACCTGAGTGATGACGTATTCTACGTCTTCGGTTTTGAGAGCCAAATTGAGTGGGAGCATAAAGAATCGCGCGGTCATCTTAGTCGTAATGGGCAGGTTAAAATTGAGCCCTAGATTTTTAAATTGGTGAACGGCCTTTCCGCCCCATTGTAAAGGAGCCGAAACGCCTTTCTCTGCTAAAAATTTTCGAAGTTCATCTCGGTGGCCAGATTCCAATTCATAATTTTGAAAAACATCAAAGTGATCGGCATCGCTGTTGGGAGCGGGTGGCAAAATCAAGTCTTTGATTTCTTTGAGTCCTTGGTCATAGAGCGAGGCAATTTCACGTCGCCGTTTTATCATTTTGTCGTATTTTTTTAAACGATAATTTAAGAAGGCAGCTTGCAAATTATCTAGCCGAGAATTAGTGCCCCACATAGTCACGTCGGTGTCCTCTCGACCATGGTCCCGCAGTAGCCTTAGTTTGTGAGCGATGTCGTCGTTATTAGTAACCACAGCGCCACCGTCACCAAAACAGCCTAAGGATTTCGCGGGGTAAAAACTAAAAGCGCCAGCCAAACCAAAGGTACCCGCAAATCGTCCCTTAAAATGAGAGCCAAGAGCTTGGGCGGCATCCTCTATGATATGTATTTGATGCTTTAATGCCAAGGCGACAATAGAATCCATATTGGCCGTACGCCCATTGAGATGAACGGGCATAATTACTTTTGTTTTACTGGTAATCGCTTTTTCAACCGAAAGGGCGTCTATCAAATGATCAGCTCCACACTCTACCAGTATGGGAGTGGCTCCGACAAAGTGAATGGCGCTCGCGGTGGCGATAAATGTATGAGAGGGTACGATAACCTCATCGCCTTTTCCAATGCCAGCTGCCAATAAAGAAATAATAAGACCATTGGTGCAATCAGCAACGCCAATGGCATGTTTAACTTTAATAAACTTCGCGAGGTTTTGTTCGAACTCAACTAGATCTTTTTGTAGGATGTAGGCACCGCGATTACCAACGTCTTTGAAAATTTCCACGAAGTCAGATTCCTCGGCTTTAAAGAGAGAGGGGTAGTCAAAAAAAGGTACTTTACGTGGACTCATATTACTCCTCGCACCGTTTAATAATCTCTAATAACTGCGGATGTAAATGCTTATTTGCTGAAAACGCACTGTCGCTAAAAACTGAGGGGTTACCTTTAAAATCAGTCCACAGGCCTCCGGCTTCTTCGATGATAACTTTAAATGGCATGATGTCCCAGGAGAACATAACAGGATCCAACATAAAATCGACGCGTCCGGTTGCAACAAGTAACTGCCCGTAGGAGTCAGCGTAGCCGTGCATAAATTTAACGTAGTTTGAAATTTCGGCGAAAAGCTTTTCTTTGCCCGTGCGCTTAAAATAATTATAATTTGCACAAGTCATACGGGCGTGTTTTAATTCTTTGGTTTCAGTCACACGAACTCGCTCAAAGTCTTTTTTATTAAAACCTTTGCACCAAGTGCCGCCGCCACGAGTGGCGTAGAGCGTTTCGTTGAGCATCGGAAAGTGCACAACTCCTAAAAGTGAGTCGCCTTTGCATTCCAAGGCGATCATGTTTGAAAAAAAAGGCGTCTTACAAACAAACGACTGCGTGCCGTCGATGGGGTCCAAATACCAGGTGAGTCCCGATTTACCCTCTTTTTTGCTAAACTCTTCGCCTACGATGGCATCTTCGGGAAAGGCGAGTTCAATTTTCTTTCGCAAGAATTCTTCGCTGGCTCGGTCAGCAATCGTCACAGGAGAACCATCACTCTTGTCTTCGGTTTTGACTTTATCTGATCCAAAATAATCAGCAGTAATTTTACCGGCGCTGCGAATGATATCAAGTGCAAATTGTAAGCGAGACTTAAGATTGACCTTCATACCTTATAACCTTTCAAAAATAAAAAAGAGGCCCAACCGATACAAAAAGGCCCATTGAAGAAAGGCCGCTATTTTTGATTTCACTATCGAGAGGACTTCCGCCCCGTGCTTTAGCCTTCGAAGTGTTGATCATGTATTGTATTTCTGCCGACAAAATAACCCCCACCCATGATAGTGATTTGTATTTTGGAAAAGTAAATATTCTATCGACGCCGCCAGCGGCGGTCAAAACATTGTAGGTCACCTTGTCATTGGTATAACAATTAGATCCACAGCCTGAATTTTCGACACTGAATTGCAGCGCCGCTTCGCCTAATCCTACTCGATAGAAAAAAGACCAATTGCGAGTGGGCTCAAAACGTTCGCCAAAACTTAAAGTGTTCACCTCGACCTGAGCGTAATTTTTTGGGCCGGTGGAAGAAAGCCCCTGGTCCTGATTTTGCTCAAAACTAGTTAGAGCTAAGAAATAGGTATGTTTTTTTTGATGAAAGTAAGCTTGGATACGCCCACCTTTTAACCCCTCACCGGCGTTATCTTTGATTGCAGCACTGTCATGTTCGATGCCGGCACCACCCAATACCAGACCGACATTTAAGCGATAAGTAGCAGGTTTTATTGGTTCCTCTTGAATCCCACTTTCTTTGGGTTGAGGGAGTTCCTGATTTATTTTCCACAGGTCATGTGGATGAGGCTGATTTTTGACAATCACCCAGTAGTTTTCTTTGCCTTTATAAATATTCGTCGCTTCGAGCCGTCCGCTTTGGGCCTGGCCTTCGCCAGATCTCATTAAAAGTTTTTTATTGTGATAAAGTAGTTCGCCGCCAAACAGAGTTAAAGGTTTGCCATCGATAACTATTTTTTCTTCATGGCCCAAAGGACAAAGCCAACGAAGCGAGGTGGTTTTTATCTGCCAGATACTTACATCATCAACCTTGGGGGCCTCAACCACTCCAGGGCCAAAAGCGACCGCCAGACAGCGTTTTTGGGTAATGAATTTTAGGTATGCACCACTAGCTAAAACAAATTCATCTCCCCTGCGGACTAGAGATTTAAATTGAGGGGCAGGAGTTTTTTTTGGGTCAACCCAATCGACTTCTCCTGAAACATATTGAACTACCCCCTCAAAATCGCTGGCGGGACTACTCATGTCAATTTTTTCAGTGGCCCCTTCGAGTTGGGGTACGCCGTCTTTAAAGGTCACGAGCGAGGGATCAAGTGGTATGAAACCTTCAGGCATTTTGTGTTTTTTGGGCAGTTTTTTGGATACTTTCTTAGATTTTTTAGGGGTAACGGCTGCCGGGATATCAGGCTCCGACGCTGCCTCAGTCTCTGCGTTTTGGGCCGCGAGGTTGAAACTTAAAAAAAGCATAAGGAAGGTTAGTGGCAGGCTTGCCCAAAGGGATTTTTTCTTTACTAAGATAGCCATATTCAGTAATGTAACCCGAATTTGAAACCTATGGTTAGACCTTGATGCTACGCTTAACGCTACGCATTCAGCGTCGAGAAAAGGATTCTAGTGGAAGCTCAAGAATTACGCAAAACTTTAGAGGAACTCGATAAAAAATTTTCCTCAAGTGATTGGTATAAAAGTCTCGATGAAAGAAAAGTGGCAGAGCTAGAATTTCATAATCGCGATCGCGATAAAACACTCGTTGAGAGTCTGCCCCAAGATGCTTACGAGATGTTACATGGTAACAAAAAATTCTATACGACGGTTGAGACTTCGACCAAGTACGTAGAAGAGTGGATAAAAAACAATGTGCGTGGAAAAGTATTTTTGGATTATGCCTGTGGCAATGGTGCTAATGGCATTAAGGCCGCGCAATTGGGAGCCGCGCTTTCGATAGGCCTTGATATCAGCGATGTGTCTGTGCGTAATGCTAGAGAGCAAGGCAAAAAACTTGGCCTCGATGCGAACACTTTTTTTATTCAAGGTGATTGTGAAAATACGGGGCTGCCGAACGAATCTGTTGATGTCATTATTTGCAGTGGGATGCTTCATCATTTAGATTTGAGTTTTGCTTTTCCCGAACTTCGAAGAATTTTAAAGCCAGGTGGAGTTATTCTTTGTGTTGAGGCCTTAGACTACAACCCTATCATTAAGCTTTATCGCATACTGACTCCGTCAATGCGAACGGTCTGGGAAAAAAATCACATATTAACTTTAAAAGACATTACATTTGCTAAAAAGTTTTTTGCTGTCGGAGAAGTTAAATATTGGCATATGTTTTCGATTGGTGCGGCCTATATTAAAAATGAAACTTTAAAAAAGAGCTTTCTTTCTTTATTTAATAGTGTCGATGAGTTTTTAACCCGAGTGCCTGGCCTTCAACTATTAGCATGGCAATTTACATTTGAACTCCATAAACCGAGGTAATTTTTGCAGCCGACCAGTCTCTATGATTTACGAGGAGAAAAGGCGCTTTCCGATAAATCAAGTTATAGTCTTCCCCAGTCCATCCTAACTCCCTATGAATATGCGCGCACGCTTGTGCCTCAGGTGTTCCCAGGTGGTAAAAAGTTTTTAGACCTTTGTTGTGGAATTGGCATCCATTCCCTATGGGCGCTAACGAAGGGATATGAGGTTGTTGGCGTGGATCTTTCTGCAAAGTCGATTGAAGCGGCACGGAAAGTGTTTTCCGAGAAGGTTGAACCACAGTCAGTGCCGGCGGAATTTCACTTAGGCGATGCGCTTGAGTTTTTATCCCGTGGATCGCAATATGAAGTTATTTTTATGTCGGGAAGTCTCTATTATTTTCAACTCAACGAGATTGTCCCAAAAGTTTTGAGTTCATTAAAAACAGGCGGAAGTTTTATTTGTGTCGAAACTTTTGCCGATAATCCGTTTATGGCACTCTATCGTAAAATTCGTTATGGACTTTGGAAGAAAAGAGATCGGGCTTCTGTTGAAAATCTTATGGGCAGTGTTGAAATAAAAAAACTTGAAAATTTTTTTGTTAAATCGAGCACTAAATACTTCGATTTTACCACTCTTGCTACGGGACTCCTGCCAGAAAGATTGGCGGGGGGTACGGTATTGCGGCTTGCTAGGCGAACAGATAATTTTCTGCTAAACTCATTAAACCTGAGGGGACTAAGTTATAAGTTCGTATTTCATGGAGTTAAACTTTAAATTATGAAAATTTGGGTACTAGAAATTGGCGAGCCACTTCCACTTGAAAAAGATGTGCGGTTACATCGATATGGCCAGTTTACAAAATACCTAGCAGCTAAGGGGCATGATGTAACATGGTGGACTTCTAGTTTTAGCCATACCCCTAAAACACATGTTGTTGAGAGTGACCAGGATATTGGTCTCGATGGTGTAAACATAAAGTTCTTATTTGGCTCTGGATACAAAAAAAATGTATCGATGGCGCGAATCCGTCACAACAGACGTTTTGCCAAAAGTTTTTACGAAAAAACCAGCTCATGTCCCAAGCCTGATTTAATAATTGCACCTATTCCCATCATTGAGGCTGCCGAGAGGGCGGTTCGGTATGGCAAAGAAAAAGGTGTGCCAGTATTAGTTGATATCAGAGATTACTGGCCTGATGAATTGGTAGATTTGGCACCTAAAGTTTTACGGCCACTCGCGCGAGTGATGTTGTCGCGGGCCTTTTCTTCGATGAAGTATGTTTGTCTGAATGCTAATGGCATTATGGGCGTGTCTCAATCCTATGTCGACTATGGACTTAAGTTTGCTCAGCGCTCGCAAAACCTGAATGATTTGCTCTTTCCACTGGGATATTCACAGAAAAAATATACTGATCCTGAAATGCTACAGGGGCGGATTTGGCGAAAAGAATTAAATCTCAATATGCATGCCTTTAAAATTTGTTTTTTCGGCACTATCGGCCGTTTTTTTGATCTCGAGACAGTGATCAAGGCGGCTCGTATTTTAGAAAAAGAGTTTTCGGTGCTTTTTATTTTAGGGGGCGATGGCAGCAATTTAGCAAAATATAAAAAAATGGCTGCAGGGTCGAAGTCAGTTTTATTTACGGGTTGGCTCAACGGTCCGCAAATTTCGGCGATCATGGAGATCTCTCATGCCGGGCTGGCGCCCTATAAGCACGACGCTAAAATGTCGCTACCCAATAAACCTTTTGAGTACATGGCTGGTGGCCTGCCGATTATTTCAAGTATTCAGGGCGAACTGAAAGCATGGCTTACAAAATTTAATTGTGGAATTACCTATCGGGCTAACTCTGTTGAAGAACTCTGCCAAGCGATCAGGATGCTCAAACGTCAGGAGGCCGTTAGAAACATGATGAGCAAAAATGCGCGCAATTTGCTGGAAGAGCATTTCTCAACGGAAAAAGTCTATTTACGCGCGCTGGAGCATATTAAGAAAGTGGTGGCTACTTTTTCGGCCAGGCCGCAGCCGCCGAACTAACATCGGGAGTTAGGCTACGTGGGGAATTGCCGTGGCAGTTCAAGCAAGCGTAGGGCAATTTTTGATCATGATACGTTGTTTGCCTAACAAAAATTCCAGTGTCGCCATTTAATTTATAAAATACTGGGACCCACACTCGCTTATCAGCTTGATAGGCAAAGGCCTTTATTGCAGTCACATTATCCTTAGCGTCGATGAGTTCGAGAATACGAATTTCATTCCCTCGATTTTGCGATACCGATTTATAGGTTTCTTTGCTGTATTTAGCGGTCAACCTATCTTGGGATTGTTTTAGGTTAACCGATTTTGTGCGGCTCCAATGCTTAGTATCCTTTATATATAGTGCCTGGTTTATTATTTCATCTAGGTTTATGGGATCGGAGGCGGCTTGTTCGGGTTCAATTTGAGGTAGACTTGCCAACATGCGATCGGGAGTTGGAACTTTCTTCTTTTTGTTTGCCTTAGGCTGAGATACGGGCGCACCGCTAACATAACCTTGGTCCATGACGAGACCTTCGATGTCTCTAAGTTTGGCGATAATGGTATCTAGACGATTATTGACATTATTAAAGGGCTCGCGAACGTTGTCTTGAATAACTTTTCGAACGCGATCTTCAATTTCAACCGCTTGAGAGTTGTTACCTTTGCCTGTGGGAATGGTGTTTGAGTTTTTGTCGTAATTCACACCAATGCGATCAAGCATTTGATTGATTTGACCACGTTGGCTTTCATCAAAGGGTGATTTGTTCCACGACACCGGAGTATTTCTTAGCTCTATCGCCGAGTTTCTGTAATCATTTGCACTTTGTTGTTCACGTGGAGTGAGGGGTCCACCATTTGCTCCGCGATCATAGTAGTAGCTGCCTAAATCACGAGTGTCGTAAGTGGGAGTACGTGGCGCCCCACCGCCTCCGATTCCGCCTCCTCCGCGACCCGGTCTGGGTGTCGGCGTGCTTGTAGTTGGTGGCTCAGGTTTAGGTGGATTTGTGGTTCCACCACCAGTCGCGGGTTCGCGACCCATAAAGTCGCGCGCGCGCCTTCTTATCTCTGACTGCTCGGGACCGCAACTACTGTCTGACCGAGACGGGCAAGGCAAGAGGATTCCAAGGAAGCACAGCATGCAAAAAATAACTACATTACGCAATACATGTCTCCCAGATTCACCAGTTTATTGATATCAAACTCACCTTTTCCTTTAAGGCCCGACCTTATTCTTTCTATCAATTCATTTTGTGTATCGGTTTCTGAAGTGGTCTTAGATTCTGGTAGTCTTGCAAGATAGGCCATTAAAAGATTTAATTTACTGCTGGTCGGAAATTCAGTGCTGTCGTTTTCTGATTGAGCCATTTTTCTACCATAAGCATTTAATAATGCGGGCAACTCGGGATCATCATTTATTTTTTTGGCCAATCCTATTGCATTATTTTTCATATCAATTACAAATGCATTAAAGTGTGGGCCTTTACAGTTTTGGGCTGTTTTTAGACCTAATTGAACTAGCATACCAGTAATGCCACTCGAACTGATTTTCTGACCTAAAACTCTAAAAGCATTATTAAACTCGACGTCCTTTTCATTTACCTCTGCTATAGTAGCAGTTCTTTTTATTTTTTCGTAATAACTTGTTATTGACTCACAACCCGTCTTGTCTTCAGCGAGAAAGCTAAGGACTTCTTTTTCTTTAGTAGGTGCGAATGATATTATTCCCGACATAAATCCTCGGTCCATTACTTCTGTACCTAATATGGAATCGCCCCAGGTAACGCCACGAATTCTAGAGTTGGCGCCTTTAGCAGCCAACTTTGAACAAACTTTAGAAATCATATGAGGGTATCTTGATAGCATTTGTCCAGTTGCCACCGGATAATTCTTGATAAAGAAATCTAAGTCCTTAACTTCATCTTTGGTCCCATAGGTTACAACGACTTCGTCGAGACGATTAAGATTCGAACCTTTTCCCAGTAGTTCTGCGGCTCGAAATCTGATTTCTTGCCTAATTTGTTCTCGTTTTTCTTTAAAAGGAGTCGACAGTGGATCAACATTTGCAATTAAGTCGTTTTCGAGTTCGAAGTCATCTTCTAACAATAGTGTAATCGGGTGGCTTCTTAATTTTAGATTAGAGATGTTTTCAGACCTAACCAGTTGGGCCAGTTCGACGTTTAATTCTTGAAGCTTTTTAATCGATTCAGGTTTTGACCGTGCCTCTGCGAGTAGTTTTTTGTTTTTTTCACAGCGGGCAAGGTATGATTTGTCCGACAAGAACTGAAGCATTTTGGAATTATAATCAAGAGTAAGTGACTCCAGATCCATGAATGTTTTTTTGGGATTTTTAGCCAGTTCTTTTTTTAGATTGGCGACTTCCGTTTCCTGACTTTTGGTACAATTGGCGCCGAGATTTACAGAGAAACTCAAACCTTTACACAAATCATCATTGGTAACTTCGTTAGGTTCTTTGTATGTGTCCGTAATCTGACTGTAAGTTTCTGCTAAGTTGTGAAATGCTTTTTTCTGAACTTCCTGTACGAAATCTTTTTCGCCAATAGCTTTTAATTCTTGATTTAGTTTACTGAGTTTGGCCTCCATCAATGAAGCGCAGGCAATTTTTTGAAGGCTCTCACTATTTATACTTTTATTTTTTAGGCATTCTGCGAATTGAATTGCTATGTCTCGACTGGCTTTGAATCTTCCGGGGTCTGAAGTCTTATTTGGGTCAATCTTAGAAAGGGAATTCAGATATTGCTCTAAAGGCCCATGAGATTGAGCCCAGGTGAGGGGTGACGTAAATTGTAATATCGCTAATGTGACTATATTTATTAAAACTTTCATATTGATCAACCTATCGGAATTCTTAAATTAAACGTGATGGTTAAGGGTATACTAATTGCAAAACTAATCCTTAGTTAAGGTGAATTAAATTAAGACAACCTGAGGAGATTCATAATGAAAATACTTTTGACACTTTGCTGTTTTTTGTCACTTCAAGCCTTTGGTGCTGAAAAGGATCTAACTGAATGGTCAGACGGCATTTATAACAACCCGCAGGAGATAAATGACCTACTTCGATCGGCAGACAAAACCTGCACTATAAAATTTTTGTCGAACGAAATAACAAAGTCTCAAATTGAGAAGGGATCATCCATCACTGAAGTGACCTTGAAAAAAGAGTCTGAAGGTGCTTGGATCACCCTCAAGTTTGATGTATTTAGAAGCAAAGAAGGAACGGTTTATATAGATAAAGGTTTTAAGTCAGCTTGTGTAAAGCGCAGCTCAATTATTGGTGACGCCGCCGAAACCAATATACCTAACCTAATTTTGGCTCTAAACAGTGGTTTACTAAATTCGCCTTGGAACCAGCCAGAAGTTTTAGGTGGGCCTCACCGTACAGAAGCCAAGCAATTGGCTAATGTAACAAATACGACTCCTGTGACTCTCGTTTCTAGTGATTCAGAAGATAGATACAATCATCAGATCGATGTTAACAAACCCTCTGCACTATAATTTCAAAATCTAAAGCGTTTCAAAATGAGACGCTGTTGTAAGGCCACTCTCAAACAAGTCAACCTATAGTGTTCCTAACCCCCATTTCGAGTAGACACTCAAAGCACCAGCTAACCTTTCACCTTTAAACTCATCGTTAACACAAATTTAGCAATAGGCTCGTCGTTAGGCTGAGCCGACGACCAAGCCGTAATATGAATGGGAGCGTGAACGCGCTCACCTTTAGTTAAAGCGGCCTCAACGAGTTCGCGGATGGCCGGACCTTCGTCGCAAGAGAAAATCACATCTTCGTGGGCACGTTTCAAAAAATCAGCTTGAAAATCCTTAAAGATTAGCGAAATTTCGCGTTCGCTATCCCTTATATACTTCATTCCGAGCATTCCGGCAGCGCAATCAGCACCAATAGCGAGTGCACCAAAATACATGCTGCCCAAATGATTCCTGGTCAAACGATTGAGGGGGATTTTTATTGCACAGCGGTCGTGGTTTAGTTCTAAAACCTTGGGTCCCACCAAAAACAATAACGGGATTTTTGCTAGACCAAAGGCCTTAAGTTGCAGAGTTTCAGTCATCTGGTGGGAGGTGAGCTTATTGTAAAGATTAGAGACGGACTTTGGTAACTGAGGCATTCGAGGCAATTGCATGTGAGGTCCTCCTGACCAATTAAATTTATACCTAATTTAACAGCTGAGATTTCTTCTGTCACTCTCTCGCATACTGTGGCAAATTAATAATGATGATCGAAAAAATCGAAACGGATTTTACGAGGCAATTTAATGTTCGGTTCCCAATTATTTCTGCCCCCATGTATTTGGTGAGCAATGTTGAGATGGTTGTTAGGACCAATGAGGCGGGGGGACTTGGTACCTTTCCGGCGTTGAACTATCGACCCATAGAGAATTTTGGTAAAGCGGTTAAGGAAACAAAATCGCGTACTGTAAACGCTTTTGGCATTAATCTTATTGTACAAAAATCAAATAAATATCAACACGCACAACTGGATCTCATATTAGAAAACAAAGTGCCACTTGTTATTACTTCGCTAGGCAGTCCACGCGAAGTTATTCGCAGGGCACACGCTGCGGGCACAAAGGTCTACTGTGATGTTGTGGGCCTTGAACACGCCAAAAAAGTGGTGGACTTAGGAGCCGACGGCATTATCGCAGTCGGCAGTGGCGCCGGTGGACACGCCGGCGAGACCTCATTGTTTTCACTAATTCCCTATTTGAAAAAAAATCTAAAAGTACCAATCGTTGCAGCTGGAAGTATTGTTGATGGCAAAGGTATGGCGGCGGCCCTAGCATTGGGCGCGAGCGCTATTTATATGGGAACCCGTTTTATCGCCACTAAAGAAAGCCCCGCATCAGCGAGTTATAAAAAAGCCATTGTCAGCGCGACACCTGAAGATATCATTAACACCGATAAGGTCGATGGCTTTCCGGGTAATTTTATACTTAATGATGGGTTAAAGAAAGTGGGATTAAGAACGGGATTGATCGAAAGCGCAATCAGTCAAATTAAGCCCATAAAAAAATGGCTCGCGCTCGCCCGTGCGGCCCGCTCGTTATTAGCGTCAGAAAATTCAAAAGTTTCGTATAAAAATGTATTTTCTGCTGGTTATGGCGTGGGGATGATTGATAATATTCTGAGTATTGAAGAAGTCATGAAAAACACGGTGCAAGAATATCTGTCAATTAAAGAAAATTTGCCTTGATGGCTAGTTAGCAAAATTTGGTGCGATCGGCAGGAATCGAACCTGCGACCCCGAACTTAGAAGGTTCGTGCTCTATCCAACTGAGCTACGACCGCGCTTAAATTTTCTAACAAACTTTACTATCCAAAGCATCATTTTTTTACCTTTGGGCAAAAGAACAAAATCGCGCCACCTAGAATTGTCGCTGCGACCGAAGCTAAAAGAATACTCATTTTAGAATAGATCTCAAGCTCAGGTTGACCCCCTAAAGCCAAATCACTAATAAAAAGTGCCACTGTAAAGCCAATTCCTGCGATACAGCCCGCGGCGAGTATCTGGAGCCAATTCACACTTCGCGGGAGCTCAGCAATCTTTAATTTTACGGCTAAAAGTGAGCACGCAAAAATGCCGATAGGTTTACCAACTACGAGTCCCCAAAAAACCCCTTGAGAAATGGGACTTGTTGCAATTTGTGAAAAGCTCACTGAACCAATTTGCACACCTGCATTTACTAGCGCAAATAGAGGTACGATACCAAAACTAACCCACGGATGAAGTCTTTCTATTAAATCTCTGTCTTTAGTTTTGGAAGTCGATGGAATTATAAAACCTAACAATACGCCGCTAAGGGTAGGGTGTACGCCAGAATACAGAAGGCACAGCCATGCCAGTATTCCTAGAAAAATAAAAACATAGCCATTCCTTATGCCTGCCTTGGTTAGAAAAATCACGACCCCTAAAACTCCCGAAGTGGCTAACAAGGCTGGAACCGACAGATTTTGGGTATAAAAAACCGCTATGACAAGGACGGCACCTAAATCATCGACGATAGCTAAGGCCAACAGAAAGATCTTTAAGCCAAATGGTACGCGTGAACTCATTAGGGTCAAAACACCAACAGCAAAAGCAATATCGGTGGCCATAGGTATCCCCCAGCCACTGACGGCCGGCCCGGAAGGATTTAAATAATAATAAATGAAAGCGGGGACTATCATTCCACCTAGTGCGGCTATTAGTGGTAGCGCCGCTCGTTTTTTTGAAGATAATTCCCCTGTTAAAAATTGCCGTTTGATTTCCATTCCGACCATAAAAAAGAAAATGGCCATAAGTCCATCATTTACCCAAAAATGCAGGCTCTCTTGAATCTTAAAATGGCCAAAATAAAATCCAATCGGAAAACCTACAAAATCAAAATAAAAATGCGACAACGGGGAGTTTGCCCAGACTAGTGCTATGAGTATCGCACTGATCAAGATCACACCTGTTGCGAACTCCAGAGCCATAAACCGTCCCACGGAAGTGAGAATAGGATCAACAACCGCACGAATAATTCTTTTAGCGTGATTCCCTGTATTATTTTCTGGCATCATTTAGATTTTCGTCAGTCGATCGATGAATTGGCAAGAAA
This sequence comes from Pseudomonadota bacterium, assembly GCA_034439715.1. GTDB lineage: Bacteria > Bdellovibrionota > Bdellovibrionia > Bdellovibrionales > SG-bin7 > JAWXAY01. The sequence continues at coordinate 79,579 of JAWXAY010000080.1, forward strand.
TATCGGTGTCACTCAAAACAAATACGTGTAATCCGGGGGCACCGAGGGCTTTAAGCCTCGTGGTAAAATCCACAAAGGCATTTAGCGACTTCTCATGCGCAGCTTTGGGATCTTTTTTGACGTCATCATCTGTTGGTAGCTTGCTAGCTAGTGAGTTGGGCATTGACACTTGAAACCGCTGCGCCATCCTATGGCCCTGATCAGAGGATTTCAAGATTCGAGAACCAGGAATGACTGGCACGTTTATTTTGTTTTTTTGACAGAGGTCCATAAATCTGCCGTAGGCATCGGCATCAAAAATCATTTGAGTTATGCCGTATTCTGCACCATGTTCCACTTTGAGTTTAAAAAAATCTAGTCGTTCTTGCTCATGGGGATGTTCGGGGTAGACCGCGGAACCAATACAAAAATCTGTTTTATCAGTCGCTTTGTTCTTGGGACCTATAGGGCCGTCTGGCCGATCAAGATATTTGCCCGCATTGAGGTTTTTAATTTGATTTATCAATTGATAAGCATACTCATAAGAGCCTGCTTTTGGTTTCCAGTCCGGCTGCCCTTGCGGGGGATCGCCTCGAAGTGCCAAAATATTTCTTATGCCAAAATAGTGGTGGTCAATGAGTTGGTTTTCAACCTCTTGGGGAGTCAAATCGCGGCAAGTAAAATGAGCGACGCAAGGAACTCCAAAATTTTCTTTTATGGCATGTACGATCGGCAAACTACCACCACGTAAGCTACCGCCAGCCCCCTTAGTGACAGACAAAAACTCCGCCCCACTATCGATGAGGTTTTCGATTTGAGTAAGTATCAATTCTTGCTCGGCGCCATTTCTGGGAGGAATCACTTCTGCCGAAAGCGCAAATTCACTTTCTCGCAAATAATCTGAAATTTTTTTATCGCGAGGTTGAATTAATTTTTTCATACGCCAAAGTACTTTGCAAAGGGATGATGAAAGACAATAGCTGAAACTGAGGCCTCGGGGTCCATCATAAAACCGTCAGTTAATTCGACACCGATGTCTTCGGGTTTTAACAGATCAAACAGTTGCTTTTGATCGTCGAGATTAGGGCATGCAGGGTAACCAAAGGAATAGCGTTTGCCATGATATTTGGCCTGAAAGCGTTCCATCATGGTTATATTTTCGGGGTCAGGTATTCCCCAAGTCTTTCTGAGGTCTAAGTGTAAGAGCTCGGCGTAGGCTTCAGCGGATTCCAGCGCTAAGGCTTGCAAAACGTGGGACCTCAAGTACTCCCCTCGGTTTTTGAGCTCTTCGGCCTCAGCCCGCAGTTGGTCGCCCACACTAACTACAAAAAGGCAGAGGTTGTCTGGCTTGCCGCCTAAGGGTTCCACGTAGTCGGCAAGGCATAGTCGGCCCGTTTTGGTTTGTCGCTCAAATTCAAAAATGGTCGATGAGGCTTTTTCTATTTTGTCGGTAGTGGAATTATTGAAAACATGAATTTTGCGGCCTTCACTTTGGGCTCTAAAAAACTGGTAAACGGCCTTAGGTTTTAAAACGTCCTTATTGCGGTATTCCTCTTTAATTTTTTCAACCACGCGCCAGATTCCGTAGTGGCGGACCTCTTTGGTCTCCAGCTCACGAAGCTGCTGGGCATTGTTTCGGGCGGCTTCGAGTTGCCTCACTATGCTAGCTTTTAAGCCTAAGTGGCGAGTGTAAAGCATTAATGGATTTATAAATTGCCAAATCTGATCAATAGGCGTTTTTGTTATCGTGTGGCGCTTATAGTCTGTGGGTTCAGGTATCGTCTCTAGGCGAGGTACTTCTGGATCGCGAGTATTTAAAACTTCTTCGCTCAAAATTTTAATATCTGGGCGGCTTTTTTCGCCTTCACTGGATTCTCGGCGTTGAGAAGTTTCGCTTTGGTAAGTGGCGAAGAGTTTCGGATCCACGATTTTTTTAGCAAGGTCCAGACCATTCATGGCGTCGGTAGCGTAACCAACAAAACCAGTTGAGTAGCTGGGGGCAATTTTTGTATCGGCAAATCTTTGGGTTAGCGCAGCTCCCCCTACGAGGACTGGAATATTAATTCCGGCCTTAGAAAAATCATCAACCGTAATAACCATTTGTTGAGCGGATTTAACAAGAAGTCCTGAAAGCCCGATGATATCAGGTTTGTGTTCACGGGCAGCATTGATTAAATCTTGCGGCGGAACTTTAATACCGAGATTAATAACATTAAAACCATTGTTCGCTAAAATAATTTCAACGAGATTTTTACCAATGTCATGAACGTCACCTTTAACCGTCGCCAAAATCATCTTACCCCGCACACTCGATTCTAGTTTCTCCATATAAGGCTCAAGATATTTTACCGCAGCTTTCATGGCTTCAGCAGACTGCAAAACTTCGGCCACGATCAATTTATTTTGATTAAAGAGTCGGCCAACCTCATCCATGCCGGCCATCAGCGGGCCATTAATTACGTTGAGTGGCTTCATCGTTTTAAGAGCTAAGGTTATGTCTTGGGCCAGGCCGTCCTTAGAGCCTTCCAATATATATCCGGCTAGCCTTTCTTCGAGGGTCCGGCTTTCCTTATTAACTACCTCTACTTTTTTATCCCTAAAGTGGGCCGCAAACTTGGCAATCGGGTCGTCACCTTTATTAAATAATAAGTCGTCAGCAAGTTTTTTTTCTTCATCAGAAATCAAGGCATAGCGTTTTAATTTTTCAGAATTAACTATCGCCAGATCTAGACCTGCTACCACACAATGATAAAGAAAGACGGAGTTAAGTATTTCACGGCCGGCCTCAGGCAAGCCAAAACTGACATTCGAAATACCCAGCACAGATTTAGTTTCAGGGTATTTTTGCTTAATGAGTCTTAAGCCTTCAATGGTTTCTAGTGCCGAGCCCACGTAATTCGCATCTCCGGTCGCGCAGGGAAACACTAGGGGGTCCCAATAAATGTCTTGTGCGGGCACCCCATACTTTTTTGTGAGTAACTCAAACGAGCGTGTGGCCACAGCTAATTTTCGTTCGCGAGTTACAGCCATTCCGGCTTGAGCATCGTCGTCGATTGTTCCCACAACCAAGGCCGCACCAAATTGTCGTGCCAGCGGCACAACCTTTTCGTAGCGCTCTTCGCCGTCTTCGAGGTTGATCGAATTAATAATGGCTTTACCCTGGCAATAGGTGAGTGCCATGGCGATGACTTTTTCGTCGGTCGAATCAATCATGAGTGGCGCGCGAATTTTTTTTATAACTTCGCTTAAGAATTTCTCGGTATCTTTTAATTCGTCGCGATCAGGGTTGGCTAAGCAAACATCTATAACGTGCGCGCCGCCTTTTACCTGCGCCCGCGCGATTTCGCTCGCCTCATCAAATTTTTCGTCACAGATAAGTTTTTTAAATTTACGACTCCCAATCACATTGGTACGTTCACCCACCAAAAAAGGGCGTCCGTCAGAAGCAAATTCGAGATAATCAATGCCCGATAAAAATGAAATTTTATTTTCTTTCGGAACTCGGGGTTTTGTAGACTTAGCAATTTTTACCATGACTTCGATGTGGGCGGGCGTTGTACCGCAACAGCCGCCGAGCAAATTTATCCAGCCATTATTTAAAAATCTTGAGAGGACGCCTTCAACCATAGCGGGAGTTTCTAGATACACGCCATCAGTGTCAGGCAGCCCAGCATTGGGTACACACGCCACCGGAAAGCGTGAGAGTTCAGAAAGTGTTCGGATGTGATCAGTCATAAATTCGGGGCCAGTCGCGCAGTTGAGCCCCATATACAAAAGATCACGATGATTAAACGAAGCTAAAAAGGATTCGACGCTTTGGCCGGCAAGCATTGTGCCCATGGGTTCAATAGTTCCGGAAATAGCCACAGGCACAAGCGTTTTACTTTCTGCAAAATACTGATCAAAACCAATGAGAGCTGCCTTTAGGTTTCGAGAGTCTTGCGCGGTTTCGAGGAGCAAGTAATCGGCTCCCCCTTCTATTAAGGCCTTGGCTTGATCCCTAAAGTTTTTTATAAGTTCGGCAAATGTAACCCCGCCTGTAACTGAAATTGCTTTGGTTGTAGGTCCTAGGCTGCCGGCCACAAATCTTGGCTTTTCCTTAGTTGAAAACTTATCGCAAGCGGCACGTGCCAGCTTAGCAGCTTGAAAATTAATTTCGTAAAATTTATTTCCGAGCTTGTATTCGTTGAGAACTAATTCAGTGCCGCCAAAAGTATTAGTTTCGACAATATCGCAGCCTGCCGCCAAAAAGTCTTCGTGAATTTTTTTTATGACATCGGGGCGAGTGAGTACCAAATTTTCATTACATCCCTCTAGTTCAACTCCGCCAAAATCTTGGGGTCCTAAATTGACATTCTGAATGGAAGTCCCCATTGCGCCATCAAGCACGAGAATTTTTTGTTTTAACAAATCCTTTAACAGTTGCCCGCGCGGATTTAGGGGGAAAATATTAGTCATGAAATAAAAAATCCCTCTTTTAAAAAGAAGTCGTTATTTTCAGCTTTTATTTGTGCGGTGTCCATAAAAGGATCGTGTTCGAAAAATAAATACCAATTATTTTTTACGACCTCGTCCAACAGCTTTCGTTTTTCCTCAATGAGTTTTAAGGGTTCTAAATCATACCCCATCACGAAGGGGAGCCTAATGTGGGAACTAGTCGGGATGAGGTCAGAACCATAAACAATTCCGTTTTTGCCATCAGAGATTTTGACAACTTGCAGACCTAAAGTATGGCCATCAGATAAATACATTGAAATGTTTGGAAACAGATTATCGCAGGTGCCTTCAATGAGATTTAATACTCCTGAATCCATTAGCGATTTAAAGTTGGCACCCAGGTAGCTGGCCTTCTCGCGAATGTTCGGATTCAGTGCTGTAACATAATTCCTTTTTTGTACATAGTATTTGGCATTCGGAAATGTCGGAGAAATCTGGCCGTCACGAAAACAAGTAGAGCCGCCTGCATGATCAAAGTGAAGGTGGGTAAGTATCACGTCAGTGATATCCTCAACCGATAATCCGTGCCTTTTTAGTGAGGACTCTAAGCTCACTCCGCCTTTTTTAACTGCGTAAATTTCGGCAAATTTGTTACCCAATTTTTCGCCGTACTTTTCAACAAAATCACCGCCAACACCGTCATCTATTAAGATATTTCGTTGGGGGGATTTTAATAGAAGCGCCCGAGCTTCAAGCTGAATGCGGTTATTCTCGTCCGCTGGATTAGTTTTTTGCCAGAGAGTTTTAGGAACAGTGCCAAACATAGACCCGCCATCGAGACCAAAAATGCCCGTGGGTATGGCCAGAACCTGATATCTGCCAATAGACACAGAAATCGATTTAAATGACTGATTATCTTGCAAATTTACTTCCTCGAAGTTATCTACTTTGCTAGCTAATTCGATACCTACATTAAGGAAAGAAATATGACAGAAACTCATGAGTTTAACACCCTGGAAATCCTGAAAAATGTAAGACCAACGCCTTTGGTCAATAACGGCTTAAGTCGCTCAGAAAAAATTAAGCAAATTACTGCGCACTTTAGGGGCATCATGGAGACGCTGGGGTTAGATTTAATGAATGACAGCTTAGCGCGAAGTCCCGAGCGGGTCGCCGAAATGTATGTTGATGAGCTTTTTGCGGGCTTAACTGCTGAATATTTTCCGAAAATTACAGTGCATGATAACGATTATAAATACGACCAAATGATTGTCGTAAAGGATGTTTCCATTATGAGTGTCTGCGAACATCACTTTGTAACTATCGATGGTCTAGCTACCATCGCTTATACTCCTAAAGATAAGGTTATTGGCCTTTCAAAGATTAATCGCATTGCGAGTTACTTTAGTAAGCGGCCCCAGGTCCAGGAACGGCTCACAAAACAGATAGCCGATTGCTTAGAGTATGTTTTGGAAACACCTAACGTGGCGGTCCACATTATTGCCAAACACTATTGTGTTGTCTCTCGAGGAGTCAAAGATATCAATTCGTTGGCGGCGACTACTGACTTAAGGGGGGACTTCAAAAAGAATCCCGAAACGCGTACCGAATTTCTTAACGCTTGCCGTTCTAAAATGCTATCCTAGAGGGGCATTTTATTAAAAATTTAAACGGAGGTCACGGATGAGCCGAGTTCTATTAATTGTTTCACTTGTCATTAGTGTGTGCTGTTCTTCTTTAAGTTTCGCTCGCAATATTCCAACTATGAAGATGTCACCTCAGGATAATCCCTGTGGTGGTGACACCTGCGTGCAAAAATGCATTTACGCAGCCGATGCAGTTCTGGAGTATCAAGGAATTGAAGTCGAAGGAGACGTTGATATCACAACAGTGTTCGATAATTCTAGTTATAATGATCGTGCTTTTTTACGCACTTTAATTTCTGTTAAAACCCGCGGCTTTAATGCTAAGGCGCTTTATGACGAGTCAAGTGTATTTGACACCAAAACTTGGAAGCTCGATAAAACTTATACATTTATGAAATTGGCTATGGGTAACGGGGACCGGGGCCTTAAAAAGGTGGAATGGTCGGAGACCGCGTTTGATTGGGGAAGCCCGTCGAGCACTAAAGTGACAGCGATAGCGGCTAAAAGTGTTGATGAATTAAAAAATACCTTCCCTGGTTTTTATAAATTTTTGAGCGATGATCAATTCGGAAAAAACTGGATGTCCGAATTTGCCGAAAACAATCCTGAACATAAGCCTAATCGCGATATGAAAGATTTTTCTGAAAATATTTTAAGTCCTACTTTTGTAAGTCTCTTTCACTTGCGCTTCATTCCCTTAAATGACATTTTTAAATATGAACTTTTTGTGAGCGGCAGTAGTAAGCTAGGTCCGGTAAGCACTACTCTCAATGGAGAGAAGACCAATAAGGATGGGCTAGTTTTGTTTCAAGGGGAGCTCGCGTTTGGCGATTTCGAATCACAGCCCGGAAAGCCTGCTAAGTTTTATGTGGATCAAAATGGCAAGCAGTTTGAGAAGCTGGAAATCAGTATGCAAAATATTAAGCAAGGTTTAAAAGCCTCGGCCCAAACTAAATCGGTCACGTGCCAAACGATTTCACTTTAAACATGAATTAGAAATATGCGAACACACCTTGCCAGCTGATTAAAACTGGTAAGGTATAAAATTACCTACTTGTGCCGCCTCTGGATTCGGTTTTATTTTTACTACCAAAAACTTCGTCGTCATTAATTTTAACGTTTCTGGGACTTGTAGCATTAGATTCCATACATTGTCTTACTGAGCTACAAATCGACGATGAATTTAAAACATTCTCAAGTTTTTTCTTCATATAAGCTTTAAGCATAGAGTTGTCATAAACTCGCTCGAGGGCCTCATAGCCAAGGTTGAGATCCCACTCAGTTTCTCTAATCCTGTCGTTAAATTCCTCGATACTGGTTGAAAGGCGCATTTCTGCAATTGTGTTTTCTAGTTTAGTGATTTTATTTCTTGCCGTATCGTACATTTTTGCCTTTTTGAGTTTTTCTTCCAGCTCTTTTTCTCTTTCATTTAACTCTCTTATTGCGGTTTCTCTTTGTCTTGTGGGTGAATCTATGCTTGCCTTCAATTCTTTTAACCTTCTATTAGCCTTAACTAAATTGCCGGCGTCAGCGATAAGCCGCTCTTCGGTAGCACCTTCGGACTCGAAACCCTTGGTGGCATTCTGGAGATTTGCTCTGGATTTTTCGAATTCTGCATTCTGGCGAGAAATATCTTGTTGCAATTTTTCGAGTTCCTTTTCTGCACTGAGATAGGAGCCGCGAGTCCCATTAATCGTAGTGTTTAACTCTCGTACTTCATTATTGGTATTTTTAATGGCTTGCTCCACCTGGTCATAAGTTCGTGCTTCATCAGTGCTAAGACTGACGGGTTTATCTTCTGAATCGTATAATCCAAAAGTGACTATTTCGCCAAGAGTGCCCCAAATTGCCTGAGCATTTTGAGCAAAACTAAAGGATAGAATCATCGCGACTGATAAATTTAATACTAGTTTCATAAAAGGCCTCCGTCACAATACGTAACGGACTTTTAAAATGAATTCTTTAGTGTAAAACCAGATTGTTAGCGATACTCTTTAAAAATATCAGAGAGCACCTGGGCCGAAGGTCGAGTTTCAGTTTCACCCAGTTCAGAAAGCGGTCGTTCGGTTAGGTCCAAAGTCTGTAAAAAGTTTTGGGATTTCTCGTCGATATACAAAAGTCCCGTAAGAATTTCGCCACGCGAGTTAGATTCATGAACCAACTGTTGTGCCGCCCAGCGATTAGTAACGTCGTGATCAAGTGCTAATTTTTTTAGAGTCAAAATAGAGCCATCAGGCATATCAACCCTCGTCGTTGAACCGGGATCGTAGTCAGCCAGAATTTCTTGCTCCGGTAGTATGAGACCTAACTCCTGCAAAATCACTTTGTGATCCTTATAAAAGTTATAAGACTTGGTCGACCCCTCATGATTATTGTAAGTCACGCACGGCGAGATAATGTCGATGAGGGCGGTGCCATTATGTTTAACCGCTGCAGAGATTAACGGAACCAATTGTTTCGCATCACCCGAAAAAGACCGCGCCACAAAAGTGCATCCCACGTCAAGAGCGAGTGAACACAAATCAATCATCGAAAATGGATTTGAACCGCCGGCTTTTGAACGTGAACCTTTTTCAGACGTGGCAGAAAATTGCCCCTTGGTAAGTCCATAAACGCCGTTATTAGCGACGAGATAAGCCATGGGCACATTTCGACGCATCAAATGAACAAAGCCACCGAGACCAATACTGGCGGTGTCGCCATCGCCAGAAATTCCCAATGTGATTAATTTTTGATTGGCCACTTTGGCGCCCGTTGATACAGGAGCCATGCGACCGTGAATCGAGTTAAAGCCAGAGGCTTTGGATAAAAAATAACCTGGCGTTTTGGACGAACAGCCAATGCCCGACATTTTGGCGACATCGTAAGGCGAAATATTGGAGGCGTGAAACGAACTTATAATGGAATTTGTAATACTATCGTGACCGCAACCTACACACAGAGTCGACTTACCACCGAGATAATCAGATTTTGCGAGACCTAATTTATTGTTGGTGCTGACGGGTTTAGCTTCAAGTTCACTCATGATGATTTCTCCAACTTTAAAAGTGGCTCAGAAATTCGCACAGCATCTAGAGGTAAGCCGTCGTAATTCCGTATTGAAATTAGACGTGTGGCATATTGGGGGTATTCCATCAGAATTAATTTTAACATTTGCGAGTCACGGTTTTGTTCGACCACGTAAATGCGTTCATGAGATTTGATAAAGTCATGGACTTCAGGACTAAAAGGCATGGCCCTAAGGCGTAAATAATCTGTCGCCAATCCTTGGGTTTTCAGTATGTCCCGGGCCTCAAGCATTGGCCAGTGAGTAGATCCAAACGCTATTATACCCACCTTGGCTCCCACCTGAGTTTCAATAATTGGTTTGGGCACATGCTTTTTAGCGGTTTCAAATTTTTTCACAATGCGATCGAGTACAGTTTGGTATTGTACGTTATTTTCGGTGTACTGGGCTTTTTCGTTGTGGCCAGAGCCTCGAGTTAAAAATCCCGCGGCCGGATGATGTGTGCCGGGCAGCGTTCGGTAAGGGATGCCATCGCCATCTTTGTCTTGATATCTTAAAAACTGCGGCATCTGTTTTAGTTCTTCCTCACGCAACACTTTACCGCGTTCAAAAGGTTTGGTGGGATATTTAATTTCATCGGTAATCCAAAGGTTCATTCCGAGATCAATATCGCTCATGACGATAACCAAAGTTTGAAATTTTTCTGCCAAATCAAAACATGTCTGACCAAACTCAAAACATTCTTCAGGAGTGGCCGGAAATAATAAAATATGTTCGGTGTCGCCATGAGACAGGTGAGCCGCAAAGCCAACGTCCGCCTGCTGAGTGCGCGTCGGCAAACCTGTAGAGGGACCCGTGCGTTGTACGTCCCAAATAACAGTTGGAATTTCGGCATAATAAGAAAGTCCTGAGGCTTCGGCCATAAGACTAAGTCCTGGGCCCGAGGTAGCCGTCATGGCCCTTGCGCCGGACCAGCCAGCGCCGAGCACCATACAAATGGCGGCAAGCTCGTCTTCAGCTTGAATAATCGCAAAGGTATTCTTACCATCCTTATCTTTTCGATAGCGATTGGCATAGCGAGCAAAGGATTCGACAAGCGAAGTTGAAGGTGTGATGGGATACCAAGAGGCAAAGGTGCAGCCGCCATAAACGAGACCCAGCCCCGCAGCGGTGTTGCCGTCGATCAATATTTTGCCTTGGGTTTTATTCATTTTTTCTAATTTTAACGGAAAATCCCCAATTAAAGTATCGGTTAGATTTTCGGCAGCATAGGCTCTTCCCACATCAATCGCCTTTAGGTTTGAAGCCACAACAGCCGCTTTATCGGCAAACTGATCTTTAATGACAGAAATCAAAACCTCATAGTCAATATCCAAAAGGTGACTTAAAATTCCCACGTAAATAGTATTAGCCAATAATTTTTTTAATTTTAGTTGGTCAGTCGCTTGATCGACGAGTTTTCTAAAAGGAACAGAAATATTTAGCGTATCTTTGCGGAGCAGGGAGGCCTCAACTTTGAGATCTTCGTTATACAAAAAAACTCCGCCTGGGTTTACTGATTTTAAATCATCCAGTACGGTCGCAACATTCATGGCCACCACCATGTCATATTCACGCTTCATGCAGGTGTAGCCATTTTTATTGGCGCGAATTACAAACCAGGTGGGTAGTCCCATAATATTTGACGGAAAAATATTTTTACCGCCGACGGGGATACCCATGCGAAACAGAGATTTAATTAAAATTGTATTTGCCGATTGACTGCCACTGCCGTTAACTGTCGCGACATTTATCACGAAATCATTGATTTTCTTTTGCATAGTCAACACAGGATAGTAGAAGAAAACCTACAGTGCAACTGGATCTATTCATCCAATAGAAGATCTTGGCTCTCTTGACCTTCATATTTCATAAGTTCTTCGGGGCGAAAAGGCTTTTTGGTAATTGTCATTACCCAGTCACGGTAGTTTTTGCTAATTTCTTCGATAGGTGCTGGTTGTTGAACGGGTCCCACATAGATTGTGAGCTTGCCCATTTTAGCGAAAATTCGACTTTTTGGCCATAGCTCAGCATTGCCATCAATGTACAAAAACAAAATGGGCGTGTTGGTGCGTTGAGAAAATACGCTAATGCCTCTTTTAAATTCACTAAGGTAACCGTCTCGGGAGCGAGTACCTTCTGGAAAAATAATCAGCCAAATATTTTTGAGGTTTGTTAAGAGAGAGCTGCAGAGTTTTATGGCCTCGCCTTTTTTATCCTGTCGATCAATAGGAATCGCTCCTAAGCAGTGTTGCGAAAAAAAAGTGAATAGGGGATTGGTAAAAAAATAGTCTTTAGCCGCAGCAATATACAAGCTGAGCCAGTAACGCACGGGGATCGCCGCCGCGATTGAAATAGCATCTAGATGAGAGGCGTGATTTGAAATGACGATGAGTCGGGGGTTATCCTTGTAAACCTTGTGAAAATCGCCCACAACTTTGAGCCGAATATATGTGTGAAAGAAGAGATTGAGAAACCCCGCCCAAAATAAGCGAATAAATAAACTCATAAGGTCAAAATCGCGCGTAAAAAGTGGGAGGTGTTTTAAATGCGACGGCAGCTGGGTCCACTGCTCGTTTTCGTAATCCCACTCCTTCATATCACATGACCTGTCATCAAATACTTGAGGGCATAATAATATAGCGGAGCCACAAAAATCAGACGATCCATTCGGCGCAAAAAATCACCTCGCCCAATAATAAACGCACCCACTTGTTTAATTCCCAGATCACGTCGTATTACCGTCATAACTAGATCACCTAAGACCCCACCAAAACAGGCGACAGTGCCCGCGGCCAACCAAAACCGTGGGCTCCGAATGGGCAAAAGATGTCTCATTCCCCAGGCTAATATCAAAGTCAGAATAAACGAAAGTACAAATGCCTCAAAGGTGCGTTTGGTCGTGATTCGCGAGAATGGTTTAAATTTTCCGATAACCTTTGAAGCTATGAGTAAAACATTTTCAGAAAACTCAGTAAGGATGACAATGTAAATTAAGAGAAAGGCACCACTATCCATTAAGGCGATCCTACCTAAGTGCAGAAAAGCCCAACCTAAAAAACAAAAAGATATGAGCGAGAGGCCAATGTACTGAATCATGTGGATGTAATTATTTCGAAGAAGCGGAATAAAACAGATTCCGCCTAAAAATATCATAGGCATCAAATCATAAACTCGGGGGAGGTCCCAATAGATAAGATACGCTAGGCCAATAATCCCAACGTAACTTAACCAAACAAAATAACTGCGATGGTACATGCCGGTCAGCTGAAAAAAAGTTTTCGAGCCAAGTACGGACAGCACAGTGAGACTGACAAGCGTCCAGCCCGGTGGCAGGCCTAAAATAAATAAGATCATGGGCGCAGCGAACAACCAACTTTTAATGCTGGCCCAAGCGGCTAACCACTGGGCATTTTTTTTTCGCAATAAAAAAACAATCGTGCCCATAGCGAATATAAAAAGCAGCACAACAAAAACAGTTTCGCGATAAACTGGGTTATACCAGAGAGCTTCCATAATTTAATTCAATTCTTTTAGTTGATAGTCCCTTATCTTTTTATACAAGCTTGAGCGCGAAACTTTAAGTAGTTTTGCGAGAATATCGATGTCTTTTTCGTTTGTTAGCGCATTTTTGATTATTAGCGCCTCATAACATTGCAGCAACTGGCTAAGACCTAGAGAAAGGTCCAGATTATTAAATAATTTGTCGACTGACTTATCGATTGGAGCAGGTGTGATTACCTGTTTAACATCAACGGGCCTTATGATGGGCAGCGGTGAAGTTAGGCAGAGCTGTTCGCAGACTCTCTTAAGCTCTCGTATATTCCCAGGCCAAGAGTAATTTATGAGCTCCAGCTTCGCCTCTGGGGATAGCATTTTGTTATGTTTGGGTTTTTGCAAATCTAAAAAAAATGTCGCCAACTGCGCGATGTCTTCGGGATGCTCAGAGAGTTTTGGTAGATTTATTTTTTTACTACAAATTCTCCACAGTAAATCTTCACGAAACTCGTTCGACTTTACCATTTTCTGCAGGTTTCTATTGGTGGCGGCGATGACTCTCACTTTTACGCGAATGGAGTTTTGTGCACCAATTCGCCTGACCTCTCCGCTTTCTATAAATCGCAAGAGTTTGGCTTGCTGGTCAATAGGTAGTGCCTCAATTTCATCGATAAAAAGATCGCCGCCGTGAGCAGCTTCGGCGAGGCCCATTTTATTTTGATTGGCTCCGGTAAAGGCACCGCGAGTGTGGCCAAAAAACTCGGACTCAAAAAGATGGGTAGGAATGGCAGCCGCATTTATCTGAATCCAAGGCCGGGTCGGTTCTTGATCGTGTAAAAGTTGAGCGACGACTTCTTTGCCGGTTCCAGAATCACCTTCGATAAGAATAGGGCCATCTTCGCCCTTTAGTGTTGCTATATGGCGCCTAATATCTTGTGATTTTTTGCTATCACCCACCCAGCCAATTTTTCGGGAGTGAGGTCGGCTAAAGGCGGCTTCTTTTAAAAGCCAAAGCGCCTCAATTTTATCAAGAGTCAGACTTAATTCCTCGGGGCTCAAAGGTTTAGGGAGGAAGCGAAAAGCGCCAGCTAACAAACAGTTTTCAAGAAGTTCTTGGTTGAGGTTTCCGGATATCGCCACGATTTCGATATAAGGATTTTTTTGATGCAATGTTTCGATGACTTTTAACCCTTGAGCTTCGGATTGGTTGCCCTCTAAATGCATATCCACGAGGGCGGCATGAAAATCAGAACCACCAACGTCGCCCGGGGCATAGGCATGAGTTACCTCCCAGGATTTAGGTAGGACAATGTCCACCGCCTGGTGAATCAACGGATCATCATCGACTAACAGAACTTTAAACGGGGCAGGCAATAGATCCTCCGCATTAAACATATAAATATATCATTTTATAGGCAACCAGTCTGCGGTAATGATTTCAAAGGGAGTGACAATTTAGGGACATTCGGGAATGATCGAGACTGTGAGATCAAAGAAAATTCTTCTGTTAGAGAACATTCATCCTGCGGCGGCAAATCTGTTAAAATCCGGCGGCTTTAATGTCGAAATTCTTAGTAAAGCGCTCGGTGAAAGTGAAATTATCAAGGCCATGACTTCCGACGACTATATTGCGTTGGGCGTACGTTCAAAAACCTATCTAACTTTAGAGGTTTTAGAAAAAATAAAAAATGTATCTGTGGTTGGGGCTTTCTGTATTGGGACTAATCAAATAAATCTCAGTCAAGGCAACAAATTAGGAATTCCTGTTTTTAATGCGCCCTATAGCAGTACTCGCAGTGTGGCTGAACTTGTGATTGGTGAAATCATCGCGCTGGCCCGACGATTATTTGACGTCAGTAAAAAAGCGCATGAGGGATTATGGGATAAATCCGCAAAAAATTGCTACACCATTCGCGGAAAAACTTTGGGTATCGTAGGCTACGGCCACATTGGCAGCCAGGTGAGTGTCCTTGCGGAGTCGATGGGTCTAAATGTTGTTTACTATGACACGATCAAAACACTCCCGCTTGGTAATTCAAGGGCCTTAACGTCACTCGATGAACTTTTAAAAAATTCGGATTTTGTGACGTTGCATGTGCCTGAAACTGCAAATACCAAAAATATGATTACAAAGAAACAATTGCTCATGATGAAACCCGGTAGTTATTTGATTAATGCAAGTCGCGGTACGGTTGTGGTGATTGAAGATTTGGTGAGTGTACTAAAATCGAATCATTTACACGGCGCCGCTGTTGATGTTTATCCGCAAGAGCCAGAGAGTAACGACGAAAAATTTAAGACCGAACTTCAATCTTTACCCAATGTTATTCTCACGCCCCATATTGGTGGGAGCACCGAAGAAGCCCAAGAGGCCATCGGTCTTGAGGTTGCTGAAAGCATGCTGCGATTTCTCACTTTAGGTTCCACGTATGGTGCAGTTAACTTTCCGAGTATTGATGTACAACCTAAAAAGCCAAGCTGCCAAAGAATTATTAATGTGCACCAAAATGTTCCCGGAGTATTGGGAGAAATTAATAGTATTGTTTCGAAGGCGGGGGTGAATATTGAGAGTCAACAATTGGCAACCGATCCGCAGATTGGTTATTTGGTAATGGATTTCGCTCGTGGGCAGATAGAAACCATGGCAAAAAACATTTCACAATTACCAACGAGTATCAAAACACACGTCTTATAGTCGGGGCGTAGCGCAGCCTGGTAGCGCGCTTGCTTCGGGAGCAAGAGGTCGCAGGTTCGAATCCTGTCGCCCCGACCATCCTCAGCGTGCGGACTTACGAAGCGTCGAATCGCAAACCTTAATACTTTAATAAACAGCGAGCGGGTCCACACTTGAAGAATAAACGGTTTGGATGCTCCCACCAATCAGACCAAGTATTTGAATCTTCAAATTATTCATATTTATAAAGACTTGTTTTTTCTGCTGGCTAAAACCGCCAGTATAAATTCCGGGGCCCTTTTTTTCAATAAACATAGGTCCAAACAAATAATTACTGAGCAGAACAACATCGGTAAAAACTTTTTGTTTTTTAGTTAAAAATAGGCTGACTCCCGGAGACGAATCGGCTTCGAGTTGAAGATTCGAAAACACACCTACTGCTTTTTTAGGTTGACCATGACCCGTGGACGCATAAAGTTGAATTTGATTCTGGGCGGAATCAATTTGAAAGAAAAGGCATTTAGCATCATCCGGAATTTCTAGATAAAGTCTGACTTTTTGATCAAATGTGAACTCTAGACAATCGGCAAATAAGTCTGCAGGAATAAAGAGAAAAGAAGCCAGCGATCGCTCATTAATTTTAAAGTGTCTTAATTGCTCAGCAGTATCAGCTCCTAAAATATATTCTAAAAACTGAGTGGACATCAGCGTGTAGTTATCGCCTACGTGTGGCAGCCCGAAAACATGACCGAGTTCATGCACGAGAGTTAAATAGGTCAACATTTCGTACTGCCAGGGTTTTTCGATAATTTCAGATCCCGCTTCATATTTATGCTTTCCCATATCAGAAGCCACATAAATAAATCCCCGCCCCTTAAGGTTGACTTCATCATAATCCGTTCTTACTGCAACACTTATATGAGTTTTTAATTTTGGAATGAAACCGACTTGTTCTGTTGTCAACGTACCGTACCCAAACTTGAACCTTAAATCTTCTTTTCCGCTGCAATTGATTTTGGTGAATTTTTGTAATCCGGATCCAATTTGATTTTGCAATTCATTGTAAATTTCCTTGTTAGTAGACATTACCAATTTCCGAGAATGTTCTTTATGCCAATAATCTAAAGCCTTACTGATTGTGAATTCTAGAGAGGCGGGATCGCCCGAGAATGATTTTTCTTCAACCTCAATGCAGTAAAACACTTCGGTCGTGTTCTTAACCCACCAGGGATTTTGCGCATCTTTGAGCAATTCTCCGCCTGAGGAAACCATGCCCCCGGCAAAAGAGAGCGAATTTAAAAAAAGTATTTCTAGTATGATAATAAAACGAAGCATTCAACACCTCATCAGTAATATAGTGCGGGAGAGATTAAAAAACCTCTCCCCCCTTGTCCAGCAAACTCAGTCAATCTTGTCATAAATACAAGAAGTTTCAGAGTCTTTGCTTTTTGCGAAATACACCAATTGTTTATCACTAAACGTCATGGATGCGCCAACCATATCCTCGTCGAATATTTCACCATCTCGGGAAATAGTTATTGCGACAGCAGCTTGTAGCCCTTGTTGATCGTCTGTCACATCGACTTTAGTTGATACAACTGACTCATACTCAGCACCTTCACTGGTGAAAGTGTCAATTACGGTTTGCCGGCCACCGATCACGTAATAGTGGTTCTGAATGCCAATGACAGAGCACTCAGCCTGATCAATTAGTAGTGACTCTTCACTCACTTCGCCAGCAGTCGTGCATTGGCCTTTCCAATGACCACTGAAATTTGGACACGAAAGGGTTTGCTCGCTGCTGGACTTACCTAATAGATCCTTAGGGGCTTTATTTGCTCCCGGAAAGCTATGGGCAAGATTTGAAATAAGTAATACACCCGCGATTATAATGGGTTTCATAATGTTAACTCCTCAAGAACGCTTGTTTTAGTATTGGGGGAGGTTCTTATAGTCCCTTCCAATGAGGCTAACCTATTGGAAAATTTATTAATTCGCTATAAACTAATTGCATAAAAATATAGTTTTGTTTATATCAAATAGATAAATGGATATTTACACTCAAACTAACTACAAAGCAGCTATTAAAACCCGCGTGAAGGAGCTCGGCGCGAGTAAGAAGAAAATGTCTCTGCAAAAGCTTGCGGCACGCATTCCCATTCAAAATACCTATCTCTCTAAAGCTCTTAATAGTGAAAAGACCCATCTTAACGAAGACCACCTTTTTAAAGTTTGCCAATTACTAGAGTTTTTTCCGGAAGAAACAGATTTCATTTTTTTGCTGAAAGCTAAGTCTATAGCCACTGAACCAAGTCGTCGCAACTATTTGGAATCCAAAATAAGCCGCTATCGGCAAGAGCGCTTAAGAAATGCTACTTTTCAAGAATTTAACACTAGGCAACTCACCCAAGAAATGAATTACCTTTTTGACCCTCTATGCACATTGGTTCAGGTGGCTTTATTTATTCCTGAATATCAAAGCAACCCCAGAAAACTATGCTCTGTGCTTGGAGTGTCCTCCGAAAAACTAAAACAGATTCTGAATAAATTGCGAGATTTAGATTATATTAAAATAGATGATAACGGGTTTTCTATTTTAGAAGTTAAGCAAAATCAAATTCATTACGGCACCGATCATCCTCTTATGCGCACTCACCAAAACTACTTACGTAATAAAAGCACGGTACATTTAAATCAAATTTCAGAGGAAGAAAAACATTCTTTTATGGGCACATTTTCTGCTGACGACGAGACCTTTCAAAATATAAAATCACGTTTCCGAAATTTTTTAAAAGAGGCCGAGACGCTAATTGCAAAAGCCCCTTCAAAAAAAATTTTTCAAATGAATTTTGATTTATTTAACTGGTTTTAGGTAGACAGCGAGGGAAGCAAACTTCACCGATGGAGCGCTTACAAAGCCTGTTTAGCGAAACTGGATATATTTTGGAGTCGACCATGTGCCTTTGTCGAGATTTAAGACCGTCAAATTAACAGCATTAGAAGTCAAAAATATTTGGTGCGGTATTTCAAATGAAATCGCAGTCGTTGTACACGTTATTTTATAATCCTGTGCAGTAAGTTTCGCCAATGCCTGGCTTGGTGTCCAATTGCCTGAATAAATGCTTACGCCACAATTTGACGAAAAATTAGCTCCTTGTATCCAGACACAGTTTCCAGCTTTACAGCCCAAACCTGCTTTGAAAATAATTGGCACTTTTAACAACTTGGTGATTGTATTTCCTGACGGCTTTAGCTTCTCATCACGATTTCTTCATCACTCAGGCGAGCGCGGCCCATTCCAAATCCAGGCTCATTACTTTAAAATCGGTTTGTGTGGCATGAAAATTAAATTATTATCTTGTTGCCGAGTTAAATTTCTGTTGGGTAGCTTTTTGTTTGATGACGTTTCCATCCTCGTCCAAGCTAACAGTCGGATGAGCACAGATATTGATAATTTGTAACGCAAGATCCGTTGGATTTCTTGCCGCATTGTCCTGATAGGCCGGCAAGGTAACGTCAACTAATTTACTTATAATTTGAAGTCTTTCTTCGTGCGAACCGCGTGTTACACCCGCGCCGAGACTAAGAAGCGGCCCGTTTTTATCGGCATTTTTGTAGTCAGGCTTTGATACCTGAACCGATAACTGATCTCCAAAATTTGAAACTTCAATGGAAAGGATTCCTTCTTTATTATTAGCTGTTAGATCGGCAGGGATCTTGATTCGGAATTTTTGAACATTTCCTGGTGTAATAAGAGTTCCCAAATCGACGTTGAGAAGCTTATCTTCAGTAGCGATTTGGACTATCGTACTATTGTCCTGATTCTTAATAGTTAAAATTGGACTTGCGCCAAAGCTATAAGGGGGCAAATGGGAGTCATAGACATTATTGAAAACGTAAGAACCTTTTGGAGTTGAACCATAAGCCATAGTATTCCACGCGCAATAGTAAGGGTCCCACTTGTCCATGACAGTACCGCTTATAAGAGTATCCCCTTGCGCGAGAGTCATATTGCCTGTCACAGCAAGAGATATTGCCAAAATAAAAATTCTAAGCATAAAGCCTCCATACCCTCCTACATTTCAAAACTTGCGCCGCCTTAAACCTGATAATTTAGAGCTGAAACAAGATATAATTTGGAGTGACGCTTTTCAAATTACAACCGTCTACTCTTTAGACAATTACCAATTGTAAAACCAAATCTCCAAAGGCCTAACTCAGCTCGATTTTACGCTGGGTTATGACGAAAATAAGGCCCATGTCCTAAATAGTGCGCTTTAATGGTTTTTTAGAGTAAGCGAACATATACCCCTAGTTACCTAGTGGCTCGATGCGACTTACTTCACTTGAAGCGGTTGCCGCTTAGCTTGAGCTAATTTTTGCAACAAGGGTTCGCGGTACTTTTGAACCAACTGACCAAGCTCAGACGTTTTAGCATTAGCCATTAAAATGTAAGCTTGAAATTCATTTTTCATTAAGAGGTCATTTTTTGTATCGTAAAAATTAGATAATAATCGTTTCACTTCTTCTTTTTCTTCAGTGCTCATCGAATTGTCCCAAAAACTATCGGCTACTTGGCGGTAAGTGTCGTCCGAGAAATACTGCGCATGGAGAATTTCATGAGTCACAACATCTTGCCATCTCATAGCGCTTACCAGTGCAAATGTGATGACAATAAAGTTGGGATTAGCGCGGGCCTTTGGAATAATAAACTCTTCAAACAATTCAGTTTCAAGTGGGTCAGCACAAAGAGTTTTATCCTTGTCACAAGCGGTCACTGCGGCATCGTAATATCTCAAGAGGTCTGAACCTTTAAGATCATGACCGCCGATGGCGCTAATAAATTCTCTAAAAGTTGAGTCAGTTGTGGGTACGATCACTCCCGGTTTTCCGTTATTGCCTTCAACAAAAAATGAGGCGCGTGTAAGTGCCATATTCATTTCTTTTTGCTCGTGACTCTGACAGAGAAAAGTTCCAGAAATTTCTTGAGTCTCGCGGCACTGAGTTAGAGACTTTTTTGACTTAACATCTACTTTGAAGTTGTTGTTCCATCCTTTGATTTCGCTTTGGACTTTAATGGTTGGGCCTACTTCAACTGTAGCAAATGACAAAGATGACGAAAATAAAGTAGCAAATAGTACTAACGTGTTTACGGCGTTCATGAAATTACCTCTTTGTCCGGGTTGCAGGAAATTGCAACCTACAGCAGCGAGATAATTAATGCAAATAACGTACACGCTTGAAAAAAATAGGCTGAAATAAATTCAATGATAAATTTATAGGTTCAAAAAAATATTTGCTGTATGATCAAGCCAAAGAAAGAAAGTGGCACGACTTGCAGATAATCAGACGTCAGGAACTGGAGAATTTATGAGAAATACATATTCGAAATTGATTTTAATACTGGGCCTTGCAGCCACTAATTACTCAAATGCCGGTGAGCTTTTTCCTTTTGATCCGCCAACCAGTTCATGTGAACAATCGAATACGGAAAGTCCTGCTCTTACTCATGAAGATCGACAGCGTATTAGTAATCATGTGGCTCAGATAAAAAACCTCAGTAGCGAACAGAAACACGTCCTTAATGCCACCATTTACAACAACATCGATACGGCCATTAAAAATGGCAAGTTGTCTCAGGTGCTTTTTTATAATCAATTGCTTCGAGAAACTAACTAAATAGAATTTTATCGACTTGATTTTTTGGACTCACCCACCTACTCAACACGACAGAGATAGCTCTTTACCGCAAGCATACTTCGTTGTTTACTTTCGCAAGTTATTGTTGAACCTTCACCGCTGACGCTAACCACTCCATTTTGAAGTGTAATTGGATTGTTTTCGCTCTCATGTTTCTGGCGTAGGGCATAAGAGTCTATTAGGGCCTCAGTTAAGATCGCTTGAACAGAGGTTGCATCTTGCTCCCATTCTGAAATATCGCCAGCTAAAGAACATTTAAAGTTTTCAACGGCGGCAGCGCCTAATAGTTTCGATGTACAGGACAGCATGGCTGAAGTCGTAAATATCACAAAAACATTTCCATTTCTTTTAATATTCGCTTGGCCGTTTGTATGAGCGGCGGCCAGAGCATCGAAAATTAACCCTTGAGGAGAGCGAACTGAGCTAGTCCATGTGTTAAGTTCGTTCGACCCCGCCATTGCTACAGTTGTCATAGCCATAGCGGAAATTAAAATTGAAGGTATAGTTTTCATAGAAATTCCCTAATAGTTTAAATAAACTACTCTTTCAGGCATGAAAGCGATGTCATTTTGTCGCCTTCTTTAAGAACCAAACTTAAATAACCGTTGCTTGCAAAACTTCCTTGAGTTGAAATACTGAAGGTTGGAGACATAGCTACTGAAAGACTGTATTGACCTTTCTCTTTGTTGCCTTCGAGCGAAAATGTTCTTCCATTCAAGTTGCCTTCTAACAAAACATGTGACTTCGTTTCATACTGATTCACAAGCGGCGCTGACTCTATAGACTTTTCTTGCCTAGGATCGCCCTGACTTACATTGCACTGAACTTTGGCGTAAGCTTCAAAGCCAACTAATGTCATTAAAACTATAATACTCTTCGTCATAAAAACTCCTTTGTTTTGATATCGTTTAGGTGCTTAAACATTTACTTATACATTTTATAACACATAGCATATATATTATCAATATATATTTATATTTTATAAATTTAAGGTAAACTTACCTTATGATTACAACACAAGATCAAATATTAGCGGCTGCGGTAACTTGCTTTAATGAAACAGGATTTGAGCAAACCACTTTTAAGGATATTGCAAGCAAGGTGGGCGTCACCCAACCACTAATTTACAAGTACTTTAAGAATAAAATGGATCTCTTCGCGGCGTGCGGCTTAATGGTGGCTGCAGAAGGACGAATATATATTGATGCCTCTATAGATCAAAGGGCGTCAGCACTCGAACGCCTGCTGGCTTATGCGGGAGCCAATCTGGAATGGTTTGCAAATCACAAATCTAAGGCTCAGATCTTATTAGGAATTAATTACTTCGCCCTCTCGGACAAGACTATCGAAACGATCAACAACGAAATACTCAGGATTGGCTTAGAAAGAATAGAGACTCATCTAGTACAAATTGGGCATGAAACGGGAACTAAATTTCAAAACGTTTCTGATTTATCGCGAATTATTCATAGTATTATGGTTGGAGAGATTATTAAGCTACATCATTCCAAAGCGAAACAAAAAACCAATCTGGCCAGGACATTGTTGTTTTCAGCCATAAAAAAAATACTTAAAAATTAACAGGATTGGGTTTGTTTACACGGTCTATCGACAGCATCTTACCGCTATGGTACTTAGCTCCAATGAATATTGTCCGATTTTTTACTTTTAGTGTGTTGCTTTTGTCTTTCGATGTAAAAGCTATGGAATATGTGGAACTCTGCAAATCTAAAATGGACTGCAAGAAGTTTTCACGTTTAGTAATGGGCACCGACCACTTAGTTCAATCCAATTGGACGACTGAAGGCCAACCAGAGTTGTCGGAAGCCGAGGCATTTGAAATATTGGATGAAGCCGCAAAAAATGGAATTAACTTCTTCGATACGTCACCAATCTATGTGGGAGGCGTCGAAAATAAACTTGGTAAATGGAAAAAATCCAGAAGTGCGCCCATTCGAGAAAATAGCTTCTACTATCGAACCAACTTTAATCCAGATAGAAAATTGTACATTCTTTCTAAAGGAGGATTTCCATTTGATCTCTTTTGGTCACAACGGCTAGAGGCAGGAACACATTCTCAACATTTAAGCCGTGAACTTCGAATAAATGGACATATTGAAAGTACGGGCAATGGAGAAATTGCATTGAAGAATGTCCCGCCAGGTTCCTATGCCAGTCGTCTATATGGCTCTACAGAACAGATTACAGATCGAGTGGCAGAAGAACTGAGTCACACCCGAGCGAATCTTGAGGAAGATATTACTATTTATCTTATGCATCGGGATGACGGGGATACCTATGGATTTAAAGCGATAAAAAGAGTGCAGACCTCTGTTCGAACTATTATGGAAGCACTCGCGTCCCCACAGATAGCCAGTTACTTTTGGATGCTTGGTTGGTCAAATTGGCAGACAGATCGTATCACCGAGTCTTTGAATTTGTCGCACTCAGAGGCTTTGGTTAAACCTATTATCAATAGCCCCTATTTTTCACTGTTTGAAATGAGTCAACGAACGATTCATGCGCTGGGAGTGCAAGTTACTCATCGGGAAATGATGGATCCTAGTTTCCAAAAGGGAATAAAGGTCATGCCGTATTCTCCCTTGGGTGGTTTTAGTATTTTAGATAAGCCCGCTCCTCAATGGAAAAACGCGAAGAAGGCCGCCAAAGAAAAGTTCGAGCAAGGTGATGCCTATTGGCAAAATGTTTACCACTCCCTTTTCACAAAGGATAATGAGGCTCGTTGGCATCGGGTCGTTAATTTCACCAGAAAGTTTAATGGTCAAAATGGCACAACCTACACCATAGATCAGATGATTAATGCTTATGCGTTAGCCCATCCAAGAACTGACTTTCTTGCTGTGGGTCCAGTCAATAAAGAACAAATACGAAGAACGGTCGGCTCGCTAGAACTCGCTAAGAAGCTTACCCATCAAGACCTAGAGTACCTTTACAGTGGAGCTAGGAATTGAATTTTTTCTGCTAATATTACCAGGAACGTCACTATGTGAAAATAATAGTCGCTCCTACTCTGCCTTAGCAAACAGAGGACGGTCAGCGCTGGCGTAGAACTTGTATTAACATCGTGAATGCGATTTCTTGTTTACAGTCTTACTTTCATTACGTTATTAGGCGCGCCCAGTGCGTTTTCTCAGTCAATTGAACGACTAACTAATCTAAGTAAAATTCCCAAGGTGGTTTACGGTAACCAAGTCATAAGGGCGGTTATTGACTATGCGGCTCGAGTTTTGCGGGCGTGTTCGAGTGGTGTTGGCACTTGTTCACCACGACTTGCAAGTCTTA
>JAWXAY010000081.1:0-15299 GCA_034439715.1 Pseudomonadota bacterium
ACGTCGCGAACGGGCCAAGCCATTTCCCCTAGTCATTGGTAAAAAAGAAATTTTTACCAGTCGATTTTTAGATTCGGTTAATCCCTCTAATCCTCATGAAGTGGTGGGGCGAGTATGTGTGGCAGGAATAGAAGAGGCTGACCTTGCGGTAAAGATGGCGCAAGGTACCTTTACCACTTGGAAGAATATCTCAACACCAGTTCGCGCAGACATTTTAGACAGAGCGGCAGATTTATTAATTAAAGAAAAATTTCAATTAATGGCCATAGAGGTTTTAGAAACTGGCAAACAATGGGTCGAGGCTGATGGTGATGTGGCAGAAGCCATCGATTTTTGTCGTTACTATGCTCAGCAGATTCGTGAAATTTCAAAACCAAAACGCACCGGACATGTAGCGGGAGAGTTGAGCCAATATTTTTATCGGCCACGGGGAGTGGCGTTGGTAATTGCTCCTTGGAATTTTCCGCTGGCAATACTGGCGGGAATGGTGGCGGCCGCAGCCGTCGCTGGCAATACTGTTATCATGAAACCGGCCGAGCAAAGCCCGATAATTGCCGCCCACCTTATGCGAATTTTTAAAGAGGCTGGGTTTCCACCGGGCGTAATTAATTTTTTGCCTGGTTTTGGCGAGGAAATAGGTGCGCATCTTGTCAAACATAAGGATGTGCAAATTATTTCTTTTACGGGCTCAAAAGAAGTAGGTTTGGGAATTTTAAGAGATGCCGCCTCAATTTTGCCGGGCCAATCTACGCTTAAAAAATGTGTAATCGAAATGGGCGGAAAAAACGCTATCATTGTAGATTCTGATGCTGATTTGGATGAGGCGGTGAGCGGAGTGCTTAACTCGGCATTTGGATATCAGGGGCAAAAGTGTTCGGCCTGCAGCCGAGTGATAGTTCTTGAAGAAAACTACGACCGATTTGTCGGGCGCTTGGCAGAGGCCGCTAGTAGTTTCGAGATAGGCCCTGCCGAGAACCCTAAGTATTTTATGGGGCCTGTTATTGATGAAGCTGCGCAAAAAAGAATTTTAAGCACAATTAAAATCGCTAAAGGGTATGCTCGCGTGTTGTTTCAGGGGGAAGTACCCACAGAGGGCTATTACGTTCCACCTATCATATTTGTAGATGTTGATCCCAAATCAGACCTCTCGCAAAAAGAAATTTTTGGCCCCGTTTTAGCTGTTATCAAAGTAAAGACGATTGATGACGCAATCAAGGTCGTAAATTCTGTGGAATTTGGTTTGACCGCCGGTCTTTACTCCCGAAGTCCCGTTCATATTGAAAAAGTAAAAAATGAATTAGAAGTAGGAAACCTCTACATTAATCGACAGATTACAGGAGCGATGGTGGAGCGACATCCGTTTGGTGGCACCAAAATGTCAGGAGTCGGAAGCAAAACCGGTGGAGTCGATTATTTGATTCAATACATGGAGCCAATATCAGTGACTGAAAACACTTTGCGACGTGGCTTTGCTCCAGCCGAAGAGGATGTAACCCAGAATTAGACCCATACCTAACCCTCCTAGGTGCGCCGAAAAGGCAATTGAGGTCCCAAGCTCTGGTGTCGACGACATATAACCCGCTAAATCAAAAGCCATTCTGTGTAATAAGAAAATCCAGGTCGGTAAATAAATCCACCCACAGTAACCTCGTTTAAATAACGTGAGATAAATAAAGCGGACGGGTTGCCGCCAAAAGACAGCACCAAAGAGGCCAATTAATCCACTCACTGATCCACTCGCCCCGATCATTGGTGCGAGGCTCAGCGTGCCGCCAAGTACAGTGTAAAACAGGGCGCCAAAGAATCCTGTAAACAGAAACCCGACTAGAAGTGCGGCTCCGCCGATGACTGGCTCGAGATAACTTCCCACAATTAGAAGGAAGAACGCATTGCCGAAGAGGTGCATGGCACCCCCATGGACAAACTGATAGGTAATGGCGCGCGTCCAGTCAGTATTGTAAGAATAAAAACCCATCTCATAGGTTGGGTGCATGCTAATTATCTCTCGTAGTTCCTTTATTTTTTTGCGCCAAACTTTTTTTGCAACGTCATCCTGACCAGTTTTGGCGGTGTTATATTTGTAAAAAAACTGGGGGTCTCTAAGAGCGTAAAACCCCATAATTCTTAGGGCATTTCTGTCTCCACGAAGTGCCTGGTCGGCCTTCGCTTTTATAAGCGGTGAAGCCTTGTTGGGCTGGCTATTTAAAAATCGAGAATAGAGCAAGCCCTGAGTCTGTAAAAAAAGTTTATCAGAAAATATATTTTGCATTTGCCTGTCCATCAAAAGGCTTTGCGTTGCTGTCAAAAAGAAGGCGATCAACATAATGTAAATCAAACACCATGTAACTGGTGTCTTAACCAAACTGGGCATAAACATGTCTTTAAACCACGGAAAAATCATTTTTTATTTTTTCCCATTTTGCGAGGTGGTGGGGAGCTTGCTGGTAACCGCGTCAATGGCCCGACGCTCGTACTTATAAACGAGCCAACTTCTTTAGCTTCCTGATACCTATCTTCTTGTATGAGGCGTTTTTGAAGTTCTTTGGCCATCGCTATTCCGTGATCTCCTAAATTCCATTTTTCCCTTTCCCAGGCAATTTTTATTGCACTGAGGTCGGTTGGCGATTTGGCGGTACTTAGCCAACGAAATCCCACTTCACTCTTATTTTGTGGTTGAAGGGAGTTCTGCAAAAATAGACTTTGCCAACTATAAAAGGATTCTCTTTTATGCTTCGAGGTAACTCGCGTGATGAGAGAGCGAGTTTCATTATTATCAATGGCGGCAAAAAAATCATTGGCGTTTTTCAGTGGTTCTTGGGCACACTCAGTACTTCTGACAACGCTGAGTGCGACCATTGTCGGCAAATCCTTGTTTTGGAACTGTTTCAAATGATCATTAAACCAATCACAGATTCTCTTTTGTGCGGGTCCGCACTCGCGCAGTGACTCTTCATAACAAAACCAGGCTGACGTTATAAGACCAGTTTGGTGTCCGACATTGGGCAAAAAAGTAAAAAGTGCTAATCGTGCAGTCTCTTTTTCTTCGATTTGCCAAAGCGCCTTAAGTTTTTGTAAACCTAGAAATGGACCAAGGGAAGATGTTAATTCCAATTTTTCAATTAGCCCTAAGGCTTTCGTGAAATTGTTCACCCGCATCCAATGTTGTAGTGCCCAAAGCTGAATGTCAGGATAGAGGCTATTGGTTAGCTTCTGGTATTGAGCGTTTAGCTTAGTTGGGGGACTGATACCATCGTATTTCTTTGCTTTTAAAAGTAGGCAATAGTCTGTGGCATTCGGCATGCTACAAACCTTTTTTTGATATTTTTCATATACGCTAGGTTCAGCATTGAACGCCAATGCTTTGGCTGCATAGGCTTGAACCGATGGTTTTCCGTTCCAAAGTTCATTATCGGCTTCCTTATCAAGGCAGTCTTCTTCAAGAATTCCTGCAGCAAAGAGATTGAGACTTTGGCTCAACCGATTAGTTTTTTTCGCTCGATGGCCTTTGGGTAAGGTGGTCTCAATGACGTTGCAGGAGTCAACCTGGGGTTTTGCAAAAAGAGTCGAACCAAAAGGGAGGACTTCCCTGTCTCCTGGCTCGGAAGTCACCTTCGAGATGAAACTTACAATAATAAAAATATAGAAGCCGGTCAGAATCCCCTTGAGAACTCCACTCAGCCGATAATCAGGAGGGGACACAGAATATCTCTCTTGGCCAAGCACAATGGTATCAGCCAGTCGGTCATAGATGGGGCGACGCTGACGGTGGTAAATGATTGCCAGATGGGGAAATAAAAGCAGCATGGCCCCGAGGCACCAATAAACCCCGCGGGTAAAGGCTGAACCCCAATTCGGTTTAGTGCGATCCCAAATTGATACTACACGAATGTTAAAGAAAAGCTTTCCGGGAGTGGCGCCAAACAGCGCAATGCTGACTGTTTGATAAAACAGAACCGTTAAAAAAATGACAATAATGTAACTTAGTAAGAATTTTCCGGTAGCAAATTCATTAGAGAGCCATTCAGAAATTTCTTGTCTTCTTTTAATGCCCGAAATTAAGAGTGAAATAACGGGAAACAAAATGATGATGTCTACTACCAGGGCCGAAAAACGATTTAATGGGTCTGCAAGTGGTAGGGGCCTGTCGGCAGCACCAGAGGTGCGGTCTATCAAACTGTTATCTTTAGTAAAGATATCTTTTAAAACCACAATAGGGTATCGGAATTTTGACGCTACAATTGGTGGTGAAGGCTGAAGTTCTAAACTTCGGTCTTGTCTTTAAAAAACCGTATCAGTTTGAAGCAAAGGAACCGTCTCGAGCAATCTTCAGAGATAGAAAGTGATGGTCTTGGTCACTCTTGATTTCTACAGTCGCCACTCTTATTAGGCTGGCACTAAACAGACCATACTCCTCATAAATGCTTTTACCATCATAGCGCTCACTGACCTTGGCAACAGAGTCAAACTCTACAGCTAAAATATTTTTGTTTTTTATTAAAAAGCTATAGGTATCTTTTATGATTTGAGGCTCATCAGTATTCTGATCTTTATTAAATTCTAAACTAGCGATTTTACCACCTAAAAGATTAATTGCGTAACTCCCATTAAGGGTGCCGAAAGCAAACTTTTCAAACGTATCGGGACGTTTTCCGACGACAAGATTTTTTTTATCTCTAAACCCTGAAGTGTATTTTTTAATGAGCTCGGCTTCCCAATTTAAATTCGTACTGGCCGGGAGTCGTGAGCTGAGGTTGGCTTTTTGACTACTTAAGTTTGAACTACCTTGTTTATTAGAAAAGAGCTGGTCATTCAAAAAACTTATGGCAAATAAAAGAGTGAATAAGAAAGCGGCTGTATGTGTGTATTGTTTTGATCCCATAATTCCCTCTAGTGTTTCCCTAATTACTATGCGAGGAGCGTGCCCGCCAAATGCTAACATAGTGGCTTTAAAGGGTTTCTGGTGTCGATTGACTTGACAGGTGTAAAGCAGAAAGCGCTCGGTTTTCTCAAAATGAGAAACCCGAGGCTTAGCGCACTCGGGTTCTAAAATTAATATAGTTTTTAAGCGGATTTACGCAGCCATTTTTTTGCGTCGAGCCTTTGAAGGGTCGATATTGTAGAGCTTTACTTTTCTGTAGAGCGTAGCGCGGCCAATTCCCAACGCTTTAGCAGCTTCAGTAAGATTGCCATTATATACAGAAATAGCGTTTTCAATGGCCTTCGCCTCGAGATCGTTCATTCTGTGGACGCCAGCGCCAGCGCCAGAACCTGCGCCTGCCTCAGTGCCAGGAAAAGGAATGACTTTGCCACCAGTGCCAGAAGCGAGAGCGGGACTTGCAAAACCCGGCTTGCCTTTGTTCGCAGGATCTACAAAGCAGCCTTCCCATTGATCGGGTGTGTAGGTTTTTACAGATGCACCATTTTGCTCGCCCCATGTTTTTGCACGGTTCGAGAAATCAGTGTCGTTTGAAACGACATATACTAGATTACGGACCATTTGATTCCCCCTTGATAAGTAAAGAGTGTGTTAATGAGAATTACCTCACATGTCCTATATCGGCGCATCAATGTGAGAAATTAAGGGGTATTTTGATTAATTTCGAGAATAATCTCTAAATGATTGAATAATCAGTCTTTTATTGATTCACTTTTTATCGATATTTTATCGACGACCTGATTTAATTTTGACCTGAAGGCGAGAAATCAAATGTACCGCCATCTTTTCGTGGACACGACACATTTTGAGTTCGTCTCTGCGATAGGAGCGTTGACTGGGAGTAAGTGTTCCCATTTCTAGCTCCATTTCGTAATCCAATTTATTAGCTCGAATTGTTTCAAGTTCTTTGGTCTGAGTTTTAAAAAGTTTGGTTGCGCCACTTAAAGGAGCGACTTCTATCCACTCTTCTTTAGCTCGGTACCAGCTGACCATTCTTAAAAAACGAGCTTTATTCTTAGCGAGAGTAAAGACGGGATACATGCTTTCTTCAAGCTTAAGTAAATTGTCGGCCTGGAGCCAGTCATCGTTCTCTTCTTGCTCAGGCAGTAGTTCAGCATTGATAAAATCTTCTTGGGTAACCGGAGTTTCTTCTATGGCGTCAAGAGAAGTTGGAGAATGTAAATCATTGGCGAGTTGTTCTTGCGGCTGATGTTGCAACTAGGCCCCCTTTTTATAGCCCCATAGGAATATATCAAATTTCCTTTTTTATCAATGATGATCAGGGCTTAGCAAAATTTATAGGCAAAAATGCACTCTCGACGTAATGCGTAACAGAAATTACTTAAGGATTCTAGTGGGCAACCAGATGGCCAACCAAGTGGCCGCCAGACACAAGAAATTTGAAATTAAGAAATATCCCAGAAACCGCAGATATTCTTGCTTCAACAAAAACTGAACACATTCGATCATAAATGTTGAAAAAGTGGTAAGCGCTCCAAGAAATCCCACTGCAATTGCCAACTTTAAGCCGGGGCCAATGACATCTTGGATTTCGCTAAAGTAGTAGATCGTACCTAGAGCATAGCAACCTATTAAATTGGCAGCGAGTGTGCCCCAAGGAAATCCGGGATCATTAAATCGACTCAGCCAAAACCGGCATAAAACGCCGAGAACACCTAAAATAGAAATAAAAACTATAACCATATTGATCATAAAGTATGAGGTAATTCCCTCGTCAGTGTCACGCATTTCTTGACATGTTATAGGCTGCTTAATAGCGTTTAAACCATATGAAAAAAACAAGCTTTTATAAAATTATTTTGTTGGGTTTCACTTTGTTATACAACCTCGCCTGTTCGACATCTGGCAATGTTGGACATGGAGGACATGGAGGAGCCGCAGCTAGCACACCCACTATTCCCACTGAAACCTTAGTGAAAAATGTGCGGCAAATTACCTTTGAGGGAACTCGAGCTGGCGAGGGGTATTTTAGCAATGACGGAAAGCTCATGATTTTTCAAAGTGAAAGAGAGGGCAATAATCCCTTTTACCAAATGTATCTGAAAGATTTGGAAACCGGAAAAACTATAAGAGTTTCGACTGGCAAAGGTAAAACAACCTGCGGTTGGATTCATCCAGATAAAAAACGGGTGCTCTATTCGTCAACTCACTTGGATCCTAAAGTGCCCCAGAAATCTCGAGAAGAATTCTCGCTCAGAAAAAGTGGTGCTAAGCGGAGCTACAGCTGGGACTTCGATGAAAACTACGAGATTTTTGAAGTGGATGTAAAAAAGTATACTTTCAAAAATTTGACAAACACTAAGGGTTATGACGCTGAGTCGAGCTGGTCACCAGACGGTAAGTGGATCGCCTTTGCCTCCGACCGACACGCCTTTAACGCCGGGTTATCAGATGATGAAAAGGTGGCGGCCAGCAAAAATCCTTCCGCCCTTGTCGAGCTCTATATCATGAAGGCCGATGGGTCTGATGTGAAACGATTGACCGCAGATATTGGTTATGACGGTGGGCCCTTTTTTAGTCCTGACGGTAAAAAAATTACTTGGCGAAAATTCAATCCGAGCGGTGACATAGCCGAAGTCTACACAATGAATGTTGATGGCAGCGATAAAAAACAAATTACGCATTTAAATTCGATGTCATGGGCACCCTATTTTCATCCCTCTGGCGAGTATATTATTTTTGGCACATCCGTTTTTGGTCATCATAATTTTGAATTATTTTTGGTTCGAAGTGATGGCAAGGGAGAGCCGCAAAGAGTGACCAGTTTTGAGAAATTCGACAGCTTGCCGGTGTTTTTGCCAAATGGGGTGGAGATGGCATGGACCAGTCATCGTTCTTGGGATGGCAAGGCGCAGATTTTTATTTCTGATTGGGATGATCAGGCAGCGCGAAAGCTGTTAGGACTTTCTCATTCAAAATCTGCGGAGCTAAAGATCGCACAACCCACACAAGAATTGAAAAAACATATAGAGTACCTAAGCTCACCCGATCTCGGCGGGCGCCTTGCGGGATCATCAGGAGAAAGATTAGCGGCTGAATACGTGGCTAATCAATTTCGCCAAATTGGCCTAAAGCCTGAGGGTGACAATGATTCCTATTTTCAAGATTTTGAATTTTACTCAGGTGTCGAGTTAGGTGAAAAAAACTATTTGGCACAAAGTCGTGATAGTGTTTTGAAGCTTGAACAAGACTGGCGGCCGTTATCATTTTCGTCATCGGGACACTACATGCTCAAGGATGCCATTTTCGTAGGGTATGGCATTGTTGCTCCTTCGGGGCCACAAATGAAGGCCTTTGATTCTTATGAAGGAATCGATGTCAAAGACAAGTGGGTTGTCAGCTTTCGATTCTTACCCGAAAAGGCCGACGAAAAATATCGAATACATCTGGGGCGCTTTAGCGACTTACCCTTTAAAGCGCGCAAGGCCAAAGAGAAAGGAGCCAAAGGAATTATCTTTGTGAGCGGACCTAGTTCGGCCGTTAAAAATCAGTTGGTTCCATTGGGCAAAAACTCAACTGATTTAGGAATTTTTGCCGTGAGCATTAGCGATGAAGTTTTTAAGGGTTGGCTCAAAGCAACAGAACCAAGTCTCGACTTAGCGAAATTGCAAAGTGATTTGGATGAATTAAAGACGGCACCAAATTTGACGCTTAAACTGGGAATGAACGGGATGGTGGACCTCATCAAGAAAAAAGAAAAAGGCCGAAACGTCATCGGACGCTTTGTGGTCGGAAAAAATCCCTCAGGTTCGGCAATTTTAATCGGAGGACATCTCGATCATTTAGGATTGGGAGAAACGAATACTTCTCGCGCCAACGAAAAACAGCAAGGAATGTATCATCCAGGAGCTGACGACAATGCTTCAGGTGTGGCCTCAATTATCGAGATTGCCCGAGAAGTAATGGGCCGGTTAAAAGAAGGACGTTTAAAAGACGCACAAAAAGATATAGTATTCGCCGCTTGGTCCGGCGAGGAGCTAGGACTTCTGGGTTCCAACCATTTTGTGTCACAAGCGAAAGGTCACTCTCTACAGCCTAAAATTGAATCTTACATAAATCTAGATATGGTGGGTCGCTACATCGGCCAACTATATGCTCAAGGCGTGGGTTCAAGTCCCTATTGGTTAGAAATAGTCGAGCGCATGGCCCCGGTTTCTAAATTGCCGCTCTTTTTGCAAGAGGATCCTTATCTTCCAACAGATGCGATGACCCTTTACACCAAGCACGTGCCAGTGATTAGCTTTTTTACCGGAAGCCACACGGATTATCATAGTCCTACCGATAGTGCCGACAAAATTAACTATGACGGGGTTTATGACATCACACGCTTTATTTCGGATTTATCGATGCAAATGATGCGAGAAAAAAAGCTGCCCGAGTATAAGGTTTTTTCGGGTAAATCTCAAATGATGGCACGTAGTGATTTTAGAGTAAGTCTCGGCACGCTCCCGGATTATGTGCAGTCGCCTGACACTAAAGGCGTAAAGCTATCGGGTGTAAAGCCAGGTTCGCCAGCCGAAAAGGCGGGGCTGCAAAAAGATGATGTGATTGTTGAGCTAGCCGGAAAGAAAATTTCTAATATATATGAGTACTCAGATCTCCTACGGCTTTTAAAACCCGGCGAAGAGATTAAGGTGCGGGTAATTCGATCCGGGAAAGATTTGTCGCTTAAAGTATTACCGGACTCACGAAATTAGTTCATGCTTAGGCATGAGTCTCAACCTTCAATTCGGCGCGCCACTTTAGAGCTTACGCTAGCCTCCGTTTTTTGGGGCTTTGGTTTTGTTGGAGCCCGTTGGGCGCTGGTGTCGATGGGCCCGCTTTGGCTGACGGGGCTAAGATTTACTTTAGCTTTTCTACTTACCTTGCCCATTATGATTCTGATGGCAAAAAGGTCAGACCTCATTAACATGAAAGAAAATCTGCGACTCGCATTTATACCAGGAATATTTTTGGCCCTAACAATCGTCTTTCAGACTTGGGGCTTACTATATACCACAGCTACAAACAGCGGCTTTATAACGACTCTCTATGTTTTGTTTGTCCCTATGATTGAGGCGATTTTTTTTAAGAAAAAGTTAGAACTGGCGCATTTTGTATTGGTGGCGATTGCCTTAATTGGTACTGCACTCATTTGTAATTGGAGCGCAAGCGCCTGGAACAAAGGGGATTTTCTGACTCTCCTTTGTGCTTTGGCCGGTGCCGGCCAAATAGTTTGGATTTCTCGTGTGGCCACTAAAATTAAATCTCCATTTAGTTTTAATAATTTTCAAAGTTTTTGGTGTGGACTCATAGGTTGTATTTTAGCACTGGTTTTTGAGCCATTTCGCTTCGACAATATTAATGAAAAAGCAATTATCGGTTTTAGTTCTTTGCTCTTTGGTTCAACTTTGATCGCCTTTTTTATTCAAGTGCGGGCACAAAAAGTCTTGAGTTCCACGACGGCGAGCCTACTATGCTTGCTGGAGTCACCTTTCGCTGCCATTTTTGCGTTTTGGTACTTGGGCGAGCGGCTTGGGACAACTCAGTGGTCAGGTGCCTTATTAATTATTTTTTCAGCATGTTATACTATTTTCTTAGAAAGTCGAAAAAACAGGACTAGTGCACATATTATTTAAAAGGAGTTGGCCTTGAAGGTTATTTTAGTTTCGTTGGTTGTATTACTTCCTGCTTTAAGTCTTGGGGATGGAAAGCAAAGGGCGGTCCAATGCGCAGCTTGCCATGGAGATGGAGGCGTCAGCACTACCCCTATGTGGCCTAATCTAGCTGGTCAAAAGAAGGATTATTTGGTTAAACAGTTGAAGGACTTCAAGACGGGCAACAGAAAAGATCCGGTGATGTCTCCACAAGCCGCCGCTCTGTCTGATGCCGATATTGAAGATCTCGCTAAGTATTTTTCTGGGCTTAAATGCGGTAAGTAGGAAATAGGTAAAAACCTATTTGGTCACATAATCCGCGGTGACCTCAAACGCTATAGCTGAATGGTAACAGTCATAGGAATCCACTGCGCCACCTCTGAGGGTTTTGATGGGATTGTCATCGCCAGTCGTAGTGAGTTTGAATTCGTGATTGGGATTTGGCGTTGCTGCTAAAGCAGTGATGCTTTTAAATACTCTAGAGTCAAAGTTTAATTGAACAGCTCCTAGAGTCTGTGTCTGGGGCCACGCGCAGGTCGAGCCCGCACCCAAACAGTATGAGTCGTCTGCGGCATTTGACCAAAGTTGTCCTTTTAAACCCGTGGCTCCTTCAAAGGGATTCCAAGAATAGACAAATAGATTTAATGAGGGAATGTTGTAAAACACATCCCTACTGTTACCGTCTTTGAGATCAAAGGTCGAAGAGATCACGATATTGTCAAACGAGAGAATCATTTCGTCGTCATAAAACATATTCTGTGCCGCCGAAGAACCAAACGACAGACCACACAACACTGCGTTTGCAGGTAACGGAAAGTTTTGAACTTGATCTAAACGAGCTCGAAAATAACCATTCAATTCACTGAGGTTATCATTAAGGCCAACGGGGTTGAAGCCACACAGGTTATTGGTATTAATGCCGACAATATTTGAGGGTTCGATAAACTCAATATTTTTTCTGAGGGATTGGTGAGGCAAGTTTGGATTAGAACAATCTCTGATAATTTGATCTAGTCTGGGTGGCGTTCCTGGAATGTCTAAATCGTAATTAAATGGGCCCGGTTTGAACGACGAAGTGCTGAACTCTACATCATTACTACAGTTATTATACCCAAATAAAGAAACTGAAATAAGACCAAGCCACATTAATAATTGTGGCCGTTTGCCTTTAAATAAAAGCGGAAGTCTGAATTTCATTTAGATTCCCCCTATACACTTGTAATACAAAGCCAATGCCAAGTGGGTGTCACAAAAATTCACGTTATTTCAGGTGCTTAGTATATTCCCGAATTGATATTCTGCATATTCTCTTTACAGGTCAAATCGAAATTCAGTTCTAAGTATTAGCAAGGACTCAACAAACGTAGAGTTGCCTAGTTTTTTGAAGTGAAAAAAACCTAGTCAGGCGGGAAAAGATAAAATAGATCTAATAGATCATTAGGAAGCTTTTAAATATGCTTGGATTGAAGTGGCCCGTAATATTGATAACTTTCGCAACCTCCGTTTTGGTGTTGGTCATGGCTCTGAAGCAGTATCTTCCCAGCGTGACGCCTCTTAGGGGCTGCCTGACGGCTAAAATGAACAACTACTGGCTTTGTGAGCAGTCCGATAATTACGTCCCACTTCGAGATATTTCTAAGGTTGTAGTGGATGCCATAGTCTTGAGCGAAGACGGCAGCTTTTTTGACCACCAGGGATTTGACTGGTATGAAATTCAAAAAAGTCTGCAAAAAAATATGACGGCCATGAAATATGCGCGGGGGGCTTCGACCATTACCCAACAGCTCGCTAAAAATGTATTTTTGAGTCCCGAAAAATCCATGTTGCGTAAGTTGCGAGAGGCCTACCTTACGGTAGAATTAGAAAAACAGTTCTCTAAAAGTATAATTTTAGAAAAATACCTTAACGTTATCGAATTTGGTCCTAACATCTATGGGGTCAAGGCGGGCGCTAAATATTATTTCGCTAAAGCACCTAGCGAAGTTAACTTAGTCGAAGCTGCTTTTTTGGCCTTCGTCTTACCAAATCCAAAGGAGTATCAAAAGAGTTTTGAAAAAAAAGATCTAACAGAATTTGCCCGCAAGCGACTGCAGCAGATTATTCGCACAATGTTTCGCTTTGGCAGGATCTCGGGCGAAGATAGGGATGCGGCTGCTGAATATCTTGGGGTGGTAGGCTGGATAGACGAAAAGAGTGAAGAAACCAATGAGCAAATAAATGACCAGCTAAATACCCTTGAAGAAGCACTTCAAGTACCTGTAGACGAACCCGAACAATTGCCTGAACAAGTACCCGAACCATTTGAAGTTGAAGAAGAGCATTCAGACTAGTGCTTTAATGGTTTGTTCGACAAAATCGCATTTTCAAGTATTTGAAAATAAGCCCTTAGCAATAGGTCATGATTAGTAGTGTCTAGGCCCTCTACAAAAATTTGTTTTTCCATAAGTGTATTCTTTTGTACAAATTTGGAGAAAATACTTTGCACCTTGGTAATATTCTCGAAAGTAAAAAAATCTAGGTTTTCAGTAGGCGTACTTAAAACTTTTGCTACCTCGGTATTCTTAAATAGCAAATGTATACCTTGAGCGGATTGGGCCAGTAAGTATTCGAGTTGCTCGAGCTGTTTTGGTTCTATGTATAATAACTTCGAATCTTGCACGCTCATCTTAATAATTATCCTCTATCTCAATTCTGAGCTAAACCTTTAAAGGGGTGCAAGATAAAATCTTCATTAGGTTGACGGTTTGGGTCACGACCTTTAGTCGTGCTTGTTTCATCAACTTGTTTTTATGTTGGCAAAGGATCACGCGAGTTAGATCATTAAAGTAGTATGGGCAAAAAGACCGCAAAGAAAGCTAATCTAAAAAAAATCAGTGGAGAAAAAATAGTCATCGATGAGGACAAAGGGCTAGTTTTTTCGTCAGAAGACGACCTTTTTAAGCATTTTGAAAAAGACATTCAGGTCTTAGAAAATACTTATTTTGCTCAAAGATCAAAAACGGATATTCCCGTCGAGGATTTTTCTGAATATGAAGATTGTTTGACGACTATCTTGGCTGATCCCGATGAAATTTGGGTGGATCGAACCGTACTTCCCGGCAAGGAAGTCAGTAATTTTATTGCTGAGTTTGAAGAAGAAGATGAGGGCGATCAAAAGACAAAGAACAAATTTTATTATGTAGCTCAAGTATTCATAAATAATAATGTGCCGACATTTGTATATATGCACTTTCCGACTAACGATGAGGCACTGCTAGCCCATCTAAGGTCTGGCGAAAGAATCTATGATCGAAGTCAGTTAGAAATTCCACTTGGGGCCTTTGAAGGTGATGCCTTAAGTGAAAAGGAACCGCTGGCGACTGGCCTGTATGATGCCATGCTTAAACTCAGGGCTGAATCTGATATTCCTGAGGAAGATTTTTCTGAATATTTTGAAATGCGTGAGCCTACAATAGAAGAGCCCGACGAGATCTGGCGAGGCGCTGATTCTTACGGAAATGTTTTAGTAAATTTTATTAAAGAATATTCGGCGTCAGAAACAGAGGGCGATGATGTATTCTATATTGCTGTGACTCAAGAAGATCCTCAAACCGAAAGTCATTTGCTTTTATTCTCGTTTCCGACGAGAGATAAGACTTTGTTAGAGCGCTATCGCCATGGCGAAAACATGCATGCCGACGAAGTGACTCAAGAGCCCAGTCATTAAGACCAATCATTAAAAACAAAATCCGGCGAGTCTTTGAAAATATTGTTCAACATTGAAACCCAGTTGACGAATGCCGTAATTAGGATGAATGGGGTGAAGCACGGCAGGGTGTGAAGCCATATACGTGTTGGGATCAGATGCAAAAGCGGGTGCTAAAAAATCTACTTGAGTTACTATGTTAGCGCTATCGGTGACCACTGCTCTGATCACATCATACTCTAGTTCAACCTGAGTTATTACAATCGCGAAGTTATTTAAAAAGTCGGCGACCGTCATGTTGCCTAAGGCATTGTAAGTGATAAACTCTTGAATTCTTGTTACCGATAATTCATTCCAAAGGCCGGTAACTAGCGAGTTAGATTGTAAACTCTTAACAGTGATCTGAATGGGCGTAGGATTTAGGTAGGTAGAGCCATCGGGTCTGGCGTACCATTTATAAAACTTGATGGCTTTAGTGCTACCGTTTAGGTGATTTGCGGCATCGGTAGAAAACAATATCTCTAAACTCTGATCGACCATCATACCATATTCGTTGGTGTAAACTTTGACATCGCCTGCTAAGTTACCGTTAGAAAAATTGCTGCAATAGGCGAGGGATGATTGACTGCCGAATCCACCGAAGCCAGTTCCCACTTGTTGGTCAAAGCGCACAGTCTTTTTAGCGCCGCAGGCTGAGAGTAGGACTAAGATAAGTCCTAATAGTAACGCTTTGTTAATTCTATTTTGGGTACGAGTTAAGTTATTCATTTGGTCCCCCGTTTAATTTGTATAACTCCTATAAGAGCAACTCGCATGCCAAGGTTTTTGGGCCCAGAACGCTTTATTTCAAATTGGCAAAATGAATGTGTCTTACTCTGAGACAGCGACATTTTGCGATAGCAGGTGTAAAAAAAGTAGACAGGTATGTAACTACCCAGCGATTCTGACCGTTTCTAATTACCCAGCGACTTTGACCGACTAAACGTATCAATTTGCTACGTCACTTGATGTGATCTCAAGC
>JAWXAY010000082.1:0-35576 GCA_034439715.1 Pseudomonadota bacterium
AGAAAGGAGGTGATCCAGCCGCAGGTTCCCCTACGGCTACCTTGTTACGACTTCACCCCAATCATCAATCATACCTTGGGCGCCTGCCTCCTTACGGTTGGCACAGCGACTTCTGGTACAACCGACTTTCATGGTGTGACGGGCGGTGTGTACAAGGCCCGGGAACGTATTCACCGCGGCGTGCTGATCCGCGATTACTAGCAATTCCACCTTCATGAAGGCGAGTTGCAGCCTTCAATCTGAACTTAGAGAGGTTTTGTGGGATTAGCTTCACCTTGCGGCTCTGCAACCCTCTGTACCTCCCATTGTAGCACGTGTGTTGCCCTGGACATAAGGGCCATGAGGACTTGACGTCATCCCCGCCTTCCTCCGGCTTAACGCCGGCAGTCTCTTTAGAGTGCCTAACTAAATAATGGCAACTAAAGACAAGGGTTGCGCTCGTTGCGGGACTTAACCCAACATCTCACGACACGAGCTGACGACAGCCATGCAGCACCTATGTAGCGACTCTTGCGAGCGACAATATCTCTACTGTCTTCCACTACACTTCGAACCCAGGTAAGGTTTTTCGCGTTGCATCGAATTGAACCACATGCTCCACTGCTTGTGCGGGCCCCCGTCAATTTCTTTGAGTTTTAATCTTGCGACCGTACTCCCCAGGCGGGATACTTACCGCGTTAGCTGCGACACTGAAGGGGTCAAAACCTCCAACATCAAGTATCCATCGTTTACGGCGTGGACTACCAGGGTATCTAATCCTGTTTGCTACCCACGCTTTCGTATCTCAGCGTCAGTATTTGGCCAGGCAGCCGCCTTCGCCACCGGTGTTCCTCCTGATATCTACGTATTTCACCACTACACCAGGAATTCCACTGCCCTCTCCAATACTCTAGCTCAATAGTATCAAGTGCACTTCCTAGGTTGAGCCCAGGGCTTTCACACCTGACTGTTTGAGCCGCCTACATACGCTTTACGCCCAATAATTCCGAACAACGCTAGGACCCCTCGTCTTACCGCGGCTGCTGGCACGAAGTTAGCCGGTCCTTTCTTGTGAAGTACCATCAATTTATTTTTCCCTCACGACAGAGCTTTACAACCCGAAGGCCTTCATCACTCACGCGGCGTTGCTGCATCAGGGTTTCCCCCATTGTGCAATATTCCCTACTGCTGCCTCCCGTAGGAGTCTGGACCGTGTCTCAGTTCCAGTGTGGCAGGCCGTCCTCTCAGACCTGCTAAAGATCATCGCCTTGGTAAGCCTTTACCCCACCAACAAGCTAATCTTGCATGAACTCATCAATTAGCGGCCGAAGCCTTTGACCCCTTGAACCGTAGTTCCTGTGGTCTTATGCGGTATTAGCCAATCTTTCGACTGGTTATCCCCCACTAAAAGGTAGATTATCCATGTATTACTCACCCTTGCGCCACTAGTACAATATCCGAAGATACTTCCCCGTTCGACTTGCATGTATTAGGCACGCCGCCAGCGTTAGTTCTGAGCCAGAATCAAACTCTCCAGTTAAACTGAAAAATTTAAATTCATGTTAAAACTAATTCATCTTAAAACTCTAAAGCTGACAAGCACAGATTGCTCGCGCAATCTGGCTTAGCCCTTAAAAAATCTGTTTCTGCTATTTAGTTTTCAAAGAGCGAAATTTTGGAAATATAAGAAGTATAGAACCACGCCTATTACGTCAATAGGAAAACAAAAATAAGTTTATGTCTTTGTTTGCAGCCAAAAATCCCACAAAAAAAATGCGCTCCATCGGGCTATAAAAAATTTTAGGTCGGCAAAAAGGCTAAAAAAATAAAATTAATAAATCTAAAAAATGGCATAACTTCATAAGGTTATCAGTTAAATAAAATGAAAAAATTTGGTTCTGTCCTTTGAAAGGGAAATTATCCAAAATTTTTGTTTAGTTTGAAATCAATGCCAAAAAAAAGAGCAAAGGTTTTTTATCCTTTTGAGAAAGGCTTACGTGAGATATTTGGTGGAGGCGACAGGGA
Source organism: Pseudomonadota bacterium (assembly GCA_034439715.1). Taxonomy (GTDB): domain Bacteria; phylum Bdellovibrionota; class Bdellovibrionia; order Bdellovibrionales; family SG-bin7; genus JAWXAY01. The sequence continues at coordinate 2,005 of JAWXAY010000082.1, forward strand.
TCGAACCTGCGACCTTCTGAATGCAAATCAGATGCTCTCCCAATTGAGCTACGCCCCCACTTCAAGGTTAAGATGGCCTAAAGAAAGGGGTTTGGTCAAATAAAATTAGAAATTTAGTTGCTGAGAAAAAACTGAACTAACAACGAGCTGCGATTTTCTTATTGAGCACCATGTGTTTGATCCAAAGTTTTTCCTGAGTAAAGTCTATTCCAATGGCCTCGCCGCCTTCAATAATAGACATAAAGGCATGTCTGAGCTCAATGAAAGTCGGCACATTATCAGGCGCTACTTCCAAACATTCCTCCATCGCTTCAAAAATGCTAACCAAATCTGGTGTAGCAACGACAGTCGGAAGACTTTCCATTTTTATTCCTTCGATGGGAGAGGGTCTGAAACCAATGAGTTGATCCGTCAAAAGCACTTTTTTACCCGAGTGAAAATTTACCTGAATAAAAGTTCTTTCGCGATCATCGGTGCGAGACATTATCAAATCAATCTCGGCCTCGCGAAACACGATAGCTTTACCATCGATTTTTTGCTGAATTGTAATTCCGACGCCATGATTAACTTCTACAGATAGACCTGAAGTTGAATCTACGTAGCGTCTAATCTGCGTTGTAGTAGACTCATTTTCTAGTGATTTTTTCTCGACTTTTCCTTTATTCAACTTCACTCCTGTTTAAAGTTCCTACCCATTACTTACACTTCGTCACAATTACGCTAACGCTTAACTGTATTTTTCTATATACTTCACAACTGTAGACATGTTACTTTTGTTTCACTTTTATACAGGAGAAGTGAATTGATAATTACGCGTTGGCAAGCGCAAGTAGTCCCTTCGATCGAACAGATGAAGATGATGTTTGAAGTTGAAGGCCTAGAGCCTCAACTTGAAACTTACGACCCTGAGATCGAAATTGGTGAACACCGGCATCCTTTTGATGAAGTGAGAATGGTTTGTTCTGGGACACTTCTAATTAACATAGATGGAACAAAACTGCTGCTGAGAGCTGGGGATAAGATCCATATTCCTTCAAACACCAAACACTCTACCAAGACTGAAGGCTCCGGAGCCTGTGTCTCAATCTGCGCCAAAAAAATATTCTGAGAATGTCTCGGCCTGAGTCAGAAAATTAATGTTTCCGCTCAATTTCTGAAAATTAGACTAAAGTATAGGCGCCGAAGTCTCGATAAGTAAATACTAAGACAAAGGAATGGGTGTATCTATGGAAATGAATAAGCCAGGTATTTTGTGGCTACTGGCATCTCAAAGATTTCAGGCTATCTCTATGTTTGTATTTGGATTTTTAACTGTTTCAGCTTTATTTAACAACTGCAGTAAAATCGACGGAACTGAAGACCTGGCCAGCTTAGATTTAGGGCCCAGGCCGATCATAAGCTCTACTTTAACTAGTCCCACTACCGTAACTCCCATCCCCCTAAAAATTTCATTTAATACTGACGTGGTGGGTTTAACTGTTGAAGATTTCGTGGTCACCAATGGTACGGCCACAGGGTTGATAACCTTAAACGCATCTAATTACTCACTGGATGTTACTGCTGCGGCCTGGGGGCAGGTGACGGTAGTGATCCCAGCAGGAGTTGCTAAAGATATAAGTAACGGACAAATAAATGCAGTATCTAATACCTATTCAATAACGTTTGGCTCTAACGACGCCAACGCTTTTTCAATTGCCATTGTTGATGACAAAAAATTTCCTTACTATTTTGGCCGAGACGGTGGGGCATTTGGGAGCAGCTGTGCAGTTCTCGCCACCGCTCCCGCAGCCCAGGAAATTACCTGTACCCTGGATTTAAATGAAGGCGACGTTTGGTTTTGGGGATATAAGTTTAAATATCAATCGCCACCTGGCATGTGTAAGTATTTGTCGTTTAATAATTATTATTTTTATAACTATGAAGTGGGATACGGCCCGACAGCTGTGACCGTTTATAAAAATGATAACTCGCCTACCCTAACTGCGGCGGTGTTTCCAACCTTACCTGCAGCTTGTGTGGGAGCCAATACTTGTTGTGTTGTAATAGATGACGCCCACCCAGCCCCTGGCCTTGCGTACGCCAATTGCCAAGGAGTTCCTGAAATATCAGCTGTTTCTGCAGATGGGAAGCCGACATGTAGGTATGACTACACTAAAACCGACGGTCCAAATTGCTGTGTGGGTCCCTATAGATTGACGGTCCATAAAACCAGAGACAATGCGGGAACCATAGTGGCAGACCTCGGCGCCGCCGAACAATATTTATGGGATGGAAAATTTGGTGATTGCATGGGCGGGCCTGCGGCCGATGACACTAATTGGCCGAAAATAAAATCTAGTGGTGCACCTGCTGACGGAGTTGTAGAATATGCTGCGTCCGGTATCAATGAAGAATATCAAATTCAAGCACCCAATGTAACAAGCTTCGCGGTACCAGTTAATATCAGCGCCATAAACTCATTCACCAACGTGGCCGGCAATACTCCCCACGCGCACACAGTTCAGTTTTGGAATGGCACTGCTCTTGTGAATGTGACTTCAAATTTACCGTACGGTATTGAACCCATTGCCGATCGTTCTGGCGATGGCCTCGATGCAACAAACAGTAACTTCGTGTTTGACTGTCTCGACGAGGCCTTTGAAGTCAAGCATCGAATTCGCATGAAAGCGCGCGAGTGGAATACCTATGCGGCCTACTTGGCTTATGGGGCTTCAGCGGGAGCAACAGTTAGCCCAGATGTTGTCGGCATCGAAGGAACAATTTGTACTGAAAGAATTTTAGTTTCAGGTGGCTATTGCAACGATAACATGGATTGGGACGATACCTTTCCGATAGGCGTAGGCAATCAGGCAGGCTTTCAGACGCTGAGAGTTGGTGGTTATGTCGGCGAGCGCTACAACTACTTTCCACGAATTCCTAGAGGAAATAGCGCCCCCATTGGTCAGTGAACAGAATCTTTAGATATTTTTAGTGATCTTGAGACTTCAGCCAATCCAAAAAAGCGGCGATTTGTTTTTCATAACCGCGACTGGAAGGCATATAATAATTTTTATTTAGGATCTCTTGAGGAAAAAATTCTTGCGCAATAAAACCAGTTTCGCTGTTGTGAGAGTATTTGTAGCCCTCACCATACCCTTGACTCTTAAGAAACTGAGAATTGCCACTACGGAGTGACAGAGGCACCGGTAGCGCACCCGTGCGCTCGACTTCTTCTTGTGCGGCGATAAGAGCCTTATAGGACCGATTGGATTTAGGCGCCGTCGACAAATAGGTCACCACATGAGCCAAATTAATCGCGGCTTCAGGTAGCCCCACAATTTCGACAGCTTGAAATCCCGCAATGGCTATAGATAATGCCCGAGGATCTGCATTACCAACGTCTTCAGATGCTAAAACTATTAATCGACGCGCTATAAATTTGGGATCTTCGCCAAATTTAATCATTCGGGCCAGATAATATAGAGCGGCACTGGCATCGCTACCACGAACGCTCTTTATAAAGGCCGAAATGGTGTCGTAGTGATTGTCACTCTTCTTATCGTAATAGCCTAATCGACTCCCAAGAACTTGGCTTAAAGCGTCTGCCGCTAATGGCCACACAAACTCCGTGTTGTCGACAGCGGGTTTACTGTCAGTGAAATAAAGGTTTAAAACTCCCTCCACCATATTAATTAAAGCGCGCCCGTCCCCCTTTGCTAGCTCGCAAATCTGGCTGGAAGCCTCTTCTGTTAATACCTCAATAGAATCGAGCGAAGAATACTTAAAAGCCCTTTGCAGCAACTTTTGAAGATCCGCTATCTTTAAAGGTTTAAGAATAAATACCTGGCAACGACTCAATAAAGCAGAATTGAGTTCGTAGCTTGGGTTCTCGGTGGTAGCACCAATTAAAGTAAAATCACCTTTTTCTATGAATGGCAGAAAATTATCTTGCTGAGATTTGTTAAGTCGGTGAATTTCGTCGACGAATATTACTGTATGACGGCCATGAATTTGCTTCCTTGACTGAGCACTAGCTCCCAATTCGCGAATTTCTTTAGCACCCAGATCGGTAGCGCTCTCAAGAAAAAGTTCAGCCTCTATAGCTGAAGCTAATATACGAGCCAAAGTGGTTTTGCCAGTTCCAGGAGGCCCCCAAAACAAAGTATTGGGCAATACACCCTGGGCTAACATTTTTTTTAACACACTTTTTTCGCCAACAATTTCACTTTGACCAAGAACGTCGTCAAGAGATGTGGGTCTTAATCTTTCAGCAAGAGGAATGAGTTTATGGTTTTGAACGGGGAGATTTCCAGAATAAGAAAATAAATCCATGCTGAGACTATATGCTATAGGCCCCTAAGGGATTCAAGGAATATTCTGGATTGAAAATGTCGAAGAAGCACTCACAGGTCTTTGAACATTATTGATATCTGTATGAATTCCAATGAGTTTAACTCTAACGGTCGTCACAAAACTGGCCGTCTTGTTTTTGATTTGAAGGCCGCCGCAATGGAACGAACAAATGGAATCGCGAGTAATAGAGTCGGCGGCGCCAATGGTAACAGTGCGGGAATCAAACCCCAAAGCAAAAGCCAGTGATGAACCTGACGAACCCGGAACAAAAACGCAAGTGTCTTTAGTGATATTTCCGGACTCCGGGATTTCAAGTTTAACGATGACCGGTTCAAAACTACCTTCGCCTTGCCAAGTCGTTGTCATTTTAGACAAGTAGTATCGTGGCTCACTTATTGTTGCGGCGGGGTAACAGATGTCTGTGTCGCCAAATACAATATTGCCTGGCAAAATAAAACCTATTTTAGTCAAAGAAATCGACAAGAGTTCTTTGGACGCATCACCTTTTGAACACGCGACAATTGCGACCAAAAAGGCAAAAAATATTAAGTTTTTTAAATGCCTGGTTACCATACCACCAACATTATCATCACCTTTCTATTCAATGTTATTTTACCATGCCACGGTCCTCTTTTCACTATTACACTGGGCATTAATTTACCACTGTACTCGTTATAGGCCCGGCTAAAATGCGAGGAGTTAAGAAAATGAGAAGTTCGTTTTTCTGGTTTTTCTCATTTTGGTATTTAAACAGGTATCCTAAAATGGGTAAGTCTTTTAGAAAGGGTACACCATTAATACCAAGACTTGTGTCATTTTGATAGATTCCACCAATGACCGCAGTTTGGCCATTTCGCACTAATACTTTAGTTTTAGCATGTCGCTTACTGATGGAAATGGCCTCGTCGCCAGCTGCCACGGACACTTGAGCTCCGGGCACGTCACGCTGAAGATCAATTTTTAACATGACGCTGTCGTCGGCAGTAACTTGGGGAGTCACTTTTAACTTCAACTGAATCTGCCTAAAATCAATTTTACGGAGAGGAGTCCCGCCAGAGGTGCCTTGATCGTTGGTTTGAACGGTCACAAATGGTATTTCGGTGGTTTGTTCAATTTCAGCTTCTTCGTTGTGAACAGCCGTGATTCGCGGAGAGGAAAGAATCTTAACTTTGGACTCGGATTCTGCGATAGCTAAGCTGGCATTGACGTCACCAAAAAAATTTAGCGTCCCAACGTTAAGTGCGAGATCGAGGCCCTTACCGGAAGGGATTGACGGAGAAACACCCAGACTCGGCGTCAGGTTAACGGGCGCGCCACTTTTATTTTTTCCAATGACCGTGGCTTCGCCAGAGAAATTCCAATTAAATCCAAACTCACGATTAAAATCCTCCACAGCTTCTACAACTTTGCCCTCGATAAGCACTTGTGCCGGAGGTGTGTCGAGCTGCCTGATTAGGCGCTCTACTCTATCTACATTTGTAGCGGTGTCGGTAATTACAATAGAACTGGTACGCTTATCCACGCTCATTTGCCCGCGCTCTTTGCTTAAGAAATTCTTGATCTGAATTTGTAGTTCAGTAACATCCGCATAGCTGACAGTCACAACTCGCATGACCAGATCTTCTAATCTCTTACGGGACTCTAAAATTTGCACAGCTTCTTCAGCCTCATCCTTTAGTGATACTAAGGGGGCAATTCGCAAAACGTTGCCCTGCCTTATGTAACCCAAGCGCTTAGTCTGGAGCACGATGATCATGGCTTGATCCCAAGGAATTTTATTTAATTTCATTGAGACTGTTCCCGTAACTTGGTCGTCTACAATCATGTTTAGTCCGCTATTCTCAGCTATAAAGTTTAAAACGTCTCGGACGTCACCATTTTTTACTTCAATTGATATTTTTTTTCCGTAAAATTTATTGCTCGTAGAGAGGAATTCATAAAGAGACTTACTCTTTAAAACCATGTTTTCATCGATCAGCATGGCCTCTTCTTTAAACTGAGATGGTAAGACTAAGGCACTATCCTCGCTCTTCACCGCCTGAGCCAAAGCTTCCATTTGAGATGGCTCAACCGGTCGATCAGTCCCAGAAATAAAAATAGAATTGCCCTTCTGCACAATGGCGGGCGCGCCCCCTTGTTTTGCCTGTACTAATATCCTTGCCGTAGATGAGCTGGGAGCTTGATAGGCTTCAAATGATATGAATGGACCCTCAAACTCTTTGGTTATAAACGGCCTTTTAAAGCGATCCGGCAAATTAACATTTTGAAGTTCTATAACATGTTGATTGCCAGCGCGTCCGGGTCGAATTTTGTAAGTTGTCACGTCAGAAGTTTCAATGACCATCGTTCCGCCATTTACCTGTGACAGGTACTTTAGTTCTTTGATACTTGCTGATGGCTTGGTGGCACTTGTACTAAATAGGGCCTCCTCGGTTTTCTCTATATCGTCCTTTTTTGACACCCTTTTTTCCTGATCGGTGCTTGAGTCATCCTCTTCGCTTTCGTCCGCTAGCTCATCATCGAGCGACTCAGAATCTTCATTGTCCTCACCATCCTCGGTCAATGCCTCTTCTTCGCCTTCAACTGATGCTTCCACCTCACCGGAGGAATCCACATCCCCTTCTTCCTCTGTCGAAGTACAACCTGAAAAAAATAAAGAAAACTGAGCAACGAGAGTCAAAATCAAAAACCACTTGAATCCAATTTTTGGCTTCATTCTTTCCTTCCGATGGATACGACTCTCGTAGTGTACGTTGTTTTGCCTTCGTCTTCAATCGGCTCGACTACAACAATTTCTCCTTCACGAATAATGGCTATATAACCGTTATTTCTGCCCACTTTTGAGTTCTGCTCTACGACGTGCAGAGTGCCGTTCGGATCCTTGATCATGGCCTTTGGTCTGGAGACATCCCATATTATTCCCACTAATTCCAGCTGATCGAGTTCATATCGCTGTAAGAACATTAAGGGACCTACGGATTTACCAGGAAGTAATTCTAACTGACCATAGTAGGGCTGAAAGGGATCTCTTTTATTTTTGGGATCATAGTCGTAAGTTCTTAGGGACTTCAAAAGAATTCCCGGATCTTCAGTGATCTGTTGAATAACTGCAGCATCCAGAACTTCGGGTGCACCACCTACCGGTGCCACTACCGGAGCCTCTGCCTGCTGAGCCCGAGTTTTGCCCATAAAACTACTAGAAACTAAAAAAGCAAGCAAGGTGGCAAATAAACCCGTTACTAAAAATGAAATGTTGACCAACAAGTTACTTCTTTTCATTGGCGTTTCCTGGTTCTTCTTGACTGAGATATCGATACCCGACGATTCGGCCATTGAGGTTGATAATCGGAGACTCAATGTCCTCTTCGGTATTTATGAATTTAAGTTCTTCGACTTCAAGAATTCTTTTAATCTTGGATATGTTAGCAATAAATAAAGTCAGCGACGAAAATGAACCTTTAAGTTCAAAATCTATCCCCATGGACTCGTATATACTTTCTTTTTTGGTTTCTTTTTGAGGAGACATCTTAACAACAGTAGCCCCAGCCACCTGTGCTTGTTTTGAGATGTCGCTGATTAATTTGTCAGCCTGAAACTCGGCTGGCAAAAACTCAAAGGCCTCTTTAAATTGCGAACCAATAACTGCTACTTTTTCTTTTAGCAATAAGCCCTCTTCGATATCTCTCTTCAACCCTTCGCTTACCTTTTCTTTTAAACCATACTCAATATTCTTATTAACGATCAGCGAATCAAGCACTGAGCCATCGTTATAAAGAAAAATATAGTAAAGAGCTGCTAGGGAAATACCAAAAAAAATGACCAAGCCAAAAGTCAGTTTTTCAAAAAACTCAGCCATTGGGCCCCTCAACCGAACAGTTAAGTTCGAACTTCTTTACGTTGCCATACTTTTTTTTAACTTGTTCTACGTTTACCGTTTCTACATTATTAAAAAAAACGCTGTCGTCGAGCTCCTTAATAAATTGTGTCACGTCGTCATTAGAGACTCCCACTCCCTGAATGTTCATTTTTGAACCCATTAAGTTGAGCGAAGTAAACCAAACTCGGCTCGGTGTGATGGCCTGAAGAGAATCTAGAGAACGGATTGCCATAAGTCTCTTTTTTGAAAGTAACGCTATGGTTCCAATTATGCGATTTAACTTGTCGCCTTCTTCTTTATATTGCTTGAGTTCACCGTATTTAACCAAAAGCTGGGCGGAATCAGATTCGATTTGAGCTAGCTTTTTGGTCGCCTGATCTAAAGTATTTTGCTTTAAGTTTACGTTAGTATTTTGATAATAGATAAGAAGCAGGGTTGGAAGTGATAAGAAAAGAAGCTTCCAGATAATTTTGACTTTTTCTTCTGTTTTAAAATCTTTGATCAAGATTGTCTGAGAAACTGTGGCTTCTCCTATCGCTCCAGCGCGGCCAAGATTCTTAAGAAGATTGACTTTAATCAGGTATCACCATCCTTGCGAAGAGCCAAGCCCATGGCGACTCCACAATAGGGTTTAATCTGTTCAATATAATCGGTAGAAAATCGGCCAGTGTTATACTTTACCTTTAGAAATGGATTAAAATTGTCATGAGTGACACCTGTGTTTTTTGCTACCTGCTCGATGAGACCTGGCATTCTTGACGTCCCACCAGTAAAAAAGAGCTGAGAAATACTCGCACCGACCGCTGTCTGTCTAAAAAATTCAAAACTATTCTGTATTTCTTCGCCAAATGCTTCGACGGAAGAATTGAGAGAGTTTATGACCTCCTGAGGTACATGTTGGGTAGAGGCGGCACTCATTTTTAAACCCTCAGCTTCTTCAAAGTTGACGCCCATGTCTCGCATAACGTCTTGAGTGAAATTACTGCCGCCAAATGGAATATCGCGACAAAAAACTACTTCGGCATTTTGCACTACAACAAAGTTAGTCAACTGGGCACCCACATCTAAAATGGCTATGGGCTCCTGATGCACGCCATAGTTAAAGGTAAAACAATTCGCTAGCGCAAAACTTGATAAGTCAACGACCTCACATTTAAATCCCGCACCAACCACAATATCCAAAAAAACATGAACTATGGCTTTTTTTGCGGCTATGAGCAAAACGTCCATGGTTTCTTTATTTCCAGTTTTTCTGAGAATATGGTAATCCAAACTTATTTCTTTCAAATCAAAAGGAATGTATTGCTCAGCCTCCCACTTAATTTGGTCGGCAATGAGATTGTTTTCTACTGGTGGCATTGAAATTCTTTTTACAATAACTGCCGATCCCCAAATCCCAACAATCATATTAGTTCTGTTAGTTTTAATTTCCTTAGAAAGTGTGGCGATAGCAGTAGAAATGGAAGAGGCGTCGACAATTTCTCCCGCGACTATTGACTGTGCTGGTGTCTGTGAAAATCCGAAGGAACGTAGTGTGGCAACGTTGCCGCTGACGTCGAGCTCCACCATCTTAAGTGAGTTCGCGCCAATATCCAGCCCGATTGGTTTTTTTGACTTAAATAAATCCATTAGCATCTTCATGATGCCCTTTCGTTCGCTTCAATGCGTTAACTAGCGAATTCTCTTTAAAATTAGATCGAACAGGGGAAATTTTGTCAATGAATACTAACTGGGCTCAAGCCAAGGAAAAAACTGCAGGATATATATGTTTCGAAAGTCGCCACTTAGCAAGAATATAACTGCACCTAGGGCCAAGTACGGACCGAATGGTATTTTGGTTTTTAGCCCGCCTTTGGTCTTAATGGCCAAGGCTAAACCGACTATCGTACCCAACAAACTAGACGAAAGAATGACAAAGGGAATGGCCTGCCAGCCCAAGATCGCTCCAATCCATGCGAGCAGCTTAATGTCTCCGCCGCCCATGCCATCCTCTTTTTTAAAAACAAAATAAAGATAGGCAATTAACCAAAGAAAACCTCCGCCGAACAGCACTCCCAAAAAAGAATCAAGTAGAGTCCGCTCAATGGAAAATAAAGAACCCAACAGGCCAATAACTATTCCTGAAAGAGTAAAAACATCAGGCAAGATCATGTGATCAAAATCAATCATCGAAACTGTCAGAAGTCCGAAAACAAAAATTAGTCCCTCTAAAACATTCCAATTAATCAGATCGAAATTAGAAAAGCGCAAGTAAACCGCCAGAAATAAAACGCCCATCAAAAACTCAACCAAGGGATACCGCCAAGAAATATTGCTCTTGCAACTCCGACAAAGTCCTTTAAGAGCAAACCATGAAAATACTGGGATATTATCGTACCATTTAATGAAAGACTGGCATTGAGGGCACTGACTTCGCGGCGTCGCAATGCTCTTACCTTCGGGAAGTCTTAAGATAACGACATTGGCAAAACTACCCATAATAGATCCGAAGAAAAAATACCAAAGTCCAAAAAGCCAACCAAAATCATTCAAGTAAAGTCACGCTTTCGCAAAATAAGTGCCGTGAGCGTAATACACACTCCCATCCAGCCCATACCATAAATGACAGACATCAAAAAAGGCTGCAGCGGCACCTTATCTTCAATTAAGGGATAATTGCCCCAGCTAAATTTGGATAGATTAGGCAATGAGCGCTGTAAAACATAATTAAATCCGATAAAAAAAGCACTTTCACTTTTTTGTGCAAAAAAATCCAGACTGTCCATTGATCTACCTACAAGAAAAACCCCAATTGAAAATGCAACTGCTAGCATTGGTTTACTATAAGCACCAAACAAAAGTGTCACTGAAAGCACCACAAGGGATTCACAAAGCACGCCTAAAACAACAAACGTACAATCCATATCCCAAGGCTGACCAATTGAAAATAGGATTGCTGTAAGCACAATTGAAAGTCCCAGCAAGACTACAATGTTGACGAATGCAAGTCCCAAAACTTTGCCTAACAGAAACTGACTGCGGCTGAGCGGCCGAACCAAAAGCGTATACACAGTCCGCTGTTCAATTTCTTTAGTTACAAGGTTTGAGCCAACGAAAATAGCAATAATAATGGCACTTAAATTCATGGCAGCAAATCCAAAGTCTACGGAAATTCTAGCCTGCTCGGTAAAACTGAGCTGGCCCATTGCTAAACTAAGTCCTATCAAAATAAGTGCGAATACTAGAAGACCATACAGAATTCGATCTCTGATAATTTCACGAAAAGTATTCTTACCTATTACCCAAATAGCATGCATCCCTTATACCACTAACTTTCTGAAGGCGTCCTCAAGACTTAAATGTTCTTTTTTAACATCTAGTATATTGTGACCTGCATTTCGAATCCGATCGATTTCATTTTGAAGGGAGGACAGAGATTCTACCAAAATCGAACGAACCTGTTGGGTGCCATCGGCAAAAGAAACGCTCCAACCAAGACTTGCCTGCTCTAAAAGGCTTTTTGTATTTCCCTCATAGATAATAATTCCCTTTTTTATGATGACTAATCTTTCACAGAGCTTTTCGGCATCTGGCAATAAATGACTAGAAAAAAAAACGGCAGTTCCCTCTTTGGCAGTCTCACGAATAATGTTCGCCACTTCAATGCGGCCATCGGGATCCAGTCCCGACATGGGCTCGTCAAGAATTATAAGCTTGGGCCGATGGATTAGGGCTTGAGCAATTCCAACTCTTTGAAGCATGCCCTTAGAATAGTCCTTGAGCTGTCGGTCCCGCGCGTGCTCAAGACCAACGCGAGTCAACAGTTGATCAATACGTTCATTTATTTCTCTTTTAGATTTAAATGCGTTTGATAACTCCGCATAAAAAAACAAGAACTCAGCCCCTGTCAAATAGGAGTAAAAATAGGGTCGCTCAGGTAAAAAGCCAATTTTCTCTAAAATTTCATTTGTTAGTTTTGACTGCCCGAAGTATTTGACTTCCCCGGAGTCAGCAAAAATAAGATTAAGGATACACTTAATAGTTGTGGTTTTTCCACAGCCGTTGGGCCCCAAAAAACCCGTAATCGTGCCGGCAGAAATACTAAAGTTAACATTTTGCAGAATCGTGATTTTTTTTGGTATAAACCCCGATGAAAAACTCTTCGTTAACCCCTTTACCTCAAGTACAGGCTGTGCCAAGCTAAATGCCTCCGTATTAATAATAAATGCTAATTCTGAATTATGTCAAAATCAACTTCGGGAGCGAAGATACTTCGATCTTATTGGCACGGTAACGCCGAAGTGCATACAAAAACGCCAGGGCTGTATCCGCCTCAGTAATACAAGGAATTGAGCCCTCAATACAACTGCGTCGAATACTAAAACTAGCCTCAACAGATTGCCGCCCTTGGGCGGTATTAATTACCAGAGAAACCAAACCTGATTTAATGCGATCCACACAGTGAGGCCGGCCTTCTAAAACTTTTTTGACATTGGTGACAGGTAGCCCCTTTTGCGACAGGTATTCAGCCGTACCACCCGTGGCCGAAAGAGAATAACCAAGACCAATTAATTCAAGGGCCATTGGAAACAAAACTTCTTTGTCTTTATTTCGCAAAGACAAGAAAATTTCTCCCGCAAGTGGAGGTACTACGTCGCTTGAAAGACAAGCCTTCAATAGAGCCTCTGAATAGTCCGCACCTCGCCCCATGCTTTCGCCGGTGGATTTCATCTCAGGTCCCAGTATAGAGTCAGAGTTAGTAATTTTTTTGAACGGGAAAACTACGCCCTTAACCGAAACGGTTGAAATATTTTGCCATTTATATCGCTCGAGATTAAGTTCGCTCTTCTTTTTGCCTAAGATGGCCAAGACCCCTAAATCAATCATAGGTATCCCAGTCGCTTTTGCAATAAAGGGAACAGTGCGAGAACTTCTGGGGTTCGCTTCGAGTAAATAGACGTCGTCATTCTTAATAGCGAGCTGAAGATTGAGAAGTCCCACCACTTTTATGCGTTCACTCAATTTTTCGGCCATTTGCTCGATGCGAACACATGTCTGAGGTTTTAACCGTTGCGGGGGAATCACACCCATGCTGTCGCCACTGTGAACACCGGCCGCCTCAATATGTTCAATGATGCCTCCGATTACGCTCCAGTCGATGCCTCTCACCAAGTCAACATCGACCTCGAGAGCGTTCTCTAAAAATCTGTCCATGAGACAGGGCCTTTGACTATTAATGTGGTCCCCGTGCCGACTAAAATAATCAGATAGTTCAATTTCGTCTTGAACAATCTCCATGCGTCGCCCACCAAGTACATAACTCGGTCGACATATCACGGGATAACCAATGCGACCGCTAATTTTTTTGGCTTCCTCTAAATTTCCTGCCATGCCGGATTCGGGAATTTTAAAATCGAGTTCTAGGCAAATTTTAGCAAAGCGAGATCTGTCTTCAGCCAAATCAATGGCATCTAGCGAAGAGCCCAAAAGCTCATAGCCACTTTCAGAAAGCGGCCGAGCTAAATTTATAGGAGTCTGCCCCCCTAACTGAGCGACAAAACCCTTGGGTCCCACAAAACGCATGACCTCGCGCACATGCTCCGCCACTAGCGGCTCAAAAAATAATTCATCTGAGGTATCGTAATCTGTTGAAACAGTTTCAGGGTTTGAATTAATCATCACAACCTTGTGTCCCTGTTTTCTAAACTGCCCTACCGCTCGTACGCAACCGTAATCAAATTCGATGCCCTGGCCAATGCGATTAGGTCCACTACCCAAAATTACCACAATATTGTTGTCCGGTGACCTTAAATTCCTCTCACTCCAATAGGTGGAGTAAAAATAGGGAGTTTGGGATTTAAATTCGCCGGCGCAAGTATCAACTCTAAGATAGGCAGGCAGAATATTGAGCTTCTCGCGTAACTTCAAAACATCCATTTCGCTGCAATTTCGAAAGGTAGAAATTGTCTTATCGGCAAACCCTAAACGTTTTGCTTTGAGCAAAATATCTAAATTCAGCAGCTTGGTTTCGCTAAGTGTTTTTTCAAAATCTACAACTTCTTTAATCTGCTCTAAGAACCACGGATCTATGTGGGTTATTTTATTAATCTCAGCTACAGACTTATTGGCTCTGAAGGCGCTCGCAAGAGAAAAAAGTCGACGACTATTTGGATAAGCAACGAGCTCTTCGGCATACGGGAGGTTTCCGAAACCAGCCTCTTTATTTTCAAGTGAGGCTAGGGCCTTTCCCAAAGACTCTTTGAAGGTACGACCAATCCCCATGACTTCTCCCACGCTTTTCATTTGGGTGGTGAGAATATCTGGCGAGCCTGGGAATTTTTCAAATGCAAATCGGGGAATCTTAGTAACCACGTAATCTAAGGCCGGTTCATAGCAGCAAGGGGTAGTACCCGTGATATCGTTTTTAATTTCATCAAGACGATAGCCAACAGCCAACAGCGCCGCTATTTTTGCGATCGGAAAGCCCGTGGCCTTACTGGCTAGCGCCGAGGAGCGACTTACCCTAGGATTGACCTCTATAACCACGCGCTCACCAGTTTCTGGATTTACAGCGAACTGAATATTGGCCCCGCCAGTTTCCACTCCCACAGCCTCAATGACTTTTTTAGCTTCATCCCGCATGTCTTGATAGGCGCGATCGGATAATGTTTGCTGCGGTGCCACTGTTACGCTGTCGCCTGTGTGCACACCACAGGGGTCTAAATTTTCGATACTACAAATGACAACAAATGTCCCTACTCGGTCTCGCATAACCTCTAGCTCAAATTCCTTCCAGCCCAAAAGACTTTGCTCCACCAAAACCTCTGAAGTCGGACTTTCATTAAGCGCATAGGCTAATAATTTTTGATACTCATCGAGCGAATAGGCAATGCCCCCACCGCCGCCACCCAGAGTGTAATTGGGTCGTAATATTAAGGGAAAGCACAGTACGTCCGCAGCCTTGATGCCCTCTTCAAAATTTCTGACAAAGGCACTCTTGGCATACCTGGCACCAACAGAATCGAGGACCTTTTGAAACTGCGAACGATCTTCAGCACGACGGATAACTTCAGGGTTGGCACCCAACATTTTTACTTTGTACTTTTCTAGTATCCCCTTAGAGTCGAGCGCCAGAGCTAAATTGAGCGCCGTCTGTCCGCCTAAAGTTGGAATTAAGGCATCGGGACGCTCTTTTTCTAGAATTTTTTCGAGATACTCAACCTTTAAAGGTTCAATGTATACGCGCGTGGCAATTTCGGGATCGGTCATAATGGTTGCGGGATTTGAGTTGACGAGAATTACTTCGAAACCCTTGGCCATGAGGGCCTTACAAGCTTGCGTTCCCGAGTAATCAAACTCACACGCCTGGCCAATAACAATCGGGCCACTTCCAATAATCAGTACCCGCTTTAAGTTAGTTGGCCCCATTTCATACTCTTTCTAAATTTTTAATTTGGAATCGTCGGTATAAATGTCACTCACATTCACATGCTTGTATTGTTGAAAGAGGTATCGCATTTTTAAAAGTTTTAACATCATGTCCTCTTTTTCCTGAGGCGTCGATTTTTTAACTCGCTTAATCTCGCGCAGAATATATTTTCGAGCCCGGGGCGGATGAAAGCAAAACCCTTTAGTAAAAGTGTAAGAGTCTTCTAGGGGAACAATTCTCGCATCAAAAATCTCATCTGTACTGAATCCCACCAAGATTGGTGATTTCTTAATGATTATTTTTTTGCCCTCGATGATGTCTTTGATATAGACATCATCGCCCTTTATCTTGAGAAAATCGAATAAGCTGTGATGAACTTTACTCAGTCTCTCTAAAGTTGAAGGTTCAACATTTATCCCCAAAACTTCAGTTTTAGATTTAACCATTTGAAGAGGTGTTATACCTTGTCCCATGTTACGCGTAAAAACATACCAATCTAAAAACTGAGACATCCTTAGATCAAAATCTGAAGAAAGTTCATCTACGACACCTGAACGCTCGAAAAACTCGGCCTTCGCGAGCCTAACCTCTTCGCTGAAGTTATCCCCCGTAAAATGTTGTACTATTTTTTCTATACATTCATCTTGATTCATTTAACCCACTCTACAAAATGGTCAAAAATTTCGCGCGCGTCATTTGGGCCAGGGCAACTTTCTGGGTGGAACTGCACACTCTGGCATTTCTTTGAGGGGCATTCCAAACCTTCATTAGTTTTGTCGTTCAAATTAATATGCGTGGGAGAAATACCTGATGTCAATTGGCCTAAGTCAACGGCGTACCCATGATTTTGACTTGTGACGTAAACACGACCGCTTCTTAAATCCTGAACAGGGTGATTGCCCCCCCTGTGGCCAAATTTAAGCTTAAAGGTGCTAAGTCCGAGGGCACGCGCCAGTATCTGATGGCCCATGCAAATTCCAAAAACTGGTCTCCAACCCAAAAGTTCTTTGATAGTCTCGGTTGCCTGTTTAACTTCAAGGGGATCACCGGGACCATTAGTCAGAAAAAGTGCAGTTGGTTCCCACTTTTGAATTTGTAGTGCGGTTGCTCGGCTGGGAAATATCGCAACCTCTCGACTTCGTTTTCGTAACTCGCGAATAATATTTTCTTTGGTTCCAAAATCCAATATAGCCACGCGGGGTCCATTCGACTTTTCACCTTGCAGTATTTCGATTTCCTTGCGGCTGACAGCGTAAACCCAATCCCTATCTTTTTTTTGTCCCGCCTCTATAAGGCTTGCCGATATTTTAATCGCCTCTTGGGGGTCAGCAGCAGCGACAAGCGCACCCCAAGGCGTGCCTTTGTCTCGAAGCCTCAATACGAGACCGCGAGTATCGATCTCGGTCAAAACAGGAATGTCACTTGTGGTTAGTCTTTTTAACCACGAACTTTCACGCTCAGAATTCTGAATTTCTAAACAAATAAAACCCTCAATAGAGAGCATTGGAGATTCATGAAATTCTTTGTGGGCACCATAATTCCCCTGCATGGGAGAAGTTAACACTAATATTTGTGAATAGTATGAAGGATCGGTGGCCATTTCTTCATAGCCGAAATGAGAGGTATTAAAGACCACTTCACCGGCGCGGTTTTTCCCTCCCTCCCATTTACCAGAGTAAACCTCACCGCTGTCTAAAACCAAAAAACCCTTTTTCATATTTTGATTCCTAAGATTTCAGCAAGTATTGCCGTTCTCATAAAAACTCCATTTTCAACCTGTTCTAACACTCGGCACCTTTTGTCGTCCCTTATTTCGTACGTCAATTCCCAGCCAAAGTTTATGGGCCCAGGTGACATCAAAAGACCATTTAATAAACCTATATTCTTACCGTTAATTCCAAAATGACTGTGATATACCTCTTGGCTTCTCCAGCGAGTGGTAGCGCGATCTGCATGACGCTCCCACTGTATTCTTAACGGCATGCACAGAGAGCACCATTTCAAACCTTCTTCAAGAGAAAATACTCGTCCTTTTTTTTTCAACTCCGGAGTCATCCATTCCTCAGGTCCAGAAAAGCCTAGCTCAATGCCAAACTTTGAAAGCAGTTCGATATGGGAAGCTGCCACGCGGCTATGTCCCACATCTCCCACTAATAAGACTTTTTGTTTTTCAAGATTTTTTTCTTCTAACCAGAGAGTAAATAAATCACCCAAGGCTTGAGTGGGATGACCCTTGCTGCCCCCACCGCCACTTATAACCGGTACTTTTAATTTTTCAGAGATTTTTTCTAAGGCTTTATCTAGAGTGGTGCTTTCATTGTATCTTACGACAAGGATGTCTGGTCCCATGGCGACAACATTTTGAATTGTGTCTTCTTCGCTTTCGCCCTTAACCAAACTCGTCGAAGCGTCGAAAAACTGACTATAAACATTTAACCCTAGATTAAAGCTCGCAAACTGAAAACTACCTCTAGTTCTGGTGCTGGGTTCAAAAAAAACTAGGGCAACCGTTTTATGGCTGTTGTCGAGCTTAAGGTTCCCCGCTTTTTTTTGTGTTTTAAACTCTTTGGCACACTCAAATAATTTTAATATTTGCGATTTGCTGGGTGTAGCGAGAGATAGGAGTGATTGATCTTTGAGACCTGAAGGCATTAAAGAAAAATATAAACACGGTGTAAAATAGTTGTCAATTAACGGTCTTAAAAAGTCGCTTCCAATTTATAGATCCATCGGATTTTGTATCACCTTTTGAATTTATGCTAAACCAAATCATCCAGATCTTTCCTCGCAATTGCCTAGTGGGTACAAGCCCCTCTCCCTGCGCAGCGTTATTCACAAGGCTAAAGTTATCTGTTTTTGCAAAAAAATAGCCAGGGGGGACAATGAGCGGCTCAGAATTCTCGATCTCTACCTTGTCTCCTTCGACTGCCATCACTCTTCGCGCCAACAGGACTCCTGGCTCACCAGGGAGTTCAAAAATGACCAATTCATTTTTCTCTGGACTGCGAGCTGCCCAGCGCTTTTCCGGCTTAAAAGGGTTTGGCAAGCCAAAGGCAAGACTATAAGACCAGATAAAGTCTCCCTCCTGTAATGTTGGCGACATCTCGCCATCCTCTATGCGAGAGGGATAAATAATAAACTGCCTAATCATCAAGGAAATGACGATCACCAAGATAAGGCTTTCGATGTTATCTCTGAGGCGAGACTTTTTCATAATTTTAATTTATAAAGTGAAAAAACCGTGTCAAGCGAATCGTCAGCGGATTACAAAGAAACGGAATGTTTTCAAATGTCTCTTCGCAACTCAGCCACACAAACATGGCTCTACCTAAAATATTTTCCATTGGTACCTGTCCCCAATAACGACTATCGTGAGAATTATCTCGGTTGTCGCCCATAACAAAAAGGTGATTTTCTTTTACTATTAGCGGCCCAAAAGTATTGAGATACCCTCCGCCCTTTTTAAGCAAAATGTTGTGCTTGTAAGTGCCGTTGGACTCCCAATAATGAATGTAATTTTCTATATGGTCATCCTGCTGACTTGGGTCACTAGATTGATGCCGCCGAAAATCTTTGTCTCTTAAAAACTTATAATCCCAATCAGATTGGGGAGCCATTTTTTCTAGTGGCTTATCATTAACAAAAAGAGCGCCCTCTTCGTAATAAATTTTATCTCCCGGAATGCCAACAATCCGTTTAATAAAAAATGTTCCCTTAGTCTGATCACCAGGATACTTAAAAACAATAACTTCACCCCGAGCAGGATTTTTAAAGTGAGTGAGCCATTTTTCGCTGAATGGAACTCGCAAGCCGTAAACAAACTTGTTGACGAAGATATGATCGTGAATCAACAGCGTCGGAAGCATACTTCCTGAGGGAATAACATAGGCTTCGACCAAGCCCCACCGTATAACTAATGCAATGCCAACGGCGATGAGTATTGAACCAAATCCATCGTTCCAAAATGTCTTTTGTTTTTTTGGTTTTAAATCCGGCACTTTTTTTTCAGCCACAGTTATTCTCCATTTATTCCCCAATCTTAAGCACTGCTAAAAAGGCTGCTTGAGGGACCTCGACTGCACCCACCTGCTTCATACGCTTTTTGCCCTCTTTTTGCTTTTCTAAGAGCTTTCTCTTTCGGCTAATATCACCACCGTAACACTTTGCAGTCACGTCTTTTCTTAAGGCCCCAATTGTCTCGCGCGCGATAATTTTCGCTCCAATTGAGGCTTGAATTGCCACTTGGAATTGGTGCATAGGAATAAGCTCCTTGAGCTTTTCACATAGCGCCTTTCCTCGTTGATACGCTTTTGATTTATGCACGATTGTTGACAAGGCATCGACTTTTTCACCATTGAGCATAATATCCAGCTTTACCAAGTCGCCGGTCTCAAAACCCATAAGTTCGTATTCCATCGAGGCATAACCCTTGGAGATAGACTTAAGTTTATCGTGAAAGTCGAGCACCATTTCGTTCATCGGTAAGCGATACTCTATGATCACTCGATTGGCGGAAGTGTACTCCATCTTAATTTGGTTTCCACGACGGTCTTCAAGAATTTTTAAGATACCTCCAATATATTCGCTGGGTGTGTGGATCACAATTTTTACGAAGGGCTCTTCAATACGCTCAACCTTTGAAATATCTTCTAAGTCTGCTGGATTCTCTAACTCATAATGAGAACCGTCCATCATATACATTTTGTAAACTACGGTGGGAGCGGTTACGACCAGATTTAAATCGTAATGACGTTCGAGTCGCTCTTGCACGATTTCCATATGAAGCAGTCCTAAAAATCCACAACGAAAACCAAAGCCGAGTGCTATGGATTTTTCTTTTTCATAGGTGAGCGAGGAATCGTTAAGTGTGAGTTTTTCTAGTGCTTCTTGCAAATTTACAAAGTCAGAGCTATCGACCGGAAAAATACCCGAATAAACCATCGGTTTTATTTTTTGAAAACCGGGGAGCGGAATTAATGACGGTGTTTTTGTCAGCGTAATAGTGTCACCCACAGTGACATCGCGAATTGTTTTAATTCCACTGGCAACAAAACCCACTTCACCTGGCCCGAGCTCTTGACGGTCTTCAGGAAAGGGCGAAAACACTCCCAGCTTTAGGACCTCATGGTCCGTTCCTGAGAACATCATACGGATCTTGTCTCCTATTTTGACCTTGCCCTCTTTGACTCTCACGAGAATGATGACCCCTTGATATGAGTCGTACCAACTATCAAAAATTAAAGCGCGCAAAAATCCCGTGTCGTCATTTGTCGGAGGTGGAACTTTTTCTACCACTCTTTCGAGTATTTCTCTGACGCCAATCCGTTCTTTGGCACTTACCAAAAGGGCATTAGTGGTATCTAACCCAATGACATTTCGAATTTGTTCGAGAACAGCTGTGGGGTCAGCGCTGGGTAGGTCGATTTTGTTAACGACGGGAATTACTTCGAGATTATTATTCAGAGCTAAATAGACGTTAGCTAAAGTTTGAGCTTCAACCCCTTGAGTCGCATCGACCACGAGAACCGCACCCTCGCAAGCAGCCAGTGAGCGAGACACTTCGTAACTAAAATCCACGTGTCCTGGTGTATCTATAAGATTTAAGAGATACGTAATTCCGTCCTTGGCTTTGAACTTCAGCGACACAGTTTGCGCCTTAATGGTAATACCACGCTCGCGTTCGATATCCATGTTATCTAAAAATTGTTCTTTTTCTTGACGAGCTTCGAGCGCCCCCGTTTCACTCAGGAGTGCATCTGCCAAGGTAGATTTACCATGGTCAATGTGGGCGATGATTGAAAAATTTCGAATTAATTTTGCGTCCATTTAACCTGTTACAACTGCAACAGATTTTTAAGTGCATCTACTTTGCTAAGTTTTTCCCAGGTAAAACCTTGATCCTCACGGCCAAAATGTCCATAAGCCGCGGTTTTTTTGTAAATGGGTTTTAGCAGATCAAATTCTTTTACGATGTTAGCAGGCTTTAAGCTCCAAAGTTCATTAACGGCCTTTGAAAGTTTGTCGTTGCCAATTTTGCCGGTGCCAAAATCATTGACATAAACGCTGACTGGCTCTGCCACCCCAATGGCGTAGGCCACCTGAACCAAGCATTTCTCAGCTGCCCCCGATGCCACAATGTTTTTAGCGATGTGGCGAGCGGCATAGGCCGCCGATCTATCTACCTTTGAAGGATCTTTACCCGAAAAAGCACCGCCGCCGTGAGCTCCATGCCCACCGTAAGAGTCTACAATGATCTTTCGCCCAGTCAGACCACAATCTCCAGCGGGTCCACCGACCACAAAGCGGCCCGTGGGGTTAATAAAATATTTCGTTTTGCTATCAAGCCATTTAGCGGGAATCACCTTTTTGATGACTTCTTCCATCACAGCTTCTTTGATTTGATTGAGCGAAACTTCTTCTGAATGCTGAGTCGAAATAACTACAGCATCAATACGTTTAACAGTTCCATTATCATACTCCACAGTCACTTGGCTTTTGCTATCTGGTCTCAAAAACTTCACGCGACCGGATTTCCGAGCCTTTGACAATTCATGAACGAGCTTATGAGAAAGTGAAATTGAAAGTGGCATAAATTCAGGAGTTTCGTTATTGGCAAAGCCAAACATGAGACCCTGATCGCCAGCCCCTTGCTCATGGGTGCTTGAAGTGTCGACTCCCATCGCGATATCGGGACTTTGTTTGTGAAGTGAAACCATCACACCACAACTTCGGTAGTCAAATCCCATGTCGCCATGGTTATAGCCGATTTCTTTAATAACGTTTCGTACTAAATCCTGAATTTCAACATAAGCTTTGGTGGTGACTTCACCAGCTACTACAACTTGACCTGTGGTCACGAGAGTTTCGCAGGCCACCCGGGAATGCGGGTCCTGCGCAAGCATGGAATCGAGCACGGCATCACTAATTTGATCAGAAACTTTGTCGGGATGCCCCTCAGAAACAGATTCGCTGGTAAATAGATAGTTTGACACTTAAGACTCCTCTTTTTTTAAGTTCAGGAGTCTTTTTATCAGACTGTAAAATATGCGTCAATCAAGGCTTAGCCAGCTCGGCGGCCACGAATTCCAGACACTATGGGGCGGAAATCTGTACCCATGCCCGAATTTAGTCGGTTCAACTTTCCAAACTTAGAAAATGCTTCCTTTTTATGAAACTTAATTTTCTCTTTGGCCTTTAGCATTTGGCTTTCTATTTTCTCCACGGCCTTATCCATAGCTATAAAGAAGTCTTTGCCTACGCCTTCAGCGGTAAAATCGCCCTGCATGCCATGAACCCTGACTTCGGCATGAGACAAGTGACGCTGGGCACTGTAAGTCACTGCGACTTTACAATCCTTAATCTCGAAGCGCTTAAGGCGCTCCATTCTTTCCTCAGCATACTTAGTTAATGATTTCGAAGAATCTAAATGACGAAATACGTGTGTAAACTTCATAGCTATCTCCTGTTTTGCTCTCTTAACATGCTTATCGGCAAATCCCAGACCTAGGTGTAGGTGTTTTTTAAAAAAAAATGCGTCTCAAAATGAAACTTATTTTTTTAGGGGTTTCTTTTGGTCTTTTTGGCTCGCAACCTGTCGACTCGACTGATTGATCATGCTGATACCGCAGATATTTTGTGACTGAAGCTTCAATAGCTCAACTCTGGAAAGATATGAGTCTTTAGCGAACATTTCGATATGATTCACTGTATTCACTTGAGACTTTATGAGATTGATTTCAAAAAACTTTGTGTTTTTTACGACATTCTCAAATTCATTTAGGCATAACATTAGTTTTGCGGTCGCAGAAGACTCCACTCTCTTTGCAATCAGAGCTGATTTTACGACGTCAACCCTTTCTATAAGCTTATATTTCACAATATTATCAACGATTGCAGCGCAAACAACGGCAATCGCTAAAATTAACATAAGTGAAAAAAAAGTAGGAAGGCCTTTAGATTTAGACATAGCTGATGGATGTCTATCGAAATCATTTGGCCAAAAGTTTAGGAGATTCTCAAATTTTTAGTGAGTGACGTCTCAAGGCTGAGCGTTGGGTAAAAGTTCATCGAATTTTTGCTCTAATTCAAGAATTGTAGTTTCGAATTCTTTTAATTCAAAAGAACTTGGCGCTGGAAAGCCGTCCTGAAAGTCTGATTTCTAAACCTAAGTAGTGGACAACGATATCAATAGAATCAAAGACTC
The DNA here is from genome assembly GCA_034439715.1 of Pseudomonadota bacterium. Taxonomy (GTDB): domain Bacteria; phylum Bdellovibrionota; class Bdellovibrionia; order Bdellovibrionales; family SG-bin7; genus JAWXAY01. The sequence goes on from JAWXAY010000082.1 coordinate 25,825, forward strand.
AAAGGGATCTTATATCTCTGAGTATTGATCTTCTAAAAAAACTTTTTGCGCTTACTTGAAGGCAATATTTTTAACATCTCGCGATATTTAGCTACGGTCCGTCGAGCTATTTCGATGCCGTCTTTTTTAAGTAACTCCACTATCTTTTGGTCTGAAAGCGGCGATTTCGTGTTTTCTTTATCAACAAGCGCCTTGATTTTCATTTTCACTGATTCACTGGCTAACGAGTCTCCATCAGTCTTGTTAATTCCGGAATTAAAAAAGTACTTGAGTTCGAAAATTCCGCGAGGCGTGTGCACAAACTTAGACGTCGTGACTCGACTGACGGTGGACTCGTGCATGCCGATATCGTTGGCAACGTCTTTTAAAATCATGGGTTTGATAAAACCAGGGCCCTTTTCAAAAAACTCCAACTGGTGCTTTACAATACTCTCAGTCACCTTGTAAATCGTGCGTTGCCTCTGCTGAATGGATTTTATGAGCCAAATCGCTGAACGAAGTTTATCATGGATATATTCTTGTGTAGGGTCCTTAGCATTCTTGTTGCTTAAAACATTTTTATAAAAATTACTGATGCGAAGCCTCGGCAAGCCATCTTCATTGAGAGAAACTGTATACAGATCACCGACCTTGTAAACATAAACGTCAGGCGTCACGTAATGGGTGTCCTGGGGGAGATAAACCTTTCCCGGCTTGGGATCCATATTTAAAATAATTTTACACATCTCGATGACATCGCCCAGAGGAATATTCATAGCCTTAGCAATAGCATCGTAGTTCTTTTTCTCGAGATCCTTTAAGTGGTTATTGATGATAAATACTAGTTGATTGGTGTCTTCTTCGAGGTGTCGGGCCTGTATCAACAGGCACTCTTTTAGATCGCGGGCACCCACTCCCGGCGGATCAAACTCTTGCACAAAGGGTAAAATTTCTTCGATTTCACGCACTGATATTTTTTCTTCACTGGCGATATGTTCCAGCGTAACTCTAATATAACCCACTTCATCAATGTAATTAATGATGATAGTGGCTATTTTTTGCTCCTCTTCGTTAAACCCATAAAGTCCGACCTGCCAGTTGAGATAATCAAATAACGACTGCTCTGTCGTCATAAGATTTTCGTAATTCATGATTTCTTCGCCACCTGAAGCCGCCATGGGTGGTTTATATTGAGATTCTATATAACTGTCCCACTCAAATTCTTCTTGCCCTCGAGGATCCTGTGGCGTTTCTGTAGTAGCCGGTAATTCTTCTTTAACGTTTTTTTCTGCTTCAGTTTCTGCGTTTTCTTGACTGGTCTCTGCCAGCTCTTCGAGGACCGGATTTTCTTCGAGTTCCTTACGAATCGTAGTCTCAAGTTCCATGCGCGACAGTTGCAACAGCTTAATGGCTTGCTGCAGCTGAGGTGTCATCCTCAAAGTCTGAATCTGGGACATCGTTTGTTTCATACCGCCAGCCATAAAAACTCCTAGCCCTATAATTTAAAGTTTTCGCCCAAGTAAAACCGGCGAGCCAATTCATTCTCGGCAATCAGTTTTGGTGTTCCTTCAACATGGATTTTTCCGTCTTTCAAAATATATGAAAAATCACAAATACCCAGTGTCTCACGCACATTGTGATCGGTGATCAACACACCAATTCCACTCTTTATTAAACCTCGAATGAGGTTCTGTAAATCTCCGACGGCAATGGGATCAATACCCGCAAAAGGCTCGTCTAAAAGTAAAAACTTAGGACTTCCGGCCAACGCCCTGGCAATTTCAACTCGCCGACGTTCCCCTCCCGAAAGAGAGAAACCGTAGCTTTCAGCGATGTGCTCAATGTGAAAGTCTTTGAGAAGTTTATTTAGTTTCTCTTGTTGGGTATCTCCCACGATACCATGAGCCTCTAAGGCCACTATAATATTTTCTTTGACGGTCATCTTGCGGAACACGCTTGGCTCCTGAGGAAGATAACTGAGCCCTGCGCGTGCTCGCTGAAACATCGGCATATCTTCAATAGGCATTTCACCCAAATATATGTGTCCCGTATCTGAAGGTATTAATCCAACCACCATATAGAAGCTTGTAGTTTTTCCAGCGCCGTTGGGCCCCAACAGTCCCACGACTTGACCGGGTCTTACATCAAAAGTTATGGAATCTACGACCTTCCTTCGCTTATAACTTTTAGAAATATTCTTAATTATCAATCGACTCATTTTACTTTCTCTAGTTTCTTCGATTCAATATTGGCTCTGGCACCTTTTATCTGCACTCGCTTTCCACCTTGGAGAAAAACGATCTCTTCGCCCAATAGCTCATCTTGATCCTGCAATAAACGAGGATTTCCACGAAATACAAACTTATTATCCTTAAAGAGCACCTTCACATTTTCGGATGTCGCCAATTTGCCAACGTCACTTACTTTCACTCCACCGTTAACAAACAACGAACTTAAACTTCCACTATCGGCCTCGTATTGAAATTGGGCTCCAGGCCCGCTGACACGCATAGAGCCAACGTCAATTACTACGTTTCCATAAAACTGGGCCCAGCGCGAGTCAGCACGCAGCTCCACTGACTTGCTTTTAACATTCATTATCGTACCGTCTTCTAGTGCTACTTCGCCTTTAACATTTTCCAAAATGGTGGTTTTTCCCTCTTGAACCAGGGCATTCATACCGATGCCTTCAAGCCTTAAGCGATTTCCTTTTTTGTCTTTTGGGCCCAAAATAGAAACAGGTGATTCACTTTTCAATAGTTTGTTTTTTGAATCGTAATAGACAATATCCGACTTCAGTTCAAAGTTGTTTGAGGTTTTCGTCACCACATCACCTGAGATCATCATATCCCTTGTCTCAATGTTTACCTGACCTGACTTCCCTTTTACTGAATAGTGAGTTCCTACTTTGCCAAAAAAAATCGTTTTAATTTTCTCTAATTGCCACTCGCCCTTACCCTTAAAGTCGACCGCCGTTTCGGCATTGAGCTCCCACTCTCGGCGTCCGCCTTCGGTTCCTATAAGCTTCACACTCTCGAGGACCTGATCAGCCTTTACTGTTTGTGTGACAGAAACAGCAATTGCACCTGATTTTTTTGGCCTTCGCCCCAATGGCTGTGGCGCTATTATTAAGCACTCAACAAAGATGACCCCAAAAGCGATTGGTAAAAAACCTCGACTCCACTTCATTCCTTATAAAATTCCTTACAGCCTGTTTAACTACCTTACCACAATTTGGCATGAAAATAGCTGTAATAAGGAATGATTTGGCAAGAGATAGCGTCTCATTTTGAAGCACTAGGAATCGTCCGGGAGCAATGCACGAGAAGGGTCGACTCGACTGTCGACCCGCTCAAAAAATCTAATTAGTGATTCACCAACTGTTGGGCCACTTCGGCCTCAAGCTGGGTATATACTTTATTGGCTCGAGCGACTAATTCATCTATAGCCTTGCGATGTTCATTATACAGAGGCGTTAGCTCATTGCGCAGGATGGTTTTAGCTTCTGCAACTTTTCCAGCTTTAAGCGCAGGAACCAATTTTTCATCTCGCACAGCGTAAAATTTCATAGCCGGCGTGACCGATGTCACAGTCATCAAATCTTTGGTTTTCTTTTCTGGCAATGTTTTATCAGAAAGATTTTTCTTCCAATATTCGACCCGTTCTACATATCCGGCCGTTTCGCCTTTGCCCGAATTACCGTCTTTGAGCAGCCTGCCAGTCTCAATTAATTTATTGAGCCGATCAGAAGGTTTACCATTTTGACTATCAAGCTCATCAATCATTTCCATTGCCACTAATAATGATTCTATGGCGTAGGCGGGAGGTGGCAAAACATCCGCAATCAAGTCTTTCATGCGAATGATTTGGTTGTAACTCTTGCCCTTGATCTTAAGATCGCTAGATTTCTCTCCTTTGGCAATTCTATCCATAGCAGACTTCTCTGCCGCTAAAAATTCTTTGGTTGAATCAGCCACAATTTGATCGATTACTTTACGGTGCTCATCGTAAGCTGGTCGCAATTCGGTACGAGCAATTTTTTGAGCTTCAGCTATATTTCCAGCATTCAAGGCGGGGATCAGTTTTTTGTCGCGAATGTCGAAGAATTTCTTGGCAGGAGTTACAGCTTTTTTTGTCATCAATTCTCTCAAGCCTAGATTAACAGGATTTTTATCATCGAGATCCTTGACCCAAAACTCCACACGCTCAAAATAACCAGCAGCTTGCCCTTTGTCAGATCGACCATTGGCCAGCAGGTCACCGTAAGTGACTAAATCGTCAAGAGTCTTTTTGCTCGCTTTCGATTCAACAGCGTCAATCATCTGTAGACTTATTAAATAGGACTCAATTAGGTAGCCCGGGGGAGGAAGAATATCAGCGATCACATCTTTCATGTGTACGATTTTCTGATAATAGACCCCCGATATCTCCATCGGACCTGCCGTCGCGTGGCTCACGTTGAGATTAATTGAAATATTCAAAGCCATTCCAATATAAATAACCAAAGCTAATATTATTTTCTGAAACATAAAAGAAAACCTCCATCTTTAATATATTAAGTGAACAAATAGTCTGACTGATAGAATTCGTGCGAGCAAACAAAATATCCATACAAAAGGTACGGCGCAACATAAAGATTTTAAGCGGCCAAACCCTACTGGACTTAGGGCCAGCTTTTTGCAGACCAAAAAGTAAATTAATTTTGCTCTTAAGAGAAAAAAGTGGCTGACCGATAGAGATTCTGTGAATGAATTAATAATTGATGTGGAAGGAAAATTGCGACATGAAAAGACTTAAACTGGGTGTTAAATCTCGAATCTACGGCATGTGTGCTGCCATTGTATCTCTTCTTATAGTTGCTTTATGTTATGTGACTTTCGAAGTTCGCAAAACAGCCACTCTTGTTTCTGGGCAACGTGCAAGTGTCGAAATGCTTCAGGTTGTAGAAAAGACTCGGGTCCAATTCTTAACCGTCCAGTATTGGCACAACGAATTTGCCCTCAGTTGGCAAATCGCGTCTAGAGACAAGGCCGTTGAAGCCCGAAAGGTCTTGGATGGCGATCTTGTAAGGCTCTCCTCCCTAGACCCTGAGTTTACTCAAGTGCTGCGCGACAAAGTCGATCAATTCGAAAAAAAAATGAACTCAGCGGCGGAAGTCTTCGTAGAGGGAAATCGTATTCTAGGTGCCGAACTGAGCACCGAGTCCTCAGTGCTTGCTGCACAAGTTTTTAAATCTTTAAACGAAAAGTTAGCTAATTTTAACGGCAAAAACTTGGATATTTTGACCACGACTGATCAGATTGTTGAACAAAGCAACTATCTCAGCAAAGCTGGCTTTTTTCTGACAGTAGTTGGGTTGGTGCTTTCTATCTTAATATCAGCTTTTGTCGGACATCAATTGAGCAAGCGCCTGCAAGGAGTCAATACTGAACTTGAAGATTCTGGAACTCAAGTCTCTCAAGCTTCCAATGAACTTTCTAGATCCAGCAAAGCGCTGTCTGAGAGCGCCTCGCATGCGGCTAGCTTTCTTGAAGAAACCGCAGCCTCTATCGAAGAACTTTCTAGTATGGTAAAAAAGAATGCCGACTATTCAAAAGAGGCGGCAGATCTTTCTAAAAGTGGCTATGGCGACGCCCAAAAAGGTCAGCAAGAAATTCAGGACCTTATTACGGCCATGCACGGAATTTCTAAGAGTTCCAAAAAAATCGAAGAGATTATAAATGTCATTGATGACATTGCATTTCAAACAAACCTGCTAGCTCTCAATGCCGCTGTTGAAGCCGCACGAGCGGGCGAACAAGGTAAAGGCTTTGCCGTTGTGGCCGAGGCCGTACGCAGCTTAGCACAGAAAAGTTCTGTAGCGGCTGGAGATATCTCTAAATTGATTAAGGAAAGCGTTGAACAAACGCAGCTGGGCACTCAAACAGCAGATCGTGGTGGAGTTGCTCTTAAGGGTATTGTTGAATCAATTGGTAAAATCACCGAACTTAACCAGATGATAGCACTAGCCAGCAATGAACAATCAGAGGGCATTAGCCAGATCAACAAAACGATCGTCGAAATGGACGAGCTCACTCAGAAAAACGCTGAGGGCGCTGGTGCCGTGGCTGAATCTTCACAGCAACTTTCTGCGCAAGCAGAAACTTTACAAAAGTGTGTTGGCAATATGAATCAGATTATCAGCGGCGAAGGTGTAGTCGTTAACGCTAAAATAGCTGCCTAACGTTTCATTTTGAGACATCACCTTTCGGTCAAGAAATTCTAATAAAGAACCGATAATCTGTTAGCACTTATGGAAAAAATTTGGTTTTATTACTCTGAAGATAACGTGACTGGGCCGTTCACAACGGACGAAATTAAATCCAAAGCCGCATTGTCAGAGGATGCCACCTCGTTTGTTTGGGTACGTGGACAAAAAAAATGGATACCAATTAATCAGCTAAATCGCCATCTCGATGAAATTATCAGTCGTCGGCAATCCTTGAAGCAGGAACCTCAAAACTGGTTTCTAAATTACGGCGGGCGGTCTCTAGGCCCCATGGTCCAGGCTGAATTGATTAGGTACTTGCGAACGGTGTCCACCGCTGAGTTTGATAATGTCTTGATTTGGTCAATGGGAATGGAAAATTGGGCAAAGGTTTTTGAGTTTCCACCGATCGCTGATGAACTGGGGGTCAGTCGCCGTACTCACCCTAGAGTCCCACTGAACGCTGTAGTCATACTAAACGTTGACGGCGTGGAGCAGACAGCGCAGGCCCTCACCATCAGTGTTGGTGGCATTGGAGTTGCGGGATTTACTCAGCTCGAAAAAGGTAAAGTAGTTAAATTAAGCATCAAAAGTCCTGACCTGAGTGTGAACATTACAGCGTCTGCCGTTGTTAAATATCTCATTAAGAACGAAGAGGCTGGACTACAATTTAAAAATCTACACCTTGAAATGCAGGCTCGGATAATCGACTATGTCAAAAAATTTAAAAACTTAGAAGAAAAACCTAACCGAACCGCTGCTTAGCTTCTATAAACTGGTTTCTATTTTACTAGTTTTTCTGGCGTACTTTCGACGGCAAAATTGATTTCACTTGCTCCAGCCTCGGTCACTGTAAACATAACTTTTTTAATTGTTAAAAAATCAATCGATTTATCGGCTGAGACCGTCACCTTTTTGTACATTCCTCTCTCTGGGGCCACCTTAGCATTCTTGGCATCGCTCAAGGTATCCTTTACGCGGGCAATAGGATTTGCCTTTAGTTCCTTTTTCTTCTTTTCAATTAGAACTCTCAATCTATCATAGAGCGGCTTAATCATCCAAGAGTCTTGCTCTCGAACTTTCTTGGTCGAAATAACAGTTACAACGCCCTTTTTCTCCTGAATTAAAATTTCTTTGTTGGAGACAATGACTATGTTGGACTCTTTGAGCTCTCTAATTTCTGAGGCAGTTGGCAAGTCCACGTCTTGAGGAATCTCTATAATTTGGCCAGTCACGTTATAATTTTGCAGCAAAAAAACAGCAAGAACTGTAAACATATCCACCATCGCAGTGAGCGATAGAACTGCGACGACGTTACGCTTTTTTTTGCGTGAGAGGTACTTATTACGAACTCTTTTGCCCGGCGGATGAATTGGCATTATTTTACCTCTCCGGTAATAACCCCGATGTTAGGAAATTGGCTCTGTAGCAGAACATCCATGCCCTCGATAAAAATCTCAAACTTAAGATCTTCGCTCACCATTATTTGAGCCGCCGTTTGATCAGGGTTTCGGTCTTTAATTTTTAATAACAATTTTCTTAAAGCCTCTTTGTCGTAAGTCTCGCCCGTTTTGGGAATCGGAAAAGATTTGCCAGCAAACATTAGATTGTAGCCATTCTTCTTGATATCCAGCCTGAGCTCTTTATCTTCTTGCTTGGCGAGTGGTTCATCGTCCTGTCGCTTACTGTAGATAGAGCTGCCCAATTGAATCATGGAAATCTGTGTCCATACGGCAGTTAAAAGCATAAAGACAATGAGAACGCTCATTAAGTCAATGAACGGAACCAAGTTCACATCTACGTTTATACCTTCTCCACCATCATCAATTTGGGACATTTTATTTTCCTATCTTAATCCTTAAGTTTTTCCCGATTTGAAGCCACTACATTCATTAAACTCATACTGCCCTCTACCATGTCGTTAACCGCAAGACCCACTTTTCTTTGGTAAAAACCATATGCTAGAATCGCGATTATCGCCACGAAAAGACCAAACGCCGTACAGTTTAACGCTTCAGAAATACCTCTTGAAAGTTCCGTCGCTTTTTCTGCTGACGATTTCTCGGCTATAGACCTAAATGATCTAATCATTCCAGTGATTGTACCTAAAAGACCCGCGAGTGTAGCTAAGTTTCCGAACACCGCCAAAAAGGCCGTCCAGCCTTCTATTTTTGGAGTTTCTCTGAGTACCACGGCATCCATCGCGACCTGCACTTCTTCATCAGGTCTCTTATTTAAAACCTGAACGAGTCCTGCCTTAAGAGTTAAGGCGAGCGGCGCCATGTAACCATCACAATAAGCAATGGCTTGCCTAAGCTGTCCCGCCACGACCATGCCAAAAAGTTTTTCAATAAAATCCTCTTTGTCGATCACTAGCTGGCCGAGCGTTCTCCACCGATTAACTATGATCATTATTGTGAGGATCAAAATCCCCAATATGACCCACATGACTGGTCCGCCTTCATCAAAGGCTCCGGCCACTGTCCAAGATGCCACTTGTTGGACTTCGGGTGTAACTACCTGCTGTTCATCCATGATTCCTCCTGATTAATTCTTTTACTGAGATGAAAATACGAACGGATATTGTACCACGCCGACCATATTCGGTGGTGGATTGGGAAATCGCAGTCCCTTAATCACGTCCATACAACATTTTGTAACTCTTTTTTCTCTAATTGTATCGCCTCTATTGACGGCCTCGACCTTACCAACTATTCCGCCGTCGCCAATCTCCCACTTTAAAACCAGCTTTCCGGCTAGATTTTGATTTTTATTGAGTTGAATTTCGTAACAGTTTTTAAACTCACTTAAGTGCTCTCTGATTACCCGTCGTATCGCCTCGCGATCCATTCCCCCGCTCAAACTTTCAACCTCTGCGCTAATATCAATACTGGCAGAGCCTTTTTCTAAACCTGAACCAATTTGTCCGCGACCACCGCTGCCGACTCCAGGAGTGCTAATTTTTACGTCAGCTCGACCAATTGGGGCGATCCCCTGTCCGCCAGCTCCCTCTTTTGTACGGGGGGCGTTTAGACCAGATCCTGGGCGATCACTTTCTCCCGCAGCTGCGCTGGCACCTTTGGTAACTTCACGGAGTCCCGCAAATGAGGAGTCAGAGCCACCGATGTTTTCTCTAACTCCACCGGAGCCAAAAATTCCCACTGACTTTACATCGACCTCGGGTTTTGGCGGTGCCGGTTTTTTTACGGCGCCAGGTTCTATCGAAGCGCCCGGCTTGGTGATTTTAGGTTTAGCGACCGACGTCAACTCAGGTTTTTTTACCGTGGTCTTCTTGGGAGCTATCTGCGCTGTTTCTCCGCCCGACTTCTTCTCTGCTTTTTTGGGTTCGGTTTGAGTTTGAACAACAGCCTGTTTTTCTACTTGCTTTTCCTTGGGCGCTACTTCAGGAGTTGGCGAGTCGATAATTGGAGCGGCCGGTGTTGGAGGATCATATTTAAAAATCACCACACGTTCTTGCGGTTCTTCTATTTCCTCTTCGGGCTCAGGCGTATAGATGTTCATAAAT
>JAWXAY010000083.1:0-8980 GCA_034439715.1 Pseudomonadota bacterium
AGCCTTTTCCGCTTTATGGCAATCAGCTGTTGGCGAAGCAGAATGTTCTCAGCAGCAAGTGAGCGGAAGGCTTTGGGCTTGAGGGCCATGAGCCACAGATAAATTATGTGTAGGAAAAATTCAAAAATTATCTTCACGCCGCGAAAAATACCGGGAAAATCGAATTGCGCAAGTCTGTGAAATATCTATTTTTTTTGATAAGCTATTAATTTGCAGAGGGACACGTGCATATCCTGAAGTACTCGATGAAGAGCGATATCTCTATACCCGACGCCATGGCGGCGATCGGGACGCTGCTCCTCCTAAAGGAGCCGTTATCAAGGCTCTTGGGGCGGCTCCCACGCGTAACCCGCCACCAGTGCGGGTCTCAGATGGTTCTCAACCTGTGAAATGAACCGGACAGCAGTGGATGTTTATCGCAGATAATTTTTGCGCTTGTGCAAAACAATGGTTTCATGGTTAGCGGTTCTTAGCTAATAACCGTGCCTCGGCATTTGCTGCCTTCAAGGCTCTATCGGCGCGCTCCCTCGCCACCAAATTTTCGGTGAGCGGGGGGTAAAGGTGCTTACCCTCAAGCATTTGGATGGTTCTAAGCAAGCCCAAGGCACTTAGCACGTCGGGCTCCCCTAGTTTTGCTATGGTACCACCCACAGGACGCAGATACCCTTTAAAGAGCTTCGCCTTTAATTTGTTTGGTGCCTCGATCTTGCCGCCCGGAAGAATGATATTTCCCGTTACTCGTTTGGCGGACCCTTCATCGTAAAACAGGACTTTACTTCGTTTTATAGCCAAATCGTTTTTCTTCAAAATGCCGGAAACGTCGACTAGAAAGTGCCGAGGAACGATTCGACCCTCAGAGGATAATGTAATATCGTCTACATAAAGTGTCATTGTAAGGTTACGATTCTTCGCCCATCGCCAAATTTCGTCGAAGGCTTTAGCTTTCGACCAGTAGGCTAAAATCTGACTAACAGGACTCCCGGTAGGAATATGGCCATCGTAGGTCGAGATTTTTGCCAGTATTTCAGCAATGTCTTTGGGTTGTTGTAATTTTTTTCTAAAAAAAAGCTCTACCGCCTTAGTGGAGCAGCTTGGATAAAATTTCTTCACGTCAATTGTAAGGGCAGAATTCGCTCCTAGGTGTGGTTTTGCGTTGGTAACGAAGCTACGTTTCTTAACGCCAGAGTGCACGTAGTCAGGCAAGGTAAGGAGAGATAACTGGTGTTTGAGTCGGGCGTGCGCTTTTCTTAGCTTTGCCCGTGGAATTTCCAGCACTCGTTCGGTGCCATCCGGTTTTGGAATTTTTTTTATGCGATAGTGGCGTTCTGGTTCTTTTACAAAGGAATTAAGTTCAGAGAGCGTGACGCCGAGAATCTCACAAAGAATTTTTCTGTTTGAAAGTCTAGTGAGCCTGCACATCACTGCTACCGTTCTTTTCGATGGTTTTGAAGAGTGAGATCATCTTGCGTCTTATGACATCTTTTGCTTTGCCCTTGAGAGATTTGCTATCGAGTTCTTCAGCAAAGAATAATATCGAGGAGGTGCGGAGTTTAAAATACTTCGCGTACTTCTCAATTAATTCGAGGCTTGGCTTTCGCTTCCCGGTCTCAACTTCAGAGATGAAGCTCGCGTGAATTCCGAGAGCTACTGCAAGCTCAACGAGAGTAAGATCATTAAATACCCGTAGAATTCTCAGTGCGTTGCCAATCATTTACACTCCCTTTAAGTAGGAAAGAAACAGGTCTAGCCGCCAAATAACTGCCGAAAGTGGTGCGCAACTTTGAAGAAAAGCCACACAAGAAGCTCGCGATGCTTCCAGGCTTCTCTCCAAAGCCACTTCTGGCCCGGATTTGCCGGCACGGTAAGGTGCTGATTTACGGTTCTTAGGTACTGTTATTTTCGTACTCATGATTTCGTCCTCCTTTAATGGCGCTCTCTCGGATAATTCCGAGTTAGAGGCCACCTCTGCGTAGGAAGGCGGAACCAAACCGTATGTCACCTGCTCCAATCATCTGCGTCGTTTTGATTCGACGCTTCACTTGACTCATTGTTAGATTAGTCATCAAGTAAACCTACTAATTGCAATCAGTAAGCCAACTATCCAACTAAATCACACAACCCGTAAACTCCGGCCATAGTGTTCCTAGCCCTCAGCGGTGAAGCCGTGGACCGGAATGCTTGGACCGGGGCCAGTGGATTATGGTCCGGGAGACCTTGCGGCCTTCGGACTCCTTTGTGTCCAGCGCTTAGAAAGAGCCAAATTTCTTTGGGCCTTTCTCCCTGAGCTTTCGCTCAAATTGTTCGCTTGCGCGAACTCCAGAGTTTCCGCTCTAGATCAGCAAGACCCACGGTAAAGATGGCGGCCTCCGCTAAGCAAGCATTTTCTATAAAAGTAGAAATTATTTCTACGCCTTGTTGCGGCAAAAAACTGTCGACGTAGTTCGATACTCGTCAATTAGAGAGCACCATTCTATTTTCGTCGTTTTTTGCACATGGCCAAGCCAGATTGATTTTGCGTGGTGACCATGTTGATCATTCAAATTGAGAAAGAAATTGGATCAGTCTTGGTTTTTGGGGTTATCTAGGCGTTATGATTCTTTGGCAAGCCGACTTGTCGAAGATACTCGGACATCCCCAGTCCTGGCGCGCTTCGGTCAGCGCGATCTGCCGAACGACGGCGATCTGTTTCCACAGCCATTCACGTTGGCCGGTGGAGTAAGCGAGGATCACGAGTGCGGCGATTGCTAGGGTCATGTCTCTGAGTGCGGATTGCATGGTTGGTTCTCCTGGTTATATTTTTCCGTTCCATCGTTTAAAAATTCGGCCGACGGTCGCGTGGGTCCACGAAATCGAACCAGTGCGACTCTTAATTCGGCGCCGTTCAAGTTCTCGTGCGATTTCTTGAAAGGAGATTTTCGAATCGCCACGAAGCTGAACTACTAGGCGGCAAATTTTTAGTTCGGATTTGTTTGGAACGAGACGGCCATCTTTTTTCGTGAAGCCGTATGGAGCGTAAAGCAGCCGATAGTTCTCGGGGTTCGCTAAGCGGCCCTTGTTGGAGCCGAGGCGAATGCCTTCACGCTGAAGCTGGCCGAGTACGGTCTGCTTTGGGATGTTGAGCATTTCACCGATCTGAGCGGCGGAAAGGCCATTTTTGAGGTAAAGATCGCTGTAGTTGGCGGGGTTTTTCCAATGGCACTTTTGGAAAAACTCGATAGAATCCAAGTAAGTGGGAGGCGACAGAATGTGGTTCGTACCATATTCAGCCACCTCCACCATTACAAACAACAGACGCACCATTGGACATAAACATGCCAGTGGTGCTCTTTGTAAGAGAATCAATGACATTTATAGATTTTGAATAGGCTTCGGAAGCTAGTTCCGAAGCCCCTTTCAGTTTCTTTTCGATGACAGTGGAAGCAGTATCTTTTGCCACAACATAGAAGGCATGTAGGCCATCGCCCGAGTAAATCAACTTATCAACCAATCTACGGAGTAGCCTTTTTTGAGTGACTGGATTGGCTTTTTTCCATCCTTTATTAAACGCTAAGGCATTATTCTCAATGACAGTTCGGGCCTCGTTAATGTCATGGCTTTTTTGAATCTTGGCCAAAACTTCTTCCCTGTAATTGGTTAGTTTTCTTTTTTTCTCTGCCAACCTTTCAAGTTTTTCTTTCACCAAGCTGGCAGCTTGAGTGTCTTTACCCATTTCAATAAATAGTGAAAATGCGGCCTCAACATCACTTTCTAATTTTACTAAATCCTTTTGCACCCGATCTCTTTCGGCTATGCCGTCAACATTCTGATGGTTCATCATCTTATGAATATTTCCAGCGACAGAATCAAGATGGCCAGCACGAAGAAGAATTTCATCCAAGTGCTGAACCACAGCTTGCTCAATTTCATCAGCTCTAAAGCGTGAGTACTTGCAAAGGGTGGCCTCACCAACTTCTTTTTTATGCCCGTAATAGCGGTGCACTTGGCTTCTGCCATGTGATGTTTGGCCAATCAGGGCGCGACTACATTCACCGCACTTGATGATTCCTGACAGTAGATAAAAGCGTGGAAGTGCATCTTTTAAACGGGTTCTTTCCTTTTGTCGGTTATCTTCCATCAAATTTTGTACTCGATAAAAATCATCCTCGCAGACAATTCCTTTCCAAGATGCTTCTACAATTTGGTATCGCTGCCATGGTTTTAAGTATTCTTGATCCTCGTCTTTGTTGCCACGGTTAATTTCTCGCTTACCAATATAAGCAAGATTGGTGAGCACATTTCTGATGGTATTTACGGTCCAACGACCTTCGGCAATATGTCGATTTCTTTTGTGAAGTATGACTTTTGGTTTAATTCCATTGTCATTCATCATTTTTGCCGTTGCCTGAAGACTAGCATTTGTTAGGTAGTCTTTGAATATTCTTTGAGCATGTTTGACCTCATCTTGAACGACAATAAGTTTGCCTGAGTTGGTCGGATCTTTTTCATATCCAAGCATCGAGACTCCACCGTTAAGTAACCCACGCAACGCCCTTGAACTCTGGAGATTGGGATTGCTACTCTAGCGCCCATACCCTTGTAGAATATCGTAAAAAAACGACGAGATGTTCATCTAGAGTATTCTCTTTGAGTCTGTCTAGGTAACGAGGCCCTCTATGTGTTTTCCGCTTACAAGGTTGAGAACTATCTTGGAAAGCATATGAACCGGAGAGGCTAGAAGTGTATGAAAAAGATTGCTGAATTGAATCGCGAAGAAGTCTTGAGAAAGGTCCAGGGAATTTTCAGGACGGTCGGCTCAACGTCGCCCGAGAAAACAAAGCGGAAAGCATTGGCCTCGCTGTTATTGTTATTTTTGTCTTCTATTGAGAGAGATGACTCTAGCGAAAGGTGTCGCAAATGAATAATCAACCGGCAAAAGCGCGAATCAATGAATTCACTGTGGATGATAAAATTGACAAAGCAATGAAACAATTTGCGGGAACATTTAGGAGACGTAGTTCGACTACGAATCGAGCTGACGCGGCATTGGCCCTTTCGATATTATCTTTAGCGGCTCAGCAGGGAAACAAATCTAAGGCAAAAGCCCTGCTTGATTTGCTTCACGACCTGGGATTTTAGGTTGAATCTATTTTTTATCAAAGTTGCCAATGATCGAAAATCCACTTGGCGCTTGAGGGCATAGGTTTTTGCAATTGCCACTTTCGTCAATCGATAGAACATTTTTATTCATGGATTTCACTCTGCTAAATTTCAATGAGATTTCGCAGTCGCCCTCCTTGAACTTTCCCACAGAGGTCTCATTATATTCTAAGTATTCAACTGACGCCTTCTTATCCTGAAAACTACATTCCTTTTTGGCGTAGGTGACCCTAAGTGCTGAGTTGCCATCCAAGGCGACATCAATAGCCCCGCCGACATCGGCCTGACTATTTTCGTAATGACCAACCAAAGCAGCTATCTTGGAATCAGATTCCGTTTTTTGAAGGTTGTCCTGCGTTTGCTTTTCAGCTTGGGCCGTCGCATTTGCATCCACTTCGGCTTTGGTGCGCTTTAGAAATCTGCCTCTGATACAACAGCCATTTGCCTTTTCTCCTCGTTGTCGTGGCTTGGAGGTGTTATCGGCGTCAATAAATTCGACTCCTTGAATGGTATCCATCTGACCATACCCGAACATCACCGAGAGATTACACTTATCGACGCTTAGGCTCGACGTGTAGCGGCCCTCGTCGGAGGAATATTTTAATTTGAGGACTTGTTCATAAACTTTGAGCGGGTCATCCGATATTGGCGAACATTTCACCGAAATTTTTGCCTTCACGGTATCATCGCTTACCTTCACAATCTCAATTTGCTCCGAATCTGAAAAATATTTTCCAGGGATGGCCTCAAAATCCTTTTTTAATTCTAGTCGCTTCTGTGCCGCTACCTTGACCTTATTATTCGCTCGTGCCTGCGCAGCTCGACCTGTCTTCTCGTTCACTGTTTGAATCATGGGAACTACTACACTCGGCAACATGGCTGGCGAAATCTCCTCGTCTGCTGTTGCGTACACTTGACCATTTCGAGCAAGGACCGCCTGACCGTCATTTGAAATCATGCGAGTGATGACTGCAAACGACTTTCCATTCGCATCTTCTTTGTTGAAAGCGGTGATGACTTTACCCTTCTTCTTTGAAATTTTATCCACAAAGTTCAACGTAAGGGTCCACTGATTGGTATCGGTCTTTTCCCAAGATCGACGTGCATCTGGGCTAAAACCTAAATCCACAAATTCTTTTAACGAACAAGAAGAATCGCTGTATTTGAGGCAAACTTCGAGAGCCATAAAATCATTGGGGGGACTGGCCGCAAAAACGGATAATGATGCCAAATTTAAGACGAAGCTAAAGAAAATTAATTTTATGAATCTAAGGTTCATTAAATATTTAATAGAAGAAAAATGAGCCCAGTGAAATTTTTGGTCATAATTATTAGGCTCTTCATAATTGTTGATTGCGATGGCAAGCTTTCTAAACTCCAAAACTATCCATTGCCATGGATTTTCGAAAATGTAGGAAAGTGCTTTTTTAGTCCACGCAGAAGAAACTTCAGAGGGGAGTAATCGCCGTCCTTGCTCACTCTCGACAATTTTACTGATATCCTTATATTCTTTTTCAGGATCTGTAGAAATTCCGTCTGGAGTTACATTAATTCCCGTCGCGATCTTATTATTTCCAAGGTAAAAATTGAACCCGCCCGAATAGTTAATTAAGACAACATCTTTAGCGGCGAGCCAGTTGTGTATTGTAAAAGGAATAATAGCTAAGGTAATCCCTACAGCAACAAGCAGAATTTTTTTTAGACTGCTCTTGTGATCTTTTCCATAAAAGATAGCCCACTATAAATGGCGATATTAAAAGGATATTTCCCCGAAATAAGGCTGCGAGACCTAAGGTTATTCCTAATGCAAAAAATATTTTAATTTATTAAATAAATGGGCTTTTGCGACGAAGGAGACAAATAAAGCAATACAAAAAATGGCGACGGTCTCTTTCATCAACGTGGGCGTAAAAAAGATAAAAGGGGCATAAAGTGCGGCTATCAAACCCGCACACAGGCCCGCTTGCTTGCCAAAATAAGATTCGGTCGAACGGGCTAATATTATACAAGTACCAACACCTAATAAAATTTGAATGAGAATCATTAGATGAGGACTTCCATTAGTAAATAGATAGGTTCCCGCTAAAAGATAGGGATAGAATGGAGATCCGTAAAATGCTCCAGGTGAAAGCAGTTGTCCTTCGCTAATTTTCAGAGCTTGTTGGTGGTGATCTAAAGCATCAATAAGTGGAATTTGCATGTACGGCGATTCGAACCAATCGTAAGTTGTTATGAGTCTTACGATAAGTGCTATTGCTAATATGGATATAGCGACCCCATTCACCTTAAGTCGCGATAAAAATCTAGAGATCATTTAGACATCCTAACGTGGCAGGGGCGTATCGTGTCTATAATAGAGTGAGTTTTGTTTTTTATGCTTGGGCAGGTTGAGTTGCGGTACGATCATGGTTGCAATGGAAGCAGGAGCTGGAGGGACATCAACTTCTTGGTCGAGACGTTCCACCACGGCATCGGCTTTATGTCGCCAGTGGTTCAACACTGGCAGTGGCGACTGTTTCGGCAAACGGAATCTCAAGAATAAATGTGGTTCCTTTTCCTTCAGCACTTTCCACCCGAATTTTGCCTTTGTGGGCATCGACTACTCCCTTAACTAAAGTAAGTCCTAAGCCCCAGCCTGGCTGCTTTGCGTCTTCAACGCTCTTGCCTCTGCGGAATTGCCGAAACAATAATGGAATTTCCTTTTCAGGAATAAGTGAGCCTTGATTGTGCACGCCGATCTCTATTCCTGTTTCTTTAGGCTTTAATGAAACTTCTATTATCGTATCGCTTGTCCCATATTTGACAGCGTTGCCGATCAGATTTTCTAAAGCACGTCTCAATCCGTCACATCCCCAATTCCCCTCAATAGGAACTTTAGAATCCAGCCTAAATCGATCGCCATGAACGACGGACATTTCATCAATGATTTCCCTGACAACCGCATCCAAATCACATTGAATGAATTGAAGCGTCAGCCGTTCACCAGCTCGTACTCTGCTCGCATCGAGAAGATTGTGGATCATTGATTCGAGACGATTTATACCGACAATAATTCTTTTTATCGAGATAACGTTGGAGTCAACTGCGCCAACTCGTCTTAGTATAAGTTCGGCGCTCATTTTTGCTGCCGCAATCGGAGTTTTTAGATCGTGAGTTAATGTATTGATGAATTTCTGTTGAATATCTGCATGAATTTCAGAAAATTCTACTGCCGCATCGTTTACAGCTTGTTCAAGGGAATCGTAAATAATATTCCGTTGTGTCTCATTTAACGGACCGTCTTTTTCGAGGATCTGAAAAATTACTTGTCGCAATATGGAATACTCAAAAATTACCTCGGTAAGTATGTAGCTTCTATTGCTTGCGCGATCCGTACCGTGCATTTTGCCGATGCGAGTTGCTTCTCCATTGTGCGCAACAACAGTCTTGAAATCCATTCTGCGGTTAGTCGAAAGGGCTTCGCTTAAATGATCAAGGTAAGTGGGTACAGAATCTCGAAGCGCAAGCGTGGCACCTGTACCCGCAGATGGGACTTCTTTGAGACAACGTTCTTCCCAAAGACACAGTATGTCTTCTTTTTTATTTTTGAGTCGATTTGAGTCGATGCCTGACATGCTTATGAAATTGTGCAAAAATCATGTAAATCGAGACACAGGGAAAATAAGATTTTGGCCAGTTGGTACCGACGTTGACGGAGATGTTGAGTGTCTTTTAAGAGGATCTGTACGCGCTGCTAGTTCCTTCACCATTTTGTTGACTGTCAATCATTCTTTTGAGATTTTTGGAGCGTTTTGAAGGCGTAAATACGCGAAATGTCCATCAAGAAAAAGCCTAAAACCAAAAC
>JAWXAY010000084.1:0-11971 GCA_034439715.1 Pseudomonadota bacterium
TAGTAAATTGCACGCTGGCGGATTCAAGTGGGAGGCTCGCGGGATCTAAAATGCGTCCCTGCAAACTCACTACCTGTGGTGAAGTTTGTGCCTGAGCACCGCAGAGTCCGGCCAATGTTAAAAAAATAATAAATATACGTACCGCGCGCATACCTAACTCATCGGACTTTTGTCTAAATACTTGAAACTAAAGTCGCGGTTTTTCTCAAAGTGAGATGCTATTTATCTCGTAATGGAACATCAGCGTCCCGAATTAATTTTAATCGGAGATCGAAAAGGCCCAGCATCAAGTGGGAGTTCGATTGTAAAAGTGGCCCCTTTGCCAATCTCACTTTGGACGGAAATTGTTCCGCCATGTGCTTTTATAAGCCCGCGTACAATAGTGAGGCCTAAACCCCAACCTTGTTGCCTACCATTTTCCGCCGAAGTTTCTCTACGATAGGGTTCAAAGATTCCAGCCTGAGCAGTGGGCGTGATTCCCACGCCCTCATTTTGCACAGTAAGGCGCACCCACTTATCAATTTGTTTCAGCGTAATAGTAATGGGCGTGTTTTTCGATCCATACTTCACGGCATTGTTAGCCAAGTTATCGATAATTCTTTGAAGGGCAGTGCGGGACCACTGTCCCACAATGTTTTGGTCACCATTCAGAATAAAACGATCGCCATGGACCACCGAAAGTTCTTCGATTGCTGCAACAATCAATGAGTGCAATTCACAAGTGCCTATTCGAATTGGCACTTCTTGTCCTGCCGAAATTCGATTGGCATCCAAGAGATTATGAATCATGTGGTCTGCACGCTCGATGCTCTCAACGATTCTCTTTAAAAGAGATACTGACGAATCAGTAAAGCCTTTATTTATTAGGTGTTGGATTCCCATTTTTGCAACACTAAGGGGGTTTCTGAGGTCATGAGTGAGAGCAGCGACAAAGCGTTCTCGGATTTCGCGCTCCTCTTTTAAATTATCTAAATCAATACGTGAAAGCGCCATTAAGTGTGCCACTGACTGTGTAGCGAGCTTAATTTCAGTGACGTCTCTGGTAAAACAGCGAGTATGGATAAATTTTCCATTTTCCCAGTACACATTTGAATCGATAAGTACATGCTTTGTCATGTTGTTTTTACATTTAAGTCGGGCCGGAAAACTCTGAATGTTTTCTTGATTAGTGAGGCGCTTTAGGAGTTCATTAATGACGTCAGTGTCGGTGTGAAATTCAGTTATGTTGTGGCCTACATATTCTTCTTGCGAGTAGCCTAATAAATTTAACTCAGCTTGATTTGCTCGCAGAATCGTTCCGTCGGGACCTATCCAATGAAGGCCAACAGTTGCGTTGTCAAAAAAATCGTTGAGATCAGCTTGATTCCTTCGTAGCTCAGTTTCAATGCGTTTTCGTTCAGCAGCTTCTTTTTTTAGGATTTCTTCAACTCTTTTACGTTCGCTAATTTCACTATGGAGAGCTTTTTCTCGCTGCTGTAATTCAGCGATCACTCTATAGTGACTTTCTCTATAACCTTCTTTACCAATTTGATTAAAATAACGGGAGTGGCTAGCTTCTGGAAATTGATGTGATCCGTAACCACAAAGAAGCGTAAACGACTTTTCTTTAGCAAGTTCATTCCAGTATTGCTCTAATAGAATTGTTCCTTCTATATTGCCAGTGTCCCACAAAATTCCCACCATTTCGCCATAAGCTTTAATATTAGGATAGAGCTTTTCCATACTGTCGAGAATGGTACCGATAAATTCACGAAACTTATTGGGGTCGGGAAGGCCATCGACAATTATTTTTGACAAAGTTTCAGCCGCGTCGAGAATCACTAGCCGGCCCTGTTTTTTTAATTTAGCTACGTTAAGACCAGTCTCGTTTAACGAATTTTCAAAAATTTCTCGATGGGATGGTGTCGCAATAATAAGTGAACCTTCATTATTATTAAGGCCAGCTGTCATAAATGAAACTACAGAGCCAGCAAGCTCACTTTCATTGTTATAAAACTGAACGATATGGCCCTGATGACTAGCTTGGCCGTCTGCATTTTCAGACTTTAGAGCACAATTCGTTTTAGCGCTGTTTTGTTTCATATGCTCTGGTTCCACTTCATTGGTCGGTAAAGACTATTTAACAGAAACTAACGCTCCCATCAATATTTCTAATGGAACCTATAAAAAATCCACTACCAAAAATTTTAGTGTGGAATTTAATTTCAGCGGGCTTTTTCGCCAAATTAGACATGAACACCACCCTGGTGCTACTGGAAGGGTAGATTGGGAGTTCGAAGCCGCCAAACCAATAAATCCCCCTGGAGTGTGCAATTTAATTGATAAAACGCTGCAAATACCATATTATGATGCAGCAAGTCATTTAGGTTATATTTAGGGAGTGCGCGGTGACCAGAACAGCAGTCTACTTATTTACGGTATTATGGATAAGTTCGTCAGGTGCTCAACTTAATGGGTATGACGAAATCTTTGATGAGAAGGGCGAGGTTCGTCCCCATTACGCCGCCATTTACCAAGCTTGGGAAAGTATTCCTGAAAAGAAGCGAAACGAATTATTTGAGAACTCAAAAAAAGCATTTGAGGGAGATAACTATTTAGAAATTCTCCCGCGTATACTCACCAGCGCCGAGTTTTATGGGGTTGTTAAACCAGGTATTGAACAGCGCGCACAAGCCATTCGCGCTTTTCTGATGGATCACTATTCGGGAAGTAAAAATTATGCCAGAGATCACATCGTGCCTGAATCTGTAGTTACCCGGGCAATGTCAAAAACCACCGAGCTGGGACATTTCGGAAAGCTGGATCCCAGTCGTATTGCTTTCATGTATGGCCCTGACCTTATACGTGACGAAAATGGCAATTGGCGGGTCATTGAAGATAACCCCGGTTACCTTGGGGGTTTGGGTGATTTGGATTTAGCTTACAAATATCTTGCAAAATCCTATCCTGAGCTCAAAAAAATTAAACACAAAAATCCTGAAGAATTTTATAAAGGTTTAACAGATGTCTTTAAAAATCGCGCTGATTTGCATGATGGCCGGGTTGTTATGTACATGTCGAGGCATAGCTCTGACAATGAAGATCCGCGCTTGCGCGATATTTTCGTAAAACATGGAGTGATGTTCGTAACTCCAAAATCTCAAACTCAGCTAAAAATTTCAAAAGACGCCGTCTATGTTTTTGATACAAAAAAGGGTTTTGAGGCCAGTAAAGAAAAAGTTGGCTTTATTTTTATCAATGGTGAGCACGACGGGATTGACCCCTCTTACTTTGAGGTTCAAAAAAAACTTATTCGCGAAGAAGCTCTGAGCCAGCTAGAGGAGATGGAGGATGACCGCGAAGGCTATGAAGAGCTTATCGAAAAAATCAAAAAGGTTTTGTTCTCTCCTAATAAAAAAACTGGAGAAATTGATTATAAAAAACTTCTACGCCTTATTGCCCAATCTGATATCGAAGCGGATTTCGAGAGTGAATTGCGCGCTTCCCGTGGCGCGCGCGGCCTCATAAAAGCAATTCTAGAGGGAAAAGTAGAAAGTAGTTATAGCCCGGGTGTGGATTTTATTGGAGATAAAGAGTTTTATATTTATGTTCCTGAACTCATAAGGTACTACCTCCAAGAAGAAGTGATTCTTCAAAATATACCAACCCAGAGTTTTGCCGATCCAAAGACAGGCAAATTGCGCAAAAAGGAATTCGCGGAGGTTTTTCGTGATTTAAAGGGTCATGTGATTAAACCCACCGACGGCCGCGGTGGCGATGGTATTTTCATTGGACCCTATATGACGAAAGAGGATGCTAAACGCAGCCAAAAGCTAGTGAAGTCCGATCCTGAGGGTTTTATTCACCAATCGCTAATGACAATGTCTCATTTACGAAATTTAATCGTAGATTTGCGCGGCTACGCTTTTGTTGACGGGCTTGGCGTTTGGGTTGGTGACCATATGTTTAGTCGGGGACTGCCGATGGATAGAGATAAAAAAGGAAAACTTAAAGGTAATGGCAAAGTAAACCTAAGCGACCAAGGGCGTGAGTTGTTGGTGCTGGTTAGCGAGGGCGGTGTCAAATTTTCCTGTTCTAGCTTATTTAAGTTTAAGCCAACTAATAGAAAAATGGCTCATCCATAAAAGTTTTAACTAGTAAGGGCCTACCACCATTTTCGATGTTGGGCTTGGGAAAGAGATTTAAAAATTTTTGAATAGAAATTTCTAACTCAAATTTTCTGGGTTCATATTCTTTAATTATTTTTGCACCTAATTTTTGATAGTAGCGAGCGCCAACATTATCAGTCTTAATCAGAATCTTGCCCTCTGTGAGTCCTTTTGCAATTAAATGTTCAGAAATAAAAGGCATAATCTCGAGCACGGAAATGTTGTTAAGACCTCGTTTTGCCAGGCGGCCGATTTCAAGCCGGCTGGGACCTGAACCTTTGCTATGATCATATAATGCCCAAACAGCCATCCCTTTATCATTAGATAGGCCCCAGATGGCGACAGCTTTTTCGTCTCTGAGCGCATCTTCCTGGCGCAGCTCTGCAATAAATCTACTATCAAAAACGTCTCGGGATTTGGTCACATTTGAGTAAACTGAATAAACAAACTCCAACAGGCCGCGAGCCTTTACTTTCGTGCTTTCGGCTTTCTCATGATTTTTGAGTGTTTCGGGATTAACTACGGCGTAAATTCCTCTCGGTCCGAATGCTAGGTCCATTTGGATAAAGTTGGGCTTAAAATTCCAAAGAAACTGGCCCTCCCTATATTCCAATTTCGAATCTACCCAAATGTTTCGCCCACCAACATTGAGATAGGCATAGCGCGTGAGCTGGTAATTTCTCAGTTTGTGCAGTTTGTGCAGTTTGTCCGTGAACTGAGAGCCGCATGACTGCGCCCCTAATTTGTCACAGATTACCGAAATTAGGGAAATAGTGACCATGTAGGTACCGAATCTAGATAATATAAACGCCATGCGGACTTATAGTTCAAACCTTATGCCAGCGCGTGGAGTATGGCGCGTACATTAAACTCCTTAGTATGTTTCATGATGCCCTTTTGGCCTTGTCCAACTATATAAAGGCTGGAGCCAAAAATTAGACAATGAATGCTCGTTGCGAGGCCTTTTCGTTCAAACTCTGGTAGATTTTTTATTCGGGGAATTTGCTTCAAGAGCGTATCTATACGTAGCCTTCCCCCTTCAAACACTTGGAACAGAAATTTTTGCACCTCTTTGACTTCAATTGCGGCCTGAAAAAGCACAGTAGAAAAACTCGCCATCTTTGGATACTTAACCATCCAGTCAAATGTAGCGTCCTGAAGGGCTACAATAATGTCACGAGGCGGATGCCCCAGTAACTTTTGCAGGTAAAGATCCGTAGTGGACTTTCCCGACTGCGCCCACTCATTCATTAATTCAAAAAGCAGTACTTCAGTATTCTTATAATGGTAAAGAACCAGTGGTTTTGAAGTCTTGGTTTTACGAGCTATAAGGGCAATGGTTGTACCACGAAATCCATATGTTAAAAAACACTCGAGAGCGGCATCCTTTATTTTTTGTCGCGTACCCTTTGACTTCGCCATAGCCGAATCTGGACCTCCAAATGACATTTTTACAATAGTTAAAGTATATTTGTACTATAATTAAATAGTACACTATATTTGCGTTGATTGTACCTAATAGCGCGGAACATCAATTAACGGAGAGGTCTTTATGAGTTTTAGGAATTTGTTTTTAGGTTTATTTTTGGTCACTACCCAAGCAGCCACGGCCCAGCACGCTCCAGGCGCTAACATTCATGAGAAAAACGTGATTTGCAGTGTAGGGGCAGTCACCAAAGGTCATAATATAATGGGTGATTTTCATCAACAAGACACGGTTACGTTACAATTTGATTCGAGCGAAACCGTTGAGTATCCGGTTGTTGGTGGTGGCACGGAGAAAATTAGCTTTGGTTCAGGAGTAGCTCAAATAACACGAACTGTGCGCATGTGGGACAACGAAAAAAAAGAAATTCTAAAACCATTAATAGTAAAAGTTGAAATTAGTCGCCTGGGAGCGAATCAGAAAGTGGGAAAGTTTTCCGTTATAATGTTCAATCCCTTCACAGCTCAGCTGGTAACCACCGAGCGTGATATGAGCCCTCGCCATGCCACAAATGGCTTTATATATGACCACGAAATTCTCTCTAGTCCTACAATTGATAAGGCTCAGGTGGGGGACCTTATACAAAGTTATGTTTTCTGCAATTTTGAAAGTGGTACTTAGTTTCTTCACAATTTTGAAAGAACCAGTTGGCGTACTCAATTGTCTCACAGAGATGGTTGAAAACATCCCGGACGAATGCTAATGTAAGAGAAAAGTGGAGGCACTTATAAAGGGCATCACTACGAATTGCTAGGGGATTGTGGAAGAAATCATAGTTATAGGCTTATGTATTTGTGTTAACGCACTATTAGCCGCTGTAGAGATGGCTTTTGTATCGGTAGGAAAGCCTCATCTTAGAGAGTTGGCGAGGTCTGGAAATTCCGATGCTAAAAATATTCTGTCTCTTCGCGAGAAGCCTGAGCGCACACTTTCAATCATTCAGATTGGTATTACTCTTGTCGGTGTACTGGGGGCAGCTGTCGGAGGAGCTGGCGCTGAGGAATGGCTTAGTCCAATTTTTCAGAATAAATTTGAAGTCAGTGAAAATACGGCAGAAGCAATTGCAATTTTGCTGATCGTTTTACCCATTGCTTATTTGAGCGTGGTCATAGGAGAGTTAGTTCCCAAGACTCTTGCGCTCAGAAATCCAATTGCAATTGTACTAAGAGCTGCGAAGTGGCTAGTTTTGTTTGATCGTATTTTATCACCTATCGTCTTTACTCTAGAGTGGTCGACAAGAAAATTCTTAAATATCTTTCGCAGGTCTCGATTGGCGTCTACAAAGGAGCCACCAACTCCCACGACAGATATGGCTGAAAAGTTTGACGAGCTTTCGGCTCAGAATAAGCAGTATGTTTTTAATCTAGTGAATCTCGAAAAAAAGAGAATTAAAGATGTAATGTTGCCTTGGGAAAGAGTGAATAAAATTAATTTGTCTCTAGCTGCCTCTGAAGTAGAGGCTATCGTTTTGGCTTCAGGACATACTAGACTTCCCGTTGTGAAAGACGAAACGGTCTCTGGAATTGGTGGACTACTTCATACCAAGGAGTTCACCTCATTTCGAAAGTCTGGCAAAGAAGACTGGCATTCGATTGTCCGTCCTGTTTTAAGGGTCCTAGAAGGTGAATTTATTTTAAAGACATTAAGGAAAATGCAGGAAAAACGAAGTCACCTTGCCCTGGTATACACTCAGAATCAATTGGTTGGCATCGTCACATTGGAAGGCATTGTCGAAGAAATTATTGGCGATATTTATGATGAAGATGATGATGGCGCGTTAAGAAAAGTTTTAAGTACAGGGGCCTCATTCAGAAGCTTGGGTATTGGACAAGCGGAGTGATCGCAACGGATTGAACCACTAAAAACTTATTCTGAAACGACCGCACGACAAAGGTAATCAGGAAACATATAACCATAAGACGTACATTCCATCGAAAGCACCGCCGAAACGCAAGTGTTGCCTTGACAAACTGGCGCTTGAAACTCCACAAGGGATTTAAAAAGCGAGCGTGCCGGATTTCCTAAAACGGAATAAACTTGATTCACGTCGTTTTTGCTGGCCACATTGCAGACAAATTCATTGGTTTCACCTAAATTATTTGAACAGCTGACTTGACCTGCCATAACTAAACACCGGCTGTCTGCGCAAACCGCTCCTAAGACTTTATCAAGTCCCTTATACATGACTTTAGCTTCTGTACCTTCTTTGACAACTTCTGAAGCGCTCGCAGTACAAGCCAAACCCAGTGCCATTAACATTACTAATTTTTTCATAAAATTTCTCCTAATTAGGGCTCAGGAGTATCCCTCTTTTATTACTCAGTCAATATTTTGGCGTCCTGTAAAAATTGCTAAACAACTCTTTCAATTGAACCTTTGTCTATTCCATGGAAGTAATCCTCCCACAGCAACTTTAATAATTTAATAACAGGGAGATCATTTATGAAATTGAAAGTTTTAGGCCTATTACTTCTGTCTACAGTGTCTTTGGCTGCTGAAGTTAAGAGCGCCAGTGTGATTGGTAAAAATATTCAGGTCGAAGTTGTTTATGGAGGGGGTTGCGGGGAGCACACATTTGATCTCAAGTTAAATCCTGCGTGTCTTGAGTCATTTCCAGTACAATGTTCTGCCCAGTTATATCATGATTCAAACGGCGATGTCTGTGAGGGTTTGGTTCATAAAAGTTTGATTTTTAGCATGAAAAAGATGGGTTTAGTAGATTCCTACTTTAGTCGCGCAAGTCTTACTATTACTGGTGATAATAATAGCCGTGCAACGGTTACTTTGCCGGATTTTAATTAATATTTTTAGGAGTTATCATGAAGCTAATCTCAATAATTTTTAGCGTCTTCATACTGTCAATCATATCAAGAGTCTCATCAGCAGATAATGTCCTTTACAATTGTCAGGGATACAGCAGCGAAGGGCTTGAGAACCCCGATATTACATTGTCAATTTCTGAGCACGATAAACAGTTTTCTCTGAATCTAAAATTTGGAGAAAGCAATACATCCAGCATACGGATATTTAGAAAAAAACTGGGTGTAGGAGAGATTAGTTTCTACGATACTTTTATTAATAAAAAAGAAACTATTAAGGTAAATGTGTTTATGGATGACATGGGATCAACTTCATCTTTGCTTTATAAAGGTAGTTCGTTTGACCTCACTTGTGGGTAAGAAGAAGAAAATCTTATTAGTGAACAGCAACAAAAAAGCTGTTCAGTTTTATACTGTCGAAGGTACGATGTAGTTCCCACTACAAACGACGTAAAAAAACGTAAAAAAAACGGGCACGCGCGTTTTAAGTGGCGTGCCCCTCCAAAAAAATCAGTGAGTATTCTAGAGCGTTTCTTTTTGAATTTCACATTCAACGCGAAATCCTGGGGCATCAGAGGGTGGATTATTAATTCTAATTCGCGAAACGTGAAGAGTAGTTACGTATTCTGAAGTCGTGAAACCACTTTGGCGAAAAAACTTATAGCTAAATCGTGAACCAGCACGGTCACTGAAAAACTTGCCGCTACCAATCCACTCACCCTTTTGGGTAACTTGGGCGACTTCCTTGGGACACTGAAGTAGCCAATTCAACGTGGTCACCTCATCGTTCGATAAATCTCTCATCGAAGAGGCATAGGAAACTGAAGAAAAAACTAGGCTTGCTAAAATCAGGGACATTTTCATAAATACTTCCTTTCAAATTATTGGTTAACTAACGCGCCATTTATAGCATGTTAGTTATTGATTCCAAAAGTATTTATTGTGATGAGACTCAATCATTTCAAATACTCAACCAAGCTTGATAAGCCCTGCTTTGACCTGTAACGCATTTGGCGGCAGTTTTTTTCTAAGTTTAGAGAGCAGGGCGCGCAGATGCATATCGTGGCGCTCTTTATCATATTTGAGATCGTAGACATCGGTAAAAAGATCTTCGAGGGTTTTCTCACCTCTTAAAAGACAGATTAGCACCTTACTTAAAGTTGGCGAGTTCTCAAAACGGCTGATCGATTTTGGGTTTGTAATTAATAGTACACCCAGGCCTTCAAGAAAGTTGATATTTTTTGATTTCAATTCGACTTCGCCAAGATCTTTTAAATCTCTGCGACACCTTTCTGTCATTTCCAAATCACCTAACCAGAGTGCTATGGCCAAGGTCTCGTGCAAAAGACTGCGCAGCTCCTGCACCTTTCCCTGTCTTTTTAGATAATGACAATAACCCCTGGCTACCAACAAGTTTCGGGCGAGCCAGATTTCATCCTGCTTAATTCCGCGAAGTTTTTGTTTCAGATAATCCAGAATTTCTTTAGCTTCAGAAAATTTGTTTTGTTCTGACTTAATTTTTACTAGGTGGGCTCCGGCAACATACGAAGAAATCACAAAGGGCATGTAGTCCAAATAATTCAAAGATTTTTTTAAGTTTGAAACAGCACGGTCGGTATGCCCCAAATGATAGTAAGACTGCCCCAGAAGTTCATAGCTCGTGATCTTTGTTGTTAGTAACACGTCCCTATCCACGATAAGGTGCTGTAGGATTTCCTTTGAAATGCCGTATTCTAGTGTATAAAAGTAATATCTGGCTCTCTCTAGCGAGAGTTCAGACCGCTCTTCTATACTTTCGGTCACACACGAATCTATCATCTCTTTTGCCTTTTTATAGTCTTCGTTGGCGATATGTGTGCGAATAGCCTCTAGCTGCTCCGTAAATGACTCGTAACCAGATTTTCTTTGCACTTCACTAGCCAAATCCACACGGCCACGCACGTCGCGTAGGTAATAGGATACAAGTTCAGCTGAGCCTTGATCTGCCAAAGAAATAGCGGCATCACCGGTTTTTGCGATATTCATTTCAAATTTCATTTGTTTGTTCATATTCTACTCTGGATAGACCAAAAGTTGGGGTTGAATGTATGGTCCGATTTTTAGTCCAGGTCCGCCGCCGCCTTTTGTTCCACCGTGAAATAGACTCGTATTTTCGTTTTGTATAAAAATATTTGTGATAGCCGCGCGATCTTTAAAAAACGATGACTCACCATATGTACTGCAATCAAGGTCTTCTTTTGGAAGTGTCAGCCAATTGATAAAGGGTGATCCATTCTGCACGACTTCAAAGGTGTGTCTGCAACCTTTTAGAAATCTCGATGTTCTTTCTCCAAAAGTACTATAAAACTTATTATGAAGGTCGCGATAAATCTTTTGATCGCCATTATCATCCTGATAGAGAAAATCAAGGTCACCAAAATAACCTATTTCAATTGCGCGAGCAAACTTTTGGAGAAATCTTAAATCCACCTGAATTGCGGGGTTAAAATTATGGTACTTTTTTAGTATGGGAAGTTCATGAAATTCTGTATCTCGCTGCCTAAGTGTTTTATCCTGAGACCAATCGTCGATTTTGGGCAGGAGGTATTCGAAAGCATGCCTCAAGTTCATAAAAAGAGTCATCGTAGTCATATGAAAGACTATTTTTAGGCCCTGTTCGGTCACCTTGCCCGCTTTGTTTTGTTTAACATCCAACCATTCGGCATTTTGCTCCAGCCGCAAAATATACCAATTAGCTTGGGCTTCATAAAAAAAACGTAGGTAATCTACTAATTGATCTTGTCTAATTTTAATGCCGTCGGGAGAGCCCTCTTGAGCATACCTGTAGAGAATTTCGATATCTAAGGGAAACCGATAAATATATTGGACCGCATGAATTAATTCATGGAAAAACCAAATGGCATTTTCTTTATTTACCGATTCAACATCGACTAATAGGTAATGGGACAGAGGTAAATATACAGCAACTAGCTCACTACAGCGATTTCCAGTTGTACAGTGCATGCGTGGAATAGCGAGCTTTTCTCGTAAATCAGGAGTCAGTTTTCGCACTCTTTTTTCGGCCAATAGCCTTTGCCAGGTAGCAACCAGGAGTAACCGAAGCCCACGTTCTTGCTTATTAAGAAATACATTGTGTTCAATAAAATAAAGCTCTTCTTCAGTGAAATTTGGGAGTTCGGACGAGAGTAGGACTTCGACTTCAAATTTACCTCTGTCCAGCATGCCACCTAGGTCACTGTCTGCACGAGCGAGCGAACCAAAGAGGCCTAAAATAAGAAGTGTGGAAATGGCTTTCATACTATCTAGCTTAAATAGCAATTTCTCTACCCACTCTTCTCAGCCACAGCTCAACTAATGGCCCTAAACCGTCGAGATTATTGACGGTTGGCTGCTTTTTGTCTCGTCGTAGTTTTTCTTGAGGTTAAATAAATTGGGGACATCGGCGGGTATTTTTGAGTATCTCGCTGTACTGACTTGGATTTTAGTACTGGTATGGGCTTCGCAGTGGAGAAAAGAGA